>NZ_JAVCWF010000001.1:601929-1203859 GCF_031085375.1 Lactiplantibacillus brownii
CCAGAGTCAAACGTTTGCAAAATTGAACCAACTACAAGAGCTGAAAAAACAGTGGTATACTTGAAGAATTCTCATGAGATTATTATTTTTAGGAGGGTAAGCACTTATGGCTATCTTTTTACATAGTATTCAAGGGGTCGTTATCATTATTGTAATGATTGCTTTGGGCTATTTATTAGCATCCTGGGGGTGGTTTAGTGAAGATTCCACTAAACTTGTGGCCCGATTAGTCACACAGATCGCCTTGCCGGCCTACATGATTGCGACAATCACCAAAGATTTCACGGCCCAGAAATTATTATCAACGTTACCCGGACTGCGATTTCCAGTATTAAATATGGCTATTTTGTTTGGGCTATCATTCGGCGTGATGCGGGCGCTTAATATTAAAAAGTCACACCGTGGGCTATTTTCGTCGATGTTTCTGAACTCTAACACGGTTTTTATCGGGTTGCCGGTGAATGAAGCGCTATTTGGGAATAGCGCTTTGCCTTACGTTTTGGTTTATTACATGGCGAATACCACGATATTTTGGACATTAGGGGTCTATTTGATTCAGCGTGATGGGGTCGGTACGGCCAAATTTGATTTAAAGCAAACGCTATCGAAGATTTTTTCACCGCCATTATTGGGCTTTATTATTGGGGTGATCTTGGTGTTATGCCATATTCAATTGCCCAATTTTTTGATGCAAGATTTCACTTATATCGGTGGCTTGACCGTACCATTGTCGATGATTTTCATTGGGATCTCCATGGCTAACGCTGGTTTGAGTAGCATGCGATTTGATAAGGATAGTATTGGAATTTTACTGGGACGCTTCATTTTTGCCCCAGTCTTGATGACTTTGATGCTGATTCCAATGTCCATGCCAGTAGAAATGAAACAAGTTTTCATTTTGCAATCTGCGATGCCAGTCATGACCAACGCGCCAGTTGTTGCTAAATTGTATGGCGCGGATGCCGACTATGCGGCGGTTATGGTGACTGAGACCACCCTGTTGAGTTTGATCGTAATTCCAGTTTTGATGATGATTGTCCAGTCAAATTTCATTCGTTAGTTTGAAAGCTTACTGAAAATGGTGCTATACTAGATGTCATTAACGATTAAATTTTTATTAAGAGGGAAGCGAACGTTTCGTGAAGAAAGCATATCTTTACATTGCAATTTCGACGTTGATGTTTAGCTCAATGGAAATTGCCCTAAAGATGGCAGGTAGCGCATTTAATCCGATTCAATTAAACTTGATTCGGTTCTTTATTGGGGCAGTAGTTTTGTTACCATTTGCCTTGAGTGCGTTAAAGCAAACTGGTCGAAAATTGGTTGGAGCCGATTGGCGGTTATTCGCCCTCACCGGGTTGGTCTGTGTCATTGTTAGTATGTCACTCTATCAACTTGCGATTACGGTGGATCAAGCGTCGACGGTCGCGGTGTTATTTAGCTGCAATCCAGTCTTTGCACTGCTCTTCTCATACTTGATTCTCCATGAACGCTTGGGTCGTTCAAATCTGATTTCAGTCGTGATTTCGGTGATTGGGTTGCTGATCATCGTTAATCCGGCGCATTTGACGAATGGCTTGGGATTAGTGTTAGCTATCGGTTCAGCCATTACTTTTGGCTTGTATAGTATTGTTTCACGGTACGGTTCCGTTAAACGGGGCTTAAATGGGTTGACAATGACTTGTTTCACCTTTTTTGCCGGGGCTTTCGAATTATTGGTTTTGGCATTAATCACTAAGATTCCGGCAGTTGCGAGCGGCTTACGGGCAATTGGCTTGCGTCAGTTTGCAGCTATTCCGGTTTTAACGAACGTTAATATGTCTTATTTCTGGCTATTATTCTTTATCGGTGTCTGTGTCACCGGGGGTGGCTTCGCTTTTTACTTCCTGGCTATGGAACAGACCGATGTTTCAACGGCATCGTTGGTTTTCTTCATCAAACCAGGGCTAGCACCAATTCTAGCCGCGATGATTTTACATGAACAGATTCTGCCAACGACGATTGTCGGAATTGTTGTGATTCTAATTGGTTCTGTGGTGACCTTTGTTGGGAATCGATTCAAGGAACGCGACAGTGCGATGGGCAAAGCTGTGAAGCAGGCGGCTGACCAGTCGACAGCGCAACAGCCGTTGGCGACACATTCAGCGCCAATCTCTGAACAAGAGGATTAAAGTTGAAATGAGCAAGGTTTGAGTGAAAGCACTCAAGCCTTTTTATGTGGGGTCAACTTGCGTTTATCCCGTAGAATCGATTATGATAGAGTCATTCAAGGCGACAGGTGGAGAGAAATTTATGACAGAATTGGTTATTGTCCGACATGGTGAAAGCACGGCCAATCGTGATAACACGTATACGGGTTGGAGTGATGTACCGTTGACAGCGGTGGGAATTCAGCAAGCGCATCATGCTGGCAAACGGTTACGTGAAGCCGGCTTACAATTTGGCGCGGTGCATACGTCAGTTTTAAAGCGGGCCATCGTCACGGCAAATATTATTTTAGATGAAATTGATCAATCATGGCTCCCAGAATCTAAAAGTTGGCGTTTGAATGAACGCCATTATGGCGCGTTACGCGGCCAAAATAAAGATGAGACTCGCCGGCTATACGGGAAGGCTCAAGTGCAGCAATGGCGACGGAGCTTTTACACCGTGCCACCGTTGCTGGCGCCTGCCGAATTGAGTAATGATCGTCGTTATACAAAGTATGGTCCTGCCGTGGAGCCACGGGGAGAAAGTTTAAAAATGGCCTATGATCGGATCATGCCTTACTGGATTGATACGATTGCGCCACGATTACTTGATGGGCAAAATCAACTCATCGTTGCGCACGGGAGTACGTTGCGGGCACTGATTAAATATTTAGAGCAGATCAGTGACACCGGCATTGACGGGGTTGAAGTCGCTAACGGGGTGCCAATTCAATATCATTTGGATGACCAATTACGAGTAATCGGTAAAGACGAATTGTAGTGGCTGATTTTTTAAGACCATTCCGACATTTATTTATGTTGCAACCTAATTAAAAAAACAATAAAAAAATCCGGGCTTGATAAAATTAATTATCAAACTCGGATTTTAAATTATCTTGAAATACTTAGGCTAAAGCACCCATTGGATCCCAAGGGGCTAAAACAGTTGGTTCTTCTGATTGCGCAGCTTTGAGGCCATCAGACAAGAATTGCTTGTTGACGACGACTTGGTAGCAATATTCGTCCATCCAGGCATCACTCATTACGAAGAAGCCTTTTTCGCCGACTTTGTCACCCCAGCTGTTTTCGACCTTCCATTTAGTAGGTTGGCCGTTAACAAGGTCAACACCAGTGATGACCATGGCATGAGTCATCAAGCTTTGACCATAATCTAGGCGCTCAGCTTTAGACATGGCTAGGTCAACATCGAATAATTCATCGGTACCATAAACATCGGTTGCCATCACACCTTTTTGCCGGTCAGAAGACTTGCCGACATCACAACCGAACCAAACCGATTGGCCAGCTTGGAGTTGTTTGATGGCAAGTTGTTTGAAGTCAGCCATTGAAACGTTCAAATGTTTGACTTCACGCCCACCTAAAACATTACCCAACATTTCGATGGTGTAAGTATGGTTGTATGGCTTGTCATCAGTTGGGGCGTTGATGATTGAAACGTAGTCATCTAGGTTCCAGCCGATATACTTTTTGAAGAAGCTTTGTGGTGTTAAGCCTTGATCGATATGATAATTTTTATCGTCATCGCGGTATTCCCAGTCAAATTGTGTGACTGGTTCACCAAAAGCGTAAGAAAGCATCCGGTAAACTTCGTTCAACATTTTTTCTTTACGGTCTTGAATTTGGTCGTCGGTTGCTTTAGAGGCAACTAATTCTCGTAATTCAACCGCGTCTTTGCGTAACTTTAAGTTAAGCGTACTGTTGATTTCAGCCGACTTGGAACTGTTATAAGTTTCAGGCATCACGCTCTTAGGCACGATCCCGTATTTTTGAATAATGGCAACGAGCATATCCCATTGACCGCCATCTTGTTGTGGTGTGGTCATTAACCAAGCAACTTTACGGCTGCTGGTAGGTTGATCCGCCGTTGCGAGGACATTTTCGTAAAAGTAGTTGGCTTTTTCGAATTTATCCCAGAAGAAGGTGTAGTTTTGTGACAATTCAAAATTCTTTAATTTGAAACGATCAGCGAGTGAATGCCGCATGGTGTTTAAAGCGGCAAACATCCAACAACGACCACTTTGTTTTTGATTGGCCACGCTACCAGTGTCTAAATCAATGGAGAACACTGGGGTGGTTTGACTCATGGCTTGAATATCTTGGCTGCTAGCTAAGATCCCATTTTTGGTGACGGCGCGTTCGATGACTTTAGCCTCTGCGCGTTGATCTAAATCAGCTTGGAAATTAGCGATTTGATCCATACTAATTGCTTTACTCAAAAAATCACACTCCTTTAATCTTATTTTAATTGTATCGGTAAAATGGCTTTCCGGCAAGTCTGCAATTTAAGGGCGAGCTTCGATAACTTCGGGACCGTTTTCATGACCGACAATAACCGTGTTGACCATATCTAAAAAGAGACCATGTTCAACCACGCCAACCATATGAATCAAATCTTCGGCGAGAGCGTGTGGGTCAGTAATCGGATCGAGATGTAAGTCAATGAGATAATTATTAGAATCGGTGCGGACAAAGTCACCATCAACTTTGCGGAAAACAGGATGATAACCTTTAGCGGCCATTTTTTCAAAAATATGTTGACTACCATAAGGAATGACTTCGACAGGTAGTCCGAAGGCGCCAAGTTGGTTGACCATTTTACTCTCATCAACGATCCACATGACTTTGTCGGAATTGATTGCAACAATTTTTTCGAAAAGTAAAGCGGCACCGCCACCTTTGACGCCTTGGTAGTCGGCTGAAATTTCGTCGGCACCGTCAATGGTCAGATCTAAATGATCGACTTCGTCCACGGACTTCATGGGAATCCCTAAACTTTTGGCCTGAGCCGCAGTCCGGGCGGAAGTTGAGACGCCAACGATTTGTAAGTGTTCTTTTTTAACCCGTTCACCGAGTGCATCGACCATAAATTTAACAGTTGAGCCGGTTCCGAGGCCAACTTTCATGCCATCTTGGATATATTCAACGGCTTTTTGGCCGACAAGTTTTTTCAATTGATCTTGAGTCATTTTTGCTGTGCTCCTTAATTTTAATTGGCTAAAACATCTGCAACTTCGGGGTGACGATCAAAGAATGCCTTAGCGTAAGTACAAAGCGGTTTGATTTGTTTGTGTTCCGTTCGGGCCGCGTCAATAACGGCGGTGACGAGTTGGCCGGCGATCCCTTGATGACCAAAATCGTCACGGACAAAAGTGTGTTCAATGACCCAAACTTGACCATTGTTGATTGCTGGAAAGGTTACTTCACCAGCTAATTTACCATCAGAATCGTTGAAGAAAAAACGATTCGGTTCACGTGTGAATTCCATTGCTGTCACCACCTTGTAAAGGGTTTTATATCTCAAGGTAATTAAACCGATAAATGCCTGATTTGTCAACGATATCTCCAGCTGAAGTATGGTAAAATATTAACATTATCAGCTGTGTCGTTGAAACCTCAGGGACGGCTGGCTGATAACTTAAAATAAGATCACTTGATGACGCAACGAAACGCTAGCAACGGATGACTTGCTGAGCGTTTTCTTTAAAGAAAGTAGGAAATAATAAATGGCACGTGGATTTAAGATTGTCAGTAAGTATGCCCAAGCTGGATTAACCATCCCCTATCGGACGACCAAGCAAGCTGCCGGTTATGATTTTGAAGCGGCGGCTGATTTTACACTTCCTTCAATTTGGAAGTTGAATTTCATCAAAGTTCTTTGGCAATTACGGCATGGCGAAACGTCTTCAGCGACTGACTTAGACGCGGCGGCTAAGACGCTTAAACCATTTTTAGTGCCAACGGGTATCAAGGCTTTCATGAATGAAAATGAATATTTATTAATTGCAAACCGGTCCAGCAATCCACTCAAACGGGGCTTGATTTTGCCAAACGGGATTGGCGTGATCGACGCCGATTATTATGACAATCCGAACAATGAAGGTGAAATCTTCATTCAATTGATTAATATGGGCATTCGTGACGTTCAGATCAAAAAAGGTGAACGGATTGGGCAAGGTATCTTTACATCATATTTAACGGCCTCGGCTGAGGACGAAATTAAGACCACGCGCTCTGGTGGCTTTGGGTCAAGTGGTAAATAGCTAAAAAAAGGTTAAACCAAGGTAATTTGGCGGCTTTTATTGCCATTAATGGTAGAATAAAAGTTGTATGACTTGAACCATTGGCTAAGTAGTCGGATTGGAGGAAATGATTAGTGGCAAAAGTTAAAACGCAATTTGTTTGTTCCAATTGTGGTTACGCGACCCCACGGTATTTAGGACGTTGTCCAAACTGTGGCGAATGGAATACCTTAGCTGAAGAACGGTTTGACACAACGCCTGATCGTAAATCACGGGTGAGCTTTACGGGTAAAAAGGCTAAACCACAACGGTTAAAGGAAGTTTCATTAACCAAGACGCCGCGGGTGAAAACCAAATTACAGGAATTCAACCGCGTGCTCGGTGGTGGTGTGGTCCCCGGATCACTAGTGTTAATCGGTGGTGACCCCGGAATTGGTAAGTCGACCTTGCTATTGCAAGTTTCCGGCCAACTCGCAGAAACGGGCGGTTCGGTGCTATATGTGACCGGTGAAGAAAGTGCTGCCCAAGTTAAGATGCGGGCCGAACGGTTAAAGGTTGAAAGTGAAGACTTCTACTTATATCCTGAAACGGATATGACCAACATCCGGGCGACTATCGAAGCCACTAAGCCGCAATACGTGATCATCGACTCGGTCCAAACGATGCAGGAACCCGATGTCCAGTCGGCGATTGGGTCCGTTTCTCAGATTCGAGAAATCACCGCCGAACTCTTGCAGATCTCAAAAACCAACGGCATCACGATCTTTATTGTGGGCCATGTCACTAAAGGTGGCGCCATTGCGGGGCCTAAAATCTTGGAACATATGGTTGATACCGTCTTATACTTTGAAGGGGATCTACACCATACGTATCGAATTTTACGAGCGGTTAAAAACCGTTTTGGGTCAACCAATGAATTAGGCATTTTTGAGATGCGGACAGAAGGACTGGTCGAGGTTGCTAATCCGTCCGAAATCTTCTTAGAAGAACGACTAAAGGATGCGACCGGTTCCGCAATCGTCGTGTCGATGGAAGGGACACGGCCAATTTTGGTTGAAGTTCAGGCCTTAGTGACGCCGACGGTCTTTGGCAACGCTAAGCGAACGGCTAGTGGCCTGGATCATAACCGGGTTTCATTGATCATGGCAGTTTTAGAAAAGCGGGCCAGTTTGATGCTCCAAAACCAAGATGCTTATTTGAAGGCGGCGGGTGGCGTTAAGCTCGACGAACCGGCCATTGATCTGGCCATTGCGGTCAGTGTGGCCTCCAGCTATCGTGATCAACAAACGCGCCCTAGTGATTGTTTCGTGGGTGAAGTTGGCTTGACCGGCGAAATTCGGCGGGTGAACCGTATCGAACAACGGGTCGGTGAAGCCGCTAAGCTTGGATTTAAACGCATTTTTATCCCTAAAAATAATCTGCAAGGCTGGGATATTCCAAAGGGGATTGATGTGATTGGAGTCGCAACTTTAAAGGAAGCCCTTCAATTAGCACTACAACAACCAAATTAATTAAAAAGGGGCTGACGCCATGAAGAAATTAACGGTGCGACTCGTGTTCATTGTCGTTGGTGGGACGTTGGGATTAACTTACCTGCCATTCTTATGGAACGCGATTTGGACGCAACCGAATCCGTTGTTAAATAATATTTTGACCAACTTTTTGTTGGGGGCACTCGTTTTATGGGTTCTATCGCTATTCTTAGCGAACGCGGCGATGCGGTTAGTTGACCGGGTCGAGAAGAATCTTTCAAAACAAAATCCGATGACCTTATTATTCGGGAGTGTCGGGTTCATTATTGGGTTACTGATCGCGGTTCTGATTTCGCAATTATTCAATCGCAGTCCATTATTCTTATTGAACACGGTCGTCCCGATTATCTTGATGCTGTTTTTCGGTTACATTGGTGCCCGTGTTGGGACCACACGTATCGACGAATGGCGGAAAGTCTTTAACTTCCGGCGACGAGATAAAGAAACCTCGCCAGAAATTACGGATGCACAGCCAGATCAAAACTATCATCATTATAAAATCTTGGATACCAATATTTTAATTGATGGTCGTATCTATGATCTGGTCAAGACTGGTTTTCTGGAAGGCACGTTATTAGTCCCAAACTTTGTGTTGTATGAATTACAATACATTGCCGATTCTGCAGACAGTATTAAACGTGTTCGAGGCCGACGTGGCTTGGATATTTTGAATAAGTTGCAGAGTGAAAATATTATTCCAATTGAAATGTATAAAGGTGATTTCGAAGACATTCCGGAAGTCGATACCAAGTTGATCCAATTAGCTAAAAAGGTCAACGGGGTCATTGTGACGAACGACTATAATTTGAATAAAGTCATCGAATTTCAAAATGTGCAAGTGCTCAATATTAACCAGTTGGCTAAATCACTCAAACCACGCGTCATTCCTGGTGAAGAGATGAATGTGATGGTCGTGAAAAACGGGAGTGAGCGACAACAAGGGGTCGGTTATTTGGACGATGGGACGATGGTCGTCATTGAAGATGGAAAATTCTACATCAATGAAAAAGTCGACGTCGTAGTTACCAGTGCACTACAAACCGATGCTGGCCGAATGATTTTTGCCCGTTTAGCGCATGCTAATCGAGGAATTTCGGATAAACCAGAGCACGAGAGTCAGAATAATAATCACCACAATAATAATCGTCGGAATAAATAGACTGAATCCGAGTGAGTCCTTTATTTTTAGCGATAAACATTGTAAACTAAACTAGCAAGAGTGTGAGGTCAAGCAACTTGCCGGTGGGGATCGCCGGATGCTTTTTTTGCATTGGGCGGTCCCGCGTGGTAACTGGCATCGGCAGCTTGACCGAACATGTTTCGACCATTTAGAAGTCGAATAATGAAAATCAAACTGATCGTATTTAAGTGACTGAATCGTTTGATAAAAAAATGAAAGAGGCGTTAATCACATTGGCAAAGAGCAAGATTCGTGTGCGTTACGCACCAAGTCCAACTGGCCATTTACACATTGGTAATGCCCGGACAGCGTTATTTAATTATTTATTTGCCCGGCATAATAAAGGGAAGTTCATCTTACGGATTGAAGACACCGATTTAAAGCGGAATGTTGCTGACGGTGAAAAGAGTCAGATGGACAACTTGGCCTGGTTAGGAATTGATTGGGATGAAGGTCCAGATAAGGGCGGCGATTTCGGTCCTTATCGGCAATCAGAACGTAAATCAATTTATGATCCATTGATTCAACAATTAGTTGATGAGGGCAAAGCCTATGAATCATACATGACCGAAGATGAATTGACGGCTCAGCGTGATGCCCAAAAAGCTAACAAAGAAATGCCACATTACGTCTACGAATTTACTGGCATGAGTGAAGACGAAAAGCAGGCTAAAATTGCGGCGGCTAAAGCTGCTGGAATTACCCCAGTGATTCGTTTCCACGTCCCAGAGGGTCAAACCTATGCTTGGGATGATATGGTTAAAGGCAACGTTTCCTTCGAATCCAAGACAGTTGGTGGCGACTTTGTCATCAAAAAACGTGACGGTATGCCAACGTACAACTTTGCGGTTGTCGTTGATGATCATATGATGCAAATCAGCCACGTTTTCCGTGGTGATGATCATGTTGCCAATACACCTAAACAATTGATGATTTATGAAGCTTTTGGTTGGACTCCACCAAAGTTTGGTCACATGAGCTTAATTATCAATACCGAAACGGGTAAGAAATTAAGTAAACGTGATGAAACGGTGCTCCAATTCATCGAACAATATCGTGACTTGGGCTACTTACCAGAAGCGATGCTCAACTTCATCGTGTTGCTCGGCTGGTCACCAGTTGGCGAAAATGAATTGTTTACAAAGCGTGAATTCATCAAGATGTATGATGAAAAACGTTTGAGCAAATCACCAGCGTCATTTGATGGCAAGAAGCTCGAATGGGTCAACAACCAATACATCAAGAAGGCTGACGAAAATGAAGTCTTTGCGATGTCGATTCGGCAATTGATCAAGGCAGGTCGTTTACCTAAGCGTCCAACCCAGGCTCAAATCGAATGGACTCGGACTTTAGTGTCACTTTACAAGAATCAAATGAGTTACACGGGTCAAATTGTTGAATTAGCTGACTTATTCTTTAATGGTCCGGCTGAAATCAATGATGAAGCCAAGGCTGAATTAGCAGTTGAAACGGCGCCAACGGTCTTAAAAGAATTCCGTCAACGAATTGAAAATGTCGATGTTTTTGAAGCAACTGAAATTCAAAAGACGATCAAGTCAATTCAAAAAGATACTAAGATCAAAGGCCGTCAATTGTACATGCCAATTCGGATTGCCGTTTCCCACGAAATGCACGGTCCAGAATTGCCAGAAACGATTGAATTGTTAGGTCGTGAAACCACGATGGCACATCTAGATGCGATGATCGCGGAATTAGCTAAATAACTGATAATAAGAGTAAGCTGGGGCAGAGTCTACAGGAAGCGACGGGGTGCTGAGACGTCGTGATGAAACCAGTTGAAGTGCAATTATCATGCTTGTCATTCGGGTGGCCGTTATCCCAGTAATGAGGCCGGTCAACGGTGAAGCAAGAGTGGAAGCACGCGGGAGCGTCTTTTGTATTGGGGGAGGAATCCTTTGATATGAAAGTCGCTTTTTTGATAGAGCTGTGCGAAAATAGTAATCTTTAGTTCAAGGGTAGAGATTGGCTTATAGTGGCCATGTTTTAAATGATTGATTCATTAGCTGTCTCCGTTGATCAGCACGTTCGCTTTCAAGCAAAAATCACGTTTTAAAAATCGATCAGACGCTATCCTAGAGTAAGATCATTTAACTAAAGGTTTCGATGATACGGCGAATATACCGGTCCATTCCGACGTTGAATAGTGCTTTTTAATCAAAGCATTGATAACTTTAGTGTCAAAAAAACGATTGATATTAAGTTTGCTGATTAGCGTAGGACGGGCTGGATGATGCTCAGTGGTGAAATTTCTCTTTGCTGGTGAATTTTCCAGCTTAGAGAAAGCCCGGCTTGTGAGACCGTCCCTTGGCTCACAAACGTGGCCACCACGTTCCAGCATCAGTCCAGACCAACCGGAGCGGCAAGCTAAGTTTGTATACTGTAATATAGTCGTCATGATGTACTAACAATTTGGTCGTTAGATTGAAATTTGAGAGGAGCTGGAAAGATGCTACAAGTCTTTAATACGTTAACGCGAACCAAAGAACCCTTTAAACCACTAACACCTGGTGAAGTGAAAATGTATGTCTGTGGTCCAACGGTGTATAACTATATTCATATAGGAAATGCCCGTTCTGCCATTGCTTTCGATACCATTCGTCGATATTTTGAATATCGTGGGTTTAAAGTGGATTATGTGTCTAACTTTACCGATGTGGATGATAAGATGATCAAACGCGCTAAAGAAGACCAGACGACGGTGCCAGCGATTGCGGACCGCTTTATCAAAGCTTTTACGGCGGATACCGCAGCAGTTAATATTGAACCGGCGACCGCCCATCCTCGTGCTTCCGAGAATATTCCAGAAATCATCGACTTTATCAAAGTTTTAATTGAGAAAGGCTATGCTTACGAATCTGATGGCGATGTCTATTACCATACGCGTAAGTTTAAGGCTTATGGTCAATTGTCAGACCAACGCATCGACGATCTGGAGGTTGGTGCCAGTCAACATACGGCGGATGAAGAAACGAATCGTAAGGAAGATCCGATTGACTTTGCTTTATGGAAAGCTGCGAAGCCAGCCGAAATCTCATGGCCGTCACCATGGGGCGCTGGTCGACCTGGCTGGCATATTGAATGTTCGGTAATGTCGACGAAGTATCTCGGGGACACTTTTGATATTCATGGTGGGGGTCAAGATCTAGAATTCCCACATCATGAAAATGAAATTGCCCAAAGCGAAGCCAAGACTGGCAAAAAGTTTGCGAACTATTGGTTGCACAATGGTTTTGTGACGGTCGGCGATGATAATGAAAAAATGAGTAAGTCTTTAGGTAACTTTGTGACGGTTCATGATATTATTAAACAAATCGATCCGCAAATTTTGCGATTCTTTATGGCTACGACGCAATATCGGCGACCAATTCAATACAGTCAAAAGAATCTGGATGAAGCTGCTAATAATTTGAGCAAACTGCAAAACGCTTATCGTAACCTGACTTATCGGTTAAAAGATGCTGGAGCTGGTGAAGACGCTGAGGTGCAAGCACAGTTAGCAACATTGACGGCTCATTTTGTGACCGCGATGGACGATGATTTTAACGTGCAAAATGGGATTGCGGCAGTTTACGAATTGGCTAAATTGGCAAATGTCTATGCAGGTCAAACGACCGTTCAAACCACGACTTTGCAAGCACTCCAGACTGCTTTAACTGAATTGACCAGTATTTTTGGTATCAAATTGGCTGTGAGTGAACCTACTTTGGCGGATGCCGATATTCAGGCGTTGATTGATGAACGTGAAGCGGCTCGCCAACATAAAGATTTTGCAAAAGCGGATCAGATTCGCGATGAGTTAAAGGCCCAGGGGATTATTTTAGAAGATACACCTCAAGGGGTCCGTTTCAGAAAGGATTAATATGACAGTTGATTACCAACAATTAAATGGCATTGCACTCGCTTATTTAGGCGATGCGGTGTATGAACCATTTATTCGCCAACATATGATTGAACTTGGGTATACCAAGCCCACGAAGTTACACCATCATGCGACTCACTATGTTTCTGCTAAGGCGCAAGCTGCTTTGATTGCGCGGATGCAAGACACAGATATTTTAACGCCGACTGAGGTCGATGTTTTCAAGCATGGTCGCAATGCAAAGAGCCATACTTCAGCTAAACATACTGATGTGGTGACCTATCGGATTTCGACGGGCTTTGAGGCCGTTTTTGGCTATTTACAATTAACGAAACAGACCGCTCGAATTGCTGAGCTGGCTAAATGGTGTATGACAGAAGTAGATGAAGGGAGGGTTTCAAGTGTCAAATGATGAACAGCAACAAACTAACCAAGAACCAGCCGATTTTGTGATTGGTCGTCATCCGGCGATGGCTGCAATCAAGAGTGAACAACAAATTAATAAGGTGTTTATTCAAAGTGGCCTTCAAGCGGATGTCTTAAATGATATTGCTAAAATTGCGAAGAAACGCAACTTAATCGTTCAGTACGTGCCCAAGCAGAAGTTGGACCGTTTAACTGACAATGCGAACCATCAAGGGGTTGCCGTGGGGGTCGCAGCGTTTGAATATGCCACGATTGAGGACTTATTTGCCGTCGCTAAAGCTAAAAATGAACCACCATTCTTCTTGATCCTTGATAATATCGAAGATCCTCACAATTTGGGGTCCATTATGCGGACTGCGGATGCTGCTGGTGCGCATGGGATTATTATTCCTAAACGCCGCGCGGTTGGGTTAACGAGTACCGTAGCCAAAACGTCAACTGGTGCGATTGAGCATGTGAAGGTTGCGCGGGTCACAAACATGGTTCAAACGGTCAAACAGTTACAAGAACAAGGCCTCTGGATCTTTGGAACGGATATGAACGGGACAGACTACCGGCGTTGGGACGCTACTGGCGCGGTTGGCTTGATCATTGGTAACGAAGGCAAAGGGATTTCCCCACTGCTGAAAAAGAGTGTTGATGAGATGCTGACGATTCCGATGATTGGTCATGTTCAGAGTTTGAATGCGAGTGTCGCGGCCAGCTTATTGATCTATCAAGGATATACGTCGCGTCATCCACTTGGAAATTAATTATGAAACAACAATTATTAATTGTGGATGCATATAATATGATTGGTAATTGGCCGGAACTCAATCATTTGAAACAAACCGATCGGCTGCCAGAAGCCCGTGATGAGCTGTTAAACGTTCTGACCGAATATAAAAAAATTAGTGGCTTAAACATCACCGTTGTTTTTGATGCGATGTATGTGCCGGGCAACTCTAAAAGTTATCGGCAAGCAGATTTAGAAATTGTTTGGACGAGTAAAGACCAAACTGCGGATAGTTATATTGAAAAGCTGGCGGCGGATAAACAGTCGCGTATCTTACAGGTGACGGTTGCAACGAGTGACCAAGCCGAGCAATGGGTGATTTTCTCAGAGGGGGCTTTGCGGATTCCAGCCTTGGAATTACGTAAGCGAGTCCGCGAAGATCTGAAGGAAGTCCGGCATACGGCGTTGCGCAGTCAGGATCTTGGTTCTGTGCGCAAATCGCCTTGGGATGACCATCAATTATCAGCCCTGGAGCAGTATCGGCTGCAGCTTGAACGTGAGCATACGAAACGGCATCATTAGAATGGTAATGTCATTAATAGTGCTAATTCGACAATTAAATTAAACTTTAAAGATCAATTAATCATTCGATTAGTTTTGGCTGTCAAATCAGAATGCTTGTTCGCTTGTATCAGTCTCAGACCGTCTGTATATTAAGCTTTACAGATGCACGGGGTGGGTTTCTGAAAACAAGAAAATGGGGCCTAAAACTTTGGATGAACAGCAATTGATCGGGTTAGCTAAATCGGGCGATACAGATGCCTTATTGCGACTGACTAAACAATATGTTCCCGTAGCGAATAAGCTACAGCGCCAATATTTCATCCGGAGTTACGATGACGATGATTGGGGTCAAGAAGCCTTAATTATGATGCACCGCGCAACACAGCAATATGATCACCGGCAAGCTTGCAGTTTTGGGGCTTTTTATCGGTTGTTATTAAATAATCGCGTGATTGATCTAATCCGACGGGCACAAGCCCAGAAGCGGCGCCCAGATCAAGAAATCTTATCGTTAGATTATGAAGCCGCAATGATCTTAGAAGAGTTAGTGGGTCCTGAACAGCTGGCAATAGATATTCTCTGTATTCATGAGGTGATTAGGCGTTTTGTCACGGAATGCTCTAAGTTTGAGAATCAAGTTTTTGAAGCTTTACTGCATGGTTTAACCCCACAGGGGATTGCAGCTAAGCTGAAGTTAGAGTTAGCACCGGTTATTAATGCGATCGATCGTTGTCGGCGTAAATTGCGGGCACTATTGTTGGATTAAGGGCTATCTTGTTTGATGAAGCTTAAATTGACAATCGATTCGGTCCATGATAATGTTATAGCTGATAATTATGGAGGTAGACTCGATGGCACATAAAAAAATTGCGTTGGCTTGTACTGTGTGTGGTTCTCGAAACTATACAATTGACGCCAATCCTAATCGAACTCGCCGCTTAGAAGTTAAGAAATTTTGTAAATTTTGTGGTAAACACACACTTCATCGTGAAACGCGGTAGGGGGATTAATGATGCGATTATTTAGATTCTTTGGTTCAGTCGGACATGAAATGAAAAAAGTGACTTGGCCAACTTGGCGTGAAAATCGGCGTGATTCTTGGACCGTTATTTCAACCTCTTTGTTCTTCGTAGCCTTTTTCGCCGTATTTGATTGGATTATCCAATTGTTATTAAAACTATTGATGGCTTGGCATTAATGGTCATTTAGCGAAAAATTTGTTATAATACAGTTATTGGAGAAAAAACTTCGTTACGACGAGGTTTTTTTATTTTACCTAAAAGACATTCTTAAAGGAGTTTAATCATGGTCGAATCTGTTGAAAAAAAGTGGTACGTTTTACACACTTATGCTGGTTATGAAAACAAAGTTAGTTCAAACTTGGAATCTCGGGCCCAATCAATGGGTATGGAAGATAATATTTTTCGGGTCGTTGTGCCTGAAGAAGAATCCCATGAAGTCAAAAATGGGAAAGACAAAGTTGAAATGAAAAAAGTTTTCCCTGGCTACGTATTAGTTGAAATGGTGATGACCGACCAAGCTTGGTATATTGTTCGAAATACGCCTGGTGTGACTGGGTTCTTAGGCTCTCATGGACAAGGGAGTAAGCCAACGCCACTATTACCTGAAGAAGCGGAAAACATTCTGCATCAATTAGGAATGAGTGCGCGTCATACTGAATTAAACGTTGAAGTTGGCGAACAAGTCACGATTATCGACGGCGCTTTCTCTGGTCTTTCAG
Source organism: Lactiplantibacillus brownii (assembly GCF_031085375.1). NCBI lineage: Bacteria > Bacillati > Bacillota > Bacilli > Lactobacillales > Lactobacillaceae > Lactiplantibacillus > Lactiplantibacillus brownii. The sequence goes on from NZ_JAVCWF010000001.1 coordinate 618,197, forward strand.
GTGAAATTACCGAAATTGATAATGAAAAAATGAAATTAAAGGTCAATATCAATATGTTTGGTCGTGAAACGAGTACCGAATTAGACTTTGACCAAGTTGATCAAATTCAATAATTTTAAGTAAGCTGGTGGGGAACTGTGGCACAACTGGTGTTGATCATTATCGGGGTCATCATTATTGGTATCTTAGGCCGAATTGGGTTTAAATTTAGTCAATATGGTCAACCCAAACATTTATCCCCGTCATCGCAGCCACAGACCGCGGATGATAGTGCAGTTACCTTGTTCATTCCGGGCTATGCGGGGAATCGATTTTCATTTGGTGGCATGCTACAACGGTTCGTCCGTAGCGGCGTAGCCAACAAGTCACTGGTCATCATGATTGATCGACATAATCAGCCACATGTGACGGGGCATCTAGATGCGTATCGGCCAATGGTTCAGCTCGTTTTTGCCACGCCACGCGTTGCTGTCAGACAGCAAGCTGCGGGCGTTTTGGCGGTTGTGAAGTATCTATTGGCGCATGAGCATGTCCAAACAATCAATCTGGTGGCACATTCAATGGGTGGCGTGGTCTTGTTTCAATATTTGACCACTGCCGCACAACTGGTCAATTTACCAGAGGTACGCAAAGTTGTGACGATTGGCGCACCATTCAATGATAGTGAAGTCGGCCAGAATACTTATCCCATCGAAAATCATCCGTTGACGACTAGTGGCCCCACCCAAACGACACCGGTTTACAATTATTTCTTGCGCACGCTCCAACGGTTACCGAATACAATTTCGTATTTGAATATTGCGGGCAATATTGGTGATGAGGTGCAAAGTGATGGTGTCGTCGCGTTGAACAGTGCGTTGTCATTAAAGTTTTTATTGCGGCCGGTTGTTGATCGATATCACGAATTTGTGGTGCATGGAAAAAATGCGCGCCATTCGCGATTACATGAAAACTATGAAGTTGATCGTCAAATCGTACAATTTTTATATCCAGAACCGACAAAAACGGTTGTGGATAAAAAATAGATGTGGTAGAATATCGTTTGTGCGTCACGTATGCACGTTCACGTGGGAGGAGCAAAAACTCAGCTCCATTTACCACATCACGGACTAAGGAGGAATGTCTCGTGGCTAAAAAAGTAGCTAACGTTGTTAAATTACAAATTCCTGCGGGCAAAGCAACACCTGCTCCGCCAGTTGGCCCAGCATTAGGTCAAGCAGGTATCAATATTATGGGTTTCACAAAGGATTTCAATGCTCGTACCGCTGATCAAGCTGGTATGATCATTCCTGTTGTGATCACGGTTTATGAGGATCGTTCATTCGACTTCATTACCAAGACCCCACCTGCTGCCGTTCTTTTAAAGAAAGCTGCTGGTGTTGAACATGGTTCCGGCGAACCTAACACGAACAAAGTTGCTACGGTAACTTCAGCTCAAGTTAAGGAAATCGCTGAAACTAAAATGCAAGATCTAAACGCAGCTGATGTTGAAGCAGCTATGCGCATGATCGAAGGTACTGCTCGGAGTATGGGATTCACCGTCGAAGGCTAATTCAGTACTGAGAGTATGTCGGACACTTCATCAAAATGGATGTGTCAAGTGGGAGGAAATCTCCGTTTGAACCACATTTGCAAGGAGGAAAACACTTAGATGGCAAAGAAAAGTAAACAATACCAAGAAGCCGCTAAGCTAGTTGATCGTGACAAAGCTTACGATGTAACTGAAGCGGTAGACTTGGTCAAAAAGATGGATTTCGCAAAGTTTGACGCAACTGTTGAAGTTGCTTTCAAATTAAACGTTGATACAAAGCAAGCTGACCAACAACTTCGTGGTGCAGTTGTCTTACCAAATGGTACCGGTAAAGAACAAACCGTTATCGTATTTGCTAAAGGCGATAAAGCTAAGGAAGCTGAAGAAGCTGGTGCTGACGTTGTCGGTGAAGCCGACTTAGTTGCCCGGATTCAAGATGGCTGGTTAGACTTTGACGTTGCAATCGCAACCCCAGATATGATGGCCCAAGTTGGTCGTTTAGGGCGGGTCCTTGGACCTAAGGGCTTAATGCCTAACCCTAAGACTGGGACGGTTACAATGGACGTTGCTAAAGCGGTTAACGATTCAAAAGCCGGGAAGGTTACTTACCGGACCGACCGTGATGGTAACGTGCATGTTCCTGTTGGCAAGGTATCATTTGATACTGACAAGCTTGTTGGTAACTTCAAGACCATTGAAGAAACCATCACTAAAGCTCGTCCAGCCTCAGTACGTGGGACTTTCGTCCAAAACTTGGTCGTTACCTCAACCTTTACACCAGCTGTACGGGTTGACTTAGCCTCATTTTAAAGATTAGCTTTTGAAAACAATTGACCCCGTAGGTGATCTGTGATAGATTACTAGAGGTTAAGTAATATCTCTACCTAAGACTCAGGCGGCCAATATGGCCTTAATCTACCTGCCGAGGACATTGTTTTTTCTCTATGTCTTGGTGGACATAGGGATTTTTTTATAAATCCCTGAACAAAAATTCCGGGAGGTGAATCATTTGAGTAAAGAAACTGTTGCTGTAAAAGCACAAAAAGTTGAAGAAGTCACTGAACAACTGAACAAATCTGTATCTGCCATTGTGGTTGATTACCGTGGTTTGACGGTTGAACAAGTCACCGACTTACGTAAGCAATTACGTGATGCTGGTGTTAAGATGGAAGTCATCAAAAACAAGATCATGGTCCGTGCCGCTGAAAAAGCTGGTTACGCTGACATGAATGATGTTTTTGCTGGCCCAACTGCTGTTGCCTTCTCTGAAGAAGACCCAGTGGCTCCAGCTAAGATTTTAGCTAACTTCGCAAAAACTGCCGATGCCCTACAATTAAAGGGTGGGATGGTTGAAGGTAAAGTTGCAACTCTTGAAGAAATCCAAGAATACGCTACGATGCCATCACGTGAAGAATTATTGGCTACGATTGCTAACTTGTTACAAGCACCTGTTCGTAACGTGGCATACGCTGTTAAGGCGATTGCTGAAAAGGGCGACGAAGACGCAGCCTAGGCTGTTGGTGTTAAAAAACTAAAAATAGTTCACATAAATGGAGGAACACAAAATGGCTTTTGATAAAGATAGTATTATTGCTTCATTAAAAGAAGCATCAATTTCAGATTTAAACGACTTAGTTAAGGCTATCGAAGACGAATTCGATGTCTCAGCTTCAGCACCAGTTGCTGTTGCTGGCGCTGCTGGTGGCGATGCTGCTGCAGCTAAGGATTCATACGATGTTGAATTAACTGAATCAGGCGACCAAAAGGTTAAGGCTATCAAGGCCGTTCGTGATATCACTGGTCTTGGCTTGAAAGACGCTAAGGGTCTTGTTGACAACGTACCTTCAGTTGTTAAGGAAGGCGTTTCAGAAGACGAAGCTAACGACATCAAGGCTAAACTTGAAGAAGTTGGTGGCGTAGTTACCCTTAAGTAGTCGAATACTTAAAATAACTACGACAGTCCAATCCAACCGTTGTAAAACGGCTTGGTTGGGCTGTTTTTATAAAGCAAAAAAATTCCGCACTAGCCTTAGTTGGCCGGTACGGGATTTTTTGTTTTTAAACTTTAGAAAGCATTTCCATCGTGTTCTTTATTTCCTTAACGCTCAAAATATCTGATACATTTCTCCTAATAGTGTCAATGTCATTGAAAGAGTTATGAACAGCAGTATTTACATCAGCATTCGCCATTTGTTCTTTTGTTACTGAAGCATTTAAGTTGAAAGCAGGCATGTCTGCACGTTTCATCATAATATTCCTCCCTTATTGGATACTATACTACATTTATTGGGTGTTTTGATATATAAGTGACTGTGAATAACTAAATTCACCATATTTTAGAGCATCTGACATATTAGTATAGCTGAGCGATACATGAGCATTAATAAAATTCTCAACTTGTTTTTGGTTCCATTCATTATTAGCGATACGCAATGAAATGTCATACAGTGAATTAGCGTCTACTACATCAAAAGTGTAAAAGTTACCAGCTAAAAAGTATATGGCGGAGAGCATTGCAGTGCGCTTGTTTCCATTGTTAAAAAATTGATTGGATGCTATTTTATACCACAATGCTGCTGCTTTAGATGTTACTGTTGGGTATGGCTCAAATGATCCAAAGCCTCCAAATAGAGAATTATTAACTCTATCCAGGCCATAAAAATCTTTAATTCCGTATACACTTTCTTCTCTAAACATCTGTTCTGCCTGTTTGTTTGCTTCCCCAAAAGCTTTTTCAGACATCTTTTGAGGTTCTATCATTCTAACACCAAAATGTCCAACTTGTTCTTTTTGGTAGTAAACATCTAAAGCGTATAGAGTCCCATCTTTACGAAGTTTTCTCAATTGCAGGTTTCTATCGGCTTTTTTGACTTTTGTTAAATTATCTTTAGCAAACATTCTTTTAAATTGATTAATTTGCTTCTTAGAATTACCAGAGCAAATCAGAAAGCCATCAAATCTTTCTGAGTTATTCACAGGAGCCCTCCTTATAGAATAGTTGATTTATTAATACTCCTTAAAAGAGTAGCCGTAAAATTCAAATTATTCAATACCTAATGTAGTGAATCTTTAAAACTAGAATTATTGTAGAAAAACGAAGGCGTTGAATCTTAAGTTTAGTACTAGATTGTGTTTCACAACGTCTGTAAATAATTGTTCAAAAATCAAAAGGCGGAACAACACGTCAACGTGCCTTTAACGGCAACATGTGGCGACCCCGTTTGAAAACTTTTAGCAGTACTGTTGCAGTCATTTTAGATGGCTCAACGGTGCTGTTTTTTTTATGTACGCAGAAATAGGTGGTCGAAAATGTTACACAGTGTTGTCTGGATTTAGGGGAAGCACCAGTTCACCGAACGATCTTAATTTTATGGTGAATGTCAATGGTGTTAAGGCTAAGTCACACAAATTGCCCGGTTGATCACGATCAACAATTCGCAACTACCGACAAAATTTTAGAATGTGGTATGGTGGAATAGTAATGATTTAGGTTGATTAAATGAGAGGAGTAACTTGGGATGCAACCAACTTTCAAGCATGGCTTTATTGAAATTAAGGATGCAACACAAAATAACTTACAACACGTGACGTTGCGGGTGCCAAAATACGAAACAACGGTATTTGTGGGTTTATCGGGTTCTGGTAAGTCTTCGCTAGTCTTTGATACGATTGCGGCGGCGTCACGGCGTGAATTGAATGAAACGTTTCCGAGTTTTACGCAACAGTATTTACCCAAATATGGGCAGCCACATGTTGGAGATATTGAGCATTTACCGGTTGCCATCGTCATCGAGCAGCAACGGTTGGGGAAAAATGCCCGCTCAACATTAGCGACATATACGGGGATCTATTCACTGATGCGCCTGTTGTTTTCTCGGATTGGGAAGCCATTTATTGGTTATTCCGATACGTTTTCATTCAACTTACCACAGGGGATGTGCCCAACCTGTCAGGGACTCGGTTATGTTGATGATATTGACGAACAGAAATTGATTGATCCAAATAAGTCATTAAATCAAGGGGCCATTACCTTTGTAAGCTTTGGACCAGATACTTGGCGTTGGCGGCGATATGCAACTAGTGGGTTATTTGATGATGACAAGCCGATTAAGGACTATACCACCGAGGAATATGAGCTGTTGATGCATGCACCCCAACAAAAATTAGCTCATCCAGGTGAAGGCTTTCCGCATACCGCACTGTATGAAGGCGTGGTGCCACGCATACGCCGGTCAATTATTGGCAAAAAAGAAGCGGAACATCATCGTGAAGCGATTGCGGAGATTGTGACACGCAAGCCTTGCCCCGCTTGTCACGGAACACGTTTGAAGCCAGAAGTGTTAACCAATCATATTCAGGGCAAAAATATTGCGGACGTTACCGCCATGGATTTGCAACATGTGCTGGCGTTTTTAAATCAGATCACCGAAGTGTTGGCAACTGATGTGGTTCGGGAATTGAGCACCAAGATTCAATCATTGGTTGATATCGGGCTGGGTTATTTGACCCTTGATCGAGGGACTAGTTCATTATCAGGTGGGGAAGCCCAACGAATCAAGATTGCGAAGTATTTGACCAGCGCGTTGGTCGATATGGTCTACATTTTGGACGAACCCAGTGTCGGCTTACATCCGCATGACATCCAGTTGGTCAAACAAGCTTTAACACGGTTGAAGGCAAAAGGAAACACGATTTTAGTTGTCGAACATAATCCGGCGATGATTGATTTTGCGGACTATGTGGTCGAAATGGGGCCATTAGCCGGTCAAGACGGTGGTACCGTGACGTTTACAGGAACTTATCCAGAATTATTGGCGTCAACGTCATTGACCGGTAAATGGCTACGACAGCCCCATCATTGGGGGGCAGAACGACAACCAACGGGTCAGTTGAGTTTGCAACACGTGACGCAAAATAATTTAAAAGACGTGAGCGTCTCAATACCGCTGGGTGTGATGACGGTTATCTCAGGGGTGGCCGGCTCCGGTAAATCTTCACTAGTCACGGCATTGAAGTCTCAATTGCACGAGGCTTATATTGATTTAACACAAACCCCTGTTGGGATTAACATTCGTTCGACACCAGCGACTTATTTGGGGATTTTAGATGAGATTCGTAAGTTATTTAGTGCGGCAAATGAGCGTGTCGGGACAAGTCTATTTAGCTACAATGGCAAAGGGGCTTGTCCACGTTGTAAGGGGAAAGGCGTCACGATTACAAACATGGCGTTCATGGACCCAGTCGTGCAAACTTGTGAGCTTTGTCATGGCAAACGCTACAGCGAAGTAGCGCTACAGTATACGTATCGTTCTAAAAATATTGCTGAAGTGCTCCAATTATCAGTGAAAGCTGCGGCGGCCTTTTTCCAAGATACACCACAATTAGCCAAGAAGTTGGCTAACTTGGATCGCGTTGGTTTAGGCTATTTAACGCTGGCACAGCCATTGACCACGTTATCTGGTGGTGAATTGCAACGCCTGAAGTTAGCGGTCGAACTTGGTAAACAAGGTACGATCTATCTGTTAGATGAACCCACGGCTGGGCTACATTTGAAGGATACCGATCGCTTGTTGAAGTTATTTAATGAGTTGGTTGCGGCAGGCAACTCGTTGATCATCATCGAACATAACTTGGCGGTTATTGGACAAGCTGATTGGTTGATCGACGTGGGTCCGGATGCTGGCCGTTATGGTGGTCAGATCCAATACAGTGGGACACCGCGGGGCTCAATCAAGGTACCAAAGTCGCGAACAGGTGTGGCACTGAAAGCTTGGATCAACGAAAACTAAACTGTACTGAAAACTAAAAATGCTCGACTTCGATCAATTGTTAATCGAAGTCGAGCATTTTTTAGTTGATAAAGCGTTAGTGCTTGCTGTGCCACCATTTTGAAATAACGGCGACAGCTAGTCCGAGCCAACTGGCAAACGCGATGAAAAGACTCGCGAAAAACCATTTAGAGGGTTGATAACCGATGCTGACGGTATGTTTTCCGGCAGCTAACTCGGTTTGAACGGTGCCACGGAAGCTAGTTTGCAATGGTTGAGCCTGACCGTCTACGTGTAATGTCGTCTGGTGGTAGCGTACGACCGGAAAATCAAGCACACTGTGTTTGGCGAGCTTAATCTGATAAGTGATCTGGTTAGGCGCGCTCACTTTTCGTAGCTTGATGGCGTGATGGTTCAGATAAGTCTGGTTGTTAATGATCGACTCAGAATGTGCCAAACTTTTTTGCGGAAAGTAATCCGTTTCGCCCCACTTGACGCGATAGGCGAATTGATTGGCATAATTTTGATTACGCAGCAAAAATGGTTCTGGTAAGGTGGCCCCCACAGTTTTTGGTTGTGGTAATGCCGTCAGCTGAGCGCCGGTCTGGTTGCGAGTGATGGTTGTTGCAACTTCGCCAAAATATAAGCCACCACTGACGATGAGGATGAGTCCCAAGCCAATGATTGGCTTAGTGTTAAGCGAGGTTTTGGTTAAGCCAATCTGTGCCAGTTTGGCGAAAGCTACAGCCAGAAATAGGCCGGCAAAGCTGAGGTAACGGTAAGGCATTTGCACCACTGCTAGGAAAGTGTGACTCAGCAATGTCCATGGGAAAATAGCAGTCGAAACTAATAGTAATAAGCCACCAATCATCGTCGCAAGTTGGTAACGATGATTGTCACCAGCGAGTTTTGAATAGAAAATAATTGGCACCAATAATAGGATGCCGATACCTGGCGTTAATTGATTGCCTAACGAATTCAATACCACGTCATTTAACGGGAGGAGAAAAGCGATACCTTGTGACACGGTGGCCACGGATTGCCCAATGAAGTCGGTGAAAAAAGGGATGATAATTGGTAGCGTTAAGCCAATTGTGAGTCCAATACTTTTGAGTAAAGCAATCCATTGTGGCTTGGTAAAATGACGAGTGTAAATGAGCACCGCTAGTAGCAATACGGTCATAATTTCGGTCGCTAAGATTGCAGTCAAGAGATGCGTGTAGAGGATCAACGTCATACCTAGTGATAATAGCGGCCAATCAGTGAGCTTTCCCTTCAAAAGTTGATAAAAGCCCAGAAAGACTAACGGTAAAAAGAGGGTGGCAACGAACTCGGCCAAGGTAAAGACGCCCAGTCCTAGCATCAACCGGTAAGGTAATAAATTATAGACTAAACTAAAAATAAGCGCCTGTTGACGGCGATGGGTGAGCCGATAGCAACAAAAGAAACTGATCGTTAAGCCGGCCCAAATGAGTAGTCCTAACCACAGAAAAAAGGCGGTCAGTGGCGCGGCAATAAATCGGAGACCTGCCCACAGGTAGAGTAGTGGCGTGGGATAGAATAGAAAAGTCCCGGAACCAGTCCCTTGAAAAGTCTGAGACGCAATTGTGGTTAACCACTGACCGGCTTTTAAATTAAGAAAGATTTCCTCTACACGTGACGCATGAAAGGACCAATCACTAAGCACCACTAATTGATGTGGCCGCCAAAATGGATAAAGCATGATGAAGACGATCAGCAGGAATAGCCCACTGTAAGCCAAGTTAAGTGCAATATTTTTTTTGCGCATGAGTAACCCCCCAAAGTGACTCGTGATTAAAGATTTAACAGGTGATAAAGCCCCGACCAAGAGTGAGACAAGCAACTGTTGGTCGGGGCTTTACGATAAAAATGATCTTATTTAGCGACGCGACTGGTCCCGTCATTGTAGTTCAATGTCATACCAGCTTGGACATTGAAAATATAAATATTGAAACTGACAGCATCACTGCCAACGGATTGACCCCGCATTTGGACCCCACGGGCTAATAATTCGTTGTCCTTGAAAACAGGGGTCACTTGATAGCGGACATAATTTTTAGGATTTGCTTTTAAATAATCTGCGACTTGATTTTCATAAGTGACCATCTCAGGAGCGTTGAGTGAACGAGTCCCTGTCATGAGATTTTTAGGATTATTGTTTTGGCCGGTGAGTTGGTAACCGATCAAATGACTCCGGTTATATAACCACCCGCTAGCAAGCTGTTTGTTTCGCCAGCCTGTTGGATTGACATTGAGCGCTTCTCGTTTAGCCTTGGGCATCAGAGATTGCGACAACAGGGCATTTGCGGCTGTGACGCGGTTCAATTGATCTAAATTACCGTAGCGTTGCCAAGTCCCATGATCCGTGGCTAAGTCAGCTGAACTAAAGGCCGGATGATTGTGATTGATCACAATCGTTTGCTGACCAGTATAAGCCATGTTGGCTAAACTAGTCGCACTAGGACTCTCGCCAATTTTAACACTGGTGGTTGCAGTTTCTTTAGTGGCGCCGGCCTGTTGGTTTTTAGCTTTAGTTTGATCGATCTTTGACTTTTCTTTGGCTAAGTCGGCAGTTTCAGTTTTTAAACTACTAGCGGAACTCGAGTTAGCCTTCTGTAGTGCTAGTAACTTTCGATCATTTTTAACCGTGATCGCACGGACTTTTTTGACTGTTTCAACTTTGACTTTCGGTTCCGGCGTGGCATTGGCGGTGCTAGTATTCCCAATCAAACCAATGCTAACAAATAGTCCTACGATGATGGGCCAACCATATTTGAGCAGTTGTTTTCCCCGATAGTTTTTGCGGACGATTAAGTGCCAGCCCCAGTAACCAAGTCCAGCCAGTAAAATTAGGCCACTGATGCTACTCCCAAGTAGGATCAGACTGATTAAAAGGGGGATTGCAGTCGGCCACGCATGACGTCGCCATTGTTTACCTTGATAATGTTTATTTCGGGTGAGATGCCAAGCCCAATAAAAGCTGGCGATAAAAATGATTAGGCCTAGAAATGTTTTCATAATTGTTTTCCTCCAAAGTGTTTAACGCATTGATTTCCGATAACCTGCCGCTTGGGCGTCCGCCTCTGAATTGAAGTAAACGACATTTTTACCGGACATATGATAATTATGCTGGGTTTCAACGTGATAAATTTTGGAACGGCTGTTACCAACAACGCGACCATTTTGGGCCGTATCGGTATTACCAGAAAAGTTATTAGCATGATTAGTTGTGTTCGCGGCACTGCTAGTTTGTGTCGAAGCAGCAGACTCTGAAGCGGCCTTAGCCGAACTCGAGGCGGCTTTAGTTGAGCTAGCAGCGGCCTTTTCAGCGGCACTCGCGGCTGAAGCTTGAGCAGCGGCTTGTTTAGTGGATGATTCGGCAGCTTCCCGAACCGCTTTTTCTGAAGCGGCTTTGGCGGTCTGACGACTTTCAGCTAACTCACTCGCTTGCGAGCTAGCTTCGGTTTCGGCTTTGACTAATGTCGTGGATTCTTCGCGCAGCTTTTTAGCGGATGCCGCAATGGCTTGACTTTCCGCTTTAGCCGCGGACCAAGCGTCTTGATTGGCCTTAGTGCGATGATCAACGTAACTGATCTGATGCTTAGTGATAGTCTTCGGTGCGGATGTCTTGGTCGACCCACAGCCGCTGAGCAAGGTTAATCCGAGCACGGCTAGTAGGGTAGCTCTTTTGAAATACATTTGGTTCCCCTCCAATAGTTAATACTTAAATTATACAAGAGTGGAAACCGAATGGTAAAGCCCAATTACGGGTGATTTGCTAAATAATCACTGTGATTGAAATTAGGCTTTAATGATAGGACTTATTAGAATTTTCAGAGTGTTCGCCAGTTGACTAAAATTAGGGCGCAGATTTGGGCGTCTTTTACGGAAGTAATCAATGAATGATAATTAAGTGAAGTAAGCTGAGACCGTGGGTGGTTGTATAAATGGTTAAAGCTTGCGATAATAGGAACAACTAGATTATTGGGGGAATGATTTTTGAAAGCAACGTTACAAAAATTGGGGGCTGTGCTGAATAAGCGAATGGGACTGATCAAAGCACTCTTTATTTTTTCAGTGTTACTATTCGTGATTACAGAGGTCGGCAAAATTGCGAAAGAGGTCAGTGGTGCGCAATTGGGCACCGCCTTAGCGTCGCAATCTTGGTGGCATTTATTAAGCATGGTCATTATTGGTATTGTTGCTGTGACGCCAATGCTCACCTATGATGTTATGATTACAAAATTTTTACCCAATCATTATTCACGAGCTTATATTTTAAAAGCCGGTTGGATTACGAATACTTTTACGAACATTGGTGGCTTTGGTGGCGTTTTGGGGGCCTCGTTGCGGGCTAATTTTTACAATAAGGCAGCTAGTAAGAAACAGATCGTCTTTGCTATTTCTAAAATTGCGCTATTTTTAGTTTCTGGGTTATCGCTGTATTGCATGATTTCATTGATTTTAGTTTACGGCTTCCGTATTGGCGGCGTTTACGATAGTTATTGGATCTGGTTAGTCGGTGGTGCGCTGTATTTTCCGGCCATCTTTATTTTTACACGTGTCAATGATTCTGAATTTTTTAAAGGGTTAACGATGGGGAACGTGGTCCGCTTACTAAGTGGGTCATTTGGCGAATGGACCGGCTGTGTGCTGTTCTTCCTCTTAATTGGGAACTTCATGCAGTTACCGATTGATTTCGCTGCCGTAGTGCCATTATTTGTGATCGCTTCGGTCGTCGGGGAAGTTTCGATGGTGCCAGGTGGGATTGGGTCCTTCGATGTGTTCATGATCTTTGGCCTCGGTGCTGTCGGGGTTTCGCGGCCGGATGCGGTCGCTTGGTTGCTCTTCTATCGGTTATTTTACTATATTATCCCGTTTGCCATCGGGCTGACCTTATTCGTCCATGATACGGGGCATCGACTCAATGTTCGGTTGGAAGGCTTACCGAAAGTGGCGCTACAACGGGTTGCTCAGATTGCCTTGACGCTATTCTTATATTTATCTGGATTTATGATGTTATTAATGTCGACGGTCCCTAATTTTGCGTACAATAACAAGCTTTTTCTGCAAGTTTATCCGTTTACGTTCTTTTTCATTAATCAAGCCAGCAGTATTTTGATGGCGTTTCTCTTGATTGGGGCAGCCTTAGGGACTGCTGGTCGGGTTAAAAGGGTGTTTTGGCCAACGGTCGTGATTTTACTGGTAGCCATCCTAAACACCATTCGTTGGCTAGTCGTCTATGATGCGATTTCGATGAAATTTATTATCTTCTTAGTCATCATTTTAGCGTTGGTGGCATTATCCAAGCATGCCTATTATCGTGAACGGTTGGCTTTTTCTTGGGGACAAACGCTCTGGGTCGCCTGTGTGTATGTGGTTACTTTTGTGCTGTATACGATTGTGGGTGTCTATAATGCGCCACAAATTCATCATCGTCACGCGGTTCCGGAAGCGTTATTCTTCCCATCACAAAAATTATGGTTATTTGGGATCATTGGGTTGGTCTTGGCAGCCTTAATCTTAATTGCGATGTATGGGTACTTGGCGCGTGGTCATAATGCGCGTTTAGGCCTTAAATTAGATGCGGCTCGTATGAAAAAATTGATTGCGACTTTTGGTGGGAATGAAATCTCTCATTTGGCCTTTTTGAATGACAAGTTGGTTTATTACTATCAAGTCGATGGTGTCGATCAGTTAGCTTTCCTGTATCAACAGAAGGCTGACAAGCTAATTTTAATGGGTGAGCCGTTTGGTAACCAGGACTATCTTCAACCGGCCTTAGAACAGCTGATGGACGATGCTGACAGCGATGGCTGTTCACTCGTATTTTATGAAATTAATGAAACGCTCACGATGCGTCTGCACGAAATGGGCTTTGACTTTATCAAGACTGGTGAAGAAGGCCATGTTAAGTTGGCCGACTTTAGTTTGGCCGGCAAACGGCTTCGTGGTGAGCGCGCCTTGATGAACAAGTTTACCCGTGATCACTATACGTTTAAAGTGCTGCAACCACCATTTTCTGAGGACACCATGGCGGCATTACGAGCCGTCTCGGACAGTTGGCTGCAGGGTGAAACTGAAAAGGGCTTCTCATTGGGGTTCTTTGATGAGACTTATTTGAATCAGGCACCCGTTGCAGTAGTTTATAACGCTGAAGATCAATTGGTGGCATTTGCGAATCTGATGCCGCAAGGGAATGATCAAGTTGCTTCAATTGATTTGATGCGTTCCAGTTCGGATGCGCCATCCGGCATTATGGATACGGTGTTTGTTCATTTATTTGAAGATGCGCGGAATCAAGGCTATGTCTCGTTCAACATGGGGATGGCCCCGCTGGCTGGTGTGGGAGTCTCTCGCTACAGCTTTATCCAGGAAAAAATAGCCCATTTAATTTATGAATATGGCTATCAGTTATACGGATTTCAGGGATTACGGTCATATAAGGAAAAGTATGTGACTGATTGGGCGCCTAAATATATTGCTTATCGTAAGCGGAATTCACTGATCTTTACGATTCTACAGCTATTACAAGTTGTCAATACCCGGAGCAAAAAGCATGGTGGTCAGCACAATTTTTTGATTCCCAAGTGGGTACAAAATATGAATCACCATTAAAAGCAAAATAGTAGCTAAAAAAAACGATTAATGACCACTCGAACTTTTGAGTGATTATTAATCGTTTTTTAGACTCATGTATTACAGCTAGCCTATATTGCTTAACTTGCCGCTCCAGTTGGTCTGGATCGATGCTGGAACGTGGTGGCCATGTTGTGAGTCAAAGTAGTGCGGTCTCACAAGCTAAGCTTTCTCTCATCTGTACTAGATTATCAATAGGGGCAATCGTTATTTGACGTCGGAGGCGGACAATTAATGAGCTATTTTAAATACGAACGCTACAAGAAATCAGTCAAATAGCGCTCCAATTTCTTTGGCGTTAGTTAGTGTACTTAGGTGGTAACACGTGCTTAAAGGTATCAAAGCCAGTAAAGATCTCATTTAAATCGTGCCCGTTGATGAACAGATCCAGATTCTCTTTAGGCGCGAAGCCGTATTTAGTAGCTGTCTGCATCATGGTCACCATTGGGTCATAGAAGCCATCGATGTTATATAGGGCAATGGGTTTTTGATGAATATCCATTTGGCTCCAAGAGAGCATCTGGATGAATTCTTCAAAAGTCCCAAAGCCACCAGGCAATACGATGAAGGCATCTGCGAGATGCAACATCTTTTCTTTACGTTCACTCATGGTTTTGGTTTCAACAAAAGTCGTAACGGTTTTTAAGGCGAGGCCACGTTCAACTAAGAAATGGGGAATGATCCCAATCACACGACCCTTTGCGTCCAAGGTAGCTTGTGCAACATCGGCCATTAAACCGTGATTACCGCCGCCATAGATGAGTTGATAGTCGTGGGCTGCCAAATAACGACCGAGTTCAGCCGTCTTGTTAGCAAATTTTGGATCTAAGCCCGAATTAGAGCCACAAAAAACACAAACATTATGAATTGTCATAAATGTCACCTTTCTAGTTGTCAGGATTAAACTGCTCTTTAGAGCCATTTTGGAATCAAAAAAGTGGCCGATTCATCACTGAACCGGCCACTAAAAAGGCACTTAATTAATCGTCAGGTTCGCCAATATCATAATCGGTATCCTGCATGGCCTCAACTTGACCTAAACGATAACCATTCCCAACTTGTGAGAAGAAGTCATGGTTTGAAGTCCCCGTTGAGATCCCATTCATTACGACTGGATTAACATCTTCGGCCGTATCTGGGAAGAGGGCGTCTTGACCTAAATTCATCAAGGCCTTGTTCGCATTGTAACGACTAAAGGTTAAGACTTCGTCAGACCAGCCAACTTGATCGTAAACTAAATGAACATAGTTTTCTTCGTTTTCATATAATTTGTATAAGAAATCGAACATCCAGTCCTTAAATTCAGCCTGTTCCTTGTCAGACCGATCTTTAAAGCCTAATTGGAATTTATAGCCAATATACGTGCCATGGACACTTTCGTCCCGTAAAATCAATTTGATGATTTCAGCGACGTTTGGTAATTGGTTATGACCCAAGTAGTAGAGTGGCGTGTAAAAACCAGAGTAGAATAAAAAGGTTTCCAAGAAGACGTTAGCAACTTTTTGCTTCAAAGGATCTTCATCAAAATTATCATATAATTTGTAGATCCATTTAGCTTTATTTTGCAAGTATTCTTCGCTGTCACTCCAGTCGAAGATTTCATTGATTTCATCGGGAGTATTCAACGTTTCAAAAATCGTTGAGTAACTCTTGGCATGAACGGATTCCATAAATTGGATGTTATTTAAAACAGCCGTTTCATGTGGGGTAACGACGTGCCGCCGTAAAGATTGTAGGCCATCTTGCGATTGAAGGGTATCTAGTAAAGTCAACCCACCAAAGACGTGTCCCACGACCCAACGATGATCATCATCTAAATTACGCCAGTCCGCCATATCATTGGAAACGGGGATTCGAGTATCTAACCAAAATTGTTCGGTTAATTTTTCCCAAGTACTTTTATCGATTGCATCTGAAACGTGATCCCAGTTAATTGCTTTATAGTTGCCGTTACTGAGAAGTTTTTGGTAATAAGCCAAGTCTGTTGCCATAGCCAGTGTCCTCCTAGAGATCTAATGTTCTAAATTACGCAGCTTTCACATTCATTGACGCCAACTTCACCGTCGTCATCCGTAAAGGTCCGGATGTAATAGATCGACTTGATCCCTTTCCGGTAAGCATAGTTCCGGAGAATGTTTAAGTCTCGAGTCGTCATCTTGTCTGTGCGGCCGTCTTTCCATTCATATAAGCCAGCAGGAATCGTGGAACGCATGAAGAGGGTTAAGCTCATCCCTTGATCCACATGCTGTTGTGCGGCGGCGTAAACATCGATGACTTTACGCATATCTGTATCATAAGCTGACTTATAATAGTTAATTGTATCATTAGATAGGTAAGGAGCGGGATAATAAATCTTACCTATTTTCTTTTCTTGACGTTCTTCGACCCGATTGATGATCGGATGCAAGCTAGCGGTCGTGTCATTGATGTATGAAATCGACCCGTTTGGTGCGACAGCCATCCGGTTTTGGTGGTATAACCCATCCCGCATGACATCAGCTTTTAGCGCGGCCCAGTCGGCTTGACTTGGAATAAAGATATCTTTGAAAAGTTCTTGGGTCTTCGCAAACTTTGGTTGCCAAGCTTGTTCGGTATATTTGTCAAAATAAGAGCCATCCGCGTATTTTGATTTTTCAAAATTAACGAAAGTGGTTTGACGTTCACGAGCAATTTCGTTAGATGCTTTGAGCGTCCAGTAATTTAAGAGCAAGAAGTAAATGTTAGTAAAATCAACGGCTTCTTTACAGCCATAGGTCATTTGGTTTTTGGCAAAGAAAGCGTGTAAGCCCATTGCACCCAAACCAATCGTATGAGCCTGATGATTCCCTTTTTGAATAGAAGGGACCACATCAACGTTTGAGTTATCCGTAACGAAGGTGAGGGCGCGGACCATTGCTTCGACCGAATGACCAAAGTTTGGCGAGTGCATCAAGTTGACAATATTAGTAGAACCGAGGTTACAGCTAATATCCGTCCCCATCTTTTCGTATTCTTGTTGATCATTGATCAATGAAGGGGTTTGGACTTGCATGACTTCAGAACAAAGGTTACTCATGACGATTTTGCCATCAATCGGATTGTCACGATTGGCGGTATCGACGTTAACGACGTAAGGATAACCAGATTCTTGTTGCAATTTACTGATTTCATTTTCCAAATCACGAGCTTTGATCTTCGTTTTCTTGATGTTAGGGTTCTTGACCATGTTGTCATATTCTTTAGTGATATCAACATAGGAGAAGGGTTCGCCATATTCGCGTTCAACACCATAAGGGCTGAAGAGGTACATATCGGCATCTTCCTTGATGAGTTCATAGAACTTATCTGGAACGGTGACACCTAACGATAACGTTTTTAGACGAATTTTTTCATCGGCGTTTTCTTTTTTAGCAGACAAGAAGGCAATAATGTCTGGATGGAAGACGCTCAAATAAACGACTCCGGCTCCTTGACGTTGGCCTAATTGATTGGAGTAAGAAAAACTATCCTCCAATAATTTCATGACTGGGACGACTCCACTGGCAGCACCGTCGATATGCTTGATAGGATCACCGGCACCCCGTAAATTGCTGAGATTGATCCCAACGCCACCACCAATTCGAGAAAGTTGTAGGGCCGAGTTGATCGTCCGACCAATGGAATTCATGTCATCCGTCGATTGAATCAAGAAACATGATATTAATTCACCACGACGCGCACGACCGGCATTCAGAAAACTAGGCGTGGCTGGTTGATAGCGTTGATGGATCATTTCATCGGCTAAATCTAGCGCCAACTTTTCATCGCCATCCGCAAAATAAAGAGCGTTCATCGCGACACGATCAATATAGTTTTCCAGATAATAATCGCCATTATCGGTTTTTAACGCATATTGAGCATAAAATTTATAAGCAGCCATGAAAGTTTTAAAATGGAAATCTTGTGATTTGAGATAATCGTAGACTTTTTCAATAAAGCTGAAGTCGTATTTTTCAACAAAACCTTCTTCGAGATAATCGTGGTCAAGCAAATAATCAAAACGAGCCTTTAAGTTGTCAAAACGTTTCGTGTTGGGGCGAACATTCTGATCGAGAAAAGCTGCCAAGGCTTCTTGGTCTTTGTTCAGCGGAATCTGATTATCAACCGGAATATTAATTTCGTTGTTCAAATCGTAATACGTGACGTCTTTTAAATTTTTTAGGGTCATGAGTACTCCTCTTTCTATCTAGTTTGAAAGTTGTGGTTAAAATGGACGACCCACAATCAGTAGAGTCCTATTGATTGTGGGTCGCATATAAATAAGTGCTGAATCGCAACTATGTAGCCACGCAAAAAAGCGCGGTGGTGCTATACAGCGAGCTGCTTTAAAGCATCGGGGCGGAAACCAGCAATACTGCTTTCGCCATTGATTTCGACAACGGGAACCGCTTGGAAACCTTGATCCTTTAAGTAGTCAACATATTCAGGATTGATGTTGATGTTCTTTTCTTCAAAGGCAATGTTGTGGGCAGCCAAAAACTTCTTGGTCATCTTGCATTGCATACAATTGTTTTTCGTAAATACCGTTACTTTTTTCATAGTTAATCACCCTTAATTCGTTTTAATCGATAAATTTAGTATACAACAAGATAGGGAAAATACAATCAAAAAACACAACATCTTGTGGACGAAGCAAGTCCAAAATACAAGATGTTGTGTTAGCGACGGCCTTTAACCGTAAATAAAGTTTTTTAAATTAATTGTCGTTATTTATCAGAATCAGTTATCATAGAACTAGCCTACAAATTCAGAGGAAAATAAATATGACCAACTATTATTATACACACAATCCAGACGTTGTGCATGACGAAAAGCAATGGAATTTTGAAATTTTTAATCATGACTTTAAATTTACCACGGATAACGGGGTTTTCTCCAAACGAACTTTAGATTATGGGTCACGGACCCTATTAGCTGCCTTTGAGCCAACTAACTTGCCGGCCGGTGCAATCTTAGATTTAGGAACCGGCTACGGTCCCATTGGCATGGCGTTGGCTTACCAGTCACCGGAACGAACGGTCGATATGGTGGATGTCAATGAATTGGCATTGAGTTTGGCACGCAAGAATACCGCGTTAAATCAAATTACGAACGTTAATATTTTTACTTCAGATTGTTATGATCAAGTGACCACGACGGACTATGCGGCCATTGTGACTAATCCCCCCGTTCGCGCCGGTAAAGCAGTCGTGGACGCAATGCTGACGGGTGCCATCGACCATTTGGCAGCTCAGGGCACGTTAACGGTCGTGCTGCAAAAGAAGCAAGGGGCACCGTCTGCTAAAAAATTGATGACGGCAACTTTTGGTAATTGTACTATTATTAAGAAGGATAAAGGCTACTATATTTTGCAAAGTATCAAGGAGGGATAATTTGAAAGCGACCGAATCGGAAAAATGGATGCTCGAAGCCTTGCATGAAGCTCGGATGGCTAGCTTGATCGGCGAAGTACCGATTGGCGCCGTTATTGTCCATGAAGGTGAGATTATTGGACGCGGACACAATTTACGGGAGCATGGTCAAGATGCCACATTGCATGCCGAAATTGTTGCGATTCAAGAAGCCTGCGAATACTTGCATAGTTGGCGGCTAGAAGATTGCCAAATGTATGTGACCCTTGAGCCTTGTATCATGTGTTGTGGTGCCATCATTAACGCACGCATCCCAACGCTCTATTATGGGGCACGTGATCCCAAAGCTGGGGCCGTTGGTAGTCTGTATGAATTATTAAGTGACGATCGGTTGAACCATCAAGTCGAGGTTCATGAACGACTTTTGGCACGGCCAGCTGGCGAAATGTTAGAAAACTTTTTCCGCGATATTCGTAAGCGGAAAAAGGCTGAGAAAAAAGCGAAGCGGGCCGCTGCCGAAAAAAATTAGGCGGATGGCTAGCATTCTCTGAATAAATCATGTATTATAGTATTTGCCGCAAGGCCTTAAGGCAAGGGTGGATTTACGAATCGTGTCAGGTCCGGAAGGAAGCAGCACTAAGTTTGCTTCATCTTGTGCCTTTTGTTTTTATGAAATGTAACAGCTCTTAGCCATTCGGTTGAGAGCTTTTTATTTAATTAAATGTTAGTCATTAAAATAAGTGCCACGACGGCCTGCGCCACAGCGAACGTGCTGGTCCACGGAGACAGTCTTTTAACTTAAAAACAGTTTCATACATACTTCATTAGTCAATATAGAAAGGAAGATTCGCATGTATCGGGCATTATATCGGGTTTGGCGACCCCAACGTTTTGATGAGATTGTCGGGCAACAGATGATTACACAGACCTTGAAAAATGCCATCATGACCCATCAAACGAGTCATGCGTATTTATTTACCGGTCCGCGGGGAACTGGGAAAACTTCCGCCGCTAAGATTTTCGCGAAAGCGATTAATTGTCATCATTTAGTTGATGGGGAACCTTGTAATAACTGTGAAAGTTGCCAGGCCATTACGAAAGGCCAAATGAACGATGTCATCGAAATTGATGCGGCTTCCAATAATGGGGTCGAAGAAATTCGGGATATCCGAGATAAAGCCAAGTATGCGCCAACGCAGGCTGATTACAAAGTTTATATTATTGACGAAGTCCATATGCTATCTACCGGTGCGTTTAATGCACTATTAAAGACGCTAGAAGAACCACCGGCTAACGTTATTTTTATTTTAGCGACGACTGAGCCACATAAGATTCCGTTGACTATTATTTCGCGAACGCAACGTTTTGATTTTCGTCGGATTACGGCCAAAGATAGTTATGAACGTATGGTTTACATTTTGCAGCAGAAAAAGGTCGATTATGATGAAAAAGCACTGCGGGTCATTGCTCAAGCGGCAGAAGGCGGGATGCGGGATGCGTTAAGCATTTTGGATCAAGTCATCTCCTTTGGGGACAATACGGTTACCTTAGATGATGCGTTGATGGTGACTGGTAGCGTCACTAAAAAGTTGTTGGCCGATTACGTTGAAGAGGTGACGAGCCATGTCACTAAGCCGGCGTTAGAGACGATGCGGCAAATTTTACAAGAAGGTAAAGATGCTAACCGATTTATCGAAGATTTGATTAGCTACACACGTGATGTGTTACTCTATCAACAAGCCCCAGAAATGGTCGACAGTGTTGCCATGGGCGAAGATGATCAACGGTTTGCTGATTTTGCCAAGCAGATTGATGCGGAAGTTTTGTATCAAATGATTAAAACGTTAAATGACGTTCAGCAACAGATGCGCTTCACGACGCATCCGGACGTTTACTTGGAAGTTTTGACGGTGAAATTAGCTCAGCTAGAAGCGCCGAAGCCAGTTGCCGCAGCGACTGCTGCCACTGATCCTGCCGACCCAACGATTCAAAAACTGGCTAGCAAGGTTGATCAGATGCAAAGTGAATTGACCGCCTTAAAAGCGACTGGCGGTGGGACGACCGCGCCAAAACCAACGCGTGCACGACCAAATAGTGGTCCCGTAGTCAAGAAGGTCAATGTGAGCCAAATCTATCCAATCTTGGGTGCGGCCACGAAAGATGATCTCTTGAAGGTTCGTGAGGTTTGGACGGACTTGATGAATATCTTGAGTGTGACACAACGGGCGTTGATGCACGTGGCCAAACCGGTCGCGGCCAGTGCTGCTGGGGTAGTCGTCGCTTTTGATTATGCCTTTTTATATCAAAAAGCTATTGATGATCAAGTGTTGATGGATGCGCTGGGTAACGGCTTGGACCGCTTAATGGGTCAAGCACCGAAGATCGTGTGTGTGCCCAAAGAACAGTGGCCACAAATTCGAAAAGATTATTTGGCAACGCACCAACCAGAAGGCACGGCGACCAAGCAGGCACCACAAAAGGCGCCGGTCGTGGATGAAGCTGAAAAACGATTCGGTGATTTAGTAGAAGTTAAACCAGATTAAATTTGAAGGGAACTGATAATAATGATGCGTGGTATGGGCAATATGCAAAATATGATGAAACAAATGAAAAAGATGCAACAACAAATGGCAACGGAACAAGCAGCTTTGAATGAAGAAACTTTTACGGGTAAAGCCCCTGATGATATGGTTACGGTAACTTTTACCGGGGACAAGAAAATGCAAGATATTAGCATTAAGCCCGCCGCAGTTGATCCGGACGATGTTGATATGTTGCAAGATTTAATCGTGGCAGCGGTCAACGATGCCTTGACGCAAGTTGATTCACAAACGCAAGACACGATGGGCAAGTATACTAAAGGTTTGAAGTAAAAAACGGTCGTGAGGTAGAGTAATGCAATATCCAGAACCAATTGCAAAGTTGATTGACAGTTATATGAAATTACCAGGAATTGGCGGCAAGACCGCCACACGCTTAGCCTTTTATACGATTGACATGGATGGCGATGACGTGACTGAGTTTGCCAAGTCTTTGGTGGCAGCTAAACGGGATCTGCATTTTTGCAGTATCTGTGGCAATATTACCGAAGACGATCCTTGTGTGATCTGCAAAGATAAGTCCCGTGATCAAAGTACGGTCTTAGTCGTTGAAGAAGCCAAGGATGTCATGGCTATGGAAAAAATCAAAGAATACCAAGGGTTATACCATGTTTTGCACGGGGTGTTGTCCCCAGTTGATGGTAAAGGACCCGAAGATATCAATATTGCTAGTCTGCTAAAGCGGCTACAACAAAATGATGCGATTAAAGAAGTGATTATTGCGACCAATGCAACGCCAGAAGGAGAAGCCACGGCGATGTATATTTCGCGTTTGGTGAAACCTGCGGGAATTAAAGTCACACGATTGGCGCATGGGTTGTCGGTTGGTAGCGATATTCAATATGCGGATGAAATGACCTTGTTCAAGGCGGTTGAAGGCCGTCAGGAGATGTAAGTCATGCCAAGAATGTTATTTAAACGACGTCAAATGATCAAGCAACCGAAAGCCACCTATGATGAACAATTGCTAGGGTTGCTGAATTCGGCTAAGGTCGATTGGGACCGGGCTAAGCAAAATGAACAAGCAATTTATGATAACAATACGAGTGAACTTGTGACTCAAACTGCGTTGGCACGAGCGAAGTACCTCTACTTGTATCGTGAAGCTCGGCGGCGACAAGTTCATGGTAGTCAAATTCAACGGTCGGTTATCGATAAATAAAAAGTAAAGTTATCTGTCACTTATTTTGGTGGCAGATTTTTTTATAATTAACTAAAGGTTGAAAGACTCAAAAGCATCACAAATGTTGTCCTACCGGTAACCCATAAGCCTAAAATAGACTCACCTAAATTTAGCGCTCCGTCAGTCAAAATCGGTGTGCTGTGGGGGACGGTGCCAGCCAAGGTACGGTCTGACGCCTCAATTCCAAGCCGACAAAACACGTCTTTGAATTGCCCCGCGAATTAGTCAGCCAAGAACGCCGATTAATCTCGCCGACACTGCACACCGATTTTGACTGACTCCACTAAGCGTAAATAACTACTGACTTAGCTGGAGATTGTTACTGATAGCATCGGACATGCAGGTAGCGTTTGACCGGCGTTCTTTTGCCGGCCTTACACCACGGACGGTCCGGGAGATTTGCGGCTTTGGCAAAGTTTCCGGGCGAGGTTCAAGACGTTTCTATGGCTTGAACCGGTCCCTCGTCCGCATGTTATCGGCAACAACCGGAAGCGGCAGTAGTCGACTAGTTTTCATTACCGGATTGTTGACGTAGTAGTGCAGACCGGCAATTTTTAACTTTCAACCTTTAGTAATTAATTAAAAAACACAATTGGTTGTGGCTAATGCGGTAAAATGAGATTGGTTGATACCCTCACTAGTGGTAAAGCCATTAGACATGGTCGCGACAATCAAGTACAATTATGACAACTATGAATTTTAGATGGGATTGGGAATTTTGACAGGAAAATTAATTACCTTTGAAGGTCCAGACGGCGCCGGTAAGACGTCCGCCTTGAATGCCATCGTGGCAAAAATTGCGCCACGACTGGGAGATCAACTCGTTGTTACTCGTGAACCGGGCGGCAATCAAATCTCAGAAGCAATTCGTAAAATTATTTTAGATCGCAAAAATACGGCCATGGATGACCGGACAGAAGCGTTGTTGTATGCCGCGGCCCGGCGACAACATATTGTGCAAAAAATCTTGCCAGCTTTGGCGGCGGATAAATTAGTGCTGTGTGATCGCTATATTGACAGCTCTATCGCGTATCAAGGAGCTGGTCGTGGGATTGGCGAGCAAGCCGTGTATGAGATGAATCAGTTTGCGACGGCCGGCCTGTTGCCAGATTTAACGTTGTATTTTGACGTGGACGCCGAAGTTGGGCTGCAACGAATCCAAACACACCGTCAAAATGAAGTCAATCGGTTGGATGTTGAAGCGTTGAGCTTTCATCGTCGTGTTCAGGCGGCATACTTGCGGATGTTGGCAAAGTATCCAGACCGAATCAAACGCTTAGACGCCAGTCAGTCGCTGGACCAAGTTGTCGCGCAGGCCATGACGGTCATGACAACCCAGTTACCGCAATATTTCGCAACTGAGGGGAAGTCGAAATGATGAAATTAATTATTGCCATTGTTCAAGATAAAGATAGTAACCGATTAAGTAGTCAATTTATTGAAGCCAACGTTCGCGCCACCAAATTGTCGACAACGGGTGGTTTCTTACGTTCTGGAAATACCACATTTATGATCGGGATCGATGATGATCGGGTAGATGAAGTTTTGGAAATGATCAAAAGTACCAGTCATGCGCGCGACCAATTCATGACACCGCCAGTTAATTTGGACGTCACGATGGATGGCGCTTCGGCTTATCCAGTTGAGGTTCAGGTCGGTGGTGCGACGGTATTTGTCTTGCCAATTGAGCAGTTCCACCAATTCTAAGTTGTGGAGGTTGTTAAGATGGCAGAAAACGAGAATCTGAGCGCAACTTTAACGGTTAAACAACCACGCTTATTGGCGGCATTCAAACATATTATCGCGCAAAACCATCTAGCCCATGCTTATCTATTTGCTGGGATGGAGGGGGCTGGTCAGCAGACCTTAGCCTACTGGATCGCACAACGATTATTTTGCTTACATGTGGTTGATGGTGAACCGGACGGGACTTGTGAAGAGTGCATGCGGATTGCAAATGGTCAACATCCCGATATTGTGACGGTGGCGCCAACTGGTCAGAGCATTCATGTGGACCAAGTACGTTACTTAAAAGCAGAATTTTCCAAAAGTGCTGTCGAAGGAAATCGGAAGTTATTTATCATTTCTGATGCTGAAAAAATGACAGCTAGTGCTGCCAATAGTTTACTTAAATTCATCGAAGAACCCAGTGGCAATGTGACCGCATTACTACTAACGACAAACAAGCAGTTAATGTTACCAACGATTATTTCACGAACACAAGTGATTGAATTTCCACCGTTGGGCGCAGCCGCTTTGCAGAAAAATTTTGAAGCGGCTGGTATTAAACCACAAGCGGCCCAAACTTTACGCCATTTGACCAATAGTGTTAGCCAAGCGCAAGCACTACTAGTGGATGATTGGTTGCCTAATGCGGTTGAACAGTTGTGGCGCTGGTTTGAACAAGTGGTTAAAGGTGATGCACGCAGTTTTGTTGCGGTACAAACGAGTCTCGTGGGTTTAGCCAAGGATAGCAATCAGCAATTAGTCATGTTGGACTTAGTTGCCGCGTTATTTCAAGATCTATTACAATTACATTTTCAAGTCGATACGGCCGCTGAATTAAGCTTCGGCCAGTATCAACAAGCGTTACAACAAATGACCGACCAGTTAACAGATCAGCAGTTAGTGCAGGCGACGGAATTAGCGTTGACCGCCAAACGCCGGCTAGCTAGCAACGTGAGTTTTCAAAATGTGCTGGAAGGTCTAACTTTGAACTTATGGCCAATTTTTAAAAACGCTTAATTAATAGGAAGCTGAGGGTGAGCGTGTGGATAAGCGTGATTTATATGATAGTTTCGGTGAAATGGAACAACAAATGCAACAGATGCTTGAAAAAATGGCTCAATTAAGAGCCGATATGACGACTGTGTTAGAAAAAAATGCCGAACTCGTCATTGAAAATGAACACTTACGTGAGCACATGGTCGAAATCGAAAATGAATTACCGAAAAAACCAGCTGGTACCGCTCCCCTTTCTAAATCACGGCAAAATCTGGAGAAGCTTTATGATGAAGGTTTTCATGTCTGTAATCAATTCTACGGCAAACGCCGCGATGATGATGAATCTTGTGTCTTTTGTCTAGAAGTGATCTATGGCGACCGTGAACGGTCCTAAAAACGAGGGGGAACAGTGCATTGGAGACGCAACAGAGTTTTGCAGATCATGCGGGTGTCGGGACACTTTATTTAGTGCCGACGCCAATCGGTAACTTACAAGATATGACTTATCGTGCCGTGGCAACTTTAAAAGCGGTCGACCTGATTGCGGCAGAAGATACTCGTAATACGCAAAAATTATTAAATCACTTTGAAATTGAAACGAAACAAATTAGTTTTCATGAACACAATACGCAAGAACGACTCCCACAATTAATTGCCAAATTGCAGGCTGGGACTAATCTTGCCCAAGTCAGTGACGCCGGTATGCCGTCAATCAGTGATCCTGGGACTGAATTAGTGGCAGCTTGTGTGGCAGCCAACTTACCGGTTGTCCCGTTGCCAGGGGCCAATGCTGGCCTCACGGCGCTGATTGCGTCTGGGCTAGTACCACAGCCTTTTTACTTTTATGGCTTTTTGCCTCGCAAGAAGCATGAACAGCAAACGGCTTTGGCAGCATTGGCGCAACATCAAGAAACGGTGATCCTTTATGAATCACCATTCCGGGTCGCAAAAACGTTGACGGCACTGGCAAAAGTTTGTGAGTCAACGCGGCCAATTGTTGCTTGTCGGGAATTGACGAAACGTTATGAAGAGTTTGCACGTGGCACCTTGGCAGAAATGATCGCCTGGTCACAAGATCACCAATTAAAAGGTGAGTTTGTGCTGTTGATCGGTGGCAATCCTAATGAGCCAGAACCAGACAGTCCGGATGAGTTGGCTGAATTACCTTTAAAGGCCCAGGTTGAGGCGCTCATTGCTGCTGGCAACAAGCCGAATGCTGCGATTAAAGAAATCGCTAAACGGCGTCAGTTGCAACGACAAACGGTTTATAACGACTTTCACGAGATCAACTAACAGATGGGAGCAAATTAATGGCAGCTTTAGGCGCGCAAGCAAAGGTTTTTACTGAAGAGCATCGGTTAACTTATTACGAATGTGATCGCACCGGTCGAGCCACTTTAGCAACTTTAATTGATATTGCTATTTTGGGATCACAAGATCAAAGCGACGCGTTAGGGTTAACGACCGATTTTGTGCAACAGCATGGCGTTGGTTGGGTGGTGACCCAATATGCGATCAACGTCACACGGATGCCTCGTTTAGATGAAGTGGTGACGATTGCAGTTCGTGGTTCGGCCTATAATCCGTATTTTGCTTTCCGTGAATTTTGGATTCGGGATGCTAATGGGGAAGAGTTGGCTTATATCACAAGTATTTGGGTCACGATGAGTCAAACGACGCGTAAGATTGTCAAAATCAATCCGGAATTAGTGGCGCCTTACCATTCGGAAGCCACGAAACGGATTCCACGTTTACCACGGCCGATTAGTTTCGAAACCACTGCGGACACGATTAGTAAGCCGTATCAAGTGCGATTTTTTGACATTGATCCTAATCGACATGTCAATAATGCCCACTACTTTGATTGGTTGCTGGATACTTTGCCAGCCGAGTTTTTGTTACAACACGATTTAAAGCATGTGGATGTGCGCTACGAGAATGAAGTGAAATACGGTCATACGGTTACGGCGGAAGTGAATATTTTACCAACCAGTGACGCTGAGCAGGTCACAACGAGTCATCGCATCCGTTTGGGTGATGAGAAATGTTGTGAGGTCACGATTCAATGGCAAATGTTAGCAACACCAATAAACTAAATTAGAAGCTGAGTATAAAAACTCAGCTTTTTTGGTTGGAAATTAGGTCGTATTAGGGACTGGATATGCTATGATTAGAGCATATTATAAGGGAGGGTCATTATGTCAATTCTTGTGTTGGGGGGAGCCGGTTACATTGGTTCTCATATGGTTGATCGGTTAGTTGAAACTGGTCATGAGGTCGTTGTTGTAGATAATTTGGTCACTGGTCATTTAGCGGCAATTAATTCTGCGGCTAAGTTCTATCAAGGTGATTTACGTGATGCCAACTTTTTAAATCAAGTTTTTGATCAAGAATCCATTGAAGCAGTCGTTCATTTTGCAGCCTTTTCAATCGTGCCAGAGTCAATGGCAAAACCATTAAAGTATTTTGATAATAATACTGGTGGCATGATTACGTTGCTAGAAGCGATGCAAGCACACGATGTGAAGAAAATTGTCTTTTCATCAACTGCGGCAACGTATGGGACACCGAAGCAAATTCCAATTAAAGAAACTGATCCACAAGAACCAATCAATCCTTATGGGGCAAGTAAACTCATGATGGAACACATCATGCATTGGTCTGATGTGGCTTATGGGATTAAGTTTGTCGCATTACGATACTTCAATGTGGCCGGGGCCAAACCTGACGGCAGTATTGGTGAAGATCATGGCCCAGAAACTCATCTGGTACCAATTATCTTACAAGTTGCGCAAGGCAAACGTGATGAATTAAAGATCTTTGGCGATGACTACAATACGCCTGATGGGACGAATGTGCGTGACTATGTTCACGTGGTTGACCTGGCGGATGCTCATATTTTAGCGTTGAAATACTTGGCTGCGGGTAATGACAGCAATGCTTTCAATTTGGGCTCGTCTACTGGCTTCTCTAATCGCCAAATGCTCACGGCAGCACGTGAGGTTACTGGAAAGCCAATTCCAGCCAAAATTGCACCACGGCGCCCTGGCGATCCAGACTCATTAGTTGCGGCTAGTGATAAGGCTCGGAAGGTTCTTGGTTGGCAACCACATTACGACGATGTCAACGAAATTATTAAAACAGCCTGGACTTGGACGCAAAAGCATCCAAATGGGTATGATGATCGTCACTAGATTAAAAAAAGACCCCCGTACACTGACCGAAAATAGTCAGTGTACGGGGGTCTTTTGGGGTTAACTAAGGATTTAATTGACGGTAGTCGCTGATAATGGCTAATAGCCGGTTAATATCAGCAAGGTCAACATCACCAATAGTCCCAATTCTAAAACTTGGTAGTGTGGAGACTTTACCCGGATAAATCACGAATCCGCGAGCCTTGATGAATTGATAAAAATCATCAAAGTCAAATTGATCGTTAGGGTATTTGAACGAGGTGATGATTGGGCCTTGATTAGCGGGGTCAATCACTAAATCAAAACCTAGTGCCTGCATACCAGAACTTAATCGTGATTGGTTAGCAGCATATCGGTGATAACGCGTGTCAACACCGCCTTCTAAATTCAACTCATTAAGGGCCTGCGCAAACGCATGCACCACATGTGTTGGGGAAGTGAACCGCCATTTACCTGGTTGCTTCGTCATTGCTTGCCATTGGGCATAGAGGTCAAGACTCAATGAACGTGCGTTACCAGCAGTTTTAGCTAGTTCACTTTTCTTTGCAATAATGAAAGCAAAACCAGGGACGCCTTGCACACATTTGTTGGCACTACTAATCAAGTAGTCGCAGTCCAATTGATCCATAACGATTGGGACACCGCCTAAGCTAGACATGGCATCGATGATCGAAATGATGCCACGTGAAGTTAATAGGGGCATCAGCTGATCGATGGGGTTAAGGATACCAGTAGTCGTTTCGCTATGGACGGTGGCAAAATGAGTGACTTCTGGATGGGCATCTAAGGCCGCATTAATCCGTTGTGGATCAACGATTTCATCTTCGCCAAAAACAACGTCAACGTGTGGAATGGCATAATAGTCAGCAATTTCACTAATTCGTTGGCCGTAAGCACCATTGATAGCGACCATCAACACCGCACCTTCGCGAGGAATGGCTGAGCCGATAGTTGCTTCGACCCCATAACTCCCACTACCTTGTAGCAGAACGGTCGTGTAATTATCGGCATTGGCTTGTGCCAACGTGAGGATTTGGTCGCGAATGGTTTCAGTGACCTGACGATAATCACTATCCCAAGTACAGTAGTCAATTTGCATGGCGGCTTTAACGGTTTCAGTCGTACTAAGTGGTCCGGGGGTTAATAATAAATAGGGTTGTTTCATGAAATCTCCTTTGACTAATGCAAATCGCTAACAGGTTGACTAAGAGTGGTTAAGAGAGCAGGAAGGTCGGCCATTGATTGTAAAATGTAATCGGCACCGGCTGCTTCGTATTGGGTTGCGACCTTAACGCGTCGTTCAGCTTGTTCAGCGGCACTTAATCCGTCAAAGGCTGCTTGAGATAGTCCCATTAAATTACTCCCGTCAATGATACCAACACTAATTGCATCGGCGTTTTGACCTTCGAGAATATCATTGATTGAATCGCCCACTTTAACGACATTGGCATAGTCAGTGACTTCTAATTGATCACAAGCTAATTCAAGCATGGCAGAAGCCGGGCGGCCAATGCCGTTAGTTTGTGCTGAAGTAATGTTAACCGTTGGCCGGTAGCCTTGATTAGCGGCGATTGGTAAAACCGTCGCCAACATTTCGTCATCATAGCCCGTTGTTGAACCATAAGGAATCTGGTTAGTCGTTAAATAGTCAACGACACTAGCCATGCCGGGTTTGAGGTGCGCAAAATTGGTTAAAGTTGCTAACAAGATTGACTTGAAATCTTGAAAAATACGATCACAGTCATCGGGTGTAGGCAACACTTGGAAACGAGCTTGCCAATCATTTTGAACAGCGGGTAAGCTGATAATCTTATGGATATGAGTATATTTGTCTAAGCCCATATCTTGGCGAATCTCAGCTTCAGAAATCTCAATGCCAACATTGGCAAAGGCTTGTTGAAATGCAACGATGGGTGCACGGCTACCATAATCAATCGTGGTCCCGGCCCAGTCGAAAATAACGGCTTGAATTGTCATTTAAAAAACTCCTTTAAACTTAGCAAACTAATTGCGCTTTAAATAGTGCCCACGTAACCGCATGGAGATTAATTCGAGAATGATTGCAAACCCTAATAATAGGTAAACAATCAACCCAACTTCATGGAAATTGAAATAAAAACCACTGGCCATGAAGAGGTAGTACCCGATATCATCCGCACCAGCAGCCGCACCAACGGCGACTGCATTAGCAAAGTTGATCTCAAAACGGATGAAGGTCCAGCTGAGTAATGCCGGAACGATCGAAGGTAAGATAGCTTGAAAAATAATGGGCCAAAAACGAACACCACTAGCCTTTAGGGCCTCAATGGTTGCTTGTGGGGTTTCTTCAATACTTTCTGAATAGGCTTTAACCAAGTAGGCAATACTATGGAAGGTCAAACCAATCACAGCCGCACTAGCACCTAGTCCCATAACAGCCGAGTAAATTAAGACCCAGATAATGGTTGGAATGGAACGGATAAAGGCCATCACAGCTTTTAAAGTGTTCGCTAACCAAGCAGGGGATAAGTTACGGGCTGAGAAGACGGCAATAAAGAAAGCAATCAAGGCGCCTAAAAGGGTTGTGAGTAAGGTTAACGCAATACTTGTTGAGAGTGCTTTTAGGAGCACAGACCAAGTATCTTGACCAACATTGGGTTGTAAAAACATGGCCTTTAAATTAATCCCCAAACTATGAAATGCTTCACCAAGCTTTAAGCCAGCGGTGTCCATCGTAACCAGTGAATAAATGGTCACTAGTCCTAAAACGGCTAGGACGCTCCGTAAAATCAGACGTGGCTTTGTCATTAGTGAAATCCGTGCAGTCTTTGGTACTTGAGGATTAACTGTATTTGATTCAGACGATGAATTTTCAATCATGCAATTGCCCTCCTAATCCGCGTTGAAGTTAGCTCTAAGACGATGACTAGGACTGCAATCAACAAGACGATTAGGCCAGCAGCATCATAGCGGATACTCTTGAAATATTGGTTGAACAAGAAGCCAATTCCAGTTCCAGTCAAGATCCCAACTAAGGTGGCATCACGAATGTTGTTTTCAATCATGTACAGGACCCAACTCGTCATACTGCTAGCCGCTTCAGGTAAAACCCCACAGAAAACGCATTGAAAATAATTGGCCCCAACGGCTTGTAGCGCATGTAACTTTTCAGTATCTAAATCTTCAATCGTTTCAGTAAAGGCCCGGGTAAGGTAGCCTAATGTCATGAAGAATAAGGCTAGAAAACCTGTAAAGTCGCTTTGCTTAAAGGAGAAAAGCAAGATCATCGCCCAAGCAACAACCGGAATGTTTCGCAGTAACGATGCGCCAAAGCGGACTGTTAATTGAAAGCCACGATTTGGACTGGTTGTCTTTGCACCTAAAACAGCAAAAATCAAACTTAAAATGGCGGCACAAACCGTTGAAGAAATAGCAACGATCAACGTCTTCCAAAGCTGATAGAAGATGGGTCCCAAATAAGTAGTCGTGTGCTGATTAGGGATAAAGGTTTTAAACAACCAAATCAGGCCAGCAGGAACTTGGGCTAATGATGAAAAAGTCTGAAAGTTAACTAGCCAAACTGAAACCAAGTAGATGCCAAGTAAAATGATTAAAACGACCGTCAACCGTAATTGGCGTTCATGAAAGAATTGTTGCGGTGACGTGTATTTAGTTTTCATTCGCCGCTACCTTAACTTTCGTTTCAGTTGCCTGACGGTAGATTTTTTGTAGTACAGTGTCATCAACTTGTTTGGTTGGCCCTTCAAAGACAATGGCGCCGTTGTTGATGCCAACAATATGATCAGCGTAAGCCATCGCAATATCAATTTGATGCAAGTTAATCAAAATAATCAATTGCTTTTCGCGAGCTAATTGACGCAAGATGTCCATCACGATCTTGGTTGACTTAGGATCAAGTGAGGCAATAGGTTCATCACAAAGAATCATTTTGGGATGTTGCATTAAAGCCCGAGCAATCCCGACCCGTTGTTGTTGACCACCACTGAGTTGATCACAGCGTTGGTAGGCATAATCTTTGAGTCCGACTTCAGACAATAAGGCCAAAGCTTCAGTTTTTTCAGCGGTACTGTAGAGTCCGAACATGCCAGCCAAGGTTGATTTAGCTCCTAGACGACCATGCAAGACGTTCTCAAGTGCGGTGAGGGGACTGATCAAATTGTAGTTTTGGAATATCATGCCAATATGATGACGAATCTTACGGAGCTCGGCTTTATTTGCTTGGCGAATATCTTGATCGTCTAACAAAATTTGACCGCTATCATCACGAATTAATTGATTGACACTCCGTAAAATCGTCGTTTTACCTGCCCCAGAGGGACCGATAATCGCGGTAACTTCACCGGGTTGAGCTGTGAAACTGACTGACTTGAGCGAATGCTTGTCTTGACCATATGTTTTATCTAGTTGATTTACCTTGAGCATAGCATGTCCTTTCGTTAATCCAGATTAATGGTGAGTTTAGTAACCAACTAACTTATGAGTTGGGGCATACCATTTATCAGTAACCTTCAATAATTGCGTCTTTTCAGACTTCTTAGGGAAGAGTTTTGGTGTTTTGGCGTCTTTATCAGAGAAGATTTCTTTATTTTGAGCAAATTCCTTGGAAGTGAATTCTTTAGCAATCTTGTCTTGGTCATCCTTGCTCAATGACTTAGTGTTGTAGACCCATGGGCCTTGTTGAACAGGCATCATGGCGATGTTAGTTACCTTTTTACCAGTTAAACTACTGAATGGGGCTTCTGCATCAGCTTTAACTTCGAAAGTTGAGCCGACTTTATCCCATGAACCTTCAGAAACTTTCAAGTAAGGCATTAAGTCACCATCATCAAAGGCAGCAACGTCGACGTCACCCTTTAAGAGGTTAACGGCTGAACCTTGATGAGAGCCACCGTAGAGGACTTTACTGAAGAATTTGCCATTTTGAGTCAAGTCATCTTTGTTCTTGATCTTAAATTCGTTAGTGATTTTAGCAGTTGGTACTAAGAAACCAGAAGTTGAGCTATTAGAAACATAAGAAATTTTCTTACCTTTAATATCTTTAATACTAAATTTGCCATCTGCTTTGTACTTATCGGCATCTTTTTGTTGTACCATTAAGTAAGAGTTGTAAGTGGCTTTCTTCAAGCTACCATCAGCGTCTGATTGAGCGGCGAAAGGTTCAACATCTTTGCTAAGCTTATGGGCTTGAATATAACCGTTGGCACCCATATAAGCTAATTGTGCTTTGCCAGAAGCAATGGCTTGAATTGCCACGTTGTAGTCGGTGGTCGTTTGAACTTTGACCGTTTTGCCAGTGACCTTTTCAATCGACTTTTTCAAAGCATCACGTGAGCCTGCAAAACTTTTTGCAGATTCATTTGGGTAAAAGACGACCGTAATGGCCTTACTCTTATCGGTGCTTGCGCTACTACCAGTCTTGGTGCTAGTACCACTAGCACAACCAGCCAATCCTAAACCTAAAACTGAAATTAATGAGAGTCCAACGAGGGACTTGTTAAGCTTTACCATAATATCAATTACCTCCAAAGTAATATTAGTTACCTGTGTAGAATACCAAGGCAATGTAAACGTGTGAAAAATTATCGGTGAATAATTGGTATAAGTTATGTAAAGAATATTTACGAATTGATTACATCGTAAATATCATTGACTGTGAAAGTGGCATACAGCGATGAAGCCTAACATTTTTTGTAAAATGCTTAGGATTTGATTGCAAAGCGCTTGAAAACGGCCGGATTCCTTTCAAAGCTAGTAAATTATGATAAGATATGTGAAGTAATTCAAAATGAGGAGCTTTTTTAAATATGAAGTTGTTGGCAATTGAGACATCCAATCGCCCGTTGAGTGTGGCGGTTTTAGATGATACGAAGGTGCTTGCCACGACGACCACCAATGTTGGTCGTAACCATAGCAGCACTTTGTTACCAATTATTGAAAAGTCAATTAGCCAAGCTGGGTTGACAGCGGACGATTTGGATCGTGTGGTCGTTGCGGCTGGACCGGGGTCGTACACTGGCTTGCGGATTGGTGTGACGACTGCTAAAACATTGGCCTTTACGTTACATAAAGCGTTAGTTGGCTTATCCAGTTTAGCCGTTTTGGCAGGCAACATTGTTGCTGAAGGACAATTAGTTGCGCCATTATTTGATGCTCGACGGGACAATTTATTCACGGGTTTGTATCGAATCAAAGCCGGTCAGCCAGTCAATGAATTACCAGACCAACACATTAGTGTGACGGAATGGTGTCAGCAATTAGCTGCGATTCATGAACCGATTGTGTTTGTCGGCAGTGATGTGACGCAATATGCCCCCGCATTACAAGCACAACTGGGTGAGCAATTTGTTCGTGCGCAACCCCAATTAGATTTACCGCAAGCGGTGGT
The DNA here is from genome assembly GCF_031085375.1 of Lactiplantibacillus brownii. Classification (NCBI taxonomy): domain Bacteria; kingdom Bacillati; phylum Bacillota; class Bacilli; order Lactobacillales; family Lactobacillaceae; genus Lactiplantibacillus; species Lactiplantibacillus brownii. Next base: position 653,611 of record NZ_JAVCWF010000001.1, read on the forward strand.
ACTCGGCTTAATGGGCCGAACAGCGACCCCCGTGGAAAAGATCCATGCTTTTGTGCCTAACTACTTACGGCTAACGCAAGCGGAACGCGAATGGTTAGCCAAACATCCGAAAGAGGACCATGCGCCATATGTTGAGAAGATTTAAGCAGTACTTTCAGAAGATAACAAAAAATCGTAGCCAGCGCCGTCAAAAAATTATGCGGATTGATAATCACGTCGTTCAAGTGGGTGCGACGGGTTATTATTTGTCCCGCGCGTTGATCACAGATGTGCCAGAAATGTTGGCCATCGAACGTGCCGTTTACGCTGGCAAGACACCTTGGGATGAGAATGCCTTTAAGACGGAGTTACGTCGTCAAGGTGGTCGGTTTTATATTGTGATGCGCCACGAGGACCGGTTATGTGCTTTTTGTGGTTGCGCCTTTGATGATCGCCGGCAAGATGCTCATATCACGAATATTGCGGTGCATCCTGATTTTCAAAATCAAGGTCTCGGCAGTTTTATGATGAAAACAATGATTAAACGGGCTGGTTATTTAAACTATCGAACCGTGACGCTTGAAGTCCGGTATAGCAATACTAATGCGCAACGGTTGTATCAAAATTTAGGCTTTGAGAAGACGGGGGTCAAAAAACGGTACTACTTTGGTGATCATGAAGATGCCATTGATATGACTTACCACTTGCCAGTAGTGGCCCCCAATGCTTAAGCCTGAATTGGTTGCTAGTCCGGCATGGTCAACTGAATGGGTTGCTCAAGCGTGTTATGATCTCGCCGCCGCGGCATATCCAGGTGGCGCGCCATGGCGCTTAGCAACCTTTGCGGCTGACCTTGCTTTGCCGCAATCACGGTACCAGTTATTGGTGCTTCGGCAACGGCCAATCGGGTTTATTAGTTTGACGACGGTGCTTGATGAGACTGAAGTCACTAATGTTGCGGTACACCCTGATTATCAACGTCACGGTTATGCTCGGCAGATGCTTGAAACAGTTTTCGCCCAATTGACGGCTGCGGATAAATTGTTTTTAGAAGTGCGGACTAGTAATGTCGCTGCACGAGGTTTATATGAACAATGTGGTTTTGAAAAAATTTCCGTGCGGCAGAATTATTATCAGCACCCGCGTGAAGATGCCATAATTATGCGTAAAATTATTGAATGAAGGATGGTAGCTCGTGGAGAAACAGAATTTAATCTTAGCGTTCGAATCTAGTTGTGATGAAACGAGTGTCGCCGTCGTCGCAGACGGACAAACAATTTTATCGAATGTCATTGCAACACAAATTAATAGTCACAAACGTTTCGGTGGGGTCGTGCCAGAAGTGGCAAGTCGTCATCATATTGAACAAATTACGATTTGTATTGAAGATGCCTTGAAAGAAGCCAACGTTACTTATGATGACTTGGACGCGGTGGCAGTCACATATGGTCCCGGATTAGTGGGAGCGTTGTTGGTGGGGGTTAACGCGGCTAAGACCGTTGCGTATGCCCATCATTTGCCATTGATCCCGGTGGACCATATGGCGGGACATATCTATGCGGCCCGTTTTGTGAAGCCGTTTGAATTTCCATTGATGGCATTGCTCGTTTCAGGTGGTCATACGGAGTTAGTTTACATGCAAGCCGATGGTCAATTCGAAATTATCGGTGAAACGCGTGATGACGCAGCTGGTGAAGCTTATGATAAGATTGGCCGTGTGCTAGGGGTACCTTATCCAGCCGGCAAAGTAATCGATGAAATGGCGCACCAAGGTCAGGATACCTTTAACTTTCCACGTGCCATGATTGATGAAGATAATTATGATTTTAGCTTTAGCGGGTTGAAAAGTGCCTTCATTAACACAGTGCATCATGCCGATCAGATTGGTGAAACCTTAGATAAAAATGACTTAGCAGCGAGTTTTCAGGCCAGTGTGGTTGACGTGTTAACCGCTAAAACGATGCGGGTCTTGGCACAGTATCCGGTTAAACAACTGGTACTCGCTGGGGGTGTCGCTGCTAATCATGGTTTACGCGAGCGTCTACAAACCGAATTGCCGACGAAGTTTCCGGCAACGGAGCTCTTATTAGCACCGTTGAAGTTATGTGGTGATAACGGTGCCATGATTGGTGCTGCGGGTTATGTTCAGTATCAGCATCATCAATTTGGGGATGCTACTTTGAACGCTGACCCTAGCTTGGAATTCGATTGGATGCCTAACATGGTTCATTAAAACTAATAAAAAACGTCGGCCCTGATTATGATCAGGCCGGCGTTTTTGTTAACCGAGATTTTCTAATTGTTCTGCTTGTTCGGTCCAGTCGTTTTCTGCTTGTTCATGTTCAGCATTGACGGCCTCTAATTGCTTTTGAAGATCCTGCAATTTACCGGCATCTGCGAAAACTTCTGGTTGTGACATCTGTTCTTGAATGGTTGTTGCTTGCGTTTCCAGCGTACTCATTTTTTCTTCTAGTGCGGCCACTGAACGTTCAAGTTTGCGTTTGTCACGTTGCTGTTGCTTGCTAGCTTGATAGTTCTGCTGTCCCTTTGAACGTGGGTCGGGTGCGGCAGTGGCTTGTTCAGTTGTGGCAGCACTTTCACTAGCGGCGGCCGCGCTTGCCGCTGCCTCGGCTAATTCGGCTTGTTCTTGTTTCTTGTCGATGTAGTAATCATAATCGCCTAAGAACAATTCAGTCCCAGTTGGTGAGACTTCTACGACGCTGGTGGCGACTTGATTAATGAAATAACGGTCATGAGAAACAAACAATAAGGTCCCATCAAAGTCATTTAAAGCAACTTCCAAAACTTCGCGGCTATCGATGTCCAAATGGTTCGTCGGTTCATCTAAAATTAGAAAATTGTCATTTTGCATGGCTAACTTAGTTAAAAGTAAGCGGGCACGTTCACCACCAGAAAGGGCGTTAATTGGTTTATCGACATCTTCACCCGTAAAGAGAAAACTCCCTAAGATCGTGCGAATGTCTTTTTCAGGTGTCGTGGGATGTTCGTCCCAGAGTTCACTCAAGACAGTTTTACGATCATGTAAGTTCTTCTGTTCCTGATCGTAGTAACCAGTGACCACATTTGTCCCGAATACGGCTGCGCCTTTAATAAATGGAATCTGCCCCAGGATACTTTTTAACAGGGTAGATTTACCGATGCCGTTTGGGCCAACAATCGCGATAGCTTCATGTTTCTTGATGTTTAAATTATCCGGTTCAGACAGAATCTGACCTTGATAACCAACGGCAGCATCTTTGACGGTTAACACAATGTTGCCACTTTGTTTAGCCGCGTGAAAGCCAAAGTGGGCAGTCTTTTCGTCACTATCTGGTCGTTCCAACCGATCCATTTTAGCGAGCTGTTTTCGTCGTGACTGCGCTCGTTTGGTGGTCGAAGCCCGGACAATATTGCGATTGACAAAATCTTCTAATTTACTGATTTCGGCCTGTTGTTTTTCGTAGTGTTTCCATTCAGCTTGAATCCGAGCGGCTTTCGTTTGGATATATTGATCGTAATTACCGGTGTAATGCACCATTTCATGATGCGACAAATCGTACACTTCATTAACGACGCGATCTAAAAAGTAACGGTCATGACTCACGATTAGTAGCGCACCGGTATAGGATTGCAAATAGCTTTCCAACCAGGTTAACGTCTCAACATCCAAGTGATTGGTTGGTTCATCTAAGATCAACAAATCTCGTTTTTCGAGCAACAGCTTCGCCAAGGCTAGCTGGGTCTTTTGACCACCTGATAATTCGGTCACTGATTTATCATAAACATCGGCATCAAATTGGAAGCCATGTAGCACGCCTCGGATTTCTGCCTGATAACCATAACCATTTTGTTGCTGAAAATCTGTTTGAACTTGATCATAAGTTTTCAAAGTTTGCTCATAGGTCGGTTGATCGGCAATCACTGCGGGGTCACTGAGTTGATCTTCCAGTTGGTGCATCTGTGCTTCTAATTTATGTAAGCCAGCAAAGACACTGCTCATTTCTTCCCAAATCGTATGCGCGCTATCTAAGCCTTGATCTTGGGCTAAATACCCAATTGTTAACCCCTTGCGCATTGAAATTTGGCCTTCATCTGGGACGGTTTCACCAGCAATCATTTTTAAAAGGGTGGACTTGCCAGCCCCGTTGCGACCAACTAATGCCACGCGGGCGTGGTCTTGAATGTCCATTTGTACGTTATCGAACAAGACATCAGCGCCAAAACGCCGCATGACTTGTTGCACTTGTAGTAAAATCACGTTTTTAAGCTCCTTTCAGGGTTGATTCGTCAAATAATTGTAGCATATTGCCACGATTAGCCCTAATGAAACGGAATAATAAGTAAATATTATTTCACAAAGTGTCGGGGTATGCTAGAATAGTGTCAGCAAATTCACAAACTTTTAATAAGGAGGGTCGTCCAATGGCAGAAACAAAAATTCCCCGGGCAACGGCGAAACGGTTACCGATTTACTACCGGTATTTAAATATTTTATTAGACGCAGATAAAAAGCGCGTCTCATCAACAGAACTGTCTGAGGCGGTTAAAGTTGATTCAGCCACGATTCGACGGGATTTTTCCTATTTTGGCGCACTTGGCAAACGTGGTTATGGTTATGATGTTGAAAAGTTGCTAACCTTTTTCAAGAAGATCTTGAATCAAGATACGTTAACGAATGTGGCTTTGATTGGGGTCGGTAATTTAGGACATGCTTTGCTCAATTTTAATTTTCACAAGAACAGTAATGTCCGGATTTCGGCTGCTTTCGATGTTAATGAGTCGATTGCGAACACCGTACAAAGCGGCGTGCCAGTTTATCCAATGTCTGAACTTAAGAAACAATTAATCGAACAACAGATTGAGATTGCCATCTTAACGGTGCCAACCTCGGTTGTCCAAGCGGTGACGGATGAATTAGTTTCAGCAAATGTGAAGGGAATCATGAACTTTACGCCTTTGCGCATTTCAGTGCCAGAAACGGTCCGGGTTCAAAATGTTGATTTAACCAATGAGTTACAAACTTTAATTTACTTTATTGAACATTATGGTGAACAACTTGGCGATAAATCTAAAGCTGAAAAGTAACGAATGAAGTTTAAAAAGACGCAACTAGCAAAAGCTGGCTGCGTCTTTATTTTAAGCTGATTTAATTGAAAAGTATCGGTATGACAACCGCGCCGTTCATCAAAACATGTGCAATCATTGAAGTCTGAATGCGACCGGTGTGGCGGTAGAGCCAACAGAAGAACAGGCCAACAAAGGCGTAGAGGATGAGATGACCGTCCGCGTGGGCGAAACTGAACAGTAGACTGGAAATAACCGCGGCACCAATGCTTCCAGTGACCGGCGTGAAAAAGCCAAAAATAACTTTCCGAAAAACGATTTCTTCCATAATTGGGGCCCCAACAAGCACAGCCAAGAAAAAGAAGGGGTACTTTTGCCCAACTGCGAGTAAAGTACTGGTGTTTTCAGATGCAGTTGATTGACCTAACAAACGAGTCAAGTTTAAGATGGCATTTTGGCCGACAATCACGATAAAGGTACCAGCTAAGCCCCAGAGAATGGTCGATAACCAAGTGCTAGGCTGTTGCTCAATGGTGTTGGGCTGGGCATGGTGCCAAGCCAACCAACCGATGATTATGGCACCGATTAAGTAATCTAAAGTTTGGATAAGGTAAACTTCTGAACCCAAGTGTGGGAAGCCCGTGACTAATAAAGTGGGCAACGCATAAACGATAAAATAACAAACTAAAATACTGAGAGATTGGCGGCGATTGGCCATTTCTTTCACGTCCTTACGGTGTAGATTTCGAGTCAAACTTGACTTAAGTAGTCCCATTATAGTCGATTTGACATTCTTTGACTAATTATTGACGAATAACTTGCATTCTCAAATGAAAATGTTATAGTTGATTTTGTGATTAGCACTTGAACTTTAGGAGTGCTAAAAAAGAACAAATGGAGGGATTCACGTGTTAAAACCATTAGGTGATCGTGTCATTTTGCAACAACAAGCAGAAGAAGAACAAACAGTTGGCGGAATCGTTATTGCCAATAACGCTAAGGAAAAGCCACAAAGCGGTAAAGTTGTTGCCGTTTCCGATGGCCGTGTTTTAGATAACGGGTCTAAAGTAGCCCCAAGTGTCAAAGTCGGCGAACAAGTTTTGTTTGACAAATACGCTGGTACTGAAGTTAAGTATGAAGGCGCTACGTATCTTGTTTTGCACGAAAAAGATATTGTCGCAGTCGAAGACTAATCCATTTAAATGATTTAATTAAAAACTATTTATGAGGTGAATACAGATAATGGCTAAAGAATTAAAGTTTTCTGAAGACGCACGTTCAGCAATGCTCAAAGGTGTCGATCAATTAGCTGACACTGTAAAATCAACGCTTGGTCCTAAGGGTCGTAACGTTGTTTTGGAACAATCATATGGCTCACCAACTATTACTAATGATGGGGTCACAATTGCTAAGGCCATCGAATTAGACGACCATTTTGAAAACATGGGTGCTAAATTAGTTTCGGAAGTTGCTTCTAAAACTAATGATATCGCCGGTGATGGGACGACTACTGCGACGGTCTTAACACAATCGATCGTTAATGAAGGTATGAAGAACGTAACTGCCGGTGCTAACCCAGTTGGCATTCGTCGTGGGATCGAAGAAGCGACTAAGACGGCGGTTGATTCATTGCATGCAATGGCTCACGAAGTTAAGACACAAGAAGATATCGCTCAAATCGCGGCGGTTTCATCTTCAAGTCAAGAAACTGGTAAGTTAATTGCTGAAGCAATGGAAAAAGTTGGTCATGATGGCGTCATCACGATTGAAGAATCACGTGGCGTTGACACAAGCTTGGATGTTGTTGAAGGTATGCAATTTGATCGTGGTTACTTATCACAATATATGGTTACCGATAACGATAAGATGGAAGCAGACCTCGATAGCCCTTACATTTTAATTACCGATAAGAAGATCTCGAATATTCAAGATATCTTACCATTATTGCAATCAATCGTTGAACAAGGCAAGCCATTGTTGATCATCGCGGATGATATCTCTGGTGAAGCTTTACCAACCTTAGTCTTAAACAAGATGCGTGGGACGTTCAATGTCGTTGCAGTTAAGGCACCCGGTTTTGGTGATCGGCGTAAGGAACAATTACAAGATATTGCCATCTTAACTGGTGGGACGGTCATCACTGATGATTTAGGTCTTGAATTGAAAGACACTACGATTGATCAATTAGGTCAAGCTAACAAAGTTACGGTTACTAAAGATAACACCACCATCGTTGAGGGTGCTGGTGCTAAGGATGCCATCTCAGAACGAGTTGACTTCATCCGTAACCAAATTAGTGAAACCACTTCTGATTTTGATAAAGAAAAGCTCCAAGAACGTTTAGCTAAGTTGGCTGGCGGGGTCGCCGTTGTGCGGGTCGGTGCTGCAACTGAAACTGAATTGAAGGAACGTAAATATCGGATCGAAGATGCTTTGAACGCAACTCGTGCAGCCGTTGAAGAAGGCTTCGTTGCTGGTGGTGGGACTGCCTTGGTTAACGTTATCAAAGACGTTGACGCTTTAAAGGAAACTGGTGACGTTCAAACTGGGATTAACATTGTTAAACGTGCTTTGGAAGAACCAGTTCGTCAAATCGCCGAAAACGCTGGCCTTGAAGGTTCAGTTATCGTTGAAAAACTCAAGGAACAAAAACCTGGCGTTGGCTTCAATGCTTCGACAGATGAATGGGTTGATATGGTTAAAGCTGGGATCGTTGATCCAACCAAGGTGACACGTTCAGCTTTACAAAATGCAGCCTCAGTTTCAGCCTTATTATTAACGACTGAAGCCGTTGTTGCTGAAAAGCCTGAACCACAAGCACCAGCAGCACCTGCTGCACCAAACCCAGGTATGGGCGGTATGATGTAAGTTGAATTAAGACTTTTAACACCTACTCGTTGGAGTGGGTGTTTTTTTAATCAAAAATAAGTAGCCAAGTCTTGAAGTGAGGAGTAAACTAGGGGGCTATGCGGGTTGAAAAAGTTAGGGTGTTCCAGTTAAACGTGTAGTATTTATTAATTTAAAGTAGTAAAATCAACTTTGACTTAGCACTTACTTGGGAATAATTATTTTTGAAATAAAGGAGTTATTATCATGTGGCGTTATTTAAAACGGTTAGTTATCGGGAAACCGTTAAAAACCATGGATGAAGGCGGGCAGGCGCTCACTAAGTTCAAGGCGCTGGCGCTGCTGTCATCAGATGCGCTCTCGTCAGTCGCTTATGGTACTGAACAGATTACCACCGTATTGATTGCCCTTTCAGCAGCAGCCTTAATGTATCAATTATATGTTGCGGCATTGGTATTGGTGCTTTTATTTGCGATTACGATGTCTTATCGACAAATCATTCGGGCCTATCCTTCGGGTGGTGGCGCGTATGTGGTTGCCAGTACGAACTGGGGGCGGCCAGCTGGATTAGTCGCTGGGGGGTCGTTACTTGTTGACTATATGTTGACGGTCGCGGTTTCTGTGACTTCTGGGACCGAAGCGATTACTTCGGCGGTACCGGCATTAGTCAATTATCAAGTTCTGATTGCGGTCCTGATTGTGATTGCAATTATGGCCTTGAATTTACGTGGTATGCGAGAATCAGCGTCATTTTTAACGTTTCCGGTTTATTTCTTTATCATTATGATTATCGGAATGATTTTATGGGGTATTATGAACATTGCTAGCGGTAACTTGACGTATCACGCCTCGGCCGCAATTGGGGCACCAGTCAAAGGGATGACCTTGGTACTCTTCTTCCGGGCCTTCTCATCAGGTTCTTCTTCACTGACAGGGGTCGAAGCCATTAGTAATGCGGTTCCTAACTTTAAACGACCAAAACGGCGTAATGCCGCGAATACTTTGGCTATTATGGCGATCGTATTGGCCATCTTCTTTGGCGGAATTACCTATTTAAGTTATTATTTGGGGATTAAGCCACAAGCTGACAATACGGTCCTATCACAAATTGCAACGGCCGTCTTTGGCCATGGTTTGTTTTATTACCTATTGCAATTGGCGACGGCTTTGATCTTGGCAGTTGCCGCTAATACTGGGTTTTCGGCCTTTCCAATCTTGGCTTATAATTTGGCGAAAGATAAGTTCTTGCCACATGCCTACATGGATCGTGGGGATCGACTCGGCTATTCTAATGGGATTATCTCATTAGCCGTCGGTGCGATCGTTTTGATCATTATCTTCCATGGGAAAACAACGTTATTGATTCCACTGTATGCTGTTGGGGTCTTTGTCCCGTTCACCTTGTCTCAATCTGGGATGATCGTGCATTGGTTACGTGAACGTGGTGAATGGTGGTGGCTTAAATCAGCGGTCAATTTGCTGGGCGCTTTGATTTCACTAGTTTTAGTAGTCTTCTTATTTGCCTTACATTTTGGCAATGTTTGGCCTTATTTGATCGTGATGCCACTCTTGCTTTACATGTTCTACCGAATTCACGTGCACTACAATCGGGTTGCGGCTCAATTGCGTGTGGTGGCGAAAGAAAAGGCAGAATTGCATGACTATGATGGTGCCACAGTCATTGTCTTAGTTTCCAATGTGACACGGGTTACTGCTGCGGCTGTCAATTATGCGCGTTCCATCGGTGATTATGTGATTGCGATGCATGTTTCCTTTGATGAAAATCCAGAAAAAGAACATAAAACGGCGGCTGAATTTAAATCAACCTTCCCAGATGTCCGTTTTGTGGATATTCATTCATCATATCGTTCAATTGCCACGCCAACGTTACGCTTCTGTGACGTCATTGCAAAACGTGCGGCAGAACGCAACTTTTCAACCACGGTCTTGGTGCCACAATTTGTTCCTAAGAAGCCTTGGCAGAATATTTTGCATAACCAAACGAGCTTACGCTTACGAGCGGTTTTGAATTCACGGGAAAATATTATTGTTTCAACCTACAACTATCATTTAAAAGAGTAGTTAACGACGACGTGGGGATGGCACTGCTATCTTAACACGTCGTTTTTTTAGTTGATTTGTGACCGAATTGTGTAGGCTTTCCTAAGTTTCCTTGAATCGAGTTGTCAAGCGGGATTCTGGTTTGTATAATTATCGGTAGTAGGTCAGAGAGGAGTTACGCGCAAATGATTAGATTTGAAATCTTAGTCTGCTTAGTTGCGACCATGATGATATCCGCGATATTAACGCCGTTTGTGCGAAATTTTGCGTTTAAAATTGGGGCGGTCGATCGACCAAACAATCGTCGGGTGAATAAGATTCCTATGCCAACGATGGGTGGTTTAGCCATTTTTATTGCTTATACGTTCGGCACGACGATGCTCTATTTAATGCACCAATTTCCGATGCGCTTATTTTACGCGCTATTGGGTGGCGAATTAATTATTTTGGCGACCGGGATTATTGATGATATCTATGAATTAAAACCACGGCAAAAAATGCTGGGGATTACGCTAGCCGCCTTAGAAGTATACTTCATCGGTGGTATTCGGATGACAACGTTTACCTTCCCATTTATCGGTCTGATTCATTTTCATTGGTTGAGTTTACCGATTACGTTGTTGTGGATCTTAGCCATAACTAATGCCATTAATCTCATTGATGGCTTGGATGGCTTGGCCACCGGGGTTGCCATCATTGCATTGAGTACGATGGGGATCATTGGGTTATTCTTCTTGAATGCGAATACCTTTGTCTCATTGTTGATCTTTACATTGGTCGCTGCTATGTTAGGTTTTTTACCTTACAATTTTTTCCCAGCCAGAATTTATCTCGGCGATACCGGCTCATTGTTGATTGGTTTTATGACCGCGGTATTCTCGTTATTTGGCTTAAAAAATGTCACATTGATTTCGGTTGGGGTCCCCGTGATGATTTTAGGAGTCCCGATTACGGACACTATTTACGCGATGATTCGACGGATCTTAAATAAAAAGCCCATTTCGCAGGCCGATAAACATCATCTGCATCATCGGTTGATGCAGTTAGGGTTGACCCACCGACAAACGGTCATGGTCATCTATGGCATTGCTTTGATTTTTTCCTTTATTTCATTGCTTTATCCAATCTCGTCAATAGGTGGTTCGATTCTGTTAACCATTGGTTTATTATTTGGGCTAGAATTATTTGTGGAAGCCATCGGGCTAGCGGGTGACAATCGGCAACCCTTGTTAAATTGGATTAAGCGGACAGTTGCGAGATTTACGTCAAAAAGTAATCATTAAAGCTTAGCTTCAATTGTCAAAGACTTGATAACGTTATGGTTATCAGGTCTTTTTTGTTGTGGTTGATTAGGTTGAAATTTGTAGCCTTTACGAAAACTATACAAGGGTTTTACATAAACATCATTTTGAATTTACAAACGGCCAGTAATATAAAGACTGTTCCAAATGGCAGTCAATGAATCGTCCAAGCTAAACAGTGATCATGCTCGCATCACGATATAGTACTTTCTACCCAGACTTGCTATTTTAGCTGGGCGACGTTGATTGTTCTAATTATGAGTGCAAAATGGAAAAGGGGAGTTTCAATTATGAAAAAAGCAGTGACATTAGGGGCGCTGGCCGTAACAATGACCATCTTATTAGCTGGCTGTGGTAGTAGTTCAGCAACTAGTACTAAGAACACTAGCAGCAGTAGCGCAAAGTCTTCTAAGACGACTAAGATTGTTGCAACCGGGTCAACCGCGTTACAACCATTAGTTGAACAAGCCGGTCAAGCCTTCCAAAATGAACATTCGAATGTAACGATCAATGTTCAAGGTGGTGGTTCTGGTGCCGGGTTAAGCCAAGTTGCTAAGGGTTCTGTTAATATTGGTAACTCCGACTTATTCGCTGAAGAACAAAAAGGTCTCGATGCTAAAGGACTTGTTGATCATAAAGTTGCCGTTGTTGGGATGGCACCAGTTGTCAACAAAGCCGCTGGCGTGACCAACGTTTCTAAAGATCAATTGGTTAAAATCTTTCAAGGCAAGATCACTAACTGGAAAGAAGTTGGCGGTAAGAACGAAAAGATTACCGTTGTGAACCGGGCTCAAGGTAGTGGGACACGGGCAACCTTTGAAAAATGGGGCTTAGACAACGCTAAAGTTGCGACAAGCCAAGAACAAGATTCAAATGGGACAGTTGAAAAAATCGTTTCAACCACGCCAGGTGCCATCAGCTATTTAGCCTTTTCATACATCAAGTCTGGTCTTGAACCACTTTCAATTGATAACGTTAAGCCAACTGAAGCGAACGTTGCCAATAACAAGTGGAAGATCTGGGCTTACGAACATATGTATACTAAGGGTGCCCCAACTGGTGAGATCAAGACCTTCTTGACTTACATGACTTCCAAGGGTGTTCAAGGGAACTTAGTTAAGAAGTTAGGCTATATTCCATTGACTTCAATGAAAGTTGATCGTGGGTTATCTGGTAAGATTACCACGCTTAAATAATTAAATTTAAATGACTAAAAGCACTTTTCAATCGTCGGCTATGCTGACCTTGAAAAGTGCTTTTTTATGATTACTCGGTTGTAAGTGGGACCTCGTTATATTGCTCGCCTTGATTGCTAAACGTGGCTTGGCCGCTGAGAAGATTGGTAATAGCAGTTTGAGTGGTGTCAACAGCCGCTGTGTCCACCGCGATGATCAATTGTACTTTTACCGCATAGTGGGTATCTAATGTGGCTAAATGGTGCTGTGTCAGATAATAAGTTAAGGCATCGACATTGCGATAATCAATTGTGACCGCTAATTTGGTTTGGCGGACGCGTTGAACTTTGCCAATTGCCTGAATCGCCTGAACGGGTGTACTGTTGTAAGCTCGAATAAGGCCACCAGCGCCAAGCTTGATGCCACCAAAGTAACGCGTTACAACAGCAAGAACATCATGAACTTGATTTAATTTTAGGGCTTCTAAGATTGGGACACCAGCGGTTCCAGAGGGTTCACCGTCGTCACTCATTCGTTGAATATGATCGTCATCACCAAGGACGTAAGCAAAGCAATGATGAGTGGCTTTGGAATCTGCGGCACGAACGGCAGCGATTTTAGCTTGGGCATCGGATTCATCCGTAATACGATACAAATGAGCGATAAATCGTGACTTCTTAATCGTTTGTTCAAAAACTGTATCAGTGGCCAATGTATAATATGGCTCGGTCAAAATGAATCAGCTCCTTTTTAAATTAATGCGGGTTAAAAATTCGTAGTTAAGTGGTAAAGGGGGCGGAAAATGATGCAAGCAACTGAGCTATACGGCCGTCAGATTGCTTTGACGGCTGCTGAAGCAGAGGCGTTACCAGCAAAGACCCAGAAATTGATTGGCTTGCAAGTGACAGCCAAGACATTGAAATGCCAACGTTGTGGGAGTTTATTAAACCGTCAAATGGCCCAATTACCACGACAACAATTTTATTGTTATCAATGTTTGAATCTAGGCAGAATTAGTACCTTAACTTCACTTTATCACATTCCTGAACCAAATGATTTTCCGAAGACAGGACGGTTGACTTGGCACGGTCAGTTAACGACGCAACAAGCAGCTTGTGCTGAAATGATACAACATAACTTTGCCACACACCAACGACATTTATTATGGGCAGTGACCGGTGCAGGGAAAACGGAAATGTTGTTTCCGGGATTAGCATGGGCGTTAGCTCAAGGCTGGCGGGTTGCGATTGCTTCACCCCGGGTAGATGTGTGTATCGAATTATATCCGCGACTACAGGCCGCTTTTTCAGATTTAGAAATTGCGTTGTTGCATGGCCGACAGACGGCACCATATCGCTATTGCCAGCTGACAATTTGTACCACACATCAGTTATTGCGATTTCGGGAAGCGTTTGATGTTCTCATTGTAGATGAAGTCGATGCCTTTCCGTTTGCGGCTAATCCGCGTTTAGGTTATGCCGTTGAGCAGGCATTAAAACCCGTCAGTGCCTTGTTATATTTAACCGCGACACCGAGTCGAGAGTTGTTACGAGAGGTTCGGCGTCAAACGCTGAGTCTAAGTTATCTGCCATTACGTTTCCATCAACAATTATTGCCGACAATCAAAGTGACGTTGCAACCGAAGTGGTGGACACAGATTCAGGCCGGACGGCTGCCTTCAAGACTACGACATTGGTTAACTGATTACGTTAAGCGCGGTCAACGGTTTTTAGTTTTTGTCCCGCGAGTGGCCCAATTGGCTGTCGTTCAGGCGGCGATTCAACAAGCCTATCCAACCTTAAAAGGACTGACCGTTCATTCGACTGACCCAGAACGGTTAGCCAAAGTACAAGCGATGCGGGCGACAACGGTACAATATTTAGTGACGACGACCATTTTAGAACGGGGGGTCACTTTGCCAGGAATCGATGTGATTGTGTTAGGAGCTGATGAGCCAATCTTTTCCACCGCGGCGTTAGTTCAGATTGCTGGTCGAGTGGGGCGCTCACGGGAACACCCCACCGGACAAGTCCGGTTTATCTGTAGTTCCTATGCACGTCCGGTTAAGCGTGCCATTCGTCAAATTAAATTGGTTAATCGGAAAGGACGGCGGTTACGTGACCAAATGCCTGTTGTGTCAGCGGACAACTGAACCGAAACTCACTTTACCTTGGTTGCTGAGCTGGCAGCCACTAGTTGCGCCGGTCGTCTGTGCAACTTGTTGGCAAACCTTTACGCCAATTGTGAGTAGTCAAGCTTGTATCGGCTGCGGACGTTCACAAACCCAGCGGTCATTATGTCATGATTGTCAACGCTGGCCACAAAAAGCATTTTACAATCAAGCGCCCTTTACATACAATGACGCGATGCAAGCTTATTTTGAACAATATAAGTTTAAGGGGGATTATCGACTCCGACTTGTCTTTCAACAAGTCTTACGAACAAAATTGGCTCAAATGCAGCCAGATTTGAGTATCGCAATTCCAGTGACACCGATGACCATGGTGACGCGCGGGTTTAATCAAGTGACTGGTTGGCTGGCGGCCGGTGAAAATCCAACTTGGTTGCAAACTCAGGAAAGTGACAAAGTGATCCCACAATCGCGTAAGACACGTCAAGAGCGTTTATTAACCGCACAGCCGTTTAAACTTACCACTACGGCACCGCCATTAACGGGTAAAACGGTCGTTATTATTGATGATGTTTATACAACTGGACGGACGTTACGGCATGCTGCTGATCTAATCCTGGAAAACGGTGCCAAGTCAGTGATAGGGCTAACTTTAGCCCGTTAATTATGATGAAAAATGGCATTTGGATTGTTTATTATAGCGCTTTCTATTATAATGAATTTAAGCAAAGTAATGAAAGAGTGGTCCTTTGATTACTTTGGGTACACAGTAATGTGTGTGAAGGGAGAGAAGATCTATGCTTAATTTTAATATTCGCGGTGAAAATATCGAAGTGACACAAGCTATTCGTGACTATGTTCAAAAACGGGTGGGTAAGTTACAAAAATTCTTTGACAATAACGTTGACTCAATTGCTCACGTCAACTTGAAGATTCACCCAGACAAGACTGCTAAAGTCGAAGTAACGATTCCACTTCCCTATTTAGTTCTCCGGGCAGAAGAAACTTCTCCTGATATGTATGCTAGTGTTGATTTGGTAACCGACAAGCTCGAACGCCAAATCCGCAAGTATAAGACCAAAGTCAATCGCAAGTCCCGTGAAAAGGGCTATAAAGCCATTGACTTTGCGGCGACTGATGAAACGGTTGCAGCTGCTGATAACGATCAGGACGATAAGTTAGATGTTGTACGTACGAAGCGGGTTTCATTGAAACCAATGGATAATGAAGAAGCAATCTTACAAATGGATATGCTTGGTCATGATTTCTTCATCTACGAAGACGCGGAAACGGATGCCATTAATATCGTTTATCGGCGAAACGATGGTCGTTATGGTTTGATTGAAACTGGCGACGATCAATAAATTGAATGCCCAAATAAAGAACTGGTCTTTGGCCAGTTCTTTTAATTTACAAAAAAACTTCTGTTGGTGACGTTAATCATTAAGAATGTTAAAAATCGGGGCTTGTTGGCGCTAAAATTTGAAATAAACCGCTTCGATACCGGTTACATTGGGCTAGTGTAGTTCCCATTAACGTTAAAAAATGGTAAAATTACAGATGGTATTTTATTTTGAAAATAGACTATAAAGAATCGATGACTTAATAATTATTATTTGGAGAGGATACGTAAATGGCCAACATTTTAAAACGCTGGGTTGAAAGCGACAAGCGCGTCATTCGGCGTCTTGATAAAACTGCGAACAAGGTTGAAGCTTATGCTGACGAATATGCTAAATTAAGCGATGCCGACCTAAAAGCGAAAACACCAGAATTCCGTGAACGATATAAAGAAGGCGAGTCACTAGATGACTTGCTCCCAGAAGCATTTGCGACCGCCCGGGAAGGCGCTAAACGGGTGCTTGGCTTATATCCATTCCACGTGCAAATTTTAGGTGGGATCGTGTTACATGAAGGCGATATCGCCGAAATGAAAACTGGTGAAGGGAAGACCTTAACGGCCACCATGCCGGTTTATTTGAATGCTATTTCCGGTGATGGGGTACATGTTGTCACGGTTAACGAATATTTGTCAGCACGTGATGCGACCGAAATGGGTGAACTTTATCACTGGTTAGGCATGAGCGTCGGTATTAACAGTGCAGACAAAACGCCTGAAGAGAAGCGCGAAGCTTATAATTCTGATATTACCTATTCAACTAACGGTGAAATTGGGTTTGATTACTTGCGGGACAACATGGTCGTTTATCGTGAAGACATGGTTCAACGCCCATTAAACTTTGCGATTATTGATGAAGTTGACTCAATTTTAATTGATGAAGCGCGGACACCACTGATCATTTCCGGCCAATCCGAAGGGACGACTGGGATGTATAAGCGGGCGGACCGCTTTGCCAAGACGTTAACTAAAGAAGAAGATTACAAGGTTGATCTAGAGTCCAAGACGGTTGCGTTATTGGATGAAGGGATTCGGAAGGCTGAAAAGTATTTTGGCTTGTCTAACTTGTACGATACGGACAATACTGCCCTAAACCATTACTTAGATGAAGCGCTACGTGCCAACTACATCATGTTGAAGGATAAGGATTATGTGATTCAAGACGGTCAAGCAATGATCGTGGATTCGTTTACAGGTCGGATTATGGATGGACGACGGTTCTCAGATGGGTTACATCAAGCCATCGAAGCCAAAGAACATGTTGAAATCCAAGAAGAAACCAAGACTATGGCGAATATCACCTACCAAAACTTATTCCGGATGTACAAGAAGCTTTCTGGGATGACTGGGACGGCGAAAACGGAACAAGAAGAATTTCGTGAAATTTACAACATGGAAGTTATTACGATTCCAACCAACCGACCAATGATTCGGGATGACCGTTCAGATTTACTTTATCCAACTTTGCGGAGTAAGTTTAATGCAGTTGTTAAAGAAATTACTGAATTGCACAAAAAAGGTCAACCCATGTTAATTGGGACGGTCGCCGTGGAAACCTCTGAATACTTGTCACAACGTTTGGATGAAGCCGGTATCCCGCACGTGGTCTTGAACGCTAAGAACCATGCGAAGGAAGCGGACATCGTTGCGAACGCTGGGCAACGTGGGGCGGTAACCATTGCCACCAACATGGCTGGTCGTGGGACTGATATTAAATTAGGACCTGGCGTCAAAGAACTTGGCGGTTTGGCAGTTATTGGGACTGAACGACATGAGTCTCGACGGATTGATAACCAGTTACGAGGCCGTTCTGGTCGTCAAGGTGATCCTGGTATGTCACAGTTCTACTTGTCATTGGAAGATGATTTGATGTTGCGTTTTGGTTCAGAACGAATCAAGAACTTCTTGCAACGGATGAATGTTGAAGATGATGATGCGGTGATCCAATCACGGATGATCACACGTCAAGTGGAATCGGCACAGAAACGAGTCGAAGGGAACAACTACGACTCCCGGAAAAACGTCTTGCAATATGATGATGTGATGCGGGCTCAACGTGAAGTGATTTACGGGGAACGTCAACAGGTTATCATGGAAGAGAAGTCTTTGAAGTCGGTCATTATGCCAATGATCAAGCGAACGGTTGAACGGACAGTTCAATTGCATACCCAAGGCGATCAAAAGACTTGGGACTTGGCAGCAATCGTTGACTTTGCCACGGCGGCAATGGTCAAGGAAGATGCGATTTCGGTCGATGATTTGAAAGATAAATCACAAGCTGATATTGAAGATTATTTGATGCAACGTGTTGAGACCATTTATGCAGATAAAGCCAAACAACTTTATGATGCCGGGCAAATGCTCGAATTCGAAAAGGTGGTTGTTTTACGAGTGGTTGATGCGCATTGGACCGATCATATCGATGCCATGGATCAATTACGTCAATCCATTGGGTTACGTGGTTATGGTCAATTAAATCCATTGGTTGAATACCAACGAGATGGGTATCGGATGTTTGAAGAAATGATTGCGGATATCGATTATGATACAACGCGACTCTTCATGAAGTCTGAAATTCGTCAAAATATCCAACGTTAATTAAACATTAATCGGTGAAAACGTAGTTGGCTTTGGTCCGACTACGTTTTTTGCCAAGTAAATCATTTTAAATAAGTTGAAAGAAGGGTGCTTTGTGGAATTAAGTGAAACGAAACATTTAATTGAAGAAATGCAAACTGCCGTTAACAACTTTAGGGGGTCGCTTTGACTTAGATGCTTTAAATGAAAGCATCCAAGAAAATGAAGCTCGCATGGCCGAACCAGGTTTCTGGGATGACCAAGCAGCGGCCCAAAAAGTTATTGACGATAATAATGTCTTAAAAGGTAAGTTTGACGACTATCAGCAATTAGCCGATGAAGTTGGAGATCTTGCTGTGGCGTACGAACTATTGAATGAAGAACCCGATGCTGAAATGCAGGCTGAGTTTGAAACTGATTTGACTAAAGCTCAGCATCATTTACAACAGTATCGGTTGAACTTATTGCTGGATGGCCCATATGATCGAAACAATGCGATCCTTGAAATTCATCCTGGTGCTGGTGGCACGGAATCACAAGACTGGGGTTCAATGTTGTTGCGCATGTATACTCGGTGGGCCGCTAGTCATCATTTCACGGTAGAGACCGTTGATTATCAAGCTGGCGATGAGGCTGGCATCAAAAGTGTGACCTTGCTGATTAGTGGGCACAATGCTTACGGTTATCTGCGGTCAGAAAAGGGTGTGCATCGATTAGTCCGGATTTCACCTTTTGATGCAGCTGGGCGTCGGCACACCTCCTTTGCGAGTGTCGATGTGATGCCAGAATTGGATGATAGTGTTGAGATTGAGATTCGTCCAGATGATTTAAAGGTGGATGTTTATCGCGCTAGTGGTGCGGGTGGACAACATGTCAATAAAACGTCATCAGCTGTTCGAATTACGCATTTGCCAACTGGAATCGTGGTTGCTAGTCAGGCACAACGATCGCAACTTCAAAACCGCCAAACGGCGATGAACATGTTACGAGCAAAACTATATGAGCGTGAAGAAGAGAAAAAGGCTAAAAAACGCGCCGCTATTCAGGGTGAACAACTGGATATTGGCTGGGGATCGCAAATTCGTTCCTATGTCTTCCATCCCTATACCATGGTGAAAGACCATCGCACAAATTATGAATCCCATGATGGTCAAGGGGTCATGGATGGTGACTTAGATCCATTTATTGATGCTTATTTGCAATGGAAATTGGCGCAACGTAATCCACAATAGCTAAAAGTAATACTAAGTTGACTTAGCAATCGGTGGGTCGACTTAGTATTTTTTTGTTTATCAGTATTATAATGACGGAGCATTAATTCGTTAATGCCGGGGAGAAACTCGTGGTGGACAGCATTGGTGTGCCATAGTAAAAATGCTATACTAGCCTCAGAGTTTAACGTTAGGAGCAGCGCGCATGCACGTATGGAAAGTACTGGAATTATTTTTGATTCAACCACTGGTTTGGATTGGGTTGATTCGCTGCTATTTGGCAGCACGTCACCGTGTCCATTATGAACGGTTACATTTTAGAAGTGCGATTGATGCGCACTATTTGGAAGTCCGTAATTTTTTTAAAGATGGGTTATTATTTGGCGTGATTGCGACTGTGGTCAGCCTAGCTTTGGGCTTAGTCGTTTCGCCAATCTGGGTCGTGATCTATGAATTATTAGCGGTCTTGAGTTTATTATTGATACCGACTCGCTTGACACCAGTAACGGTATTTGGGTTGAGTTGGCTAGTTTACTGGGTCCTGAATCCAAGCTTAGTGGCTCAAATTGGCGCTCGCTTACGGACTCATGGGGTCATTTCATTAGGCTTGAATAGTGGCGTGATTATTAGTGGCTTTTTAATTCTGGGTTTAGGTTTGGCAGCGACCGCTGTTTTATTGCGACGTCGAGACACACAACTAAATTCACCACAAATTCGGCCGGACCAGCGTGGCAAACGAATCGTGCGCTACCGTTGGCAACAGCTATTGGTTATCCCAGTTGGGGTCCTAATTCCAGGGGATTGGTTGCATGCGACGTTACCCTGGTGGCCTGTTTTTCAAGTCGGCACACAACAGTTTAGTGTTTTGCTATTACCATTATTGTTAGGTGCAAGTGTCCAAGTTTATAAACAGCAGCCACAGGTGGCTTGGCGGCGATTAGCGAAGGACTATTGGCTAGTCGCAGCTGTAAGTGTCATTTTCGCACTGGCGGCGCGTTGGTTAGCACTTAGCCCACAATGGTTAATCGGTTTGTTGGGAGTGTTAGTGGTCCTTCTTTGGGGCAGTTTATTGCGGCATCGCTATCACGATCAACACCAACAATTTTGGTTTTCTGATACGGATCAAGGGGTCAGAGTCATTGGGGTGCGGCCCAAGACCCCCGCAGCCAAGCTTAATTTGAGTATTGGCGATGTGATCTTGGAATGTAATCGTCAGCCGGTCCATTCAGAGGCGCAATTTTATGCCGCAATTTTGACGAGTCCGACTTACGTACATCTGAAAGTTCGGAACGTCCAACAAGAATTAATTATTACTGAAACGGCGATTTATAGTGGGGCACCCCACGAGTTAGGGATAGTGTTATTCACTGATCAGGAGGATTAACGACCATGGATAAGATTTTAGTAGTCGACGATGAACCAGCAATTGTGACGTTATTATCATATAACTTGAAACAAGCTGGGTACGAAGTGGTGACAGCGACGGATGGGGAAGCCGCGTTGTCGTTAGGACTAGAAGAATCATTTGTTTGTATTTTATTAGATTTAATGTTGCCAAAATTAGATGGTATGGAAGTGACTAAACGGTTGCGTCAAGAGAAAGTCCGGACGCCAATTATTATTGTGACGGCCAAAAATGATGAATTTGATAAAGTCTTCGGCTTAGAATTAGGTGCTGATGACTATATCACGAAACCCTTCTCACCACGGGAAGTTTTGGCACGGATCAAGGCGGTGATTCGCCGGATGACACCTGTTGATGATACCGAAACGACCCCAGCGCCAACCCCTAATCGGGCGATTACCGTCATTGGTGATTTGCGTGTTGATCAGAATAAGTATCGTGTGACGCGTAATGGCAAAAATATTGGTTTAACGCCCAAAGAGTTTGAATTGCTCGTTTATTTTATTGAACGTGAGGGCCGTGTTTTAAGTCGTGATGCCATTCTAAATCATGTTTGGGGTTATGATTATGCCAGTGAAACGCGAATTGTGGATATTCATATTTCACATTTGCGAGAAAAAATTGAGGTTGATCCTAAAGATCCCCAGTTAATCCGAACTGTGCGTGGTTTTGGATACGAATTTGTGGGTGCGGATCATGCATGACCAGTGGCAACAAACTTGGCGCCTGCTAACCTTGGAAAATATCCTGATGCTGTTGCTCGGCTTAATTGTCGTGCAACATTTTTCAGTCATTCGATGGTCAACGGCGCTGGTACTTTGCCTATTGGTGGCGGTGGTCGGGCTCGCACTGATTGAAGCTGGTATCGTGTGGTTTCGACAACGTGAACGACAAAAAACGATTGACCGCATGGAAGCCAAGTTGCGGCAAATGAGCAGTCAACAGTTTCCACCACATATTTTGTTGCCAGAAAATGATCCGTTATATAGCTTGTCACAGGCAGTTAATCAATTGGAAAGTTACCAACGAAATCAGACACGACGAGCCGAATTACAGGAAAAAGAATTGATGATGATCATGCGGTATTTGCCGATCGGAGTGATGGTTATTGATCATCATCGGCAAGTTCAGCTTTCAAATCCTGCGATGAGTGAATTGTTGTCCCAATCAATCAACTCAGTGGCACATTTATATACGAAGGATATTCAGTTATACGCGCTAACTAAAGTGATTGAAGATACTATTACGACGCAAAAAAATCAGCGGGCAACGGTCACGTTAACACCAGCGCCGAATACGCAAGTAGTGGAGGCAACGACTGTTTATATTCAAAATAGTCGTTCACACTACCAAATTGTGCTGATGCTCTATGATATTACAGAAGTTTATATGATTGAACAGATGCAAGATGACTTTGTCAGCAATGCCAGTCATGAGTTGAAGACGCCAATTACGGCAATTGCTGGGTTTACTGAGACGTTGTTGAGTGGTGCTAAAGAAGATCCAGCTACCTTGGATCAATTTTTGAAGATCATTGCGGACGAAAGTCAACGCTTGATTGACTTGATTCAAGACGTGTTGTCCTTATCACGAATCCGAGCTCAGAGTACCACACGTTTAGCGAGTCAGACCATTAAGTTAAAGCCGCTGGTTGACCAAGAGCTATCTTTACTGCAACAGGCTATTCAGAGTAAGCAATTGACGGTCAGAGATGACGTTGATCCTGCCATTTCGGTTACTGCGGATGTGCAAAAGCTGAGTCAAATCGTCAAAAATTTACTTTCAAATGCGATTAAGTATAATCGACCGAGTGGAACGGTTACTGTGATTGCAAAGGCCGATGAGATGAATTGGGTTTTGATTGTTAAAGATACCGGCATTGGCATTAGTGCGGATGATCAGCAACGTATTTTTGAACGTTTCTATCGCGCTAGCCCATCTCGGTCACAGCAAGTGGTTAGTGGGACTGGTCTTGGACTGGCTATCGTTAAAGAATTGGTGACGGCAATGCACGGACAGATTGCAGTGACAAGCCAACGTGGTGTCGGTACGACGATGACTGTCACGTTTCCATTGAAAATAAGCCATTAAAAAAGATGATTTAGGCGTCGAGTTGACCTAAATCATCTTTTTTTGTGTCCTTATCTATCACGGTGTCTTTGAGTCACGAAACAACCAAGTTTATTTTAAGAAAAGCGTATTTGAAAATTCAGTGAACATTTCAACGACCGATTTGTCAAAATAATCTATTTGAAGGGCTGTCTTAGTTTACTTTGAAAGCATTGACGGCAACAAATGACCAGTGGTTGGTTAAGTTGCCGAAGTTAACTTCAAGTTTGCCATGTCTTTAGTTTACCCGGGCATGCCGGGAGCGTATAGTCACAGAGAACGTTGAGCCAGTGAACGTTGGCGATATTTACACAATCTTTACAAAACGCCTATCAAGACTTTACACAAACTTTGTATTATTTATATTGAGCAATGGGTAGGAGGTATTTTGTCATGAAAAAAAGTCGGGTCATCCAATTACTGGGGCTGATCTTGATTGGCGTTTTGGTCGGACTGGGATACAGCCAGCGAGCAGCGACCGATGCTAGTCAGTCAATCACCGCAGTTGGTTCCACCGCTTTACAACCATTAGTTGAAGCTGCAGGTGAGCAGTATAGTTCTGAACACACAGGTGTTTTTATTAATGTGCAGGGTGGCGGGTCTGGAACCGGCCTAAGTCAGATTCAATCTGGCGCCGTTGCCATTGGTAATTCGGATATTTTTGCAGAAGAACAAGCCGGTATCAAGGCGAGTCAGTTAAAAGACCACCAGGTGGCAGTTGTTGGGATTGCGCCAATTATTAATAAGAAAACTGGTGTGACCAATTTAACGAGTGCCCAATTAAAAGCAATCTTTACGGGTAAAATCAAAAATTGGCGGACCGTTGGCGGCAAAAATTTACCAATTGTCTTGATTAATCGGGCACAAGGGTCAGGGACACGTAAGACCTTTGAGACTTATGCCTTGAATGGTCAGGAAAGTGCAGATTCTCAAGAGCAGGATTCTTCTGGACTGGCTCGTTCGATCGTCGCGAGTACGCCAGGTGCGATTAGTTATGTCGCTTTTTCATATTTGGATACTTCTGTAACGACGCTACGAGTAGATGGCATCAAGCCAACGGAAGCTAATGTCAAAAACAATCACTGGAAGATCTGGTCTTACGAACATTTGTATACGAGTTTAAAGCCAGATCAATTAACAAAGAAATTTATTAATTACATTTTATCAACGGCTGTCCAGAAAAAGTTAGTGAAGCAGTTAGGGTATATTTCGGTCCATGACATGCATGTTCAACGTAGTGCGACCGGTAAGATTACAATAGTGAAATGAGGGGGACCGCATGGATAAAATTCGAGCAAGCTTATTAAAAAAGTCAATTGCCAGCAAAATTGAGCGGCGCGGGAAGATTATTAGTCTGACCTGTTTAGCGTTAATTATTCTGGTCGTATTCTTAATCTTTTATTTTGTGGCGTCACGTGGGTTAGCAACATTTTTTCAAAATCATATTAATTTCTGGCAGTTTCTAAGCGGCACGCAATGGAATCCAGGCACGACCGGAACCAATGGTCAACCCGCCGTGGGTGCGCTACCGATGATTGTTGGTTCATTTCTAATTACGATCCTGTCAGCAATCATTGCAACGCCGTTTGCAATCGGAACTGCGGTCTTCATGACTGAGATTTCGCCACGACGCGGAGCCCAAATCTTACGGCCCGTCACTGAATTGTTAGTCGGAATTCCGTCAGTTGTCTATGGGTTTATTGGGCTACAAGTCGTTGTCCCGTTTGTTCGTAATACTTTTGGTGGCAGTGGTTACGGGATTCTCTCTGGGACCTTCGTCCTATTTGTGATGATCTTGCCGACAGTCACTTCAATGAGTGCGGACGCTTTAAACGCCGTGCCACGGTATTATCGGGAGGCGTCGTTAGCCTTAGGGGCAACTCGCTGGCAAACGATTTATAAAGTGGTGTTACGTGCAGCCATTCCTGGTATGTTGACAGCGATTGTTTTCGGGATGGCGCGCGCTTTTGGGGAAGCTTTAGCCGTTCAAATGGTGATTGGGAACGCAACCTTGTTACCACACAACTTAGTGTCACCAGCATCAACTTTAACCAGTATTTTAACCATGGGAATTGGGAATACTGTCATGGGTTCACTTCAAAATAACGCGTTATGGTCCTTAGCCATGATTCTGTTATTAATGTCATTAGTCTTCAATATGGTGATTCGCTATATCGGCCGAAAGGGGAAATTAAGCAATGAACGCTAAACGAGTTGATAAGATTGCAACCGGCGTATTGTACGCGATTGCGGCATTTGTTGTCATCATTTTGGTGGCGTTACTTGGTTATATTCTCGTTCAAGGGGTACCAGAAATTTCTTGGCATTTCTTGACGTCACCGGCCTTGTCGTTTGAAGCTGGTGGTGGGATTGGCATTCAGTTGTTCAACTCTTTCTACTTATTATTCTTAGCTTTACTCATTTCACTACCGATTTCTTTGGGAGCTGGGATTTACTTAAATGAATATGCGCCACAAAACACGGTGACTGGGCTGATTCGAACGACAATTGAAATTTTGAGTTCGTTACCATCCGTGGTTGTCGGATTATTTGGTTATCTCTTCTTCGTAGTTCAGTTCAAATTAGGCTTCTCGATTCTGTCTGGGGCCTTTGCCTTAACGGTCTTTAATCTGCCAATTTTAACGCGGAGCATTGAGGAAGCCTTGGCAAATATTTCCAATGATCAACGCGAAGCTGGGTATGCCTTAGGTTTGTCACGATGGGAAACCGTTACTAAAATCGTGGTACCGGCAGCCTTACCTAGTATTATTACTGGGATTGTTTTAAGTGCTGGACGAATTTTTGGTGAAGCCGCTGCGTTAATTTACACGGCTGGTCAATCAGCACCAGCGCTGAATTTCCATGATTGGAATCCGTTCAATATTAGCAGTCCACTGAGTCCAATGCGGCCGGCAGAAACATTAGCCGTCCATATCTGGAAAATCAATTCAGAAGGTATTATGCCAGATGCTAAGGCGGTTTCGGCTGGGGCTTCGGCTGTGCTGATTATTGCAGTCTTGCTCTTTAACTTCTTAGCACGTTGGCTGGGCAAACGCTTGTATAAACATTTAACCGCTGAATAAAGGAGGCCCTTTTTATGGCAGATAGTAGCAACTTAACGACGTCACAACGTCACATTATGAAATTTGATCCAAAAGACCATGAAATTGCGCTTTCGACCGAAGACTTGCATGTAT
Source organism: Lactiplantibacillus brownii (assembly GCF_031085375.1). Classification (NCBI taxonomy): domain Bacteria; kingdom Bacillati; phylum Bacillota; class Bacilli; order Lactobacillales; family Lactobacillaceae; genus Lactiplantibacillus; species Lactiplantibacillus brownii. The sequence goes on from NZ_JAVCWF010000001.1 coordinate 680,067, forward strand.
TTTATGGTAAGACTGAGGGAATTTCAGAAGGTGATTTACAATTTGAACGGTATAAGATTAGTGCCTTGATTGGTCCGTCTGGTTCTGGTAAATCGACTTATTTGCGGTCGTTGAACCGGATGAATGATCGAATTGCGACGGTTAAAGGTAAAATTATGTATCGTGGATTAGACATCAACAGCAACGATATTGATGTTTACGAGATGCGACGCCACATTGGAATGGTGTTTCAGCGACCCAACCCATTTGCTAAATCAATCTATGAAAACATTGCATTTGCATTGCGACAACGGGGAATGAATAAAAAGCAAGATCTAGATGAGATTGTGGAGCGTTCTTTGCGCCAAGCGGCCATGTGGGATCAAGTTAAAGATGATTTGAATAAAAGTGCCTTGGCGCTATCTGGTGGTCAACAACAACGGCTCTGTATTGCCCGGGCGATTGCCATTAAACCAGACATTTTATTATTGGATGAACCGGCCAGTGCCCTCGATCCAGTATCAACAAGCCAAATTGAAGATACTTTATTAGAATTAAAACAAAACTATACCATCATTATTGTGACTCATAATATGCAACAAGCGTCACGAATTAGTGACTATACGGCGTTCTTTAACTTAGGCAAAGTCTTAGAATATGGCGAAACCGGCGATATTTTCACCAATCCTCAGGTCGATCTGACCAATGATTATATTTCTGGTAACTTTGGTTAAAAAGGAGGCCGCTATGAGTACGATTTTAACAACTGAAAATTTATCTTTATTTTATGGCAAGAAACAAGCCCTCAAAGGGGTCAATATGAGTTTTGATGAAAAAGGCATCACAGCTTTGATTGGGCCTTCTGGCTGCGGTAAATCAACTTTTTTACGGTGCTTAAATCGGATGAACGATTTGATTCCAAATGTTACAATCACCGGTGAAGTTAATTTTAATCAGAGTAATATTTATGCCCCAACGACAGATACGGTTAAGCTACGCAAAGAAATTGGGATGGTTTTCCAACAACCAAATCCTTTTCCGTTTTCAATTTATGAAAATGTGGTCTATGGGTTGCGATTAGCTGGTGTCCGAGATAAAGAAACTTTGGACGCTGCGGTGGAAAAAAGCCTGAAACAAGCCGCAATTTGGGATGAAGTCAAAGACCGGCTACATGTCAACGCCTTAGCACTCTCCGGTGGTCAACAACAACGAGTCTGCATTGCGCGAGTGCTCGCTGTTGAGCCAGATATTATCTTATTGGACGAAGCGACGAGCGCGTTGGATCCAATTTCTAGTCATACGATCGAAATGACCCTCTTGAATTTACGGCATGATTACACTATCATAACTGTTACGCATAATATGCAACAGGCTTCACGGATTTCTGATCGGACCGCATTTTTCTTGAATGGTGAATTAATTGAGGTAAATGAGACCAAGCAGATTTTCATGAATCCGGTAAAACAAGAAACCAATGACTATATTTCTGGACGATTTGGCTAGGAGGATAAAACATGCGACGACTATTCGACGATGAGTTAAATGATATCGATGCTAATTTTACTGAAATGGGAATGATGGTCAGTGAGACCATCGAAAAAGCAGTCAAAGCCTTTATCGACCATGATCGGGAATTGGCTCAAGAAATCATCGATAATGATGCAAAAATCAACGAGCGTGAAGTGGAATTAGAACAAAAATCTTTCGAAATGATTGCTTTGTATCAACCCGTGACCTCTGATTTACGGGAAATCGTCACAATTTTGAAAGCTGTTTCTGAACTAGAACGGATGGCTGATTATGCCCGGAACATTGCGCACGCCACGATTCGGGTCAAAGGGCATGTCCGAGTTCCTGAAATTGAGGCGCAATTGTCTGAAATGGGGAACCGGGTCCGTAAGATGGTTGAAGAGATGTTGGCAGCTTATGTTAAGAGTGACGACCTGGCTGCGCGCAAAGTTGCCGAGAAGGATGCAAAAGTTGGTGAAATGTTCGATAAAATTAACGAAAAAGGCATTTCTAAGATGGAGCGTCATCCGGAAACGGTGATTGGGTCAACCGACTATTTAAACGTGGCGAGCTATTTAATGCGTATCGGCGCATTAGTCACAAATATTGGTGAATGGATTGTCTATTTGAATACGGGACAAATTATCGAATTAAATCCCGAAAGCTCAAATTTGGTCTAGATAAACCTAAATAATCTCTAAAGCTGGTTCGTGAAGTTTGCAACCAGCTTTTATAATTAGTAAGATATAATTAGACTAAACTTATTGAGGTGTCTAATTATGAAAACTAAAACTAATCGTAAACTAACTAAATCTAATAATCGTGTCATTGCTGGCGTCTTGGGCGGTATTGCGGAATATCTGCAATGGAATGCTAATGTCTTACGGGTCTTGTTTGTTTTGTTGACCATTGCCTCCCATGGCTTTGGAATTTTGTTGTACTTGGTCTTGATGACCATTATTCCTAGCAAGCCTGAAAATACTGGTTTCTTTGAACAAATGCGCCAAGCGAGTCAACAGGAAAAACCGCGGACTCAGCATTCTGAAGGTCGTAAAGAGATTCATAACGTGCATGAGGAAGATGAACCGCGCCACCAAGATTAATGGAGTGATAGTGAGTGGGTTTTTGGAAACGAATTTTAATTAATACAATTTTATTTATCGCGATTGCTGGCTTCTTTCAGAGCGGTTTCCATGTGGCAAACTTATGGGTCGCACTGATTGCCAGTTTCGTGTTGGCGGTTTTAAACGCCGCAGTTAAACCAATCTTGATTTTACTAACCTTGCCAATCACGTTAATTACGATTGGTTTGTTTAGTATTGTGATCAATGGGTTTATGTTGCAAATGACGTCGTATTTTGTCGGTAAAGCTAATTTTGGCTTCTCAAGTTTTGGGATGGCCGTCTTAGTCTCAATCTTAATGTCATTGGCCAACGTGATTGTTTCTAATTTTTTCGCAAAGTCAGCGGAGTAAATGGTGAATAAAGCGCTTTAAAGTGCTAAGATTAACAGATAGGAATGATCCGTTTTCGGTCCAAAAAGTGTGGAAGGCTTGAAAGATGATTGCAATAGTAATCATGGACAATGCCGACCGCACTTTTTTTAATAACTGATTGATTTGGGAGGGATTAACTTGGCAGGAAGCGTAACAGTTGCCGATTTAGTAAAAAACACCCGTTTGGATGTCTACCACGGCGCCAAGCTATTGGCAGATAAAGAGATTACAACAAGTGATATTTCACGACCTGGGCTGGCACTTACGGGTTACTTTAATTATTACCCGCGTGAACGGGTACAGCTTTTAGGAAAAACTGAAACCGCTTATTCAAAAAATATGAGTCATGATGAACGGTTGATGATTTTTCGCAAAATGTGTCAAATGACGACACCGGCGTTTGTGGTTTCAACCGGTTTGCCTGTGCCTGATGAACTTGTACAGGCGGGTGAGGAAAATAGTGTGCCAATCTTAGGCACTAAAATGACGTCATCGCGAATTTTGAGTAATATGACGAACTACTTGGAAGGTAAATTAGCGGAACGTCAGTCTGTTCATGGGGTCTTAGTAGATATTTATGGACTCGGTGTCTTGATTACGGGTGACTCCGGTGTTGGTAAAAGTGAAACCGCATTGGAACTTGTTAAACGTGGTCACCGTTTGATTGCGGATGATCGAGTAGATGTTTATCAACAAGATGAACAGACACTGGTTGGTGAAGCACCTAAAATTTTAAATCATTTGCTGGAAATCCGTGGTATTGGGATTATTGATGTGATGAATCTCTTTGGTGCTGGGGCTGTTCGGCAAGATACGGACATTGACCTTATTGTACACTTAGAGAGTTGGACGCCAGATAAGCAATTTGATAGACTAGGAAATGGAGAACAGTCGCGGAAGTTCTTTGATGTTGAAGTTCCTGAAATTTCGATTCCAGTTAAGACTGGTCGAAACTTAGCCATTATCATTGAAGCCGCTGCCATGAACTTCCGTGCGGAAAGCATGGGTTATGATGCAACTAAAGTCTTTGATGATAATTTGAACTCCTTAATTAAAGAAAATTCGGCACATGATTCTCACAAGCATTAAGGAGATGGCAACAGCGTGAAACTCGTCTTGGGGGCGTTAAACCCAATTGCCTTACGATTAGGGCCAATTGAGGTACATTGGTATGGGGTCATTATCGCGACGGCCGTAGTAATTGCGGTCGCTTTGGCTGTTCGTGAAGGTAGTCAACGTGGTATTCGACCAGATGATATTTATGACATGATTCTATGGGCATTACCATTTACGCTTATTGCGGCTCGGACGTATTATGTGGCTTTTCAATGGTCGTATTACAGTCAGAATCCCGGTGAGATCATTCGCATTTGGGATGGGGGCATTGCCATTTATGGTGGCCTCATTGGGGCTGCGATTGTCGTGATTCTCTTTTGTCGACACCGGTTTATTCCGGTTTGGTTAATGCTCGATGTGGCGGCGCCAACCGTCATTATGGGGCAAGGAATTGGCCGCTGGGGTAATTTCATGAACCAAGAAGCTTATGGTCGGGTAACGAGCTTAAGCTTCTTACAAGGGCTGCATTTGCCGCAATGGTTGATTTCACAAATGAATATCAACGGTGCTTACCGACAACCAACTTTCTTATATGAATCGATTTGGGATTTATTAGGATTTGTGGTCTTGATGGTGACTCGGCACCGAACGGGTCTTTATAAGCAAGGTGAAGTATTCTTAGCTTACGTGGCGTGGTACTCCTTCGGGCGCTTCTTTACTGAAGGCATGCGAACGGATTCACTGATGCTATTTCATATAATTCGAATTTCACAAGCACTATCTGTGGTATTATTTGTTGGGAGCATCGGCCTCATTATTTGGCGCCGACGTCACCTGACGCAGAACCGTTGGTATTTGGACGGTTCTGGTCAAAAATTTGCCACAGAAAATAAGTAGATAAGAGGTTTATTTGGATGACAGAAAAAATTGCTGTTTTGGGTGCTGGCTCATGGGGCAGTATCTTAGCGAATTTATTGGATGAAAATGGGAATGAAGTGCGGCTATGGTCGAATTCTGCGGCCCAAGTAGCCGAATTAAATGATCAACACACGAATGAACGCTACGTCCATGATTTTCATTATTCCGAATCACTAACGGCCTATACGGACTTAGCAGCTGCTTTGGACGGGGTCGCGGCAATCTTGTTTGTTGTGCCAACCAAAGCGATCCGTAGTGTTGCCCAACAAGTGACAACCGTTTTACAAGCGAGTCATCAGCGGCCCATTATCATTCATGCTAGCAAAGGGCTCGAATTGGAGACGCATAAACGTTTGTCACAAGTCTTAGCAGAAGAAATTCCGGCTAAGCTACGCCAAGCCATTGTCGTATTATCCGGTCCTAGTCACGCTGAAGAAGTGGCGAAAAAAGATATTACGTTGATTACTGCAGCCAGTGCGGACACTACTGCGGCTGAGTTTGTTCAGCACTTATTTATGAATGATTACTTTCGAATTTATACCAATCATGATGTGATTGGGGTTGAGCTTGGTGCGGCGTTGAAAAACATTATTGCGCTAGGTGCCGGGGCCTTGCATGGCCTTGGTTACGGCGATGATGCCAAAGCTGCCCTAATGACTCGGGGACTAGCGGAAATTAGCCGTTTAGGAGTTGCTTTAGGTGCGGAACCGTTAACCTTTATCGGGTTGTCGGGTGTTGGCGATTTAATCGTTACCGCCACAAGTGTTCATTCACGTAATTGGCGTGCCGGTAATGAACTGGGTGCTGGGCAAGATTTGAAGACGGTCATTGCGACGATGGGGATGGTCATTGAAGGTATCCCATCGACTAAAGCTGCTTATGAATTAGCCCAACAGCATCACATTGACATGCCAATTACGAGTGCCATTTATGATGTTTTATATAACGGTGCTGATATCAAACAGGTGATTCCACAATTAATGCGTCGTGAGGGTAAGCCTGAAATTCAATAGGTTATCATTTAATTTCATTATATTTAGGAGGATTATCATATGTCTAGAGTTAAAAAAGCAGTGATCCCTGCTGCCGGTTTAGGAACCCGCTTTTTACCTGCTACCAAAGCAATGCCAAAGGAAATGTTACCAATCGTCGACAAGCCAACTATCCAATTTATCGTGGATGAAGCCCGCAAGTCTGGTATCGAAGATATTGTCATTGTGACTGGGAAGAGCAAACGTAGTATTGAAGATTATTACGATTCCAATCCAGAACTAGAAGATAATTTACGAGCTAAGCACAAGGATGAAATGTTGAAGTTGGTCCAAGAAACGACTGATGTTAACTTATACTTCATTCGTCAATCTCATCCACGTGGCTTAGGTGATGCCGTTTTAACGGCGAAAGCTTTTGTTGGGGATGAACCATTTGTCGTCATGTTAGGTGATGACTTGATGGAAGACAAAGTGCCGTTAACTAAACAATTAATGGATAGTTATGATAAGACCCATGCGTCAACTTTGGCTGTAATGAAGGTTCCTCACGAAGACGTTTCGAAGTATGGCGTGATCAATCCTGAAAGTGAAAAAGAACCTGGTTTGTACAATGTGAATAACTTTGTTGAAAAGCCAAGTCCTGAAGATGCACCCAGCGATTTAGCAATCATCGGTCGCTACTTGTTAACACCAGAGATTTTTGACGTGTTGGAACATCAAAAACCTGGTAAGGGCAATGAAATCCAATTGACGGATGCCATTGACACCTTGAACAAGACTCAGCGCGTTTTTGCCCATGAATTCAAAGGGACTCGCCATGATGTTGGTTATAAGTTTGGTTACTTGAAGACGACCATTGAATATGGCTTGACTCATCCAGATGTTAAGGATGATCTACGGGCTTATATCAAGGATTTAGGCGCCAAGTTAACTAAAGCAGACGCCGGCAAAACGACGACCAAAAAGACGACTAAGTAATGACTAAAAAACGTTGCCAACTGAAATCAGTTGTGCAACGTTTTTTTAACGATCACTTTTTAATTTAAATAGGTGAGGCTTACCGTAGTAATACCCTTGACGAAGTGGAATCTCTAAGTCATCCGCGAGCTGATCCTCGGCATCATTCTCAACACCTTCTAGGATCAAACGCATATCATGCTCACGGGCCACTTGTCGCCAAAATTTAAGTTGGGTTGGAATCTCATCTGCACGTTCCTCATTGCGGAAATTCTGCATGGCAAATTTGATTTCTTCGGCATACCCCAAAAGTGGTTTAATGTGGTCATAGACGTTAATCCCCGTACCAACGTCATCTAAACTAAACTGTAGACCATGTGATTTAATCAATTCGATTTGCTTTTGCATGGCAGTTAACGAATAGTTATCTTCACCAGGTTCTTCAGTGACTTCGACAATCACTTTAGTTGGAAATAGCTTCATTTGCGCCGCAATCACGGCAGCCGTGATCTCTGGATTAAGGAATTGCTTACGGTTAAAATTAATCGAAACTGATCCAATTTTTAGGGATAACTCACTGGCAGTCGCCTTTAGCAGGTCGATCTGAACGTCAATGGGAATCGCTTCAAAGTTTTCTGGCAAAGTCCAGCGATCATTTTCGGTTTCACGATAACGGATGAGCATTTCATAGCCAATTAATGAATTGTTGAATTTATCTAACTGTGGCTGAATAAAATAACGGTACATAGCGTGCTCCTCGCATATAAATTATGTTTAAAAATATTACCCTGTAAGCTACAGTTTAACCCAAAACGACTTAGAACGAAACGATAAACCACTGTTTGCCGGAATTATTCGTTCCCCTAAATAATAAATTGCCCAATAATTAACGATTTTGGATATAAATTAATTCCGAAAGCGTTTATAATGGTAAATGACTTTGTTAATGCATTTGAACATAAAATGGAGGATGTTAGATATGAAAATTGTTATCGTGGGTTGTACCCATGCAGGAACTGCGGCAGCGGCTCAGATCTTGAAAAATCATCCAGAAGCAAAAGTAACAATCTATGAACGAAATGATAATATTTCGTTTTTGTCCTGTGGGATTTATTTGTATTTAGGTGGCAAAGTTCAACGGCTGGAGGACATGTTCTATTCGTCACCAGCAGCGCTTGAGAAGTTGGGGGCCACCGTTAAAACTAAACATAATGTCTTAAAAATCGATGCCAAGGCAAAAACGATGCAAGTTGCAGATATGGCAACAGGGCGTGTTTTTGCAGATGACTATGACAAATTGATTATGACAACCGGCTCATCAGTAGCCGTCCCACCAATTTTTGGGATTGATGAATCGAAAGTCTTACTCTGCAAAACTTACGAGCAAGCTCAAGAAATTTATAAAACGGCCAAAGATAACCGCCGTATTGCCATCGTTGGGGCTGGTTATATCGGGACCGAATTATCCGAAAGTTATGCCAACACGGATCATGACGTGACCTTATTCCAGTCACATGATCAAATCTTGAATCATTACATCAGTAAAGATATGTCTGATCGGGCCGTTGGTGTTTTAAAGGAACATGGAGTCAATGTCCTCTTGAGTCATCGAGTGACCGGATTTACGGGCAATGAAGATGGTGAACTAGTCATTGAAACCAATCAAGGTGATTTCACCGCGGACTTAGCCATTGTCGGAACAGGGTTTGTGCCTACAACGGAACTGTTACGGGGACAAGTTGACATGGATAAACATGGCGCAATCATTATTAATGATTACGTCCAAACGTCGAACCCTGACATTTATGCCGCTGGGGATTCTTGTGTCGTTAACTTTAATCCAACGGGTCGTTCTGCTTACACCCCGTTAGCGACGAATGCGGTTCGGCAAGGTGCTTTAGCTGGGTTGAACGTTTTTGGCGATATTCAGCGTTATATGGGGACACAAGCTACCTCAGCAATGCAGTTGTTTAACTATACGTTGGCCACGACAGGATTGACTTATGAGGTAGCTAAGCAGAGCCATGTACCTGTTAAACGAGTAGTCTTTGAAGGAACTTGGCGGCCAAGCTACATGCCATCAACGGATCCTTTAACGATTGAATTGACCTATAATCCTGAAAATCGACAAATCTTAGGCGCTCAATTTTGGAGTCCACACGAAGTGGCTCAATCGGCGAATACCGTTTCGGTTGCGATTCAAAACGGCAACACCATCGATGATTTAGCGTTTGTTGATATGTTATTCTCACCAAACTTTGATGATCCATTCAACTACTTGAATCTGGTAGCTCAAATGGCCGTAGATCAAGAAGAACAAGCGGGTCATGGTAAGAGTCGATTCACTGCGGTTGGTGATTGGGCTAAGCAAAATGATCAAAGTTTGAAGGATCAAAAATAATAAAGCTACGTTATGGTATAGTTATAACGTAACAATTGTTAAATGATAAAAGCAATTTTTATTTCGAATCATAGTAGTTATAGCATGAGCCGCTTCTTGTAGGTTAGTTTTAGACAACTAAATTATACGAGTCGTGTTGGCTTATGCTTTCTTTGTTTCAATTAATATATTATTCAAGCCGGGAGACAGAGTAACTGCTTTTTGGTCAAAGTTTACCTTATAATCATTAATCAAGGTTGAGATTAAATAAGCATAACGCTATACTTTCAATATAAATTGATTATGTTAACGCTGTAGAATTTAAATACTTTTAATTCGATACTCAGTATGAGGAAAATAATGATGACACTCAATCAGCTGGAAACTTTTTTGTTATGGATCACGTTAATACTAGCAGTGGCTTTTTTTGCAACGATTATTATTTATTATTGGTATTCTCGTAAAAACACTAATAATTACTTGGAAAATAGCGCTATTGAGCTACGTTACTTTATTCAAAAACAAGTGAACTATCATGGTGAATTGACAGGTTATGAGTGTTTATTGCGGCAACATAACGTAGATGGCTCATGGTCGTTACCACAAAGGCTAGATTCATTGCCGTTGCAACGAGTCATTTTTTTGTTGCGAACGACTTTTAAAGCACTGCCATCAACTCCGATTACGTTATCGATTAATTTAGAGTATGACCAAATTATTAGTCCTGACTTCCGTTATTTTGTTCGTTGGGCGATTGCCAATATTGATCCGATGCATTTGGCAATCGAATACACCCCCAAATACCAGCCTAAGCGAATTAATAAATGGTTGTTTCGGCGGCGGATTCGACAGGCGCGACAATATGGGATGACATTTGGAATTGATAATGTTGGTTCCAGCTTGAGCGATTTAAAAAGTATTGAATGGTTATTACCAGAAATTGATGTATTAAAGTGTTCAATGCGTGATTTTCGTAAAGAAGACTCATCCGTTTGGTTAGATTTAAATCTACAATTTTGGTACAAACTTTCTAGAGAACATCATATTAACTTAATTTTAATGGGTGTAGAGAATGCTGAGGATGAGCGACTCGCGGAACAGTTGAAAATTGGTATTCGTCAAGGTTACTTATTCGGTCGACCGATAGACCCAGATATGAAGGAGACAAAACATGGCAAAAAATAAGCCAACTAAGGCAGTAACGTCACAATTATATACGGATGCTTTTTTTAGTAAGGGACATTGGCTATTAAAAATTTGGCAGAGCTTAATTGCGATACTTGGTTGGCTTGCGGCAATTTTGCCAATGCTGTGTACAATATTGTCATTATTGCATAGTATTAATCCTAAAATCCCTGGATTGTGGCATTATCATGAAGGAATCTTTGAAATTAAATTTATTGGCATATTACTGTTATTTATGTTTGTATTAGCTTCGCTATTTGCGGTGACTATGACGATTATTCAGAACCGTAAACGTGACCGAGTTGTCGAGCAGTGGCCAACTTTCAATCCAATTAATCAGAATAAGCGAACTAAATTGTTGGCTAAGTTTATGGATGACCGATTTGGCAGTACCGACTTTCGGGAAAATGTTCGGGACTATCATGTTAAGCCAGAGCAAAATTTAGATACTGATACATTCCAAAAATTGTACGAAGAACATGATATTAATGATTTGGATTCATGAGGTGAGCTATGTTCAATATTTTTATCGATCATTTATTAGCGGCAACCTGGGGACAGACGCTATTAAATGTTTGTTTGTTAATATTAACGCGTAGTGCTAGTTCCGTAATATTTCTAGTGAAGCACTAATTTATGCTAAGTCCGCTTTTACCTTGAGCTAGATTGCTATGAACCTTGATAATGTTCCATAAAAATAGTGCCGCTAATCGGCTACCTAGGCCGATTAGCGTTCGGGTTCCAGGATGTTCAAAATGGCCAACGATATTCAAATTATTAAAACCTGTTTCAATATATCGTCGTTGATTTTTTAGAAATGAGGAATTTATATGATCTGTTTTCCTCATGTTCTTTCGCAGTGGAAACCAGAAGTTGATTCCTTGTGATTTTAATCGTTCTTGAAGCTTCCGGCTCAAGTATCCGCCGTCTGCTAAGACTTGATGAGCCGGTGCTTCTCGTAAAAGCTCTTCAACTGGTTTTCTATCATCAACGTTTGCTGGTGTCAGTTCCCAGTTCACAAAATAACCGTCATTATCCATCACCGCATGTAGCTTGAAGCCATAATAATATAGTTGCTTGGTTGCGTTATAGCCTTTATGAGCTACACCTCGTAAGACTTTTGCTTGATTACTTCGTCTTGCTGAGACCAAAGTGATTGGGGCACTATCAATGATTTCATAAGTGCTGCCATGCCGATATCGCTTCAATAGATACTGACGGATCAACTTCATTATTTGAAGAAGGTCGCGACACCGACGATTGTAACGACTTCGTTCTGGAACAACCACTCCGGAAGCCGCCAAAGTTTGATGGAAGTGGGTTTCTGAAGGGTCACGTAACGCTATTCGCGCAAGCATACAAGCGATAATCGTGACGTCATTAACTTTTAGTTGACGATAATTTTGACGAAAACGAAATCTTTTTGGCAATAGTTGGTAAATTGGTGTAATTATTTTGATGAATTCTTGGACGGTTGCTTGAATTAAATTGAATTTTGGGATAGCTTTAAGGAGGCCTTGCATTTACGGTTCTTCTTTCTGGGTTTAGTCACCTTAGAAGCTACCGCAAATGCGGGCTTTTTGCATATAATTTGATTTAATCAATGAACTATCCGACAAATGTTACAAGACTAGCACTACGCGTTAATATTATGTCTTTATCCGGTTACGGGTTCTTTTTTTTGGTTCGCAGGGGCTTTGTCATATCGTTTTTTTAAAACTAATAAACGTGATGACGACTGGGTAAATCTGCCAGTAGAAAAGCAACCAATGATTACGATCATGATTCCAGCCCATAATGAGGAAGTCATGATTGAAGAAACGATCACGTATCTTTTTGAAAACCTAAATTATGAAAATTATGAAGTGTTGGTCATGAATGACGGTTCAACAGATAAGACTGCGGCTATTATTCATCGATTGCAAGCTAAATATCCCCGCTTACGGACGATTGAAATTGAAAAAAACAAAGGCAAAGCACATGCTTTTAATATTGGTATGTATTTTGCAAAGGGTGAGTATATACTGAGCAACGATGCAGATACAATTCCTGAAGAGGATGCATTGATGAAATATATGAATTTCTTTATCCATGATCGTGATATGAATACTTCAGCAGTGACAGCCAATATGGATGTGCAGAATAGAACGAAATTACTTGGTAAGTCACAAACCGTTGAATTTACGAGTATTGTTGGTGTTATCAAACGGAGTCAAACGGCAATCAATGATTCAATGTATGCTTATAGTGGTGCAAATACGTTATACCGCAAGCAATTTTTGATTGATGTCGGTGGGTTCCGACAAAATCGGGCGACCGAAGATATTAGCATTGCTTGGGATCATCAAATGGTTGGTGCAGTGCCGCGCTTTGCACCAAATGTTGTTTTTCATATGAATGTCCCTGAAACGATACCCGATCTGTATAAACAGCGTAAGCGGTGGGCACAAGGTGGCACTGAAGTTTGGTTAACAAATATTAAGAAATTTATTTTCCATCCATGGCGTCGTCGATATCAATTATCGATGTTCATTGATTCAACGTTATCAATTATTTGGTCGTTCTTCTTCATGATTACGTCCGCCATGTTCATTCTTTTAATGCTTTATTTTTTAGTTGTTGGTGAGTTTGAACGAATTTATCATGGTATTATGATTTCATTCATTTTTGTCACTTTTGAAATGATTGCGGGTTTCATGCAGTTACTAGCGGCGTTAATATTGGATCATCATGGTGCAAAGCTGAAATATCTTTGGTTTGCACCCTTGTATATGTTATTTTATTGGATGGTCAATCCAGTCACTGTGGTGATGACCTTTATTCCAGCCTGCAAAACGATTTTGGGATGGGGTTCAGGAACTTGGACTAGTCCTAAACGAAAATCTTTACAGAAATAAAATGAGTTTCGTTGCTGTTAAATTTTAGTGAAACTCGTTGTCTTTGAATTTGATTAGTTAGGTCTAAATACAACTATCAAAGCTACCGAATATGATGTCGCACAGTCCTAAATCAACCTTTTCAGTTGTGTACAAACAACTTAGTCGACAAATGTAAATTTTGGGGGTATATTAAGCCACATAGTATTTTTAGTGGAAGGGGTCTTTTGAAATGGCAAAAAGTTACGACGTGATTATTATTGGTGCTGGTCCTGCAGGGATGACTGCGGCCCTCTATGCTTCACGAGCCAACTTATCAGTGTTACTGTTAGATCGCGGTATCTACGGTGGCCAAATGAATAATACCGCCGCAATTGAAAACTACCCTGGTTTTAAATCAGTTTTAGGACCAGACTTAGCGAAGGACATGTATGAATCGGCGACACAATTCGGTGCGGAATATGCCTATGGTAGTGTCGAATCTGTTGAAGACAAAGGCGACGTTAAGATCGTCAAGACGGACTCAGATACTTTTGAGACCAAAGCCTTAGTCATCGGGACTGGTTCTGAATATCGGAAGCTGGGTGTCCCAGGTGAAGATACGTATGGTGGCCGTGGGGTTTCTTACTGTGCGGTCTGCGATGGCGCATTCTTCCGTAACAAGCATGTTGTCGTGATTGGTGGCGGTGATTCAGCCATTGAAGAAAGCACTTATTTGACCCAATTAGTGGCTAAAGTGACGGTCATTCATCGTCGTGATCAACTACGGGCTCAACAGATTCTCCAAAAGCGGGCGTTTGCGAATGACAAGATTGACTTTGTCTGGAACAGTAACGTGACCGAAATCGTGGGTGACGGTAAAAAAGTCACTGGCGTCAAAGTTAACAACAATCAAACTGGTGAAAACAGTGAAATCGTCGTTGACGGGGTCTTCATTTATGTCGGGATCAACCCAATTACGAAGCCATTTAGTAATCTTGGGATTACGGATGAAAATGGTTGGATTGAAACCAACGATCACATGGAAACCAAAGTTCCTGGAATCTTTGCGATTGGTGATGTTCGTAAGAAAGATTTACGTCAAGTTGCCACTGCTGTTGGTGAAGGCGGGACTGCTGGCCAACAAGTTTACAATTACTTGACCGCTTTGGGCGATAAAGTTAAAAACTAAATTCAGTAAAAAAATGAGGTTGAATTCACATTGAAGAATTCAACCTCATTTTTTTGTGCGCCCAATTGGCCCCTAATTAATCTCAAATTGGCCCTTGGAATATATTGTGGCAACCTCATAAAATAGAAGTTGTTCAGCAGGTATGAAGTTGCCGGATAACAGTTGTGATCTGATCGTCATCAACTTGTGCAGCCATGGCGATTAGGGTCGTCACGTTTGTTGCTGATGGTGGCGTTAATTTGATTAGTGTTGATAAGGAAATAAGCGCAATTGTTTATGTGTATAAGTCGCGAGATAGATCTCACTGATATCATAATGTTGCGCGTCTAACTGGTTTTGTAACCAAGCTAAATCATGGTCACTCGTTTCGAGCGCATCCGCATTCAGTTGACCATCCACGATAATGGGGTATTTAATGGTATCATCGCCGACTTGGGCAATCGTCAGCTGGCCATTTTGCTCCAGAATGGTCCGTTTGACTAAGCGAATATCTGTGATGCCTTCCGTTCGCAACCGAAAAGTCAGGTCGTTAGCACTCATGCCATTTTTCAACGCTGTGGCGACTAATAATTCACCGTTTTTAATGAGTAACTGTGGTTTACCATCGATCAATTGTTTAATATGACGATTATGATGAGTCAAGAAGCGCAACGTCAACACGAGGAGCGTCCAAATCAGTAAAACGAGAATATATTGCAAGACGGTGACACTGGTGCTGTAGATCATGCCACCAACAATTGCACCGAGAACATAGTTTTGAACCTGGTCGAGCGCGCTAATAGGGGCCAAGTTACTCTTACCAGATAAATTGATTTGTAAAATAATGGTTAATAAGCCTAAGGCCAGTTTCAGCGAAACATCCCAGTAAGAGAACATTTAGTTGCCTTCTTTCACGTAATTAAGTTGTGTACTGATGGGAGTGGCTTTAGTCAAGGTATAACTATTGCCATCGGGGTTGACCGTGACGTTATAAATTTGGTGTTTGACCTTGATCAGCATGCCACTGCTGACCGTTGTGGTATTCGACCAAATGTCAGATTGCCGGACGCCTTTTTCACGGGCCACCCGTTGCATAATCTGTGTGACCTGTGATTTCTGTGAGAAACTTGATTGTAAACTTTGCCACTCATTAACTTGAATGCCAACGAGTAATAATAATAACAACACCATGATGATGAACAAATCTCGATATTTGAGGTCTGATTTATGGCGATACCAGAGCCAACTGACACCGGCGATAACAAGAATAATGATACCGATAACGACTAGTTGGAAGAGCGTATGGTTGCTATTTTGATGCGTTAAATAAGCGTATGAATAAAAAGTCATGACAACCTCCCTTTATTAACATAATTATACCAAGTTTGATTGGTGAATTAACGAATTCGCGCTGATTAAATTGTAAAGGTAATCAATTAATGTGCACTTAAAATTGACAAGAAATCTGCGTTTTAACGGGATTTTTAGTAAATTTTAGGTTACGAGCCACGTGCATGTTGTATACTATTTTTGTAAGCACTCACAACAATAAGAATTGGGGATGGTCTACTTGAATTGGAAAGACACCTATGCAACTTGGAAGAACCAAGCAACGCTTGAATCAAGCCTTAAACAAGAATTAGCCGCCAGTGCTGGCGACGATGCGACTTTGGAGGATGCATTTTATCAGCCAATGGAGTTCGGAACCGCTGGGATGCGCGGTGTACTCGGACCTGGTATTAATCGGATGAATATCTATACGGTTCGCCAAGCCACAGAAGGTTTAGCAACCTTTATGGATACTTTGGATGCTGACGTGAAAGAACGTGGTGTGGCGATTAGTTTTGATTCGCGTCATCACTCAGAAGATTTTGCGCATGAATCTGCCCGAGTTTTAGGGGAACATGGGATTAAGTCATTTGTTTTTGAAAGTTTGCGGCCAACGCCCGAATTATCCTTTACTGTTCGGCATTTACACACTTATGCCGGAATTATGATCACCGCAAGTCATAATCCTAAGCAATATAATGGTTACAAGATTTATGGTGAAGATGGTGGTCAAATGCCACCAAAGGAATCTGACTTAATTACGTCTTACATTCGAAAAGTTACGGATTTATTTGCGATCAAAGTTGCGGATGAAGCCCAATTATTAGCGAATAAGACGATGACCATCATTGGTGACGATGTTGATCAAGCTTATTTGGCTAAAGTTAAAACGGTTAACATTAATCAGAAGTTAATCGATGAAGTCGGTAAGAACATGAAGTTAGTCTTCACGCCGCTACATGGAACGGGCCGGATGTTAGGTGAAAAAGCCTTACGGAATGCTGGGTTTAAAAACTTCAGTGTGGTTAAAGAACAAGCCGTTGCCGATCCTGAATTTTCAACGGTTAAGTTTCCAAACCCAGAATTTCCAGAAGCCTTCAAAATGGCGATTGATTTAGGCAAAAAGGAAGGCGCCGATGTGTTGATCGCCGTTGATCCTGATGCTGATCGGTTAGGAACGGCAGTCCGTCAACCAAACGGCGAATATGTGCTCTTAACTGGGAATCAAATTGCAGCATTGTTGTTGCATTATATCTTGCAAGCTAACAAGGATGCTGGTACCTTGCCTGCCAATGCTGCCGCAGTTAAATCAATTGTTTCGAGTGAGTTTGCAACGAAGGTCGCAGCTTCATATCATGTGGCGATGATCAACGTTTTGACTGGCTTTAAGTATATCGCTGAGCAGATTGAACATTTCCAAGAAACTGGCGAACATACTTATATGTTTGGTTTCGAAGAAAGTTACGGTTACTTAATCAAGCCATTCGTGCATGATAAAGATGCGATCCAAACGACTGTTTTATTAGCCGAAGTCGCTGCTTACTATAAGCAACAAGGCAAGAACCTGTACGATGGGTTGCAAGAATTATTTGCGGAATACGGTTACTTCCGTGAGAAGACGACTTCCGAAGAATTTGACGGCGTTGGTGGTGGTGATAAGATCACTGCTTTGATGACTAAGTTCCGGAATGAAGCGCCCGTTGATTTTGCAGGCTACGAGGTTGTGTCAACTGAAGACTTTGCTTCACAGACAGAAACCTTTGCAGATGGTCACACGGCACCAATCGCGTTGCCAACCGCTAATGTTTTGAAATACAAATTAAAAGATGGCACTTGGATCGCCATTCGCCCATCTGGGACGGAACCTAAGATCAAGTTCTATATTGGGACTTTAGGTGACAGCTTGGACGAGGCTAATTCGAAGCTTGATCAATTTGACCAAGCCATTCAGGCATTCATCAAAGAATAAGTGGGTTAAAAATAAAGCTAGGCCTCAGAAAATTCTGTGGTCTAGCTTTTTTTAGCGCCTTGAAAATGGCAATCACGATGTTCTAGGGTCATTTCAGAATATGATGGCACCACTCAAGCACCAGTTCGACTATTGGTAATCATTGGGATCAGCAGTAGCGGGTTGGTAGTCGTCCATGTCAGCATCGCGGTAATCCCACCATTCATTTTCGTAGCCGACAAAACCAGCTTTTAACATTGCAGTGTTCAGGATTTGGTAATAATGATCTTGAATCTTGGTCCGGGGAGCTTCACGATGAGCTAACGGGCTGAAATTATCGAATGGTGTCGGTAATGGGCATTCCTTCCCGGCCATATCCGTCAATGTTAGGTCGAGCGTGACCCCCTTTTGATGACTAAAATTAGGGTTGGGCCTAGCAACGAATTCAGGATCTGGATAAACGTCAAACAACCGCTTTTGGGCGCTGACTGGTCGATAAGCATCCCAAACTTTTAACCGATAGCCTTGCTGGTTCAAATCGGCACTTGCAATGGCTAGCTTCTGGGCGGTACCTGTGCGGACAATGGCGGTTGTGAAATCATAGATCACTTGGTGAGTGAAATTAGTCGTTGTCGCATAACGTAAATCCACAATAATCGCCGGGGCTAATTTTTGAATGTTGGTGAAACCAGTTAATTCAGGTGACATGTCATGACCCTCCTTGGGTTCAATTAGCTTTATTGTACGCATTATCACTATTTTTGTCTGGTGAAATGAATTTAACGGATAAAAATAATCTTAAAAGTAGACAATTATTGTTATCACTTGTTATGATGTACAGTATTGCGTGAAAAAGGGAAAGATAGAGGTGAAGCTAATGACTCGTCAAACGAAACGTGCCATTTTTATTTTAATCTTCAGTGAATTTTTAGTGTGTTTAGGAATCAGTTTAGTGATTCCAGTGATGCCGTTTATCAAGAACGATTTAAAGTTAACCGCGACCGATATGGGGATTATGAATGCGTTGTTTGCGTTGGCGCAGTTCGTGGCCTCACCGATTATTGGCCGAATTTCAGACCGGATTGGCCGTAAACCAGTCTTAACTGCCGGGTTATTCTTGTTTATGGTTTCTGAATTCTTGTTTGCGATGACCAATCATTTATGGATGTTCAATATTTCTCGTCTGATTGGCGGGTTATCCGCCGCGATGGTCGTCCCGACGGCCATGGCCTTGGCTTCCGACATCACGACTAAACGTCAGCGGGCCAAGGTGATTGGCTGGTTGTCAGCGGCTTTTAGTGGTGGGTTGATCTTAGGGCCGGGAATTGGTGGGATTCTGGCTGGTATCAGTTATAAGACGCCCTTTTGGGTTGCGGGGGCGCTCGGACTCATTTCGGCAATTGTCCTCATCAGCTTGTTGCCAAATGATGCGGAAACGTTGGCTAAAACAGACCTTGAACCAGTTGAGCAGGCACAATCGCAACATCATCCGATGACGCGCGCCTTTTGGACGGTGCCAATCATTATCTTATTTACCATGATTCTAGTGTCGTCATTTGGTCTTCAAGGTTTTGAAAGTATTTACAGTATTTATGTTAATGAAGTCTTTCATTTTAGTTTAAACAACATCGCGTTAGTTCTGACACTTAACGGACTAATCTCATTATTCCTACAAGTGGCGTTATTTGATACCTTTGTCCAACGATTTGGTGAGCGTCGGGTGATTCGTGTTTGTTTCGCTTCGGCGGCGATTTGTACGATTTGGATCACACAAGCCCATTCTAAAATAGCGGTTATGATCGCCACGTTGGTCATCTTTTCAGCGTTTGACTTGTTACGGCCGGCCATTACGACCTTGCTAACTAAGGCGAGTGAAGCCAATCAAGGTTTGATCAATGGTTTAAATATGTCTTTGACAAGTGTCGGCAATATTGTTGGGCCAATCATGTCTGGGATGTTATTAGATTTGAATACGCACTATCCTTACATGGTGGTGGCGGTCTTTCTAATTGTGTCCTATTTGATGGCCTTCATGTTGCGAGAACCGGGGACACAGGCTAAAGGCGGCTTGAAACAGTCTTAATTAGGGCTCATTAAAAAGAGGTTGGCTGACTTGGCTATTTCAAGTGAGTCAACCGCTTTTGTTGCTCATGGCGATTGGTTTTGTTACACTAAGGCCAAATTAAGGCCAGCCAGGAAGGTGATTTAGATGGGAATGCATCAATATTTACAAAGCTTGAGTAACTTAGAAACGATTCAACGCGCACCGGGGTTCTTTAAGTATCAAAATCACTCCGTGGCGGCTCATTCGTTTAAAGTTGCGGAAACCGCACAATTTTTGGGGGACGTCGAAGAAAATGCCGGGAATCAAGTTAATTGGCGCTCTTTGTATGAAAAGGCGCTCAATCACGATTATAATGAACGATTTATTGGCGATATCAAGACGCCCGTCAAATACGCCACGGCTACCTTACGCGAGATGCTCGCGGATGTTGAACATAAGTTGTCACAAAACTTTGTTCAAAATGAAATTCCAACTGAGTTTCAGGCCGCCTATTCACGGCGCTTGTCTGAAGGCAAAGATACCACTTTAGAAGGGCAAATCTTATCGGTCGCTGATAAGATCGACCTGTTGTATGAATCATTTGGTGAAATTCAAAAAGGTAATCCCGAACCTGTTTTTACGGATATTTATCAAGAGAGTTTGAAGACAATCGTGGCGTTCAAGCAACTCGCGAGTGTGCAATATTTCTTACAATCGGTCTTACCAGAAATGCTGGCAGAACCGTTTACGAACCAAGATAAACTGCAAGCACTGACGACCCAGATTTTAACGCCAAGCTCACAATCCGATTAATGGCGAAAGTATGTTCGATGTGCTAAAATGAATAGCGATTTGTAGTTGATAGGGAAGCGTGCGCTTGCCTATTTTTTATGCCGCTTCAGGACTAATAAGAAAATTTAAACGCTTCAAAGGAGGAGTCGCTTTTGATCGATCGAGTTGATGATAACAAGTTTGACCTAGTTTCAGACTATCAGCCAACGGGGGACCAACCCCAAGCTATCCAAAAATTAACGGCAGGCTTAGATGCTGGCGAAAAGGAACAGATTTTGCTAGGCGCAACGGGGACTGGGAAAACGTTTACGATTTCCAATGTGATTGCCCAGGAAAATAAACCGACGTTGATTTTATCGCATAACAAGACGTTAGCCGGCCAATTATATGGTGAATTTAAGAAGTTTTTCCCCAATAACGCCGTTGAATACTTTGTCAGTTACTATGATTATTATCAACCGGAAGCGTACGTGCCTTCGAGTGATACTTATATTGAAAAAGACTCAGCCATCAATGATGAAATTGATAAGTTACGACATTCGGCAACGAGTTCATTGTTGGAACGTAATGATGTGATTGTGGTGGCGTCTGTTTCCAGTATATTCGGTTTAGGTGATCCTACCGAATATAAGAACCACGTGGTATCACTACGTGTTGGGATGGAAATTGACCGTAATGAGTTATTACGTAAATTAGTGGATATTCAGTTTGACCGCAATGATATTGATTTTCAACGGGGCCGCTTTCGTGTCCATGGTGACGTGGTTGAAATCTTCCCCGCGTCACGTGATGATCACGCGTTACGTGTTGAATTTTTCGGCGATGAGATCGACCGGATTCGTGAAATTGATGCGTTGACAGGTGAAGTCGTGGCTGACCGCGATCATGTCGCAATTTTCCCAGCCACCCACTTTATGACTAACGATGACATTATGGAACATGCCATTAATGGCATTGAAGATGAATTAACTCATCGTCTGAAAGAACTTGACGATGACGGTAAGTTGCTAGAAGCGCAACGGCTCAAGCAACGGACGACCTATGATATTGAAATGCTCCGTGAAATGGGTTATACCAGTGGGATCGAAAACTATTCACGTTTTATGGATGGTCGTAAGCCAGGTGAACCACCGTATACCTTAATGGATTTCTTCCCGAAAGACTTTTTAATGGTCGTGGATGAATCACATGTAACGATGCCCCAAGTCCGGGGGATGTACAATGGTGACCGGGCACGGAAACAAATGTTGGTGGATTATGGTTTCCGGTTGCCAAGTGCATTGGATAACCGACCATTAAAGCTTGAAGAAGTAGAGCAACATATCAATCAAGTTGTCTACATGTCTGCGACGCCAGGCCCATATGAAATGGGTCGGACGAAGCATGTCGTGCAACAAATTATTCGACCAACCGGATTGTTGGATCCTACTATTGAAATTCGGCCAATTATGGGTCAAATTGATGATTTAGTTGGTGAAATCAATAAGCGTATTGACCGCAATGAACGGGTCTTTATTACGACCTTGACGAAGAAAATGTCGGAAGATTTGACGGACTACCTTAAAGATTTAGGGATCAAGGTTCAATATCTACACAGTGATATTAAGACGCTAGAACGAACTAAGATTATTCGTGATCTACGATTAGGGAAGTTTGATGTCTTAGTCGGGATTAACCTCTTGCGTGAAGGGATCGATGTGCCGGAAGTTTCATTAGTCGCGATTTTGGATGCGGACAAGGAAGGCTTCTTGCGTAATGAACGTTCCTTGATTCAAACCATTGGTCGGGCGGCCAGAAACGAACATGGGGCCGTGATCATGTATGCGGACTCAACGACTGACTCGATGCAAGCTGCGATTGATGAGACCGCGCGTCGACGTCAGATTCAGGAAAAGTACAATGAAGTTCATCATATTACACCGCATACGATCAAAAAGGCGATTCCAGACTTAATTGCCTCGACTAAGAACACGTCTGATGCGGGTAAAAAGGATGATTTCTTGGAAACCGACTTTGATGATATGACGCATGAACAACAATTAGATATGATCAGTAAATTAGAAGAACAGATGAAGACCGCGGCCAAGAAGCTCGACTTCGAACAAGCCGCGACGTTACGGGATACCGTAATGGAATTGAAAGCACAGATTAGCTAGGAGGTCCTTTTTTTGGCAAACGATAAGATTGTCATCCATGGCGCCCGCGCCCATAATTTAAAGAATATTGATGTCACGATTCCACGTAATAAACTGGTCGTCGTGACCGGGCTGTCCGGTTCCGGTAAGAGTTCGTTGGCTTTTGATACGCTGTATGCGGAGGGTCAACGGCGCTACGTTGAAAGTTTGTCGGCGTATGCGCGACAATTCTTAGGTCAAATGCAGAAGCCCGATGTTGATTCAATTGATGGGCTGAGTCCCGCAATCTCGATTGATCAGAAGACGACCTCTAAGAACCCGCGTTCAACGGTCGGGACGGTTACCGAAATTAATGATTACTTGCGGTTATTGTGGGCTCGTGTGGGGCAACCAATTTGTCCTAACGATGGGACCTTGATTGCCAGTCAGACGGTTGAACAAATGGTTGACCGGGTCCAGAAACTACCTGAACGCACCAAACTTCAAATCTTGTCACCTATTGTGCGTGAGAAGAAGGGTGAACATAAGAAGATTTTTGAAAAGATCAAACGTGAAGGCTTTGTTCGAATCCGTGTTGACGGTGAAACGCATGACATTAGTGAAACTTTTGACTTAAATAAAAATCAAAAACACACGATTCAGATCGTCATCGACCGAATCGTGGTTAAACCTGGAGACCGTTCACGGTTATTTGATTCCTTTGAAGCAGCTCTACGGTTAAGTGGGGGTTATGCGATCGCGGATGTTATCGGCGGTGACCCTATTCTGTTTTCTGAACACTACGCTTGCCCAGTCTGTGGTTTTACAGTTGGCGAACTTGAACCACGTTTGTTCTCATTTAATGCCCCCCAAGGCGCTTGCCCAGATTGTGAAGGCTTAGGCGTGAAGTTGGAAGTTGATGAAGATTTAGTCGTTCCCGATAAGAGTTTGACCTTGGGCGAAGGCGCGTTGTTGCCATGGAACCCAATCAGCTCGCAATATTATCCTGAAATGTTGAAACAAGCTTGTGAGCAGTTGAAGATTCCACTGGATGTGCCATATGAAGACTTATCCAAGGCTGACCAACAAACGGTTTTATACGGGTCCAATGGCAAAAAGTTCCATTTTCATTATCAGAATGATTTTGGTGGTGTGCGTGATGTTGACGCTGTCTTTGAAGGTGTCATTAATAACGTTGACCGTCGTTATCATGAAACAAATAGTGACTTCACTCGCGACGTGATGCGGAAATACATGACGGAATTAACTTGTCAGACTTGTCATGGGTTCCGATTAAACCGCAAAGCCTTGGCAGTTAAAGTGGGTGGCGAACACATTGGGACGATTTCTGATGAAGCCATCGGTGACGAATTAGCCTTCTTTACGGGATTGAAATTGTCAGAACAAGAGCTGGTGATTGCTAAGCCGATTTTGAAGGAAATTCATGATCGACTGACTTTCTTACAAAATGTTGGGCTGGCATACTTGACGTTAAGTCGGGCGGCACGGACGCTATCTGGTGGGGAAGCCCAACGGATTCGGTTAGCGACGCAGATTGGCTCGAATTTATCTGGGGTGCTCTATATCCTAGATGAACCTTCGATTGGGTTACATCAACGTGATAATGACCGCTTGATCAGTTCACTCAAAAAGATGCGTGATCTTGGAAATACCTTGATTGTCGTTGAACATGATGAAGATACGATGCGGGCAGCGGATTATATCATTGATATTGGTCCGGGTGCCGGTGAAAATGGTGGCGAAGTAATGGCTGCCGGAACACCAAAACAAGTCGCACGGTCACGCAAATCATTAACTGGTCAGTATTTAGCTGGCAAGAAGTTTATTCCAGTACCGACTAAACGCCGCGCTGGCAATGGTAAGAAGATTCGCATCACGGGCGCTGCTGAAAACAACTTAAAGCAGATCGATGTTGATTTCCCATTGGGTGAATTTGTTGTGGTCACCGGGGTCTCCGGTTCCGGTAAATCAACCTTAGTCAACGATATTTTGAAGCGTGCGTTAGCACAGAAATTGAATCATAACTCGGAAAAACCTGGTAAATACAAGTCAATCAGTGGAGTCAAGAATATTGAACGACTTGTAAACATTGATCAGAGCCCAATTGGCCGGACACCACGGAGTAATCCAGCGACTTATACCGGCGTTTTCGATAATATTCGGGATCTCTTTGCCCAAACCAACGAAGCTAAATTACGTGGTTATCAAAAGGGTCGTTTCAGTTTCAACATCAAGGGTGGCCGTTGCGAAGCCTGTCATGGTGATGGGATTCTAAAGATTGAAATGAACTTTTTACCCGATGTTTTTGTGCCATGTGAGGTTTGTCATGGCAAGCAATATAATTCAGAAACTTTGGAAGTGGAATATAAAGGCAAAAACATTGCGGATGTCTTAAAGATGACGGCTTCAGAAGCCTTGAAATTCTTTGAACCGATTCCAAAAATTCGTCGTAAGTTGCAGACGTTGGTTGATGTGGGGCTCGGTTATGTCAAGCTTGGCCAACCAGCCACGACCTTATCTGGTGGTGAAGCCCAACGGATGAAGTTGGCCTCAGAATTGCACAAGCAACAGTCTGGGAAGAATTTCTATATTTTGGACGAACCAACAACTGGGTTGCATACGGAAGATATTCGCCGTTTGATTGGCGTACTGGAACGTCTCGTGGATGCGGGCAATACGGTTTTGATTATTGAACATAATCTCGATGTCGTGAAGTCGGCAGATCACCTGATCGATCTCGGTCCAGAAGGTGGCGCGGGTGGCGGTCAAGTCGTCGCAACTGGGACGCCTGAAGAAATTGCCGCGGTGCCAGAAAGCTATACCGGTCAGTATTTGAAGCCAGTCTTGGAACGTGATAAGGCACGTGAAGCCGCAGCGACTGCCAAATAATCTTTAGATTGTGCTACACTAAGATTGTTATGAGAATTTAAATAGAGGAGTGTTTTAGATATGGCTAAAGTTGAAAGTTTTACATTAGATCATACGAAAGTTTTAGCACCATACGTGCGCAAAATTACGGTCGAACATGGCGAAAAAGGTGACGCCATCACTAACTTTGATCTACGGTTAGTTCAACCCAATAAAACAGCGATCGATACGGCTGGGTTACACACGATTGAACACATGTTGGCTGGCTTATTGCGTGATCGCATGAGCGGCGTGATTGACTGTTCACCATTTGGTTGCCGGACTGGTTTCCATTTGATCACTTGGGGTGAACACAGCACGGAAGAGGTTGCTAAAGCTTTGAAGTTCTCGTTAGAATTCATTGCCGGTCCTGCTGAATGGAAAGACGTTCAAGGGACGACCATTGACAGTTGTGGGAACTACAAGGATCATTCTTTGTTCTCAGCGAAGGAATGGGCTAAATTGATCTTGTCACAAGGCATTTCATCTGACCCATTTGTGCGTAAAGTCGTAGAATAACGTTTAACTTGTTTTTGATAAAAGATGTGTTGATCAACATTTTGTTGGCCAACGCATCTTTTTTTATGCTTTGAAAATGAGACTGAAAATACATAATACGATGAATAAGTGTATAAATATTCTCAAATTAACTGAATATTTGAAAAATAACGAATATTTTATAAAAATCGTTGCATAAAGTTAAATCAGGTGGTACGATACTGTCATTGATAAATAAGACATTAATTTTGGAGGTACAACGCAATGGTCAAACAAAATGATAAAATTATTCTCGCTTATTCAGGTGGTCTGGATACGTCAGTCGCAATTAGTTGGTTAAAGGACAAGGGCTACGATGTGGTTGCTTGCTGTATTGATGTTGGTGAAGGTAAAGATATGGCTGCCATCAAAAACAAAGCCTTACAATTAGGCGCGGTCTCATCATATATGATCGATGCAAAACAAGAATTCGCTGAAGAATATGCCTTGATTGCTTTACAAGGCCACACCTTGTATGAAGGCGAATATCCGTTAGTTTCAGCGTTGTCACGGCCATTAATTGCTAAGAAGTTAGTCACCTTAGCTAAAAAAGAACAAGCAGTTGCGATTGCCCATGGCTGTACCGGCAAGGGTAATGACCAAGTTCGTTTTGAAGTGGCAATTCATGCTTTGGCACCAGATATTAAGATTGAAGCGCCGGTTCGTGACTGGCACTGGTCACGTGAAGAAGAAATTGATTATGCTAAAAAGCACAATATTCCAGTACCAATTAATTTGGACAGCCCTTACTCGATTGATGAAAACCTTTGGGGTCGAGCCAACGAATGTGGCATCTTGGAAGATCCATGGGAAGGGGCACCAGCCGATGCCTTTGATCGGACTAAAGCGTTAGCCGACACACCTGACAAGCCAACTGTTCTCGAAATTACGTTTGAAGCTGGGGTGCCAGTTGCCTTAGATGGCGAAAACTTGAACTTAGCTGATTTAATCGTTAAGTTGGATAAAATTGCGGGTGAACATGGGATTGGCCGAATCGATCATATCGAAAACCGGTTAGTCGGGATCAAATCACGTGAAGTTTATGAAGCACCTGCAGCGACTGTTTTATTAAAGGCGCACAAAGATTTGGAAGATTTGACTTTTGAACGTGAGTTAGCACATTTTAAACCAATCATTGAACAAAAGCTCGCCGATACCATTTATAATGGCCTTTGGTTCTCACCTTTGATGGATGCCATGATGGCCTTCTTAAAGGAGACGCAACAAGTTGTAAATGGCGTTGTTCGGGTTCAGTTATTCAAAGGTAACGTGATTACTGAAGGTCGGAAGTCACCAAATTCTTTATATGACAAGAATTTGGCAACTTACACAGCCGCTGACGAATTTGATCAACAAGCTGCTGTTGGTTTTATCAAGCTTTGGGGCCTACCAACGCAAGTTAATGCGCAAGTTCAAGCCAAGGCCCAAGCTGAAGCCAAAGCCACTAAGGAACATGCCTAATGAGTACCAAAAAGCTTTGGGGCGGCCGGTTCACTGAAACGGGCGCCAAGTATGTGGATGATTTTGGTGCTTCAATCGGGTTTGATCAGTTGTTGGCCGCAGAAGATATTACCGGGTCATTAGCACATGTTAAAATGCTCAAGAAAACGGGTATTTTGGACGCGGGCGATGTTGACCAAATTGTGGCCGGCCTAGAAAAACTCGCACAGAAATTGCAAAAAGGTGAACTTGAATTCTCGACGGTCAACGAAGACATTCATATGAACATTGAATCGTTATTGACAGCTGAGATTGGCCCCGTTGCGGGTAAATTGCATACGGCACGTTCACGTAATGACCAAGTTGCCACGGATTTTCATTTATACATGAAACATCAATTGCCAAAAATTTTGGATCGGTTGCATGACTTGGAAACCGTCCTCGTGGAAAAAGCGAGCGAGAACGTAGAAACGATTATGCCAGGTTACACACACTTGCAACACGCACAACCCATCTCATATGCGCATTATTTACTGGCTTATTATCAGATGTTCAAGCGGGACATGGAACGTTTTGAATTCAATATGCAGCATACTGATATTTCACCTTTGGGTGCGGCGGCCTTGGCAGGGACAACTTTCCCAATTGATCGGGAATATAGCGCGAAACTATTAGGGTTCAGTGCGGTTTATCATAACAGTTTGGACGCGGTTTCTGATCGAGATTTCGTTTTGGAATTTTTGAGTAATGCTTCAATTTTGATGATGCACCTCTCACGCTTCTGCGAAGAAATCGTTTCTTGGAGCAGTTATGAATTTAACTATTTGAGCTTGAGCGATCAGTTCTCAACCGGTAGTTCGATCATGCCACAAAAGAAGAACCCGGATATGGCTGAATTAATTCGGGGTAAATCTGGTCGGGTCTACGGCAACTTAATGGGGTTATTGACCGTTATGAAAGCTATTCCACTCGCGTATAACAAGGATCTGCAAGAAGATAAAGAGGGCGCCTTTGATACGGTCAACACGGTGTTGACGAGTTTACATGTGTTTACTGGCATGCTGGCGACCCTAACCGTTAATGAAGCCCGGATGGCACATGCTACCACCAACGATTTCTCAAATGCGACTGAGTTGGCAGATTATCTTGCTAACAAGGGGATTCCGTTCCGCCAAGCCCATGCGATTGTGGGCAAGCTGGTCTTGGATGGATTGAAAAAGAATCGACCGTTGCAGGATATTCCGTTAGCGGAATATAAGGAAATTTCACCATTAATTGATGAGGATGTCTATCATGATTTAGACGCCAAAGTTGCGGTTGAACGGCGACACTCCTTAGGCGGTACCGGTTTTGATCAAATTAAAGCAGAACTCAAGCGTGCCAATCAACAACTGGCAGCGTACCAATCGCCTGATCGCGATAATTAAAATTGTTTATCAATTTGACCATTGATAGCGAAAAGGTCTGGGAAGTTTTCCCAGGCCTTTTCATTTCGCTGAAAACAGTTGAAAACGATTGCAAGTGTGCGTGATTACCGGTATATTAAAAGCACTGAAGGAGTGATTTTTAATGCCAAAAATGTTAGTAACGACTACGGAACAAGTTCCGGGTCAAACTTATGAAATTATTGGAGAAGTTTTCGGTGTCACGACGCAATCAAAAAACGTTTTCCGTAATATTGGTGCTTCCATGAAAAATATTGTAGGTGGCGAAGTCAAAGATTATACGAAAATGCTGGATGAAGCACGGGAAGCCGCGGTAGACCGGCTACGGACCAACGCGGCAGCACTCGGTGCGGATGCCGTCGTGATGATGCGCTTTGACTCTGGTTCGATCGGCACGGATATCCAATCTGTTGCGGCCTATGGGACTGCGGTGAAGTTTAAAGAAGTTTAAGTCGGTTCATGGACTTCCAAAAAATTGGAAACTCTTTCATGAACTGGTATGATGGTACTAAAGAATATTGGAGATGTTATTTCGTATGTTTAATGATCATCGTTGGGGCTTTGATTGGACCGAGTTCATGACGGGTATCGTGTTCCTAATCGCGGCCTATTTTGTCATGAAACAACCTAAAGCCGCGTTACTTAGTTTAGTTTTCTTATTTGCGATTGCAGCCATTATTAGTGGGATTACTACGATTGGCGGTTATACTAAATTACGACGGGAGACCGGCCTCCGTGCCAATTTTGCACTCGTTTTTGCCGTCATTGATCTCTTAGTCGGGCTATTGTTCTTGTTCCATGCACCAACCGGTATCGTTGTTTTAGGTTATGTGTTTGCGTTCTGGTTCTTAATTGACTCAATTGAACGCTTAGTCGTCGTCTCGCATTTACGTGTGCTCGGGATGGGCTACTACATCTTGTCATTGATTTTAGATATTTTAAGTTTAGCCATTGGGATTATGTTGATCTTTAATCCACTTGTGGCGGCATTCTCATTTAATATCTTAGTCAGTGTTTACTTTGCCATTTTCGGGATTAACGCGATTTTAATTGCCTTTGCCCGGCGTAATTAGGCTTAAATGGTTAAGCGGTTAGGCCAAAAGGTGGTCTAACCGCTTTATTTTAAAGTCATTCCGGGGCTTAGTGTAGAAATGACACGCCCGGTATGATATACTACCACCAATATGGATTGAAGGGGTTTTGTTATGGCAGACTCATTACAATTAGTGATTGTCTCTGGAATGAGCGGTGCTGGTAAAACAGTGGCCGTCCAGAGTTTCGAAGATTTAGGTTATTTTTGTATTGATAATATGCCGCCAGCCTTATTGCCAAAATTTTCCGAGTTAGTCGAAGAATCTGGGAAAATCAAAAAGGTCGCGTTGGTGATTGATTTACGATCACGCGCGTTTTATGACGAAATTATTGATATGTTGGCAAATTTGGATAATACCGATTTTGTATCAACCAAGATTATCTTTTTAGACGCTTCTAATGAGGAATTAGTCTCACGTTATAAGGAAACGCGGCGGTCACATCCATTAGCAATGGAAGGCCGTATTATGGATGGGGTGCGCAAAGAGCGGTCGTTATTAGGACCATTGAAGGATCGGGCGTCATATATTATTGATACGACGACGCTCACGCCACGTGAATTGCGTGAATCAATCTTTGACAAGTTTGAAACGAGTGCGGATGAGACTTTTCACATTGAAGTCTTATCATTTGGGTTCAAGTATGGCTTGCCAATCGATGCCGATATCGTGATGGATGTCCGCTTCTTACCAAATCCATATTATTTACCAGAATTAAAAAATCAGACCGGTTTGGACAAGCCAGTCTATGATTACGTGATGCAACAACCTGCGACTGAAAAGTTTTATCAACAATTTTTAGGCATGCTAGAAAGTATCATGCCAGGCTATGAAGCCGAAGGGAAAACTAGTTTGACGATTGCGATTGGTTGTACTGGTGGGCAACACCGTTCTGTGGCGTTAGCGAAGCGCATTGGTGAAGCCTTGGGGAAAACGTATAAGGTGCACATCAGTCATCGTGATATCGGCAAACGGAAGGAAACCGTTAATCGCTCATGAGAAAATATACGTTTAAAACGCAACGGCCTAAGATTGTCGTGATCGGTGGGGGAACTGGTTTGCCAGTTGTCTTGAATGGGTTACGAAAACAAGCCGTTGATATTACCGCTGTTGTCACGGTGGCCGATGATGGGGGATCTTCCGGGATCATTCGGAATTATGTCAACGTTGTGCCACCTGGTGATATTCGGAATGTCATGGTAGCCTTATCGAATTTACCACACCTTTACAAAGACATTTTCCAATATCGTTTCCAAGGTGATGACCAATTTTTTGCGGGCCATGCGATTGGAAACTTGATTATTGCTGCTCTGACAGAAATGAAGTCAGGGGTCTTTGATGCGGTCCAAGAACTCTCCCACATGATGCAAGTTGACGGCCACGTTTATCCCGCAGCCAATGAAGCCTTAACTTTGCATGGTCGTTTTAAGGACGGTTCAGAGCTTGTGGGTGAGGCGGAAATTACCGCTGCTCATAAGTCACTGGATCGGGTTTGGGTGACCGACAAAGATGGCAATAATCCCGAAGCCGTTCAACCCGTGATTGATGCCATCATGCAGGCCGATCAGATTGTCTTAGGCCCAGGGAGTTTGTTTACAAGTATTTTACCTAATTTGACGATTGATAATATCGGCCGGGCGGTCTGTGAAACGGATGCCGAAGTCGTGTATATTTGTAATATTATGACGCAAAAGGGTGAAACCGATAACTTTTCGGATGCAGATCATGTGCGCGTCTTGAATCGACATCTTGGTGATAACTTTATTAATACAGTCTTAGTTAATACCGAAAAAGTTCCAGATGATTACATGGATTTCCATAAGTTCAACGAAGTTTCTCGCCAAGTTAGTCATGATTTTCGCGGGTTACGGGATCAAGGTTGCAAGGTGATCTCAGCTAATTTCTTAAAGTTACGGGACAATGGGGCCTTCCATGATGGCGACCAAGTTGTGACGGAACTGATGAATTTAGTGGGACACTCCGACGTTTTAAGATAGGAGGACGCTTAGATGTCATACGCCAGTGAAGTTAAAAAAGAACTAACCAACCTCGCTGTCCATCGCGAGAATGCGAAGGCTGAACTAATGGCCTTGATTCGAATGAACGGGACGATTAGTTTAGCTAATCATCACTTTATTTTGAATATTCAGACGGAAAATCCGGCCATCGCGCGGCGTATTTATCGGTTATTGAAGCAATTTTATGATGTGGCCAGTGAGTTGATCGTACGTCGCAAAATGAAATTGAATAAGAATAACTTATATATCGTGCGCCTAAAAACGGGGACGGACATGGTTTTGGCAGATCTGGGGATTCTCAAAGATCTGCAGATTGTGGAAGTCGCCCCGACTGAGGTTTTGACGGATGATGCAGCTGTTCGTTCGTATTTACGCGGCGCATTTTTAGCTGGTGGCTCGGTCAACAATCCGGAAACTTCACGATATCATTTGGAAATCTATTCACTGTATGAAGAACATAACAAAATGATTTCCCAAATGATGAACAATTATGGGCTGAACTCACGTACGACGGATCGTCGTGGTGGGTTTATCACCTATATCAAGGAAGCCGAAAAAATTGCAGATTTCTTATCGTTAATTGGCGCGACAACGGGAATGTTAAAATTCGAAGATGTCCGTATCATGCGTGACATGCGAAACTCGGTGAACCGGTTAGTGAATTGCGAAAATGCGAATATGGATAAGGTTGCCAATGCGTCCAGTCAGCAGATTGAAAATATCATGTTGATTGATGCTACGGTGGGCTTAAAACAATTGCCAATCAAGTTACAAGAGGTTGCGATTGCGCGTTTAGCCCATCGGGAAGTTAGCCTGAAAGAGCTTGGGACTTTAGTGCCGGGTGGGCCAATTTCCAAGTCGGGAATCAATCACCGGTTACGGAAAATCAACCAATTTGCTGCCCAGCTACAAAAGGATGCCTAGTGCTAAAATAGTTTTAAAAAAAGTTTGGACCAATTGTCCAAACTTTTTTAGTTACCCGTCTAAAGGTTGAAAGACTCAAAAGCATCACAAATGTTGTAGTACCGGTAACCCATAAGTAAAGTAGACTCACCTAAATTTAGTGCTCCGTCAGTCAAAATCGGTGTGCTGTGGGGGACGGCGCCAGCCAAGGTACGGTCTGACGCCTCAATTCCAAGCCGACAAAACACGTCTTTGAATTGCCCCGCGAGATTAGTCAGCAAAGAACGCCGATTAATCTCGCCGACACTGCACACCGATTTTGACTGACTCCGCTAAGCATAAATAACTACTGACTTAGCTGGAGGTTGTTGCTGATAGCATCGGACGTGCAGGTAGTGTTTGACCGGCGTTCTTTTGCCGGCCTTACACCACGGACGGTCCGGGAGATTTGCGGCTTTGGCAAAGTTTCCGGGCGAGGTTCAAGACGTTTCTATGGCTTGAACCGGTCCCTCGTCCGCATGTTATCGGCAACAACCGGAAGCGGCAGTAGTCGACTAGTTTTCATTACCGGATTGTTGAGGTAGTGGTGCAGACCGGCAATTTTTAACTTTCAACCTTTAGTTACTCGTGATTAATGGGCTAGTTCATAACTTGTTTGTAAAAATTGCAATAAGTCAGTGTCGGGGATACTGCCGTCTAGGATGACGGTGAACCAATGTTGTTTGTTCATGTGGTAACCGGGGAAAAAGGTTTGATTATCAATGAGTTGGTCGTGTTGTTTGGCGGTTAACCGAAAATCGACGATGGTTACGAGATCGTCGCTGTCTAAACCAAGCTTACGTTTAGAGATCTTCATCAATAACGCATACCATTTTTTGGTGTCACTACGACGCCAAATTGCGTTCTCTGGGAATTTTTGCCAGAGAAATTCGAGTTCGTCGCCATAGTTTTTGCGACAAGTCTGGATGAGTAAATGTGCTTGCGTCGTTTGAAAAATATCGGTCTCAAAACTCTCAGTAGCGATAGTCTTTAGTACGTTAGTATAAGCTTCACGAACTTTGGCCACAAAGTCCCCGGTATTGTTGGCATTGAGGTGCAACGTGTAAGGTTGTTTGGTTTCGTTGTCAATCAGCTCAGTGAGAATCGTGTCAGGTAAGGTGACGGTAACAGTCAAGGTAAAGGCTTGGTTTAATAATGGTTGCTGCCGGACAAACTGCTGACCTCGTTTTTGAAAACCAGTTTTGAGCAAGTTTTCAGTTTTAGCACGCTTGTTTTTGAAAATTAATTTAGCAATATTATCCATTTTCATTCCTCCAATGAATGGTACTTTAGGTCTAGTCTAGACGCTATAGTGGTCAGAATTCAACTGGATTTTTTGGAATTAATTTAATTGTGTCCCAAATAAATCACTTGACAAAAGTAAGTGGCAATCTCTATACTGAAACCATCTTATGAAATCGGAGTGACGTTAATCATGCAAAATAATTCTACGCAAATGATGATGTGCTGTCCATGTTGTGAATCTAACAACATGGCTATTTGCGTTGAATTACAAGCGTCACTAGTGCATCAAAGTTAACGAGATTGAGCTCAAAATCGTTATTTTGAAACGCCTGCTTGGAATCTGACGAGATTCTAAGTGGGCGTTTTTTGTTTCCGATCGGGGTAAGTAAAGTTTAAAAAAGTGAAAATTAAAGGGGCGAAAAGGTTTGAAAAAGCGATCAGTGTTAGCAGTTATTTTTAGTTTATTATTAGTGACGGTGTTGGCCGCTTGTGGCAAGCAAAGTAGCCAAACGAGTGGTTCTGGCAAGTACGCCGCTAAACAAGTTTTGAATTTATCTTACCCAAGTACCTTGGATTCGATTGATATTTCCAAGTCGTCTGGTTTTGGAACGACGGGTAATATTTTTGAAAGTTTGTATCGGTTAGGTAAAAACGGGAGTATTACCCCCGGCTTGGCAAGTAAAACCAGTGTTTCAAAAGATGGGCTAACTTATAAATTTACGATTCGGGATGCTAAATGGAGTGATGGTTCCGCGATTACGGCTCAAGATTTTGTTTATTCTTGGCAACGGGCCGTAACACCTAAAACAAAATCACAATACGCCTATTTATTCTCAGGAGTCAAAAATGCCGATGAAATCGTCGCTGGTAAGAAGTCACCTGAGTCGTTGGGGGTTAGTGCGGTGGGCAAGCACACGTTTGTCGTCACGCTATCAACGCCAATCAAGTATTTTAAGAAGTTGATGACTTATCCGTTGTTTGGACCGGTTAGTGAAGCTGCCGTTAAAAAGTGGGGGAGCAAGTATGCGACTAAAGCGCAGTACATGCTCTACAGTGGGCCTTTTAAATTGGTTGGCTGGACTGGGACTAATAATAGTTGGCAATTTGTGAAAAACAACGACTATTGGGATAAAAAATCAGTACATTTGACTAAGATTAATTACACCGTTAATGAAAGTACGACAACGACACTCAATTTGTTCCAAGATAAAAAGCTGGATCTGACGCAGCTCTCCAGTGAACAAGTTAAGAACCTGAAAAGTAATGCGGACTATAAGACCTATCCGTATTCAATTACGCAATTCTTATCCTATAACTTCAATGCCTCTAACAGTACAGTCAAAAAAGCGTTGAACAATAAAGATATTCGGCGGGCAATCTCGTTAGCAATTAACCGTAAGCAGTTGGTGACAAAAGTTATTGGTGATGATTCGAGCACGGCCAAAGGGTTAGTTGCTAAGGATTTGGCCAATAACCCTAAAACTGGGCAAGATTTTGCAACACAGGCTTACTTGAAAAATACGGTCGATTACAATCCGACCTTGGCAAAGAAACTGTGGGCGAAGGGATTGAAAGAAACTGGAATAAAGAAGCTGACCTTGCGGATGGTTTCGTCTAATGAAGAACCGAATAAGCCAGTTTCACAGTATTACAAAGGTCAATTAGAAAAAGAACTTGATGGCCTAACCGTTGATCTAGCTAATATTCCGGCTTCTGTCATGAGTCAACGTCGTGAATCTGGAGACTTTGATATTTACCTTGGGATGTGGGGCGCTGATTTCAACGATCCAATTTCTTATCTGCAGATTTTCAAAAAGAATAGCGGGTATAATTTTGGTAAATATAGTAGTGCTAAATATGACGCTCTAGTTGATAAAGCCTCAAATCAGGATGCCAACAATGCGGATGCACGTTGGCAAGATATGGTTGAAGCTGAGCAAATCTTGATGAAGGATCAAGCAATTGCACCGGTTTATCAAACGGTCTATTCATTCCTAGTTAATCCTAAGGTGAAAGGCATTATCCATAATACTGCTGGGACCCAATGGAATTACAAATACACTTATATCGCAAAGTAACTTTGTGGTGGCTAGTGTGAAGATATAAAAAACGGTCGATAATTATTCAGAATTTTCCGAATAATTATCGACCGTTTTTTGTCGTTAGCCTGTGCTGATTTTAATTAAAAGAGCCGACCGCAGTGAAGTGCCCTACAATTGTTAGACAGATGAGTCTAACGATTGTGGGGTTTTTATTATGACTAAATATAGCAGTAAATTTAAAGCTAAGGTGGTTCATGAATATTTGGATGGGGGGATTGGATTAAATGAATTACAACAAAAGTATCAGATTGCCCGGCATAGTACTGTTTCTTCATGGGTAAAACGTGCTCAAGTTCATGGTATGAGTTCACTAAAAGTAAGTCATCATCGTAACAAGTATTCACAGGATTATAAGATAAGCGTGGTAGACTATATTCAAACTCACGAGATCAGTCGTAACCAAGCCGCAATTCACTTTGGAATTTCCAGTAGCCAGGCTAATAGTTGGATGAAAATTTACCAGGAACAAGGTGTGGCTGGATTGCGTCCTAAACCTCGTGGAAGAAGGTCAACCATGAGTAAACATAAGAATCAAAACCGCTCCCCAAAACGATTAACCGCAACTAAAGAGGAAAAATACAAACAACAAATCACTGAATTAAAGCGGCAACTGCACAACGCTGAATTGGATCGTGACATTTTAAAAACACTAGCGACCATAACCAGGAAACAACCAAAGTAAAAGCTAATATTGTCTCTAAGTTACGGTCGCGATATCCGTTGAAGGAACTACTACGCAAGCTTAAATTGCCTAGAGCGACTTATTATGACCGTTTAAAGCGTAACCACAAACCTGATAAATACGCTAAGGTCAAACATTTTATTCGACAGGAATATGTTAATTCTGGAGCCAGCTATGGTTATCGACGTATGCATAAAGAGGCCATCGATGCTGGATTCACGTATTCCGAAGAAACAATTCGAAAAATCATGACCGATATGGATCTTAAAGTGACCTTATTCTCCAAACATACTGGCAAATATAGCTCCTATAAGGGGACCGTTGGTAAGATTGCGCCGAACTTGCTCAAACAAAAGTTCAACGCCACCAAGCCTTTAACTGTCTTGCACACTGATGTAACCCAAGTGGCACTATATAATGGTAAATGGAGCTATATCTCAGTCATTATTGACGAAGCCAGTAAGGAAGTGCTCTCAGCAGTGACAAGTTATTCACCTAATAAGAAGCTAATCAAAGCGACCTTAAGGACAGCCCAAAAGCATATTCCAAATGATCTTCACCCAATCCTCCATTCCGACCAAGGATGGCAATATCAAATTCCTGGTTATCAATCAAAGCTCAAAGAAATGGGCATTATTCAAAGCATGTCCCGAAAAGGGAATTGTCATGATAACGCACCCGTAGAGAGTTTCTTTAGTCTACTTAAGCGGGAGTGTTTGAACCAATACAAGATCAAGAATATTACCGAATTACGCGGTATCCTAAACGCTTATATTGAATGGTTTAATCATGATCGAATTTCAATGAAGACAAAAGGCTTAAGCCCTATAAGTTACAGGACTCAAGCCTTAGCAGCATAAATTAAATTACCATTTGTCTAACTTTTCTATTGCACTTCACAGTCAGCTCAATTCATTTAACTTATTTCAAACTGTTGTTTTCCATGATATCATCGATCAAACCGTAATCTTTAGCTTCTTGAGCTGTTAAGTAGTTATCACGTTCAGTATCGTGGTTCAATTTTTCAATTGATTGACCAGAATTGTTAGCCAAGATTTCGTTGATCTTCTTACGAGTCTTCAAAATTTCTTCGGCAACAATTTCGATTTCAGTTTGTTGACCTTGAGCACCACCAGATGGTTGGTGAATCAAGATTTCTGAATTAGGTAAAGCAAACCGCTTGCCCTTAGTTCCGGATGATGCCAAGACACTGGCCATTGAAGCTGCCATCCCCATGACGATCGTTTGAACATCAGATTTGATGAAGTTCATGGTGTCATAGATAGCTAAGCCAGCGGTAACGACGCCACCGGGTGAGTTGATATAAAGGTAGATGTCTTTATCAGAATCTTGGGCATCCAAGAAGAGTAATTGGGCAATGATCGCATTCGCCATATTGTCTTCAATGGGACCAGATAACATGATGATACGGTCCTTTAAAAGTCGTGAATAAATGTCATAAGCACGTTCGCCACGTGATGACTGTTCGATAACTGTAGGCACTGGATACATAACTTGTTAGCCTCCTAAGGTTTCAATAGATTAATTAGCTGCTTGCTAATATAAATGTAGTTTACCGCTAAGGTCAGTAAAGGTCAAAAGAAAAACCTCAAAAACAAAATTCCGTTTTGCGTGGTTTCATGGTATACTTAGGCTTCTATCATATACGGCTTGAGATTGGGTGATCCCAATCTCTTTTTTTCGGTCTAAAATTATTGACCAACTTGCGAGCTCAGGTGTTGGTGAGCGGTTGGAGTATGGTATGATGAAAGCGGTGCATTTGTGACTATTCCGTAAAAGTAAGTATAAAAAAAGCTGAGAATAATCTCAGCAACTGATGCGCCCGGAGGGAATCGAACCCCCATTTCAAGAACCGGAATCTTACGTGCGATCCATTACACTACGGGCGCCTAAACAACATATTATAGTTTAGCGGATTATGGATAAAAACACAAGGGTTATTAATAAAAATGTTTTGGGAGGAATTAATGATGGCATTAGGACCAGGCTTTCGTCAGCAGCAACGTCAAAGTCAAAAGTTAGCCATGACGCAACGGTTACAGCAGTCAATTCAGATGCTGCAATTTAATGTCGAGGAATTGCGGGATTTTCTGACCCAAAAGGCGCTTGAAAATCCCTTGATTGACGTCGACACTAATTGGAATGCGAATCATGCGAGTTTAAGTGCAGCTAAAAATACGACGGCCCATGCAGATTTTATCGAGCGGGTGTCAACCACGAACCAGCATTCATTATTTGAATACTTATTAGATCAGATTCATTTGACAATGCGGGATACTAAGCTCCGTAAAATCGTTTTGGCGCTGATTGAATATG
Source organism: Lactiplantibacillus brownii (assembly GCF_031085375.1). Classification (NCBI taxonomy): domain Bacteria; kingdom Bacillati; phylum Bacillota; class Bacilli; order Lactobacillales; family Lactobacillaceae; genus Lactiplantibacillus; species Lactiplantibacillus brownii. The sequence continues at coordinate 719,558 of NZ_JAVCWF010000001.1, forward strand.
TCGATGTGAATGGTTATTTAAAAGTCGATGATCAACAAGTGATGGCTGAAACTGAGGCAACTCCGGTAGAACTATTAGATGCCGTTACCTTGTTACAGCAACTTGATCCACCGGGTGTTGGGGCACGCAGTTTACAGCAAGCATTAATGCTACAAACTGAAAATGATGAAAGCGCGCCAAATTTAGCTTACATTATATTAGAAGAAAACTTTGATGCTTTAGTCAATCGGCAGTGGTCGATTTTGGCTAAAAAATATCAAGTTGAACTATCTGATATTTCGAGTGTCTACGACTACGTTCGCACCTTGAGTCCAACTCCGGGTGCGGCAATTGGGCAAGAAACAACGGGGTACATTTTTCCTGATCTCGTTGTGACAAAACAACGAGGTCAGTTAGCACTGAAGACCGCCTCAATGGCGCAACCCGTTGTGAAGTTTCAAGGAAATTATTATCAACAGATGAGCCAACATGATGACCAAGAAGTGACCGAGTATTTAAAAGAGAAAAAATCTGAGTATGACTGGATTGCTAGCAGTCTACAACAACGCGAAGCCACGATTTTTCGAGTTGGGACGGCAATCATCGAACGTCAAGCAGACTTCTTCCTTGAAAAGACGACCGACCTGAAGCCATTATTGTTACGTGACGTGGCGCAACAGTTGAAAGTTCATGAGTCGACGATCAGTCGGAGCATCAATGGCAAATATATTCAAACTGACTTTGGGATGTTTGAACTTAAACGTTTCTTTACCAAGGCGGTCAGCAAACGTCCCACAGATGGCAAATTAGTTTCTGCAGACAACGTTCAGCACCGAATTGTGGCACTGATTGATGGCGAAAATAAAGAAAAACCGCTTTCAGACCAGAAAATAGTTCAGATTCTTAAGTCAGAAAATGTCGAACTTTCTCGTCGGACAGTTGCCAAATATCGGGAAAATCTTAACATTCCGGCATCTTCGAAACGAAAACAATATTTAAAAACCGAACAGTAACAAATGCGGTGACTTTAAGCAATCGGTTATAAGCACCTCATTGTTCTGATTTGCAACGACCCCATGAACCTGTTATAATTCATGTTGTGGTTAAGAGAGGTATGCAACGTCAATTTCGTAGTAAATTATGGTTGTGTGCTTTGTTTTTTGAAGTCTTTGGGTCGTTATTCGACATAGCTGGACTGAATCCGTCCCACTAGAGAGCAGGTTGAATGCCATGCATTCAGATATTCAATGGATTGAGGCAATTGCCCCAGACATGGTTGAAATGCTGAGTCGTCGTTACTTAGTATTAAGAACCATTAATTGGATGGCCCCAGTTGGACGTCGGTTATTAGCTCAAACCTTAGACGTTAGTGAACGGACGCTGCGTACCGAAACAGATACGTTACGAAAGTTAGATTTAATTATCGCTAATAAGTCTGGGATGCAAGTGACACAGCAAGGTAAAGATGTTTTACTGGGACTGAGTCAGTTCATGGACGAGCTAATGGGGATTCGTCAGAAAGAACGACAATTGGCACAACGGTTCAATATTAAACGTTGTATCATTGTTTCTGGCGATTCTGACCGACAGTTAAAAGTTATCGGGTCCATGGGTGAAGAAGTTAACCAATTGCTGCAACGGTTGTTGCCAGAAGGCGATAACGTTATTGCGGTAATGGGTGGCCATACAATGGAACACGTTGCAAATAACTTAACGAACAAACTCGCCAGAAAACGGCAGTTGTTATTTGTTCCAGCACGCGGTGGCGTGGGTGAATCGGTTGCGATTCAGGCTAACACCATCGCGTCACAAATGGCCGAACACACCGGTGGTAAATTCCGGTCGTTGTTCGTCCCAGAACAGGTCAGTGAACGAACGTATGAACCACTCCTCAAGGAACCAAGTATCCAAGAGGTGTTGGGAATCATTCAGCAAGCTAATGTGGTGATTCACAGTGTGGGAGATGCAGTTTCGATGGCGCATCGCCGTAACATGTCAGAGGATCAAATCAAAGTTTTGAGGCAGCGCTCAGCTGTTGGCGAAGCTTTCGGTTACTTCTTTGATCAAGACGGTAATGTTGTTTATCGCATTCCACGCATTGGTTTGCAAATCGGAGAACTGGCCAATATGGAGATTATACTCGCGGTTGCAGGTGGCGCATCTAAAGCTACCGCAATTGAGGCGTATATGAAGATCGCACCGAAACGGACGTGTTTAATCACGGACGAAGGTGCAGCTAACTTGATTTTAAAAAAGTAATCTTCTACACTGAAGTTGCTTTTTAAAATAAAAATATTTTTATTTCCACAAGGAGGAAATTCTAGTATGTCTGTAAAAATTGGTATTAATGGTTTCGGACGTATCGGTCGTTTAGCATTCCGTCGTATCTTAGAACTTGGTGCAAAATCAAGTGATATCGAAGTTGTTGCTATTAACGATTTAACTTCACCTGCATTGTTGGCTCATCTTTTGAAGTATGACTCAACTCATGGTACTTTGGATGCTGATGTTTCAGCTACCGACGATTCAATCGTTGTTAACGGTAAGAGCTACCGTGTATATGCTGAACCAAAGGCTCAAAACATTCCTTGGGTAAAGAACGACGGTGTTGACTTCGTTCTCGAATGTACTGGTTTCTACACATCAAAGGCTAAGTCACAAGCTCATTTGGACGCCGGCGCAAAGCGTGTCTTGATTTCTGCACCAGCTGGTTCAGACTTGAAGACTATCGTTTACAACGTTAACGATGACATCTTAACTTCAGATGACCGTATCGTTTCTGCTGGTTCATGTACTACTAACTGTCTTGCACCTCTTGCATTCTTTGAAAACAAAGAATTCGGTGTTAAGGTTGGTACCATGACTACTATCCATGCTTACACTTCAACTCAAATGTTGTTAGACGGCCCTGTACGTGGCGGTAACTTCCGTGCTGCTCGTGCTGCCGGTGTAAACACTATTCCTCATTCAACTGGTGCTGCTAAAGCTCTTGGCTTAGTTATCCCAGAATTGAAGGGTAAGTTACAAGGCCATGCACAACGTGTTGGTGTTGTTGACGGTTCATTAACTGAATTAGTTGCTATCTTAGACAAGAAAGTTACTGCTGACGAAGTTAACGCTGCTATCAAGAAGCATACTGAAGGTAACGAATCATTCGGTTACAACGCAGACGAAATTGTTTCATCTGACGTTATCGGTACGACTTTCGGCTCAATCTTCGATCCTACCCAAACTGAAGTTACTTCAGATGGCGAAAACCAATTGGTTAAGACTGTTGCTTGGTACGATAACGAATACGGCTTCACTTGCCAAATGGTACGTACTTTATTGAAGTTCGCTACTCTCTAATCTAAATTAGTTTGTTAGAACTTTAAAACCGCATACGGTTTAGACGGCGGGGGGAGGCAAACTCTCTCTGCCGTTTTTTTATACGAGTCACGAATTCTAGGAGGATTTTAACATTGGCTAAATTAATCGTTTCAGATTTAGATGTTAAAGATAAAAAAGTTTTAATTCGTGTCGACTTTAATGTTCCAATTAAAGACGGCAAGATTGGTGACGACAACCGGATCGTCGCTGCATTACCAACCATTAAATATGTCAGTGAACATGATGGTAAAGCAATCTTGTTCTCTCACCTAGGTCGGATTAAGAGTGAAGACGATAAGAAGGGCTTGAGCTTACGTCCAGTTGCTGAACGTCTTTCAAACTTGTTAAACAAGCCTGTTACCTTCGTACCTGTTACTGAAGGCGAACAACTTGAAACTGCGATCAACAACATGAATGACGGTGACGTCTTAGTTGTTGAAAACACTCGTTTCGAAGATGTTGTTAATGGCGAACAAGTTAAGCGCGAATCAGGTAACGATCCTGAATTAGGCAAGTACTGGGCTTCACTCGGTGACGTTTATGTCAACGATGCCTTTGGGACTGCTCACCGTCAACATGCTTCTAACGTTGGGATTGCCTCAAACATGGACAAGGTTGCCGCTGGTTTCTTAATGGAAAAGGAAATCAAGTTCTTAGGTAACGCTGTTGATAATCCAAAGCACCCATTCGTTGCTATCTTAGGTGGTGCTAAGGTTTCTGATAAGATCGGTGTGATTGATCATTTGCTTGATAAAGCTGATAAGATCATCATCGGTGGTGGGATGACTTATACGTTCTATGCTGCTAAAGGCATGGGCATTGGTAACTCACTTGTTGAAAAAGACAAAATTGATTTAGCTAAGTCAATCATCGAAAAGGCTGGCGACAAGTTGGTCTTACCTAGTGACTCAGTTGTTGCTGAAAAGTTTGACAACGATGTTCCTAGCAAGATTGTTGACGGGTCAATTCCTGATGGTTACATGGCTTTAGACATCGGTCCTAAGTCTATTCAAGAATTCGAAGATGTTTTACGCGACGCTAAAACCGTTGTTTGGAACGGACCAATGGGTGTCTTCGAAATGAGCAACTATGCCAAGGGTACGCTTGAAGTTGGTAAGTTCTTAGGAACTTTATCAGATGCAACGACTATCGTTGGTGGTGGTGACTCAACTGCTGCTGTTAAGCAACTTGGCGTTGGCGATAAGTTGACCCATATCTCAACTGGTGGTGGTGCTTCACTTGAATACCTTGAAGGTAAAACTTTACCTGGTATCGCTGCTATTTCTGATAAATAATCTGTTCTCCGAAAGGAAGGTCTATCGTGCGTACACCTATTATTGCCGGTAACTGGAAAATGAACAAAACCGCTAGCGAAGCTTTAGCTTTCGTTAACGCCGTTAAGGACCAATTACCAGATCCTAACAAAGTTGAATCAGTCGTTGCTGCTCCAGCCCTTTTCTTACAAGAAATGGTCGAAGCTGCTAAGGGAACTGATTTAAAGATTGCTGCTGAAAATGCTTATTTTGAAGATGCTGGGGCCTTTACTGGTGAAACTTCACCAGCTGCTTTAGCTGACTTAGGCGTTGACTATGTCATCATCGGCCATTCAGAACGTCGTGGCTATTTCCACGAAACTGATGAAGATATCAACAAGAAAGCTCATGCTATCTTCAAAAATAACATGTTACCAATCATCTGCTGTGGTGAAAGTTTGGAACAACGTGAAGCCGGCCAAGCCGAATCATGGGTTTCAGGCCAAATCAAAGCTGCTTTGAAGGGCTTGTCAGCTGACCAAGTTAGTTCATTAGTTCTTGCTTATGAACCAATCTGGGCTATCGGTACTGGTAAGACGGCTTCAAGTGACCAAGCTGAAGAAATCTGTGCCGTTATTCGTAAGACGGTTGCTGATCTTTATTCACAAACGGTTGCCGACAAAGTTCGCATTCAATACGGTGGCAGTGTTAAACCTGCTAACGTGGTTGACTTGATGAGCAAAGCCAACATCGATGGTGGTTTAGTCGGTGGTGCTTCAATGCAACCAGATTCATTCTTGGAATTAGTTAACTACCAAAATAACTAATTATTATTGCAAGTTCTATCACAACCTCTTACAATAGGTTGTGAACCAATTACAAGCAAAATTAAGGAGAGAATTTAATGTCTATTATTACAGATATTTATGCTCGCGAAGTCTTAGACTCACGTGGCAACCCAACTGTCGAAGTTGAATTATATACTGAAAGTGGCGCATTTGGCCGCGGTATCGTTCCTTCAGGTGCTTCAACCGGTGAACATGAAGCCGTTGAATTACGTGATGGTGACAAGAGCCGTTTCATGGGCAAAGGTGTAACTAAGGCTGTTGACAACGTTAACAAGTTGATCGCCAAAGAAATCGTTGGCTATGATGTTACTGACCAACGTGCCATTGACCAAGCTATGATCAAATTAGACGGTACTCCTAACAAAGCTAAGTTAGGCGCTAACGCCATCTTAGGTGTTTCAATCGCCGCTGCACGTGCTGCTGCTGACGAACTTGAAATGCCATTATACAACTATCTTGGCGGATTCAATGCTCATGTCTTGCCTGCACCAATGATGAACGTTATCAATGGTGGTGCTCACGCCAACAACGACGTTGACTTCCAAGAATTCATGATCATGCCAGTTGGTGCTTCTTCAGTTAAAGAAGCTATCCGTATGGGTTCAGAAACTTTCCATAACTTGAAAGCTATCTTGAACGAACGCGGTTACTCGACTGCTGTTGGTGATGAAGGTGGTTTCGCTCCTGACTTGAAGAACAACGAAGAACCATTCGAAATCTTAATTGAAGCTATCGAACGTGCTGGCTACAAGCCAGGCAAAGATATCTCAATTGCCTTTGACTGTGCTGCTTCTGAATTCTACAACGAAGAAACTGGCAAGTATGACTTAAAGGGTGAAGGCGAAAATGGGAAATCATTTACTGCTGAAGAATTCGTTGACTTACTTGACAGCATCGTTGACAAGTACCCAATCATTTCCATCGAAGATCCTTTGGATGAAAACAACTGGGAAGACTGGCAGATGGCTACTGAAAAGCTTGGCAAGAAGGTTCAAATCGTTGGTGATGACTTGTTCGTTACTAACACTGACTACCTTGCTAAGGGGATCAAGATGGGCGTTGCCAACGCTATTTTAATCAAAGTTAACCAAATTGGTACTTTAACTGAAACTGTTGAAGCTATCGAAATGGCTAAACAAGCTGGCTACACTGCAATCGTTTCACATCGTTCTGGCGAAACTGAAGACACGACCATTGCTGACTTAGTTGTCGCAATGAACGCTGGCCAAATCAAGACTGGTTCAATGAGCCGTACTGAACGGATTGCTAAATACAATCAATTAATGCGGATCGAAGACCAACTTGAAAGCACTTCAGAATACAAGGGTCTTGCTGGTTTCTATAACTTAAGCGAAGATGCTCGTAACACCATTGCTAGCAAGTAATTGGTAAGTTCTACTAAAAGAGTCGTTCATTGATGAGCGGCTCTTTTTGTGTCCAATCTTTTTTGACTCGGGTTTATTCCGGTTAGGATAGGCTTGTCGTGGTAAAATAAGAACACGAGTAATTTTAAAGGAGTCGTCAAGAGGAATGGATTATTTCAAAAATCAGCTTAATCAATGGACTGACTGGCAGGCTGCGATTGCAGAACCAGGAGCCTTCGAACCATTAATTCAACAAATCTATCGTAGTGAAAATGAACCATTTAAGACGCCTGAACTCGTGCCAGACTCATTGGCAGCAGTCTTTGCCGTGGGGGCGACTCAAATTGCGATTTTTCCACCTACATCAATAGCCACCCATCCGCGTGACCGTTACCAAACCGAACGCTTTAGTTTAACGCGATTGGCACGCTTGCAAGTAACTGCACCAATCTTGTTACACTCAGGGTTCATTTTTGACACTTATCAGTTTTATTATGTGATTTATCAACCCTTAGTCGGGATTTCGTTAACTGAATTTGCGAACACTGCTGAACCGTTGGCGAAGTCGACATTGGGACGCCAAATTGGGACCGCGTTGCGGAAAATTAATCGTGAGGTTGCCAGTTTTAATCAGGTTGACGTCCAAGTACTAGCCTCACAAGCCGATTGGAATCAACTCGGGGCAACGTTTGCAGCTGAACGACAAGCTTATTTGGCAGCCCATCCGGTTGCGATGAATCGTTTCGTCCATGGACAATTGAACGGCACCAATGTCATTGTCACGACTGGAACCGTGGGCTTTCAACATTTTCAAACGGCTTTACAAGGACCGTGGCAAATGGAACTTGTCCCGTTGGTGTTGCAAGCCTTTGGTGGTGATCCAGACTTTTTAGCTGGATTGCAAACAACGTTACAGTCGCCTGATTTAGCCACTGATTTGTTGATTGGGCTTTTGTGGCGAGCAGATGGACCGGCTCAAATTAAAGCTTGGCTGGGTGTTGACACAGTGACGTTGACAACGCTAGCACAAAAGCTTACTAGACTGGTGAAAAATGAAAGTGAGGGCTAATTTTTGAAAATCCAACAGCAACCAAAACAGCATCATTTTGATTTGACCCGTTTGGGATTGATTGGTCGGGGATTGCTGGTTGGGCTATTAACCGGCGTGGTTGTCAGTGTTTTTCGTTTTTGTATTGAACGCGGTTTAAAGGTCGTTCAATGGATTTATGGTCAGATTGCGCAAACCCCTTGGTTGATCGTTCCGTGGATTGGGCTTAGTTTGATTGTGGCGGTTTTTGTCGGCTTACTAGTAAAAAAAGTTCCAGATATTAAAGGATCTGGGATTCCGCAAGTTGAAGGTCAATTGGCCGGCGAACTCGATTATGCTTGGTGGCCAGTGCTCTGGCGCAAATTTGTCGGGGGTATTTTAGGTATCGGTTCAGGCTTATTTCTGGGTCGTGAAGGACCATCGATTCAATTAGGGGCGACGATTGGTCAAGGGTTCGCCGAAAAGACGCATCAAACGGGTGCGGATCGACGGTCACTGATTGCTGGTGGCGCCGCGGGTGGTTTGTCAGCGGCTTTTAATGCGCCCATCGCCAGTACGCTATTTGTTCTGGAAGAAGTTTATCATAACTTTTCGCCGATTATTTGGACGACGGCTTTGACTAGTGCGATTGCGAGTAACTTTGTGTCGCTTAATTTCTTTGGCTTGGTGCCGGTGTTACATATTCCTTATGGGACGAACTTACCGCTGAGTCAATATGGTAATTTAGTTGGTTTAGGTGTTTTTCTGGGTGTCTTTGGCTATCTGTATCAAAATGTCACCCTGACCATGCCAAGTTGGTACGCTAAATTACGTTTGCCAAGTTGGTTAGATGGCATCGTGCCATTTTTACTGATTATTCCAATTGGCTTGTTCTGGCCTAAATTATTAGGTGGTGGTAATGCGGTCATCTTAAATATTGCCGCAATTACCCCGGCTTTATTGCCATTGATCGGTATTTTTGTGTTACGGTTTGTCTTTTCGACGTTGTCCTATGGATCGGGCTTGCCCGGTGGGATTTTCTTGCCGATCTTGTCATTGGGCGCCATTTTAGGTGCCATCTATGCTCAGGTGATGGTCGCTGTAGGCTGGATGCCGGCTAATTTTGTGCCTAACTTCATTATTTTTGCGATGGCGGGTTACTTTGCCGGTATTGGGAAAGCGCCGTTTACGGCCATTCTATTGATTACTGAGATGGTCGGCACGTTGCATCATTTGATGCCATTAGCGGTAGTTTCAATGACGGCTTACCTGGTTGTTGATTTACTCGGTGGGGCGCCAATTTATGAAGCCTTGCTGGAAAAGTTGACTTTGCCCAAATTACCAGAACATAGTGGGATTCAAGATCGTTTAGAAATCCCCATCTTTGAGGGCGCTACTTTTGAAGGCCATCAAGTTCGTGATTTCAAATGGCCCAAAGAATCTTTGTTGATTGCGATTCGGCGTGGTGAACGTCAAGTGATTCCGCACGGTGATACGTTAATGCGTGCTGGTGACACGCTCATCATCTTAACGGATCGTAGTAATCGCGCTTGGGTGCGACATCAAATCGATAAGTTAAATGTCAGTCCAACCTGATTGGCTTTAGAATGTAACAAATTCGGCGCGATACTGGAAAAATAACGCTAAATATGTTAAATTGTTATAGACATAGCGGACTCTTTAGGAGGCACTTTTATTGTATAATATACTGATGACGTTAATATTGGTCATTTCCGTACTGATTATCATTGCGGTGATGATGCAACCGTCCAAAACAAATGATGCCATGTCTTCATTGACTGGTGGCGCTGACGACTTGTTCGCCAAGCAGAAACCCCGTGGCTTTGAAGCCTTCATGCAAAAGGTGACCGTCGTACTTGGAATTATTTTCTTTGTTGCGGCCCTCGCTTTAGCTTGGTATTCATCGAAGTAAACGACCGTCCTCCTGTGATTTCAGGAGGCTTTTTTTTAAGAAGGTGCAATTTGTGTTAAAACGACCAGAACCTTTTTTCTTTGAACATGGGGACTGTGCGGTGATTTTACTGCATGCCTATTCGGGAAGTGCGAATGATGTGCGGTTATTGGCACGAAGCCTGGAACGCGAAAATTATAGTATCTATGCGCCACAGTTTAGTGGTCATGGGACGGGGGACCTCCGTGATGTTTTACGGCAAGGTTCACCGGCGCAATGGTGGCAAGATACGCAACAGGCAATATCATTTGTGCGCCAAAAAGGCTATACTAAAATTAGTATCTTTGGGTTGTCATTAGGTGGTATCTTTGCAACGATGGCCTTGGAAAATGACCCAGCTCTGCTTGGCGGCGGTGTTTTCAGCTCGCCAATTTTGCCTAGCGCCCACACACAGGTGCCAGAAATGTTTATGGCGCTATGTGCACGTCAGTTCAAGCAGCAAGGCTTATCGAGTGAGGCTCAAAAGCAGGCCTTAGCGGCAATCAAACCCGACTCACAAGCGCAATTACAGGCAATCACGCAGTTTACCATAACTCAGGTTCAGGCGCTGTTAACACAATTGACACGGCCATTTTTCATTGGTCAAGGTGGTCAAGATGAATTGATTGATGCCACAGTAGCACCACGATTACGTGATCAATTGATGACTCAAGGCTTAACTGTTGATTACCATTGGTTTGCGGATGCCGGCCATGTTATTACGGTTAATCAAGCGCATCATGCATTAGAACAAGCTGTCTTAACGTATTTAAAAACTATTTATTAAAAAATGAGGTAAATAATGTCAGAATCTAACTTAAAAGAACAAATCCTGACCTTTTTGCAAGCTCATCCCGACCGTAGCTATAGTGTTGAACGGTTAAGTGATGAATTGCATTTTTCAGGTGCAACCGCGTTCACATTTCTTGTTAAAGAACTTGCAACGATGGAACGCAAAAAATTAGTGACCACCGATGATCATGACCAATTCAAGTTGGTTCAAGAAACCAAACTTGTGGATGGGTCATTTCATGGAAACGACAAGGGCTTTGGCTTCGTACGTTACGATCCAGATTTGCCAGATATTTATATCAATCCCGATAACACCATGTTTGCGTTTACCGGCGACGATGTGCAAGTTGAAATTATTCGACCAGCTCGTCCTGGTTCAGATCGGGGTCCAGAAGGTAAAGTTGTCCGCGTCACGCAACGCAACTATTCTCAGATTGTTGGGGCGTTTGTTCCAAGTACTGAAAATGCCGGTTTTATCGGTAAAGTTGAGATCAAAGAAAAGAAACTTTCTAAGTATGAACTCTTAATTACTGAACAAGGGATTCACCCAACTGAAGGTGAAGTCATTATTGCGGAAGTTTCAGCTTACCCAGATGCGCAACATCCGACACGAATCGTGGGGATTGCAAAGCAGGTCATTGGGAGTGTCGATGATCCTGGGATGGATGTCTTACAAGTTGTTTATCAACATGAAGTGCCATCAGTCTTCCCTGAAGAAGTCACGGATGAAGCCAATCGAATTCCAGACTATGTGACAGAAGACGATAAAAAAGGTCGTGTGGATATCACCGACCAACCATTAGTGACCATTGATGGGGCTGAATCAAAAGACTTGGATGATGCCGTTGTTGCTTGGCGGTTACCTAATGGTAATTTCCATTTAGGGGTCCACATTGCGGATGTCAGTCATTATGTGACTGAAAATTCTGAATTGGATCGTGAAGCGTTCAAACGCGGGACTTCCGTTTATTTGACTGACCGGGTTATTCCAATGTTGCCACGACGGTTATCAAACGGGATCTGTTCATTAAATCCAGATGTTGAACGACTCGCCATGAGTTGCGAAATGGAAATTGACCAAGAAGGCAATATCATTAATCATAAGATTTTCCAAAGTGTGATCAAGTCACATGCTCGGATGACTTATGATGGCGTGAATCAGATCTTGGAAGCTCATGATCCAAAGACGCGTGAAAAGTATGCGGATTTGGTGGACATGTTTGATACGATGGGTGACTTACATCGTATTCTTTACAAGCATCGTCGTCATCGTGGCGCCATTGACTTTGATGATAACGAAGCTAAAATCATCGTCGACGAAACTGGGCACCCAATTGATATTCAATTACGGGTTCGTGGTTTAGCTGAACGAATGATTGAAAGTTTCATGTTAGCGGCCAATGAAACGGTTGCCAAGCACTACAGTATGTTAAAAGTACCATTTATCTATCGGGTGCATGAAACGCCAGATGCTGATCGGATGCTTAGTTTCTTCGAATTTGTCACCACTTTTGGGGTCAATGTCACGGGCTCATCCAAAGATGTTAAGCCAAAAATGTTGCAAGATGTTTTGAAGAAAGTTGCGGGCAAACCGGAAGAAGCGATGGTTTCCGTGATGATGTTACGGAGCATGAAGCAAGCACGGTATGCCGATCAATCCTTGGGACACTTTGGCTTGGCTGCACCATACTATACCCACTTTACTTCACCAATTCGACGTTATCCGGATATGATGGTGCATCGTTTGATTCGTCATTATGCCGAAAACGGGACGGGTGAAGAAGCGCGTGCGAAGTATCGGGATAATTTGCCAAACATTGCTGAAACGACTTCTGATAATGAACGTCGTGGGATTGACACGGAACGCGATGTTGATTCAATGAAGAAAGCTGAATACATGGCTGATCACGTTGGCGAGAAGTTTGACGCCGTCATTGACTCTGTCATGAAGTTTGGCCTGTTCGTTGAATTGGAAAACACTGTTGAAGGATTAGTTCATATTAGTGTGATGGATGACGATTACTACGAATATGTTGAAAAACAACTCGCCTTAGTCGGTCGCAAGACCCATCGGACTTTCAGAATTGGGCAACCGGTTAAAGTACAATTGATGCGGGTTGATAAAGATCAACGTGAAGTAGACTTTAAGTTGTTGAATCCTGAAGAGGCACCAAAGACCGATTTATTGCCAAAACGGGAACATCACGATAACTATCGTGGTAATAATCGTCGCGGTGGTAACGGAAACTATAAGCGAAATGGTAGTAATAACAATAGTCGTAATGGTAACCGGAACGGTGGCAATGGTAATCGCAGCAGCAACAGTAATGGCGGCGGTTATCGTGGCAACAACAATAATCGTAATCACAGTAACAATAATAACAATCATAGCAATAACACTAGTCGGCGGTCGACGAACAGTAGCAACAATCGCCACTAAGACTAGTTAGACGTTAGGGGTGCGCGAAGGATGGCCAAACAAAAAGGTAAACATCAAGACAGCGCCCTCGCACAAAACCGGAAGGCCCGACATGACTATGCCGTCGAGGAAACTTATGAAGCGGGAATCGCTTTAACGGGGACAGAAATCAAATCGGTGCGTGACCGGCGTGTGAACTTGAAGGATGGCTATGTGCAAATTCGAAATGGTGAAGCAATCATGATGAATGTGCATATCAGTCCCTTTGCCGAGGGTAATCGGTTTAACGTTGACCCATTGCGCAATCGTAAGTTATTACTTCATAAAAAGGAAATTCGTAAAATTGGCGCGGCAACCACGACTAAAGGGGTTACCATTATTCCACTAAAAATGTATCTCAAGCATGGTTTTGCGAAGGTCCTTATTGGAGTCGCGCATGGGAAGCGTGAATACGATAAGCGTCAAGATATTAAGAAACGCGAACAACAACGTCAAATTGATCGCGTTATGAAACATTATTAAACTAAAATACGCGCCAACCAGAAATTGGTTGGGGCGTATTTTTTTGGCTTAAAGTCATTATGTTCTAGCTGGGCGGGCTTGTCTAAATTATTTAAGTAGAACGGTCTCGCGGTAAAAAGGTGATTCTTTGCCGTGTGAGCCTATTAGAATTAGCCGTTAGTATTTTGAGCGAAAATAATGTGCTAGTTGAGGTTCGTGCTTACTTTGTAAATAACGTTCTGGAACAGATTCATAGGGGATAAATTGCCGATAATCGACGCCTACTTCAGAAGTGAGTAAGCGAGCGATTGGGACCATTAAATCTTGTAACAAGCGGAGTGACTCGTTGAGTGCGCGCGGCGAACTGGTGTCAAATGTCGCCAGTAATTGAGCACGGTCATGTGACGGGAGCTGACTGATTAGATCGGTGTTTTGCTTTCCATAGGAGCGCTCAAAGCCATCTGGATAAGCTAGTAACCAAGTCCAGAGCTGGACGAGTTCAGTGCGCGTTAGATTTAGATAAAATTGAGCCAATAGAAAGTCATGACGACAGTTTGCTTTGAGGGTATTTAAAAATTGCCACCAAAACTCACGGACCGTGGCGCTGTATTGAGCGGTTGTGGGTGGAAGCGTCCAGTAATCCCGATCACTGGGAGTCGGTGGCTGAGGCAAACACTGGTCCTTATCAGCCATGATTTTAGTTAGCTGGTCACTAGCCAGGCAGTTGGCTAGCTGATCTAAGGCATAAAATTGAAAGTCGATTCGTAAGCCACTAGTATATTGAACGAGGTAAGTGCAGCCCTGTGTCGGCTGACTCACATGGGGTGTGGGTGGTTCAGTTTGAAGCAAGACTTCACCAAATTGCGTCAGAAAATGGTCATCTTGACGGTAAGGGGTGACATCGGTTGTAAAGAAGGCCACATCGTAATCTGTGAACTTATCGCGCGTGCGTCGGGGATTGACTAGGGAACCAGTCATCGCCCAGAGACGGCAATCAGCTTGGTTTTCGAAAAAATGTGTTAAGGGGTCTAAGGGGGTCATGCTATCTCGTCCTTTCCAATATAAACAAACTTTTACACTTGATATGGTGATGTTAGCTTTGCTAATTTGTTAATTCAAAACAAAAAACTTTATAAAAGCAAAAATTGGCTGGATTCCTTAATTTCTTTGCCCAAAAGTGTATTTCACTTAAGATAATTAAGTGAAATACAAAAGATAGCGCAATCATTAAATTGAAATTAGAATATTATTACAGCTTGAGTTGGTGAGAACAATCAATCTATGTTATATTTTATGACATACCGTTCAGGTAGAATGAATTAGGAGGTCTCATCATGAAGAAATGGCAAGTTGCTGTTGTCATGGTGTTAGCCACACTCGGTAGCTGGTTCGCATTTGGGTCAACTGCTCAAGCCAAGACTTACACCATCGCGACGGATACCACGTTTGCCCCGTTTGAATTTCAGGCAAAAGGTGGTAAGTATAAAGGAATCGATATTGATATTTTAAAAGCGATTGCTAAAAAAGAAAATATCAATTATAAACTCAAAGCAATTAGTTTCGGTGCCGCCGTTCAGCAGCTAAGTGCTAACCAAGTTGATGGGGTCATCGCGGGGATGAACATTACCCCTGAACGGAAGCAGACTTTTGACTTCTCTGATGCTTATTATACGTCAGGAGTGGTTATGGCGGTTGCTAAAGGTAGCTCAGTCAAGAACTTCAAGGATTTGAAGGGCAAGACGGTTGCGTTGAAGACTGGGACCGCTGGATCGACTTATGCGAAGTCCGTTCAAAGCAAGTATGGCTTTAAAATTAAGTATTTCAATGATTCTAATAATATGTATAACGATGTCAAAGTCGGGAATTCTGCAGCCTGTTTCGAAGATTACCCAGTCATGTCTTATGGGATCAAAAATGGGATTGCATTGAAGATTGTCTCTAAGCAATATGAAGCTGGGGATTATGGCTTTGCCGTTAAAAAAGGTAAAAATGCTGCTCTGTTGAAGAAATTCAATGCGGGTTTGAAGGCAATCAAGGCGGATGGTCAATATAAAAAGATCGTTGATAAATATTTACATTCCAGTGAATCATCCTTAACTGGTGAAACTGCCAGCAGTCGGACCTTCATCGGGTTATTCACCCAAAACCTAAGCACCATTGGTAGTGGGCTCTGGATGACCATGGAATTAACAGTTATTTCAATTATTTTAGCGACAGTTTTAGGGATGATCTTAGGGGTCTTAGGTGTGATGCCTGGGAAGATTGGCCCAGCCATCTCTAGTACGATTATTTATATTTTTCGGGGGATGCCATTAATGGTTCTGGCGTTCTTCATCTACATTGGTTTCCCAGACTTGATTGGACATGGCTTCAAGATACCCGCGTTCATTGCCGGGATGATTACCCTGATGCTTAACGAAGGGGCGTATACGGGGGCCTTTGTCAAAGGGGGCTTCCAAGCCGTCGACGCTGGTCAAATGGAAGCCGCTCGGTCATTGGGCTTACCTTATTGGACGGCAATGCGTAAGGTGATTATGCCACAAGGGATTCGAATTATGGTACCGTCATTTATTAACCAATTTATTATTACCTTGAAGGATACGTCAATTCTATCCGTGATTGGGATCGTTGAATTGACTCAAACTGGGACATTAATTATTGCTCGGAACTTTGAAGGGTTCAAGATTTGGCTAATGATTGCGATTATTTATCTGATTATCATTACTATTTTAACCTGGGTTTCAAATTGGGTTCAAAGGAGGATGAATTAGCATGGCTAAAGTGATCGTGAAAGATTTACACAAAAGTTATGGTGACAACGAAGTCTTAAAAGGGCTGAACTTAGAAGTTCAAGATAATGAAGTTGTTTGTATGATTGGTCCTTCCGGCTCCGGTAAAAGTACCTTTTTACGCTGCTTGAATGATTTGGAAGTGCCTACTAAAGGCCAAATTATTATTAGTGGCTATGATTTATCTGATAAGGGGACGAACATTAACTTAGTTCGCGAAAATATTGGGATGGTATTTCAACATTTTAATCTCTTTCCACATCTGAGTGTCATGCAAAATATTACTTTGGCACCGGTACAACTCAATAAAGAATCTAAAGAGACTGCCGATGAAACGGCACACGCCTTATTGAAAACTGTTGGACTTGCTGACAAAGCGGATGCCATGCCGAATTCGTTATCTGGTGGACAACAACAACGGGTTGCGATTGCCCGTGCGTTAGCCATGAAGCCCAATATCATGTTGTTTGATGAACCAACCTCGGCCTTGGACCCAGAAATGGTTGGCGATGTCTTGGATGTCATGAAGAAGCTGGCGGCTGGTGGGATGACCATGATCGTTGTGACCCATGAAATGGGCTTCGCCAAAGAAGTCGCGGATCGCGTCGTCTTCATGGCGGATGGTCAGATTCAGGAAAGTGGCAAGCCGGATGATGTCTTTGATCACCCTAAGAGTCCACGATTACAAGACTTCTTGAATAAAGTGATCAACGTTTAAGGCTTACGAAATAACTAGAATTGACTTAGCAATTAGGACATCGTAGTGATTAAAATAATGTCCGTCTCCGCATAACAGCACGTTTGCTGTGAGGCAGGTTTGCAGCCAAAGAACAGTCTGCAGGGCGTTTTCAAGCCAGACCAACTGGAACGGTAAGCTAAGTGTAACCAAAAATGAGTCCTCAAATTTGAGGGCTCATTTTTATGGCTTAAAGATCAAATTTTCGATTTCGAATGAATAAAATAATGATAATAATCAGACTGAATAGGGTAACCCCAGTGTCGATTTCAAAAACATGTAACACACTGGCGGCGGTGTCATCAATAATGAGACTGGAGACGAGTGGCCCAACGAAGAAAGTCAGGGAAGTCGCAAAACTGTAATAGCCGGTAACTTTGCCTTTTTCAGCAGGAAAATATTGACTTAACAAGGTCAAGCCTAGTTGCCAAATACCCCCAGCAGCGAAGAATCCAATCAAAACGGCGGTTAGGCGCGCACCATCGGCATTAGGAAAAGTAACCATTTGGACTAACCCCAAAAATGAAATTAAGGTATAAGTAAAAATAAGCTTGATTGGTTTGAGACGAGTGACTAAGGACGAAGTGATAAACACCGAAATTAAGGAGGCCATGGCATACCATGAAATCAATGATTTTGCGCCGTTAGCACTCATGTGTAGAACACTACTCCCAAAATTGGGTGCATATTGTGAGAAGACATAAAACGTGAAAGATAAGGTAAACCCAACGACGATTAGCAAGCTACCATCAATTAACATTGAAGGTTGAGCACCACTTTTGACAGCGACCTTTTCAGGGGCTTGTGTTGGTGCTGATTTGAGTGTTTGGGGGGCAAAACGGGTCATTCCAATGAGTGCAATATCCAAAGCCATGATGACGACCATGACGATTAAGGTGAACTTGGCATTAGGTTGGACGGCAACGATAAATGGCAAGGCAAATTGTGCCAGTGACATCGCAGCTTTGACCAATGAATTCATACTGGCGGCATTTTCTTTGAAGGCGTCAGTTAAGGCCGGGTAGCTTGAGGTGTCACCGAAAGAGTTAGTTGCGCCCATAAATAAAGCGGCAACGCAGGCACTGATCAAATTGGTGCTGAAGACTAGTCCGAGTAAAAATAGAATTTGTGCGAGCATTCCAATTAACATGGTTTTCCGACGTCCTAGGCGATCGGAGAGGTAACCGGCAACTAGAATGGTTAATAAGCGACCAATCCCAATCATGGCAATCACAGTAGAAAGCCCTTTCATATCGGTGTGCCAAAGTGCTTGGAATTGCGTGCCATATTGAGAAATAATAATCGTGGCCATTCCTAAAATCGCATAATTTAAGTAAATCCCAGTCGCCAGCGGCAAATAGGTTCGATGTTTCATCGTCATAGGTTGTTTTTCTTTGAGTTCCATAATCTCACCCACCAATTATATTTTTCACAAGATTAATCAAAATAATCGTTTAGCAATCAAAAGTAACTAGCATATAATCTTGCTGAACTGCCAGAACGTTAGGCTAGCCGGGCGTTGTCAATTGATATTGTTTTATTTGATATCTAATTCACAATCCTTGAGTCAACTTAAATTTTAACACGAGTCTTAAAAGTGTCTAATGACAAAATTGCATTCAATCAATAACCTCAGACTATTGATTGAATGCAATTTTTTTGACTAGATTTAAATATTGTTGATAGAGAGCGTTTTACTTTGTTCGCGGACGAAGGTAATGAATTCTTCAACGGCCGGCTGTGGCGTGCGATGTTTGAGGACACCCATGTATAGGATACGTTGCCACGTCGGAAAAGATAGCGGAATAATTTTAACTGGCATGGTTTGTAAAATGGACATATTAGGGACAATGGCAATTCCAAAACCACTCGCAACTAAACCAGCGATAGCTTGATCTTCTTCCACGGAATAGGCACTGATGGGTTGATCACCACAATCATCAAAAAGTTTTTGCATAATGGGATATAACCCACTACGTTTTGAAAAAGTGATTTGGGGATAGGCTAGTGTTTCCGTTAAGTTAATGCTGGAACGATTAGCCAAGGGATGGGTCATTGGGGTAATACAAACCATGTTTTGTTCGGCAACCGGGAAAAATTCAATATCACTAAAGTAATCTAGTTTGGAACAAAAGGCGACATCGTATTTGTGGTTACGGATGCCCTTTAAAATATCTGGGGAGAGACCGGTATCTGTATTGAATTGAAACTGCACCGCAGCGTGAGCGCCAAGTTGTAAAAAGCGTTGCGCCATGTCGGGTAACCACTTAATGGTTAGTGTTCGCAATGACGCGACACGAATCGGGGCTTTTTGTTCATTAAACCGTTTAACGTTAGTCACACTCTTGTCAATCAGTAGCAAGGCAGAGGCAATATCATTTGAAAAGACCTTGCCAGCAGGCGTTAGTGTGACGCTACGACCAGACTTCTGGAAGAGCGCAATATTTAATTCGGCCTCTAAGGTGTGGATGGCCTTGGTTAAACTAGGCTGTGTAATATGTAACAGCTTGGCAGTTTGAGTATAGTTTTCAGTACGGGACAATGCGACAAAATAGCGCAAATGATCCAAATTCATAATAATAAAAGCCTCCTAATGGCTTATTTTTGGCATAGACGATTAGGGCTGTGACAAGTCGCTAGGCCTAATATAACAGAATTGATAACTTTTGGCTATGGCTGATACCGGCTAAAAGCAATTGGACGTCGTCGGTGATAGCGATTACATTAGACGTGTTAAATAAATTATGTGAAATACAAAACATGCATGTTATGAATCCACTATTTGGAGGAAATTATTATGACAAAATTACATCCAATTACTGTTAGTTCCTGGACACTTGGTGATCAATGCACTTTCGAAGATCGTTGTAAGGCAGCAAGTGCTGCTGGTTATGATGGTATCGGGCTACGGGCTGAAACCTATGTCGATGCGTTGAATGAAGGCTTAACTGATGAAGATATTTTAGCAATTTTAGCCAAATACAACATTCGTTGCACTGAAGTTGAATATATTGTTCAGTGGTGTGAACCAACCCGTTCCTATGAACAGAAGTATAAGGAACAAGCTTGTTTCCACATGTGTGAACTCTTCGGTGTTAAACATATCAACACTGGGTTGATGGAAGATTACAGCATTGCGTATACCGCCAAGAAATTGCAAGAATTGGCAGCGCGTGCGGGCGACTTAATTATTGCGCTAGAACCAATGCCATATAGTGGTTTACCAAACTTGGACAAGACTTGGCAGATCATGCAACAAGCTGACTGCGATAATGTTTACATGTTATTAGATATGTGGCACTGGGTACGCGCAAATCAACCATATGATCTATTAACCAAGGAACAAGCTAAGCGCGTTATTTCTATTCAGATTGACGATGCCTACACCCGACCATATGCCATGTCCATTTTGCGTGACGAGTCGATGCACGATCGTTTAGCACCAGGTGCTGGTGATTTGGATACGGTTGGCTTCGTTAAAATGATCAAGGATGCCGGTGTTGATCCAAAGGTCATTGGTGTCGAAGTAATTTCTGATCAATATATGGCCAAAGGAATTGATTATGTGGCCGATTATACTTACAAGCAGACGGTTTCAGTTTTGAAGCAAGCTTGGCCTGAAATTTTAAAAGAACCGGTCAAAGCTTAAATAACAAGGTAAATAACGAGGGAGCGAATAGTTATGACGAATAGTTGGTTAGGATTAACGGATAAAGTTGTTGCGATTACAGGTGCTGTTGGCGGTATGGGAACAAAATTTTGTGAGGAATTTGCAAAACAAGGTGCCAAAATTGTCTTGATTGATATGATTGCCGATAAAACACAAATCTATGCTGAAGAATTAACGAAAAAGTACGGTGTGGAAACGTTAGCGGTGCAATGTAATACCACGGATGAAGCAGAAGTTGACGCAACCGTTAAAGCGGTGATCGATAAATTTGGGAAAATTGACGTGTTAGTCAATACGGCGGCGATTCTACGTTTTTCACCACTTGAAGCCTTACGCTTGGACGAATGGCAAACTGCTTTAAATGTTAATTTGACGGGTTACTTCCTAATGTCACAACGGTTCGGCCGCGTCATGATTCAGCAAAAACATGGCACGATGGTTCACATTTCAACTGTCGCTTCACGTTCGCCTGAAACCTACAGTGGTGCCTACAGTACGACCAAAGCAGCTGTAAACATGATGTCAAAGCAAATGGCTGCTGAATGGGGTCAATATGGTGTTCGGAGCAACTGTGTTTTACCTTGCTTGGTTAAGACACCGTTATCCGCCAACTTCTATAGTGATCCAGCTGTTGAAAATGGCCGCAAACGGTTAGTCGCTAGTCGGCGTATCGGAACCTTGGATGATATCGCTAATACCGTTTTATTCATGGCCAGTGACCGTTCTGATTATACTAATGGCGATGAAGTGACTGTTGATGGTGGCTTACACATGATGATGTCAGACATGATTCCTAAGCCAGGCGGCCGTCGTCAATATGCCATCGATCATCATCAACCAGCTAAAAAATAACGATTATTTTATCAGACAAATTGACGAAGGAGACTGGGACGACTGTCTCGGTCTCTTTCACGCTTGAGGAAACGGAGATTTTTATGATGGAGAAACGAATTTCAGGTACGACAGGCTTATTTACACTACTCGGTTCACCAGTGGGGCATTCGGGCTCACCCGCGATGTATAATTTTAGCTTTCAACAGCAAGGCTTAGACTATGCCTACTTAGCATTTGATGTGAAAAAGGACCAAATGCCAGAAGCAATTGACGCATTGAGATTATTCAAAGTTCGTGGCAGTAACGTGACCATGCCATGTAAGAGTGTCGCGGCAACGTTAGCGGATGAGTTGTCACCAGCTGCCAAGATTGTTGGCGCAATTAATGTCATCGTTAACGATAATGGGAAGCTGACTGGGCATATTACGGATGGTATCGGGTTTGTCCGTAACTTGAAAGAAAATGGCGTTGAAGTTGCCGGTAAAAAGCTTGTTATTTTAGGAGCTGGTGGTGCGGCAACCGCTGTGCAAGTTCAATGTGCCTTAGATGGGGCCAAAGCGATAACGATCTTTAATCAAGATGATGCATTTTATGCGAATGCCGAAAAGACGCAACAAAAACTCAAGGCTGTTAAGCCAGACGTTGAAGTTAAAGTTTATCCATTAGCTGACCAAGCGCGATTGACTGCAGAAATTAAAAAGGCTGATATTTTAGTCAATGCGACGATTGTTGGGATGAAACCTTTAGATCACCAATCATTAGTCGATCCGAGTGAGTTACGGCCAGACTTAGTCGTTGCGGATACCGTCTATAATCCACTTAAAACCAAACTGATTGAAGATGCCGAAGCGCTAGGCTGTACGGTAGCCCCCGGCAAAGGCATGTTGTTATGGCAAGGTGATGCAGCATACACGCTGTTCACGGGTAAAGCAATGCCAACCGCGGAATATCAAGCCTATGAAGCACGGCAAGCGGCTAAGACACACTAGAAAGGGGTGGCAGTTATGGAAGCAAGAATTGATGGTCATACAACCATGTTAGGACTGTTTGGGTCACCAGTAGGCCATTCAGGTTCACCAGCAATGTATAATTATAGTTTTGAAAAAAAGGGAATCAATGCCGCTTATCTAGCTTTTGATGTACAAGCCGATGACATGGCGAGCGCGTTAACTAAAATGCGCGTCTTGAACATGCGTGGTGCGAACGTTACGATGCCGTGCAAGAAAATTGCGGCAAAGCTGGTTGATGAACTGTCACCAGCTGCGGAATTGATCGGAGCGGTCAACACGATTGTTAATAATGATGGTGTCTTAGTGGGTCACAACACAGATGGGGTGGGGTTCGTCGAAAATCTGCGCCATCATGGCGTTGAACCTCAAGGAAAAAAGGTCACTATCTTGGGTGCTGGTGGTGCGGCTACTGCGATTGCCGTTCAACTAGCTTTGGATGGCGCGACCACGATTCATATTTTTAATCCACGAGACGATTTTTACAAAAATGCTGAATTAACCGCTCAAAAAATCATGCAAAAAGTACCCACTTGTCAAGTAACCGTTGGGGATATTAATGATCAATCCGCGCTTGCTCAAGCTATCGCACAAAGTGACATTTTATCGAACGCGACGAAAGCTGGGATGGCGCCAAATATTGAGCAGACGAATATCAAAGATATGAACGTTTTTCGCGATGATTTAGTTGTTACTGATACTGTTTATAACCCAGCCGTGACTAAAATGTTGGCGGATGCTGCTGAGCATGGCAGTCAGACCATTGGCGGTAAGGGGATGCTCGTTTGGCAAGGTGCCGCGGCCTTTAAACTGTATTCTGGTCAAGATATGCCGGTTGCAGAAGTGACGCAATTGTTCTTCTCGGCTAGTGGAGGACATTGAAATGGCGACTAATTCTAACAAAAAGTATTACATTACGGCATTTGCCCTTTACTTTGCTTACTTTATCTTAGGAATTGCTTCTTCAATTATGGGTCAATATAAAACGGCTTTTGCAAAGGCCTGGGGGGCTGGCACCTTAGCTAATGGCACGGTCGATGTGAGTATGGTTGTGTCGGTCATCGCAGCATATGGCTTAGGACGATTGATTGCCTATCCATTTGCAGGGCCAGTTTCCGATAAAATTGGTCGGCGAATTAGTGGCTTCATTGGCATTTCGTTATACGCGGTCTTCTTCTTCTGTATGATCAGTGTTCATAGTCTGTGGTGGGCTTATGCCATTGGGATTGTCAATGGGATTGCAAACTCATTCTTAGACACTTGTGTTTCGCCAAGCGTGATGGAAATTTTTCCAAAATCAGCTTCAATTGCGAATTTATTTACCAAGTTTGCCATTACTTTGGCCCAATTTATTTTACCGTTTGTCATTGGCTTAGTTGCTAGTGCACAGCTGTCATATCAGGTCATCTTCATTGGTTGCGGTATTTTGATGATTATTGACGCGATTTTAATTTTGATTCTGCCATTTCCTGCTCAAAAGTCAGCGACAACGACGACTAAAACGACCGATTCACAACCTAAGCATCGTTTTAGTCCGGCCGCAATTGCTTCAATTTTAATTGGTTTTACGAGTTCGGCTACTTTTATGATTTGGCTGAATTGTAATCAAGAATTAGGGCTTAGTTATGGTATTAAGAATCCTAGTACGTTGCAATCATTTTATGCGGTGGGTGCTACGGTAGCAGTACTGTTAACGGCGCAATTTATCCATATGGGTTTGAAAGAAACCACTGTGCTGATCTTGTACCCAAGTATTTCAATTATCATGTTATTGCTTTGCTACTTTATCGAACAGCCAATCATTTTATATATCGGTAGCTTTGTCATCGGTTATGCCGCAGCTGGCGGGGTCTTACAATTGGCGACTTCGACGACTATCGGGTTCTTTCCTGATAGTAAAGGCTTGGCGACTTCGTTGGTGATGATTGCTTCAAGTATTGCCAATTATGTGGTCTTGTCGGTGGCAGCCTATTTGACAAAAGTTACGGGTACCGGGGCACCACGGATGATTATTCTAATGAATATCGTGATTACGTTAGTTGGGGTCGGTTTAGCGATCATCGTTAAACGTCATGGCGCCTCAGCAGCTACTGTCCCTGGTGTAGAAGCCGAAAGCTAGCCCATCGTAGCTAGTTCATAGCGCATTATCCGTCTCCGTGAACCAGCACGTTTGCTGCGAGGCAACCCTGCAGCCAAAGAACGGTCTGCAGGGCGAAATCCACGTTTTAAAAGTCAGCCAGACATTAACCTGGGTAAGCTCACCCAGCTAAGTGTCTCGACACAGCAAACGAGCTGGTCCACTCCGACGTTAAATCGCAATTTAACAAAGAAACAGTGATAAATCTAGTATCAACGAAAGCTCGATTGATATTGGGCTTATTGATTAATTCAGGCGTCATTAATACGGAGAGGTATTAGTGACGTTTTTTGATATTTGGAAATGAGTACCAAGTTTGACTGGAGGCTTGCTAGCAATCAATGTTAGGAAGGATTAATTAGCGCAGGGCGGGCTGGAAGAGGCTCAGTGGTGAAATTTCTCTTGGCTGGTGGGATTTTCCAGCCTAGAAGAAAGCTCGGCTTGTGAGACCGACCTTTGGCTCACAAACGTGGCCACCACGTTCCAGCGTCTTCCAGCCCAACCGAAGCGGGAATCGGAACAGCTCTTGCAACTATTGGTACGATGCTGGAATTAATCAATGGCACAAAAAAGCTATCAGCGATTAACGCACTGATAGCTTATAATCATTATGTTTGTGGTAATTTGTTATGCGGATGCAACGTATAGTTACTTTCGCCGAAGGTCATGTTATAGCCTTCTTGTGGGGATTGCGATCGTTCACGGTTGGTTGGCTTTTGCCAGTGATCCAGAATCGCGGCGATACAAATACAAATTGGTTCGGTTGTTTCATCACTAATTGCGAGTTCAAAAGCTTCGCCGTTTGTTGTGACGACCGGTCGCATTGTCATGACTAGTTCAGTCCCGTGATAGATGCGGTAATTTTCATTGCTGAGACTTCCCATGATGATCCAGCGGAGTTTACGAACATAGATCATTTCATGCCAAAAGCCCAAAGTCTTACTAATTGAGCCGACGTTTTGACGGTTGTAGTACAAATCAAACTTCGGCAATAGGCCGAGTGAGGTTTGTTTTATTTCGGCAAGTAGTTCGCCTTGAATCGCATAGAGGCTGAGCGCATCTTGACGTCGACCCCAACGACCGACGAGTAAGTAGTGTGACTGACCGTGCTCATCACGAACGATGCGAGCGCCCTTAGCAAAACTATTGCGACTGAAATATAATTTACGCATGTCAAACCCTCATTTCCCGGTTAACTATTGATTAGCTAACACTTCCAAAATGGCTTTACCGACACCATCGTTCACATTAGTTTCTGTCACGTGGTTCGCGAGCTGTTTAACTTCGGCCGTAGCGTTACCCATGGCGTAGCTCGTGCCAGCGAGTTTCAACATGGAAACGTCGTTGTTGTTGTCGCCAATTGCCATAACGTTACTCATAGGTGTGTTGAGCATATTGGCATACCGCTCAACGGCGATCCCTTTTTGGGCGTTAATATTATTGATTTCAATATTCGAGCGCGCCGAAGAGGTGATCTTAATGGAAGAATGTTTGGCTAATAATTCAGTTGATAATGGTTTTAATTTTTCCGGACCAGCTTGGCTGAACGTAATGATCTTCATGACGTGATTCTTAGGATCGTCAAGGAGTTCATTGTAATCAGTTACATAGTTGATATCCATTAATTCTAGCCGAGCGGTTGCTAACGTTACGGCAATTTTAAAGGAAGTATCCGGATTTAAATTTGTTAATAAGTGGGCAATTTGTTCAACCCGCTTAGCTTTGCTATTAGAGTAGACGCCGTCGTTACCAACGACTTCGTAGTAGTAGCCTTGCGAAGCGAGGGTATGAAAAATTGCACGCGCGACCGTTTTCGTGATTGGGACCATATCGAGCATTTTGCCGGAAGCATCGTACACTTCGGCCCCGTTTAAAGTAATTAGTGGGGCGGTGATGCCTTGCGCAGCAATCAACGGCTGAGCTTCAGAGTAGCGGCGACCCGTGGAAATAATAAAATGGACGCCTTGCTGCTGGGCTTTGAGAATGGCTTGGGCATTGAAATCCGATACGGTCATTTCGTTATTCAAAAGGGTCCCATCCATGTCAGAAGCGATAATCGAAATCATGTTGTCACATCCTTAGTTATCTTGATAGTTACATTCTACCATGTTTGAAAGTGAATTCAGAATTATTATCATTACCGGTTTTGAGTATGCTACAATAATGCTAGAGGTGTTAAGGATGAAAGCGTTTATTCATACTGATTGGTGGGACGTTCTCGAACCCGAATTTGAGAAGCCGTATTACCAACAATTACACAAGTTTTTGAAAGCTGAATATCGGACGAAAAATATTCATCCCGATATGTACAATATTTTTCAGGCCTTTGAATGGACGCCGTTTGCTGACACCAAGGTCGTTATTTTAGGTCAAGATCCTTATCATGGACCACATCAAGCACATGGACTCAGTTTTTCGGTATTACCTGGTGTGCCAGTGCCGCCATCGTTGGTGAATATTTATAAAGAATTACAAACTGATGTTGGTTGTACACCGGTCAACCATGGTTACTTAGAAGCTTGGGCGAAGCAGGGTGTTTTATTATTGAACTCCGTGTTGACTGTGCAAAATGGCATCGCTTTTTCGCATGCTGGCAAAGGCTGGGAGCGCCTAACGGATGTTGCCATCCAGCGGCTTTCCGAACGCCCGACGCCTGTCGTCTTTATTTTATGGGGCAAGGCCGCTCGCTCGAAAATTTCGTTGATTGATACGGAGACTAATGTCGTGCTTCAAGCGCCACATCCCAGCCCGTTGTCAGCTTATCGTGGCTTTTTTGGTTCCAAACCATTCTCTAAAACTAATATTGCGTTGAAATCATTTGGTGAACAGCCAATCAATTGGCAATTGCCAGCGCAAGTTAGTGTCGAAAAATAGCTCATTAATTTATTGGAGGTCATCTCATGGATTTATTTACATCATTGGCACAAAAAATTACCGGTAAAAATCAAACTATCGTCTTTCCCGAAGGCACTGAACCACGGATTGTTGGGGCAGCGGCTCGACTCGCTGCAGATGGCTTAGTTAAGCCAATCGTTTTAGGTGCAACCGCTAAAGTTGAAGCGGTTGCCAAAGACTTAAAGGTCGATCTAACCGGCGTTCAAGTCTTAGATCCAGCAACTTATCCAGCAACAGACAAGCAAGCCATGCTCGACGCTTTGGTAGAACGGCGCAAGGGTAAGAATACCCCTGAACAAGCCGCCAAAATGTTGACGGACGAAAACTACTTTGGGACGATGTTAGTTTATTTGGGTAAGGCTGATGGGATGGTCTCCGGTGCGGTACATCCAACTGGTGATACCGTTCGGCCCGCTTTACAAATTATTAAAACTAAGCCCGGTTCACATCGGATCAGTGGGGCTTTCATCATGCAAAAAGGTGACGAACGTTATGTCTTTGCGGATTGTGCCAT
This sequence comes from Lactiplantibacillus brownii, assembly GCF_031085375.1. Taxonomy (NCBI): domain Bacteria; kingdom Bacillati; phylum Bacillota; class Bacilli; order Lactobacillales; family Lactobacillaceae; genus Lactiplantibacillus; species Lactiplantibacillus brownii. The sequence goes on from NZ_JAVCWF010000001.1 coordinate 747,643, forward strand.
CAATATTGATCCAGATGCAGACACGTTGGCTGAAATTGCGACCCAAAGTGCACATACCGCGAAAGTCTTTGACATTGACCCGAAAGTTGCCATGTTGAGCTTTTCAACTAAGGGTTCAGCCAAGGGCGACATGGTCACCAAGGTTCAAGAAGCTACTGCAAAAGCCCAAGCAGCCGAACCAGATTTGGCCATTGATGGCGAGATGCAATTTGATGCAGCGTTTGTTGAAAAGGTTGGTCTACAAAAGGCGCCTGGCTCAAAAGTGGCTGGTCATGCCAATGTCTTTGTCTTCCCAGAATTGCAATCTGGTAATATCGGCTACAAGATTGCGCAACGCTTCGGTAACTTTGAAGCGGTTGGCCCAATCTTGCAAGGCTTGAACAAACCGGTTTCAGATTTGTCACGGGGTGCCAGCGAAGAAGACGTCTATAAAGTTGCGATTATCACCGCAGCGCAAGGGTTAGAAGCCTAATTAGTTTGTTAAGCGGGGGAAACTTCAGAGCTTGTACTTTGAAGTTTCTCACGTTTTTTTTATAATATGATAGTAGGAAATTCAGTTCGGCTGGTTTAAAATTTGGTCAACGACAACTATTGGTGTGCCGCTCACTGAATAAAAATGAATGGAGGTTTTCTGAAAATCGTATGAAATCAGTAACAGTCACATCCCCGGAACAAACCATGCAACTAGGCGCCCAAGTCGGCCAACTAGTGCAGCCGGGTGATTTAATTTTATTAGATGGTGATTTAGGTGCCGGCAAGACCACCTTTACAAAAGGACTTGCCAAAAGTTTAGGGATTGAGAAGAATGTCAAAAGTCCCACGTTTACCTTAGTCCGTGAATATCAACAAGGTCGGATTCCGTTGTATCACATGGATGTCTACCGGTTGGAAGATGGCGGCGCCGAGGATTTGGGCTTAGACGAATATTTTGACGGTGATGGCGTCAGTGTGGTTGAATGGTCGGAATTTATTAGTGAGCTCTTACCTGATCACTATCTGCGTATTGCCCTCAGTCGTGCCGATGAGCAGGCGGATGTGCGGACCATTAAGTTTGAACCAAATGGGACTCATTATCAAAAGTTGGTGGATGAATTAGAGAGGTGACAACTATGACAGCAGAAGTTGTCGATGTCCGTCCAGCGGAAGCTGCCGATGCAGCACAATTATTAATCTTACTGAAGCAATTAGCCACTGAATCGAACACGTTTACGGTTGATGATGGGTTGGGTGAATTAAGTGAGTCTGATGAACGCAGTCAAATCGAGCAAATCACCCGTACCACGACCAACACCATCTTTGTGGCCTCACTAGGTCAGCGACTGATTGGTGTCAGCACCGTTCAAGCCACGGATGAGTTGATCAAAAAGCAAGGTGAAGTTGGGGTGGCCGTTTTGAAAAAGTATTGGGGTCAAGGCTTAGGAACCGCTTTAGTTGAAGAAGTGATTCATTGGGCACAAGACTTCAGCACGCTGAGTCAGTTAGTCTTAACGGTCCAGCTACGTAATCAACGCGCAACGAAACTCTATCAGCAGTTAGGCTTCAAGCAAGCGACGCCAGCCAGTTATAGCGTGGTCGATCCAACCGGAAAAAAGGTTGCGGCCATTGATATGGCTTTAGCCGTCTAAAGCAAGTTAAGGCCTAAGTGCCAACAAAAAAGTGGGCCAAACCGCCAGTAATTAGCTGTTTGACCCACTTTAGTTAACCTTGAACGCGGACGAACGGTTTGAGCCGCTCAGCACCAAATTGTTGTGCCTCGGTGATCAGAATATTGGCACAAGCCAAACTATCATCGAGCGCATTATGGTGATGTTGCAGTTCAATGTTTAACGCTCGGCACATGGTGTCAAGCTTGTGGTTAGGTAATTCAGGGTAGAATTTTTTACTCGTTTTGACGGTATCCATCGACAGATATTCTGGTGCGCTGATGCCATAATGCGCTAGCGTTTGGCGTAACACGCCAGTATCAAACGGCGCATTATGGGCAATGACGAGCCGATCCCGTTGAAAGAACGGTTGAATGTGTTCCCAAACGGCGGGAAACTTCGGGGCATCCGCCACGTCCGCCGCGTGAATACCGTGGATTTGGACGTTGCGCCAGAAGAAGTCTGTTTCTGGTTTGATCAAAGTATAAAATTCATCCGCAATTTGATTGTTACGAACAATGGTGAGGGCCAGCGAACAAGCGCTATCACGTTTGGCGCTGGCAGTTTCAAAGTCCATGGCGACAAAATTCAACCAGTTCACCTACATTTCTAAAGATTATGGGCTAATCCTACTTGGATTGAAGAAAAAATTCAAGTCTTAGACTCGAATATCCAATTCAACCGGACAATGGTCGGAGCCCGTGACATCCGTTAAGATCCGAGCGTTCAATAACCGGTCGTTTAAGCGTTGAGACGTGATGAAATAGTCGATCCGCCAACCGGAATTGTTTTCACGGGCATGGGCGCGATAGCTCCACCAAGAATAGATTTCAGTTTGGTCGGGATAGAAATGGCGGAACGTATCCGTATAACCGGCGGCCAAGAGGTGGTCAAATTTACCACGTTCTTCATCAGTAAAGCCGGCACTATGATGATTACTGCGCCAGTTCTTTAAATCAATATTTTCATGGGCCACGTTGAGATCACCACAAAAGATTACCGGTTTCTGGGCGTTGAGCCCATTGATATACGTTAAAAAGGCGTCTTCCCAAGTTTGGCGATAAGCGAGTCGTTTGAGCTCGCCACCGGAATTGGGTGTGTAACAGGTGACAAGATAATAGTCAGCGTATTCCAGGGTGATCACGCGGCCTTCAGTATCGTGCTCTGGCACGCCAATGCCATAGCTGACTGATAATGGCACGTTTTTAGTGAAAATAGCGGTGCCAGAATAGCCTTTACGTTCCGCATAATTCCAATATTGATGGTAGCCGGGAAGGTCGAGTTCGATCTGACCCGCCTGAAGCTTGGTTTCTTGCAGACAGAAAGCATCCGCATCTAATTGGTTAAAACTGTCGACAAAGCCATGTTTAACGGCCGCGCGCAGTCCATTGACGTTCCATGAGATAAATTTCATTGTGTCAACGCCCTTTCTATGATTAATAGTTCAATTGTACCGCAAATGCTGAATTTAATTGGAGGATTTCACATGTTAAAAGTTGGTGTGCTCGGTTTAGGTAATATTGCTCAAAAAGCCTATCTGCCAGTAATGGCGGCTATGCAGGATCAAGTTGAATTTCATTTAACGACCCGTAATCCGGGAAAAAGGGCCCAGTTAGCGGCAGAATATGGGTTTACGCACACGCATGCGACTTTAGATGACCTGATGGCCGCCAAACCCGCGGCGGTATTTGTGCATACCCCGACTGTAACACATGCGGCAATTATAAAAAAATTGTTGCTCGCAGATATTAATGTGTACGTGGACAAACCCGTGTCAATGGATTTACAGGAAGTTCAAGGCTTGTATGACTTGGCAGCGTCACGCCATCTCTTACTTACTTGCGGCTTTAATCGTCGCTTTGCACCTTTAAACCAACAATTAAAAGCAATCCCAGATAAAAGATTGATCATGGTCGAAAAGGTACGTGAGACCAGTGATCAAGATGTTGAAACGGCGGTTTTTGATTTGATGATTCATAGTGTAGATACGGGCTTATACTTATTGGATGAGCCGATGGTCAGCACGACTGGTCGTATCGTGGCTAGTGCTACTGGACAACTAGAACAGGGTTATTTCACTGCTCAGACGGCTCACGAACAGTTACAAGTCGTGACGAATATGCGTGGTGGCGTTAACCTTGAAACCGCCACAGTGCAAGCTACTGCGCAGCGTGCCTTGGTAACCAATCTGAGTCGTTTAACGACTTATCAGACTGCACAAACACAGACCACAGCCTTTCCAGATTGGACGCCAACCTTGGAAAAACGGGGGTTTGCGCCGTTGATTAGAGCCTTCATCACGGCGGTCGCTACCCATGGCGAGAACCCGGTTGACCCGACGTCAGCAATCACGAGTCACGCGGTGTGCCGTCATTTATTAAGCGATTAAAAAGTGCTATCATTATTTAAGCAAGTACGTTCATCTCGGTGGGTGACTTTCGAGCAGTTGTGAAGCTAAATTAAAAATCGGGTCATCGCAGTATCCCCGACGATTACTTATGCTTAAAATAAAGGTAATGTTAGTGAGTGTTCGCTTAACTTGCCGCTTCGGTTGGTCTGACTTGTGGTCACGTTTGTGAGCCCAAATGCGGTCTCACAAGCCGGGATTTTCCTAAGCTGGTATAGTTTACCAGCCAAGAAAAACTGCACCACTGAGCATTATTCAGACCAACCTGCGCTGAACCAGCGATCCTTAATATCAATTGATCTTTCGTTGATGTTGGGTTTATCAATGTTCCCTTGTTAAGCCACTATTTGACGTCGGAGTTGATCAGTATGTTCGTCGTGTCGAGACCCTTAGCTGGGTGGTTTTACCCAGGTTAGGGTCTGGCCGACTTTTAAGACGTGGACTTCGGCTTGAAAGCGCCCTGCAGACCGATCTTTGGCTGCAGGTCTGCCTCACAGCGAACGTACTGGTCAACGGAGACGGACAATTAAGCAATAATATTTAAAGATAAGCACTATGATGCACAACAGCGTTGATTAAACGCCACCAAGAAAAATTGAAACATGAAAGGAACCTCACCATGACCCAAGATGTGTTGGCCAGTTTTCCAGCCATTGAAATAAAAAAAGATGAATCACTCAGTCATTATACAAATACCAAAACCGGCGGCCCGGCTGATTATGTCGCATTTCCTAAATCTATCAGTGAAACCAAAAGCTTAATTGACTATGCAAATGAGCAGGATTTACCTTTAACGGTCATTGGTAATGCCAGTAATCTAATTGTTAAAGACGGCGGAATTCGCGGTTTGACGATTATTTTGACGCAAATGAAGCAGATCCATACGAGCGAAACCGAAGTTGTGGCCGAAGCTGGAGCTGCTTTGATTGCGACGACGAAAGCCGCTTGTAAAGCTAGTCTGACTGGACTTGAATTTGCCGCGGGTATTCCAGGCAGTGTCGGCGGAGCCGTTTTCATGAATGCTGGCGCTTATGGCGGTGAAATCAGTGAAGTCGTCGAAGAGGTCACGGTCATTACGCGCGAAGGCCAAATAAAGACTTTATCCAATGCGGAACTTGACTTTGGTTACCGGCACAGTACGATCCAAGATTATCGCGATACCGTCGTGACGGCAACGTTTAAGTTGAAGCCAGGGAGTCAGCGGAAGATTCAAGCGCGGATGGATGAACTTAATACATTACGTGCATCGAAGCAACCGCTAGAGTGGCCTTCGTGTGGAAGTGTTTTTAAGCGACCAACTGGCTACTTTACTGGTAAACTAATCCATGATGCCGGTTTGCAGGGTCATCAAATTGGTGGGGCCCAAGTTTCGAAAAAGCATGCCGGGTTCATTATTAATGTCGATCATGCCACTGCGACCGACTATATGGATATGATTCATTATGTTCAAAAAGTTGTTTATGAAAAGTTTGGTGTCCACCTCGAAACTGAGGTCCGAATTATTGGTACCGACGCCTAGTTGAAGTCAATTGAACAAAGGAGGCAACACTTTAATGCCGATCATCGAATTAGTGATTTTATTGGCATGTTTAGTGCTGCTGTCGAATGTGTTGAGCCACTATCTAGTCGCTATCCCGGTCAGTTTGATTCAAGTCGGGCTGGGTCTAGGAGTGGCTTTATTATTAAATGTACAAGTCAAGCTGCAAACGGACTGGTTTATGCTCGTTTTTATTGCGCCGATGCTGTACAACGATGGCAGACAGTTTCCCAAACAAGAGTTGTGGGAACTTCGCGGGGCGATCTTTGCCAACGCGATCGTGCTTGTATTTATTACCACCATATTAGGGGGCTTTTTGATTCACGTCCTCATTCCAACGATTCCATTAGCAGTCAGCATCGCGCTGGCTGCCATCCTCTCACCAACTGATCCAGTGGCGGTGCAATCGATTTCTGAAGGGGTAAAGTTACCCAAAGAAATCTTGCACTTAGTGAGTGGCGAAAGCCTGATCAATGATGCCAGTGGGTTGATTGGTTTTAAATATGCTTTAGCTGCGGCAGTGACCGGGAGCTTTGTCCTTGGTAGAGCCGTTGGTGATTTCTTTTACATTAGTTTAGTCGGCCTGGCCGTGGGGCTGGCGTTGATTACGATTATTCAGTTGATTCGCGATATTTTGCGACGTGAAGGGATCAATGACACGGTCTTTAACGTGGTCTTACAAATTCTGACCCCCTTTGCCATCTATTTTATCGCCGAAGAATGGTTCCACGCGTCAGGGGTTGTTGCGGTTGTTGCGGCCGGCGTGTTAGCACACGTTCAAGGTTCACATGAGGCCGAAGACGCGCCAGAATTGCGATTAGTGACGGAAAAAGTCTGGAATATCATTGTGTACTTGCTGAATGGGATTGTTTTCCTTATTTTGGGGATTGAACTACCCATTGCGACGAAGGCAACCATTGAAGGCAATCACACCAATACGTTGCATGCGATTTTTGATGTGCTGATTGTCTGGGGGATTCTACTCTTGATTCGGGTCGCTTGGACGTATGGTTACATGCTGATCAACTGGTTGCGAAATCATGAAAAAACCAAGCCAAGTTTACGAATTGCAACGTTGTCTGGCTTATCTGGTGTTCGTGGAGCGATTACCATGGCCGGGGTCTTCACGATTCCGACGGTGATTGCCAACGGTGATGCTTTCCCAGAACGCGCCTTAGTGCTCTTTATCGCGGCTGGTGTAATCATCGTGAGTTTAGTTTCGGCAGCTGGGATCTTACCGATTATGGCTGCCAAATCCTTGCCATTCATGACACGGGGTTCTAGCTTAGATGAAGATGGTGCGGTGATCGTGGACGATCCGGATGATGAGGGTGAGGACACGACCGCCATTGCGCCCCAGCAATTTACTTACAAACAAGCTCGGATTTATGTGTTACAACTTGCTGTTCAAAACATTGAAGAACATCGGCGTCCTGAGAATCAGCGTGCCGCTTATGATTTGATCTTGGATCAACAATTTCAAATTCGGCGATTAGAAGTGGCTTCACAGACGGCCGATGAACTCCAGCCAATGTTGACGGATGAGATGCAGCTACGGTTAGTTGCTTTGGCGGGTGAACGTCAGGCCGTCAAAGAGATGCTGGCGGCTGGTGAAACGTCAAAATTAGGGGCACAAGCCTATTTGCGGCGGATTGATCGCCGGGAACAACGGTTGTCACAAGCGGCACATAAGCCCGGTTTACCAACGCTAAGGTCATTACGCTTGATGTTTGCGCGTGGGATGCAAAGCTTGCGCGTGTGGTTAACACCGGTCGATAGCGATAAATTTCGCGCCGAACAGTTGGAGATTCAACGGGTGGCTTCCAAAGCGGCCATTAAGGCATTATCACGTTATTTGAAGCAAACGGGTGTCGATGAACAACAATTTGATCGACAAGCACTCTACCACTTAATCGTTCACTACCGTAACCGGATTGAGAGTGCTAAAGCGGATCATAGTTTGTCACGGGCCGATTATGAACGTCAACTGCAAACTTTGCGGATTAAAAGTCTAGGTGCCGAACGAGCGGGAGTACAACACTTATTAGAAAGTGGTCAAATCAGCTTACGAACGGCCTCCAAGCTCCGCCAATTCATTAACTATTCTGAAAATTTATTAATGTTGAATGACATTGAAGCAGATGACGATTAATAAATTATTTTATATTGCATTGTAATAGTTCTCGGTTATAATAATGTTAGAATAGTATTTATAGTGAATGATTAGAACTGGCAATTAGTTGTTAGTTCTGAAACGGGATTTTTAATGCTAGACCTAGCGGGGGGACGTAACATGACAGAAACAGAGATTCATGAACAATTCGTTGAAACTTATATGCACATTTTGAAGTATATCGGGGATTTCGTCTCGGTACCGACACGGCCATATAAGATCACTTTTGAGGCTTATATTGTGATGCGGATGATCGCCACGACTAAGGAACCATTAACGTTAGTCAAGATTGCGAATGCTCAACGTGTTTCGCGGAGCGCGATTGCGCGTCAAATCAATGTTTTGTTAGATTTAAAGTATATTGACCAAACGACCAACAAGAGTGATCGGCGGATCAAGTACTTATCACTGACCCCAGCTGGGTTGAAAGTTGAACAAGCCATTAGTACGGCTTCGGATGAACGTTTCCACCAGTGGTTACAGGTTTACGGTGAAAAACGCGCAGACGACACGCTCCGTTACATTACGGATGCTGAAAAGAAAGCGACTGAAATGGGTTTTAGTGGTTTTAGTGGCTTACATGACAAGCGCAGTGCGCATGCCAGTTACAGCGACCCTAAAGTGTTATAAGTAATTAGTCATCAAAATTGATCTACTCAAATAAAAAGACTATTGATCATCGTTTTTAAACGAAAATCAATAGTCTTTTTTAAGATTCTGAGTTGGAATTTTGACTGGGATTAAGGGTCGTCGTGAAACGCCAAGCGCCGTAGATCACAAGCTGTAAGGCCCAGATGATTAAGACGAAAGCTAACATTTTAGATGACCACATTTCGGCTAATTGTTCCAAAATATATTGTGGCGTAATCAGCAAGTAAATCGTGTGAAGTCGTAAGAAACGGCCCACGTACACGCCAATGCTGGCAAATAAGAATAAGACCATGCTAATCAAGGTTCGGCCGGCGAATAATTTTGTTAAATGTAATCGCCGCTGAATTTCTTGGGCAATCTGATCCACGCTGTAGGTCCCTAATATGATAGAGACCACTGTCGGTGTGACTAAGTAAGCAAAGTCGCGCCACATGCCCAAATCAAATTTAAGCAAGCCGTTGACCGCGTATGGTTTCAGTAGACTCAAATGAAATAGATCGGTTAATAAATAAGGCGCGTTCGGGTAGAATAGTAACCAAATAACCGCCAGCAACCAGAAGAAAATGGTTGAACGACGACTTGTGAGCCAAAAACTTAGTTCAATGGGGATATAAGCTAATAGGGTGTTCAACAATAGGAACGAAAAAGAATCATGAATGGTTAACGCCACGAAGCCCATAAATCCCCAATAAGCTAACCGGACGAGCCAACGTTGTAAACGGGTCATTTGATCACCACACTTTCACCATCATTTTAACAGAAATATTAGCGAAGCTATATTAATTAATCACAAGTTTAATACTAATGCAAAAAAATGCAGATTTTGGTCGCTTCGATTGCAAAAGGGGTCAACGCTAATGGTTCCCCGTGCTATAATGTGAAAGTAAATAATTTTCATAAGGAGGGGGATTATGAACTTCAACTGGAGCGATTTGTTGACGGTGACAAACTTTGTCCGGCTCCTTGACATACTAGTGGTCTGGTTTGTCATTTATGAATTGATTGTCCTATTGCAAGGGACCAAAGCGGTACAGCTGTTCCGCGGGATCGTTGTGATTGCAGTCGTTAAAATTTTGAGCGTGGTCATTGGTCTAGATACGGTTTCATGGATTATGGACCAAATCATTAACTGGGGAGTCATCGCCCTCGTGATCGTCTTTCAGCCAGAAATTCGGCGCGGCTTGGAACATTTGGGCCGTGGGTCGATTTTTGTGCGAGGCAAGCGTCAAAATGAAGACGAAGAACGGATGATTAACGAACTGGATAAAGCCATTCAATATATGGCCAAACGTCGAATCGGGGCGTTAATGTCCATCAAGATGGACACTGGTTTGGAAGATTACATTGAAACTGGGATCGCCCTTGATGCGGACATTACCGGTGAGCTCTTAATAAATATATTTATTCCAAATACGCCCTTGCATGATGGTGCGGTGATCATTCAAGATAATCAAATTAAGGTGGCGGCCGCTTACTTACCGCTATCTGAAAGTAATTTGATCCCGAAAGAATTAGGGACACGCCATCGGGCCGCTGTCGGGATCAGTGAAGTGACGGATGCCTTGACCATTGTGATCTCGGAAGAAACTGGCGAAGTCTCCATTACCAAAGATAATGAATTGATGCGCGGTATGACTCGTGAGAATTATTTGCGCTATTTCCGGCAAGTCTTATTAACACCGGAAGATGAAACGAAGCAAAACGCGATTCAAAATTGGTTCGTACACATCTTTGGAGGGGGGCAACGTAAGTGAAAAAATTCATGGATAGCGCCTGGTCAATGCGGTTATTGGCCTTGATTTGTGCACTGGCCTTATTTGCTTACGTTAGCTCGATGAAGACGAATAATACGTCCAGTCTGTTAACGAATAGCACGTCTAAAACCACGTTAACTTCCAACCGGAAAGTGACCATTACCGCGCCTTTGGAATTGAACGTGAATAGCACTAAATATTTTGTGACTGGTTACCCTGAAAACGTTAAAATTACGATTGAGGGTCCGGCGGCCTTAGTGACGACCACGGCCAATACACAGAATTTTAAAGTTTACGCGAACTTATCAGATCTATCGATTGGTCGTCATAGCGTCAAAGTTCAAGTCGATGGCTTGAATAAAGAATTAAGTTATACTTTAAATCAAAAATATATCCATGTTAATATTCAACAACGGCGGACCGCAACCTATAAGGTGAGTGCTGATTTCAATAAGAGCAACGTCGCATCCGGCTATGAGGTCGGTAGCGCGCGTTTAGGCACAGCTTCGGTTAAAGTTACCGGGGCGGTCAGCGAAGTTAGCAAGGTCGCCAAAGTCGTGGCAGTGGTTAACACCGAGAAAAACTTGAAAAAGTCGGTCAACCAGCAAGCGATGATTGAGGCTTTGGATGCCAATGGGCAAACGTTGAATGTCGTCTTAACGCCGTCAACGACGTCCGTCTATATTCCAATTACGGCGGCCACAACGAAGAAAGATGTCGCGGTGGATCTGAAAGCCAGTGGGAAGACGACGGCGGATACGAGTTATTCGTTTTCAACGGATACGAAGTCCGTCTCGGTCACTGGGACTAAGGCCGCGTTGGCTAAGCTGGATAAACTACCGGTGGATGTCGATGTGACGGATGTCAATGCGACCACGACAAAAACGGTGGACATTTCTGACACTGACGAAGATGGCATTTCGGCGGTGAGTCCAGCCACAATTAAAGTTAAAATTACAGTTAAAAATAACTGAAAATCTGAAATGAGGTAAAGAAACGATGAAATATTTTGGTACTGATGGTGTGCGTGGCATTGCAAACTCTGGGTTAACCCCTGAACTTGCTTTTCGTTTAGGTCGTGCTGGTGGGTATGTCTTAACGGAACATGCTGAAGATAAAGAAACCCAACCACGGGTCTTAGTTGCGCGCGATACGCGGATCTCTGGTCAAATGTTAGAAGAATCATTGATTGCTGGTTTATTATCCGCCGGGATTGAAGTGTTACGCTTAGGCGTGATCACGACGCCTGGGGTTGCTTACTTAGTTCGGATTCAAGATGCAGACGCTGGGGTCATGATTTCAGCTTCTCACAACCCGGTTGAAGATAATGGCATCAAGTTCTTTGGTGGTGACGGCTTCAAGTTATCCGATGCCAAAGAAGAAGAAATTGAAGCCTTACTTGAACAACCTAAGGATGACCTACCACGCCCAGCCGCAGAAGGCTTAGGGACGGTTGCTGATTTTCCAGAAGGTAACTTGAAGTATTCTCAATTCTTGGAACAAACGATTTCCGATGATTTAAGCGGCTTACATTTAGCCGTTGATGGCGCTAATGGCTCAACCAGCAATTTGGTCTCACGGATTTTTGCGGACTTAAATGTTGATTTTGACACGATGGCTACGTCACCAGATGGCTTGAATATTAACAAAGGCGTGGGTTCTACCCATCCAGAGGCTTTATCCAAGTTTGTCGTTGAAAAGGGTGCCCAAGTTGGGTTAGCCTTTGATGGGGATGGCGACCGGTGTATTGCCGTTGATGAATTGGGCAATATCATTGATGGTGACAAGATCATGTATATTTGTGGTAAATTCTTGGCAGAACGTGGCAAGCTTAAAAAGGATACCGTAGTCACGACCGTTATGAGTAACCTTGGTCTATATAAGGCCCTGGAAGCAGCCGGCCTCCACAGTGAACAAACCAAAGTTGGTGACCGTTACGTTGTTGAAGAAATGCTCAAAGATGGCTTCAACTTAGGTGGCGAACAATCTGGTCACGTGGTCTTCTTAGACTTCAATACGACTGGTGATGGGATGTTAACTGGGATTCAATTACTACATGTCATGAAAGAAACTGGTAAGAAGCTGTCTGAATTAGCTGCGGAAGTCACCACTTATCCACAAAAGTTAGTGAACGTTAAAGTTCAAGACAAGCAAGCGGCCTTAGACAACGAACAAATCAAGGCCGTGATCGGTGAAGTTGAAACTGAAATGGCTGGCGATGGTCGGGTGTTAGTTCGTCCTTCAGGAACGCAAGACTTACTCCGGGTCATGGCAGAAGCCAAGACCGACGAATTGGTCAATGCATACGTTGATCGAATCGTGGATGTGGTGCGTAATGAAGTTGGCGTAACTGAATAAGTATTTATTAATCAAAATGAGCTTGGGACAAACTCACTCGAATCTCGTTTTTGAGGCTGAACAAATCAAATGTAGATTCAGCTGCTCAGATTGAGTAGTTTTTCGTTAATCTAGACAAACTTATACCTTGGTCTTACAGAGAAAATTAATACCTGCAGTAAAGTTGCTTGTCCCTTATGCTTTGCTTCAAAATCTGATAAAATTTGTTCCATGGAAGACCGCTTCTCTCTATTGATGTGTGGTAACTCAATTAGAGATGAAGGGGTCTTCTTTGTCAACCAATCTTTCTACTGAGAGAAATTTCACACTAACAGAGTGACGTGATGATATTAGATGATTTTTTGTTAATAAGAAATCAGAAAAACTCTCTGATTTCTTATTAATCTGACATTTTATTCGAATCAATAGCATGTAACCACAAAAACAAAGTTACACCTAGCATTAACAAAATAATTGCAGTTCCAGAGTAAATCACTTGATACCGAACATGATCAAACAAAAACGTATAAACTAAAACCCCAATTGGATTTAAAATTTGAGATAAGGTCAACATTACGGTTGTTAGATGTCCTAGCAAATTATATGGCGCTTCAGTTTGAAAATATGCAAATAATGGGGGATCACCCAAAGCGTTTAACAAACCTAAACAAAAATTGACGCAGGAAAAAATGACTAACAACGGAAAAATAGCAGTTTGAATCAATACTCCAGTAAAAACCATTACTAGTCCAAATAGTGTGTACACCCAAAAAGCAAATCTAAATATATTTTTTAACATCACAAACGTTATAATCATTCCACCTAGCACAACACCAACAGAAGTGAAAGATTGAATTGTTCCTGAAATTGTAGCACTTTTATGTAGCTGATGCATTACTACATAAGGTCCTCCGATTTGAAACGCAACATATGCAACGTTTAATAAACTAGCTAGTATCACCAAAAAAAGTAGTCTGTGTTCTCGCAGTAAGTATTCCCAAACTGACCTAAAAGTAACTTTTTCATCAGATATTACAGAGTTAACTTTATTTTCCACCGAAAATGCATTGAAATCTGTTCTGTGCGTCAACCACAGCGTAACTAATTCTGTAATAATCTGAATTAATAAAATGTACTTCAAGGGAAACAACCCAAAAAGTACACCTGCGAGCGGTGGCGCCAAAATACCCGCTGTTGAATTGCCAACGCTTTGAACCGCGTTCAACCGTTGCACTAATTTCGAGGGTACGATTCCCTTAACAGAAGCCATATAGGATAGAGAAAAAAAACGCCCAGCAATATTCATAAAGATACTCACAATTACAGCAGATGCCAACAATCCATATTTACCATTTGTTAAGATCACGTACCCCTCAAAACCCAACAAGCTGATAATTGTTAGGATAGTCCCTAATATTGTGGTCTTCTTATGACTCCAGCTATCAATTAAATTCGCAATCCATGGAGCCGTTACTAGACTGACAATTGGTCCAATAAATATTGAAAGTCCGAAACTAAGTGCAGATCCGGTTTGGGCTAAAAGGTAATAACCAAGCGTATACGAGAACAGTTGTGCACCTAAAGCATTGATAATTGTGCTTGCTCCTGAGCGAATCAACTGGTGCTCGGCTAACGACAACTTCATAACACCACTCCTTTCAAAACAACACGTTTGTATTTTAATCATTTTGTAATTATTTTCTGTATACAAATACTACCACGTGGGGGTTCTGCTTTCAACATGAGGTTAATTGTTGTAATTGATTACAAAAAAATTAGATTTCTTCTTGAATTATTATTTAATGTGGTGTTTAATATAGTCATTCCAAGGGAAAGGAGATTTTATTATGAGCGAAGTAACTAGCGTTAAAGTCGATAATACTTCAATGATTGATGCTAACTCCATTTCAAAAGAGAATGAAGTCGCTAAGAAAATGTGGATCAATTTTGAAGCAGACTATAAAACACGCATCCATGATTTAATTGACAAAAAAGATGCATAAATCATTGGATCGCCTGCTACAACAGAAAAGCTTATTTCATTATTTGATTGCTATTCGAATGTATAGCAACACAAAAAAAGATTGGCCCTGCTCAACTAATTTAAATGAACCTCCTGAGTTGGAACACTTTCTACTCAGGAGGTTCATTTGGCATCGATTATTCCCCCAAAAAATATTTTTAATATCCAGCCCGTTTTATTCATAGAATCGATGTTAATCGCAAAACTTCAAAAACGAGATCCGAATGAGCCTTCAAAATTCCGAGCTCATTTTTTGTTAGAAAATTTAAATTGAGTTTGCCATGTTCCGGTTCAACTGGAGCAACAAGTCACAGGCAAGCGTAATTTAGTAAGGTTAGTCGTTTAACCAAGTAACATAAGTGTCGGAATCAGACGCGTTGATGAGGAGTGCCTACAATTAAGTTATGGCAAAGAATTTAACCGTTTTTAGTGTTTGGTTGACGTTGAGCTGTCGAAAGTCGTTGTCACTTTAGCTTGGGTTGGCATTTTCCTGAGAAATATGCGACATGTTTATTAATATGAACAAAAAAATCATTATTTAGTCAAAAGGGTGCTAGTTGATTGATAGACTTACATTCTTGATTGGTATAGTTGTTAATTAACGTGTATACCAATATAAAATATTGTTGACTTTTTGTGATTGTAACGTTAAAGTAATACTGTTTCTAGGAAATATACCAATCAGAGGTGAAAAGCAACTAATTCTTAATTGGTTAAAGCGGAATAGCGCCAGGGCTTTAGATTCTAAAGTTGACGAGGATGACATTTATCGACAATCGACGGGTGATGTCAGGGACTGCACTCTACAGGTCAATTACAAAAACTAGTTGTGAGACTAGTGACAGATAGGTTGACCAAGCAGCTAGAAACAATTCAAACAGTAAAGGAAGATAAATTTATGTGTGGAATTGTTGGAGTTACCGGTAAAGATAATGCCGTATCGATTTTGTTAAATGGTTTACAGAGATTGGAATACCGTGGGTACGATTCAGCGGGTATTTATGTTAATGATCAGAATGGTAAAGACTATTTGGTCAAAGAAAAAGGTCGGATCGACGACTTGCGTAAAGAAGTTGCCGCAACCCCTAATGTGCATGGAACCACTGGGATTGGGCATACGCGTTGGGCGACTCATGGTGAACCAAGTGTGGCCAATGCGCATCCACAAGTTTCCGAAGATGGCCGTTTCTATTTGGTTCATAACGGTGTGATTGAAAACTTCCAAGACTTAAAATCAAACTATTTGAGTGATGTCACTTTCACGTCACAAACAGATACCGAAGTCATTGTTCAATTGGTTGACCGGTTTGTGACAAAGGAAGGTATGGCAACTTTGGCTGCTTTCCGGAAAACGTTGAGTTTACTGGGCCATTCATCCTATGGTTTCTTGTTGATGGATAAAGAAGATCCAGATACGTTGTATGTCGCTAAAAATAAGAGTCCTTTACTTATTGGTGTCGGCGATGGTTTTAACGTGGTCTGCTCAGACAGTTTAGCAATGCTCGACCAAACAAAAGATTTCTTGGAATTACATGATGGTGAAATCGTGGTTGTTAAACCAGATGAAATCAAGATTACTGACCAAGCTGGCGACGCTGTTCACCGCGAGACCTTCCACGTGGACATTGATGCAACGCAAGCTGACAAGGGGACTTATCCTTTCTATATGTTAAAAGAAATCGATGAACAACCTAACGTGATGCGGAAGTTGTCACAAGTTTATTTGAATGATGATGGCGCGCCAGTGATCAACGCGGATTTACTTGCAGCAATTAAAGAAGCTGACCGGTTATACATTGTGGCTGCCGGGACGAGTTATCACGCTGGTTTAGTTGGGGCTAAGTTGTTTGAATCCTTAGCCGGTGTGCCAACCGAAGTGCATGTTTCATCCGAGTTTGCTTATAACCAACCATTGTTGTCGAAGAAACCATTCTTCATCTTCTTGACACAATCTGGTGAAACGGCCGACAGTCGTGAAGTCTTGTTGAATGTGAATGAACAAAAATTCCCAAGCTTGACGATTACCAACGTGCCAAACTCCACGTTATCGCGTGAAGCAACCTATACGTTATTGTTACATGCTGGTCCTGAAATTGCCGTGGCTTCAACCAAAGCTTATACAGCTCAAATTGCCTTACAAGCTATTTTGGCTAAAGCGTTAGGCGAAGCCGACAATCAAACACCTGCCAAGAACTTTGATGTGAAGCAACAATTGGCTTTAGTGGCTAATGGGATGCAAGCTTTGGTCGATGAAAAGTCGACTTTTGAAAAATTAGCTCAGAGTGCTTTGTTGCACACCCCCAATGCCTTTTGCATTGGTCGGGGCTTAGACTACGCGGTTTCATTGGAAACAGCCTTGAAGTTGAAAGAAATTTCATATGTGCAAGCAGAAGGATTTGCTTCCGGCGAATTAAAGCATGGGACGATTGCGTTGATCGAAAAGGATACGCCAGTTATTGGGATTATCACCCAACAAAAGACGGCCAGCTTAACACGTTCCAACTTACAAGAAGTCGCTGCGCGGGGCGCTAAAACGATTACGATCGTGACGGATGCCTTAGCTAAGCCAGAAGATACCATTGTCTTGCCAACGGTTGACGAACGTATGACGGCCTTACTCAGCGTGGTACCTGGTCAATTATTGGCTTACTACACCAGTTTGAATAAGGGCTTAGATGTTGATAAGCCTCGGAACTTGGCCAAGAGTGTAACGGTTGAATAATTATTAAATGAAAACAATTCTGTAGCTTGTGGGAAGCTGCGACTAAGTGTCAGCGCATTAAGTTGTGTTGGCGCTTTTTTAGTGCGTATAATGAATCAAGATAAAAAGATTAGGAAGTGGACTAAGTGTCAATTAAATTAATTGCGACCGACTTGAATGGGACGCTCTTACATGGTGATCAAACGTACAATCAAGCGTGGTTACAACAAACGCTGACGGCGCTAAAAGCCCGCGGAATTCGCTTGGTCTTGTCTTCTGGCAATCAATACGCGCATTTAAAACAATTGTTTGCTGGCATCACGGCTGACAACTTAGTGATGGTCGCGGAAAATGGGGCTTCGATTTATGTCAATGATGAACAGCTCTATGATGGCAGTTTATCCGCAACGGAGCTTGAGCAGTTCGTTACGGTCGACCGACAGCAAGCGCCGTTGAAATCAGCCTATCTGATTATGGTGGGTGAACACGGCTCGTACACCGAGGCTGGTGCGCCAGCAGCTTTGATTGCGGCTGCCGAAAAATTCTATGATAATTTGCAACAAGTGGCCGATTTTTGTGTCGTTAAAGACAAAATCAAAAAAATCAGTGTCGCCACTAATCCGGACCACGCCGCACAAAAGGTGGCGGCTTTAAACGCGCATTTTGCTGGTCGACTGTTGGCGCATGATAGTGGTTATGGCGTGATTGACCTAGTGACTGCGGGTGTCGGCAAGCTACCGGCAGTTCAGTGGTTAATGGCGCGTTGGCACTTATCTGCCGATCAACTCTTGGCATTTGGTGATGGTGATAATGATAAGCCATTATTGCAGTTTGCTGGGCAAGGCGTTGCAATGAAAAATGCGGCTGCCAGTGTGCGTCAGGTGGCGACAAGTGTCACTGAACTCGATAATGAACATGATGGCGTGTTAGCGACGATTGAGAAGTTAGTACTGTAAGATCGTGTTCCTGGCCCTAAATGCGTACTGATCACGATAAATTAAAAGACGCTTGACCATCTTCCCAAATTCGAAGGATGGTCAAGCGTCTTTTTTTAGGCAGTCAAAGGATGGTTCTAAACATCGTAAATATTGGAAAATTGATAGGCTGTTTGGTAAGTGACGGGGATATTTGGTTCAATAATGATGTTACCAAATTCTTTGTGGTGAATGGCATCAGGTAATAGCTGTGGCTGTAAGGACAGCCCAAGCTGTGAACGCATTGGTTTGCCACCGTTGAGGCGATAGCGGTCGTCACGGTAGTTGGTTGCACTGGAGACGACGATTGCTTTGGCATTGGTACGGAGGGTGACCTTACGACCACTGACGCGATCCAGCAATTCTACTTGTGGGTAAGGCGTCTCGTTTAATACAAAGCCGTGATGCAGTCCACCTTTGATGGTTGCAATCTGTGGGCCAATTTCGGTTCGGTCACGAAAGTCAAACGGTGTTCCGGTTACCCAGGGCAATTTACCGGTCGGAATGCCGTGTTTATTTAGCGCACAGTATTCATCGGCATTGATTTTTAAAATCTGGTGATCAATTAAGCGGTCAGCGTTGCCACTGAGATTGAAATAGGCATGGTTGGTCGGATTGAAGAGGGTCGCCTTATCGCTTTTACCGGTATAACTAATGGTAAATTTACCATTGTTATCTAAGATGAAATCAGCGGTGATCGTCATCGTACCTGGGAAACCGTTTTCACCATCGAGCGTAATATATTGCATGACTAAACCAACTTGGTCAGAGGTATGTAATTTACGTTCGAGAAACCAAGGCTCAAAAGCAATCTGTGGCATGTTACCACCGTTTAAATTATGTTCGCCAAAATTTTGAGTCAAGTCGTAACCACGCCACCGAGCATTTTTCAACACGCCAGCGACTCGTGCAATTGTTGCGCCAAAAAACGATTGATACGTAATATAATCCTCGCCATTGTCAAAACCTAAAATAACATTAGCGAACTCACCGTCTTTATCATGAGTTTTAATCGCGGTGACGGTTGCCCCCCAGTCCATGATCGTGACGCTCATGTGATGATTGTTCACTAATGTATAATAATTTATCCCGTTGGCTTGATGCTCAATGATCTTCATAGATTCCACTCTCCAATGCATGCCTGACATTTATTCTGTTACCATTAGTATATTTCATTATTCCTTGGAATGCGAACGATTGCCTAGCTGAGTCAGAACTAATTTGTGGCTATTCTCACAAATTAATCAAATCAAGCGGTTGAAGCTGAATATTGCACAGAGTTGTGTGTAGTGATGCGAGGATAATGGTCATTTGGAGGCAATGAAAAAAATTTAATGACATCAAGTTAAAATACATAACCCATTCAAAAATGAAAGTGTTAAACTAAAATCGTAAGTTAACACGATCAACAATTACTAGACTTATGTAAACTAAATTAGTCTAGAATTTTTGGAGGGGAATCATATGCTAAAAGGACGTTTTTTACGGGGAATTATGGCGCTTGTACTGTTGGTTGGACAGTGTAGCAATTTGACAGCGCTATCAGCACAAGCTGATGAATTGCCGAATCAAACAACTGCCTCAAAACAACAGGCAGCAAGGGCACCATCAGTGGCATCCCAAGCATCGTCTCAGGCCACGCAATCATCGACGACGCAACCAAAAGCACCAGAATGGTTAACGCTGACTTTTATGACGGGATCGACGGCATGGAAACAAACACGTGTCGCACCAGGGACTAGTGTGAACATGCCCGCTAATCCGCCAGCAGGAGCTGGTCAGGTAGCCTTTGAAGGCTGGTTCACCGCACCTACCGGGGGTAAACAATATTACTTTCCGCGAAAGGTCACGAAATCACAGACCTTATATGCTCATTTTAGCGACAAATACTTAATTAATTTTAAGGATGCCGATGGAAAGGTCATTGACTCTAAAACGGTTGCACCGGGGGAGCTAATTCCTAAGACCACGACAGCGGTGACGCCGCCAACTGGCGAGCATTTTGATTACTGGATGGTCGAAGGGGACACTAGTCAAAAAGCGTTTGATTTTAAGTCGACCAAAGCCAAGCAGAATCTCGTATTGGTGCCTAAATTTTCAGCACAACGGACGATTATTTTCTTTTCGGAAGGGTCACAAGTTGATCCTGAATACGTGAAAGAAAATGGCCGCGTGACGCAGCCTGCCGCACCCAAACGTGATGGCTATCAATTTGTGCGTTGGTCGACACAACGAGACGGGGCAACGGCCTATGATTTTGCAACACCAGTCAAGTCGAATGTGACGTTGTACGCGGTGTGGGCGCCGATTCAAGTGAAGTATACTATTGCGTATTGGTTGGAAAAGCCCAATATCAGTGGTGATGCCGGGACGACTAAGAGCAATTACCGCTATGCTTGGTCGACCACTGCGACGACGGATGCTGGAAATAACGTCACGATTGATCAAACTAAAGCGGACCAATTAAAAAATGGTGATACCGCCGGAGTGGCTGCACTCAGGTATGGTGAATATGGGTTTAGCGAAAGTAAAAAGGTTAGCGGCAATGGTCAAACCGTGATTAATGTCTATTACAAACGAATCGTTTATAAAATTGACTTTAACCTAAATAGCAACACTCATACGACTTCCATGAGTGCTAATGGGCAGACCTATTACGGGGATGGGGAACAGTATCAACTGGCTGCAAAATATGGACAAGATATTGGTCAGTATTGGCCGACAAATTATTTTAGTGCAACTAGCGTGTTTGATACATGGGCTGGTGCACCAATTCTTTTAGTTACTAAACAGCTGGTCATGAATGCAAGTATGCTACCTGTAGGTGATCCATTAAGGTACACATTAACTGCAAATTGGTCAACTAATCAAACTAGAATTCCTGCTATTTATATGTTTGAGAGCTTGGATGGTACTGGCACAGAATATAATGACAGATATTATCAGGAGGATGAACGCTATCGTGATTTAGTGACGAACATGACCTTGTTGGCTAAAGATATTCCAGGTTTTGATGATGTCCATGCTACAGTCGTGCGTACTCCCGAAGCTTACACGCTTTATTATCCGCGCAAGCAGTATACGCTGGCTTATAATCCAGTGGGTGGGCAACTTGGAAAAGATACCAACGATAGTATCATGCCGTATCAGAAAAAGATTACACAGCCAGCGGACCCAACTCGTACTGGGTATACTTTTGCAGGGTGGTATCAGGATGCAAATTATCGTGAAAAGGTTGATTTTACTCATTTAACCATGCCGGACAGTAATTTAACTTTGTATGCTAAGTGGGAATCCATCAGTCACAAAGTGAATTATTTTGATGATTTAAATGGGACGTGGCTGTTTCAACAAGGCTACGGTACCGATGAGTATGTTAATTTTCCAGCAGAATACGTTAAGGGAGACACATTCACTAATGGCAAAGGAGTCTTCAACGGGTGGTTCTGGCAGATTGGTGAATCCGATGTTGAATTTGCCGATACGATTCCGATGACTCGTGATATTGATTTGTTTGCTAAATGGTTGACCAGTGGCTATCGCGTGAGCTACTTGGCCGGTAATGGTACTGGGACGGTACCACAAGATCCTGACAGCTATGACCTCACTAAACAAGCAGTCGTTAAGGCTGGTCCTGACTTAGTAGCGCCAGCAGCCAAAACATTTATTGGCTGGACGTCGAATCGTGATACGAGTGTCCATTATGCCACGGATAAAATGGCGGTACATGGCGATACGAAATTAACCGCGGTCTATGCGAATAAAGCCGACCTGATTGCTCTGACTTATCATGCGGGCGACTACGATGGTCATCCGGCAGCGGTTTCACAAGTTGTTTTAGGGCAATCAAACGTGGACTTAAAAGGGGCTATTTTTAATCGCAAAGGTAAGACACTCGTTGGCTGGAGCAAGACGCCCAATGGTGCAAAGGACTATGATCTTGAACAAGCCGGGGTGGCTTTAGGCCAAACGGATACAGATTTATATGCGGTTTGGCAAGCCCAATCAGTCAATGTCACTTTTGTGCCTGGCGATAATGGGACACTTGACTACGGTGGTCAAGGGGCCACCGTCAGCACGGATTATGGCAATCAATGGCAAGATCGAACGTTTGCGATTCCGACAGTCGTCCCCGATGCTGGCTATAAATTTGCCGGTTGGAGTCCAGCTTTGCCGGCCGAGACGGACCGTTTAACTAGTGATCAATTTTATACGGCTCAATTTGTTAAAAAGGTCGCGGGTTCGGTAACCGTACGCTATTTGAATGAACAAGGTAAACAGATCGCTGCGGACAAATTGATTTCCGGAATAGAAGGCGATCATTATGATGTCAGCGGCAGCGACTATGCGATTCAAAAGTTGGGTGACTATGACTTAATTGCGACGCCAGAAAATGCACAAGGTACGTATAATGAGTCGAATACACTGGTCATTTACCGTTATCGTAAACGGCTTCCGGTCGCTAATAGTACGGTAACCGTAAAATATTTGGATGAACATGGTCAGACTTTGAAAGACGACTTAGTTGTGACGGCTAAACCGGGTACAAGCTACGATCTGCGAACTTCTGAAGTTGCCATCAAAGGTTATCATCACGTTAAAACGACCGGTAACTTGCAAGGAACTGTTACGAGTGCGCCAATCATCATTACGCACCAATACGCCAAGGATGCAGCGGCACAAAGCCAAATTAAAGTGACTTACGAAGATGAACAAGGGCAAAGCTTGCATGCGCCACTAACACTCACGAAACCAGTGGGAGCGACTTATGATGTTCGAGACTCGCAACGTCAGTTTGCTGGCTATCATTACGTTAAAACGATTGGTGCTTTACAAGGAATTGTGGCTAGTCAGCCAATGACAATCAGACATCAATATGCGAAGACGATTTTGCCAGCAGCAGTAGGCCAGGTTAGTGTTCGCTATATTGATCAAGCGACTGGTCAAACGCTACATGCGCCTTCAATCTTACAAGGAACCGTTGGCGATGATTATCAGGTCGCGCCAATAGCCATTGCCGGTTACCAATTTACAGGGGTGACTGGGAACTTAACCGGGCAGTATTCGGTGAAACCACAAGTGGTGACCTTGTCTTACGCTAAAGTTGTGGTAGACAAAGCCATTCAGCAACCGCAACCAGAAGCGCCGAAAACTGAGTCACAATCAGTTGCTAAAAATAATCAATCACCATCAACAACCGCGCCGGTAGCCATGGCAGATGAAGTTGTCGCGTCACGAGCACCAGTCAACCGTATCTTTAATGAGCAGACCCCTACGCCTAAGACTAAGCTGCCTCAGACGCAGGAACATGAAGTTAAAACTCTGTGGATTGGGATTGGTTTCGTTGTGTTGGCGCTGGCTTCCATGAGTTATGGTTATGCTGAAAGTCGTCGTCGACAACGTCACTAGTGATTTTTTGAACGAGATCGTAATTAAAGCCAATGTGCTGCTGAAAAGTAGCCATTGGCTTTTGTAAGTTATCGTTATTAATTGGATCATATAAAATAAATGTCTTATAAAAGTTGATGAAGTTTATTGTTAATGTTTGTCGGAGTAGCGATGCGGTGATGTTAATGTGAGACTATTCCTTGATTTATAAAGGCTTGAATCAATTTTATTATCATTTTTTGGTAATTTATTTATTTATTTCTGCTAACTGTTGACAACGCTTACAATATCGCTTATTCTTAGTTCGTAAGGTATTTAGTTACCTTCTAATCAATTCTCTTTCTCTCTTATGCCGACCACTATCTTTGGATAGTGGTTTTTTATTTGTCTGACATAGTGACTAAGTGTACGAGCTATGGCATGGTCTCACAGATTAGACTTTCGCTAAGTTGACCAGTCAGCAACTTTTGACACTGCTCGCAACCCTCGCTATACTAAAAAATGAAGTGAGGGATTCGTTTTGAAAAATCATGAAGTCTTGGATTTAATTCAAGAAATTACGCGTAATGATGGCACAACTTACATGGAAATTGGTAATATGGTCATGAATGGTCGTGCAGAATTGGCGGCTGAACGTGGCTTTATTAAACAGGTACGGATTTTGCAATTGAATATTCCACATTCAACGCATGTGGTGAAGTATCAAGCTTATATTAATGAAAATTTTGAAATCCCGGATGAATCCATGGATCATTGGGAAGAGTGGACTAAAACGCCTGATATGCAGGCAGAAGTCGATATGATCTTGACAGAAAATCATATTGGTTAAGTGATGAGACACCAGTCGAACTGGTGTCTTTTTTGGTGTCGCTGGGTGATGAAAGTGGTATCGTAGACCAAGGTAAAATGAGAGGAAGATCCCATTGAGGAAAGCATTATTACAATTTATTCAAAGTCGATTTCAAACACGATTTCGGTTTCGCAATGAATTTGAAACAATTCTAACGCTAAAAATATTACTCCGCTTAATTACGGAACATCCCGAAAGTTTATTATTGACCAAGCGTGACGTTGAGAACATGGTTGGTCAGCCACTAGACGCACCGGAGTTGCAACGTGATTATTTCCCCCAACGGTCAATTACGTTGCTAGAAACAGCCTTAGACGAGCTCACAACGCTAAGTGTGGTGTGCCAGCAAACGACCGGACGGACACGATACCCATTATTTCAAAGCATTCAGATTGATCAAACTTGTGAACGGATCGTGTTCAATTTAAATGTGGCGGTTTTGCCAAAGTTGACGCAGTGGTCAACAGAATTAGTACAAGGATAGGAGTAATTAAATCATGACCGATTCAGTTAGTGACCTTTTAAAAGCGCACCGAACGCACCGCAATTTTACTGATCAGCCGGTAACCGATGAGACTTTGGCGACGATTATTACGGCCGCACAACATGCACCTACCAGTCAGTATTTGCAAGCATATAGTTTAATCGAGGTGACGGACCCAACTATCCGACAGGCGTTGGCTAAAATTACCACTCGTGCTACGGTGGCGACGCAAGGTCGTTTACTGGTCGTGTTGGCCGATCAACATCGTAATGCGAAATTGGCCGCGACGCCAGTAGCTAAGCGTGCCTTGACCGAGTTAGACCGATTTATGGGCAGTGTTGAGGATGCCACACTGATGACCGAAGCCATGGTGATGGTTACCGAAAGCTTGGGTCTGGGGAGCGTGGTCTTGGGATCAATCAATAATGATACACAAGCGGTGATTGACTATTTGCATTTGCCAGCCTTAACGTTGCCTGTATTTGGTTTCCAACTGGGTTATCCAGCGACTGAACCAGAAACTAAGCCGCGGTTAGGCTTGCCAGCGTTGCTCTTTAAGAATCAGTACGTTGAGCCTGAACGTTATCAAACTGAATTAACCCGATTCGATCAGCGGCTACATACCTATTATCAACAACGTGGCGGCAATGCCCGTGATGAACATTTAGCCAATATGACTCGCGAAGCACTCGGTACCGCAGCTAAACGGCGTGACTTTTTAACCATTGCACGACGCCAAGGGTTTTTGCCAGAAATTGAGGATTAAGTGATGAAAAAGGAACGGTTTGAAGCCTTTACGGATGCCGTAATTGCCATTATTTTAACCATTTTGGTACTAGAAATTCATTTACCAAGCCATGACCATTCGTAGCAGGCACTGGTTGGCATGGCTCCACAATTTGGCGCGTACGTATTAACGTTTATTTTTATCGCTACCATGTGGGTCAACCATCACTACATGTTTAGCGAGGTTAAGGTGATTAATACTCAAACGATTTGGCTAAACATCTTGCTACTGTTTTTTGCTTCGCTATTGCCAGCGACAACAGCGTGGTTTGGGACAGATGTTTTCTCCAGAGTGGCTGGCGTTTTGTATGTACTGAATATGATGTTTTACAACATTGTGACGGCATTACTTCGGCGCCAAATCGTCCAACTAAATCACATTACGACGATGGGTAATCTTCTTCGCTCAGAAGTGGGATCATTTATTGTGAATACGATGACGTTGGTCGTGACGTTCTTTTATCCGCCGTTTTTATTTTTGGGGTTATTGATTAACGTTTCAATCTGGTTCGCACCACGGCCAAGCAAACCAAACAATAGGTGAGTCCAAAATTGAAAAAAGGACAAAAAAGTTAGTGCAGACGAATCGTCAATAACGATTTCGGTACACTAACTTTTTTATTACCCTTCATAAGGGGCGTGTTTAAACAATTGTGCAGCTTTAACTGCAGTTTGCCAGCCGGCGTATAAATTATCGCGTTCCGCGGCTCCCATCTTGGGCGTAAAACAGTCACCGACCTGATGTGAGGCTTTGATTTCATCTAGGTCAGACCAATAACCAACCGCCAAGCCAGCTAGGAAAGCCGCTCCTAATGCGGTGGTCTCCAAGTCGGCCGCCCGTTGGATTTCGACATTTGAAATGTCTGCTTGAAATTGCATTAACCAGTTGTTGCGAGCAGCGCCACCATCAACTTTTAAGGTTGGAATGTTGATGTCAGCGTCATTTTTCATGGTATCAATAACGTCACGTGATTGATAGGCTAATGATTGCAAGGTGGCTTTAACAAAGTCTGCGCGGGTAGAACCACGCGTCAAGCCGAAGACGGCGCCACGAGTATTGGAATCCCAATAAGGTGCGCCGAGACCCGTAAAAGCAGGGACGACGTAAATCTCATTATGATTGTGTGATTCACGTGCCAATGCTTCTGAATCCGGTGCCGTTTCAACGAGTTGCATGCCATCGCGTAGCCATTGGATGGCTGAACCAGCCACAAAAATAGACCCCTCCAGTGCGTAAGTGACTTTGCCATCTAAGCCGTAAGCGATAGTCGTCAAGAGGTTGTTGTCTGAGAGCTGTGGCTTTTCGCCAATATTCATCACGATAAAAGCGCCAGTACCATACGTGTTTTTGACCATGCCTGGTTCGAAAGCCAGTTGACCAAAAAAGGCGGCCTGCTGATCACCAGCCATTCCACTGATAGGAATGGCACTGCCATAAAAAGCATAATCCTTAGTTGTCCCGTAAACTTCTGAATTGGAACGGACCTCCGGCAGCATAGCTCGCGGAATATTTAGTAGTTTTAAAATGGTGTCATCCCACTGGAGTTCGTGAATGTTAAAAAGCATGGTTCGACTGGCATTAGAATAGTCAGTGACGTGTGCAGCCCCACCAGTCAGTTTCCAAACTAACCAGGTATCGATCGTGCCAAATAACAGCTCGCCATTTTCAGCGCGTTGTTGTGCGCCGGGAACGTGGTCTAAGATCCAGCGAATTTTCGTTGCTGAAAAGTAGGCGTCGGTGACGAGCCCCGTATGCCGATGAATTAAGTCGCCGGCGCCGACATCAATGAGTTGATCAGCTAGCGGTGCCGTTTGCCGTGATTGCCAAACAATGGCGTTATAAATGGGTAAACCGGTGTGCTTGTCCCACACGACCGTCGTTTCCCGTTGATTGGTGATCCCAATTCCCTTAATTTGATCAGGTTGAATACCAGAATCGATGAAAACATTGGCAATAGTCGATGAGACCGCATCCCAAATCTCATTAGCGTTGTGTTCAACCCAGCCCGGCTGGGGAAAGTATTGCGGAAATTCACGTTGCGAATCGGCGACTTGGTGACCAGCGTGATCAAAAATAATTGCGCGCGTACTGGTCGTGCCTTCGTCAATGGCCATGATATATTCGGCAGTCATACAATTTTCCTTCTATCTTTAAACAATTTTAATTATTTGAAATCGTTAACATTAAGGTTAATAGTAGCATGCCAGCGAAAATTTGTGAATATTCAGTAAAAACCGACCTTAACCCGGATTGTCCGTAAATTGAACTAATCTTTACCTAATTTTAACTATACCAATTTTCGTATGATGAAAGGGATACCATCACTAGTACCATTGATTACGGCTTTAATGCCGGTTAGTTACGACATTGAACTAAAACTTGTGTCCAATTGAATAATAGACCAATCCGGTTATAATGGACTTCCAATGAGTTAAATCTAAACTTTCTGGAGGTCCCGCGCATGCAAAAAACAAGATTCTTTTTAAAAGGTTCCGCGGCAGAAACCCAATGGCTTAATCAACAAGCTCAGCATGGTCAGCAGCTCACTCAGATTGTTGGTTGCCGTTATCAGTTTGAGGCGGTTGATAAGCCTGGGCAAGTTTTAGCCGAGTATTTACCCGCAGCAACGTTGACTGCCATGGCCGAAACGTTTAAGCCGTTGGCAAGCTACCGTTTTAAACACAATAAAATGGCCGTGGCTTATTCTTGTGTCACCGGCGATGAGCGTGTCGTTAAGGCGGATGATAATTATCGGTTGACGGTAACCCGGCAAGCGCGTGATTATGCGTTAAATTGTGTTAATGGTGCCATCGTTGGCTTTTGGTTACTGATGTGTGCCGCAATTCTATTAGCAAATCAAACGCGCGTGATGATACCAACCAAGGTTTTCTTAGGCGGCTTAGGCTTGGGAACCGTGCTGGTGGCGTTATTAGTCACGGCTAGTCTCATTGCCGCGATTCGGTTGCACCGGCAAGTTCATGCTTTGGTGCAACTGACCGGTAACGATAAGAACACGTGGAAACCCACCTTTCACGTGATGTTTCGACATCAAAAAGACGTGCCGGACACTGATCAATTCGGTGAACTAGGTAAGTGGCTACTGTCAGTGCATAACAATAAGGGTGATTATTACTTCGATCTACGTTCCAGCTTAAGTGAGTATGACATTAGAAGCACGATTCAAAAAGTCGTGAATAAAGAAGATTTTACTGTGATGTCATGCTTCGGACTCTATCCACTATAGGATTGTCGGTTAATTTTTAATGTGAATAAATTAAAACTAAATTAGAAAAATAATTGCTTTACATCTGGTGATTGTGTTATAACTATTGAGTAGCAAAATTGCCCAGTAGTTCAGCGGTAGAATAATTGACTGTTAATCAAGAGGTCGCTGGTTCGATCCCAGCCTGGGCAGTTAGTAAGTAAAAGCGGTTTGAGCGGTATCTCGTCAAAGAGGTACCGCTTTTGACGCCAGACGCTTAGTTTAGGACATGTTCAAACTTAAATCACACTTTCATCACGAAAAAGATGTCTGACAAACCTTGACTATTCTTGACTAAAAACGTATACTTACTATATAAAAGTAAGTAAGAAAATCACTTACTGTAAACTTAGGAGGAATTCATCGTGACAGTAAATTTATATTATTCAACATCTAGCAAGTCGAGCCGTAGTGCACGTGCATGGTTGGTTGCTAACAACATTGCTTTCAATGAACGCGACATTATTGCGAACCCTCTAGATCGCGATGAATTGAAACAAATCCTCCGGCTAACTGAAAATGGCTTCGAGGACATTGTTTCAACGCGTTCTAAGGCTTTCAAAGCATTACACATCGACTTATCAGAGTTAGGGTTCAATCAACTCTTAGATCTATTAGTTGAAAAGCCACAATTACTCAAACGGCCAATCATTTATGATGGGCGTCGTTTACAAATCGGGTACAATGAGGAAGACATTCGAGCATTTTTGCCACGTTCAGTGCGTAAGTCTGAATTACGTGAAATTCAACAGAAACTATACAATGACGACCAACAAGCAGTTGGCTAATCATTATTTGGGATTCCAGTTCACGCTGGAGTCCTTTTTTTTGCAAACGTCTAGTGGGTAGCAGGTCAATTTGAAGGTTCAATCCTCATTATGCCAGCAGATTAGTTGTTGAATCTGGGCAGATTGAGTACAATTTAATGAGTCGTTGGGTTCAACTGTCGAATTGTAGCCTAATCGTTTGTCTCTGTTGAACAGATTGTGTTGCCTAGTCAAAGGTCTCGACACCGTAAGCGGCCTAGTCTACTCTGACATTAAATCATGGTTGTAATTAAAGTAATATTGATAATTTTAATATCTACAAAAGCCAATTGATATAAGGACTACAGATTAGCGCAGGTTGGGCTGGTCGATGCTCAGTGGTGAAATTTCTCTTAGCTGGTGAACTTCCAGCTTAGAGAAAGCCCGGCTTGTGAGACCGATTCTTGGCTCACAAACGTGGCCACCACGTTCCAGCATCATGCCAGCCCAACCGGAGCAGCAAGCAAAGATGATCGTTATGAGCGTGACGCTACGATGGTTTAACGATGGTTAGCTTCAGGGCTAAAGACAATTAAAGGGGTATTAGTGATGAGTGAAAAAGACCAATCAGCATGGGCAATTTCAGAATTAAAGAAATTGCAAACCACGGATAATCAAGCTGTGATCGCTGGAATTATCAAAGTAATCGATGATCAACAAGCAGAAATTGACAGCTTGCGCGGTTCAATGGAAGGGCAGCTCTGGAGCCCGAACAGTTGGAAAAAAGATCAAGACGAACAGCATCGTCAGAATTAAAAATAACCTGAATGATTAAAGAGACCACCAAACAAGCAGCTGAGCTGTCCGTTTGGTGGTCTCTTTTTTGGGCTCTTTAGTTGATTATAACGATGATTTATCAGTAACTGTGGGTTTAACGAACCAAGCAATGATCGCAACGAGCACAATAACGATCAAACAGAGCCAAAGTGCTAATTGAGTGCCTAGTTTTGTCTGAGTAATGGTGGACTCATGTGGCAAGAGCGTGGTCCCAGTCGCAAGTAAGGCCGCCATAATGGCTGTTCCAAGTGAGCCGGAGTATTGTTGCAACGTATTAAAAGTCGCATTACCATCACCTAATTGTGGTCGTGGTAATTGTTGTAAACCATAAGCCAACGTATTGTTGAACATGAAACTAAACCCAATTTGGTAAAGGATAAATAACCCGATGATGATTGGGATTGAGAGTTGTTTGGCGAGCAATGCAAAGAGCAAGGTAGCTAACAATAAAAAGGCGCTCCCAAGTCGTAAGGGCTTAACGATCCCGACGCGATCCATGAACTTACCAGTCAGTGGCGATAGAACGGCAGAAGTCAAACTCCCAGCCAGTAACATCAAACCAGAAACCATGGCGTCTTTGTCTAAGGCCAGCTGTGTAAAGTTTGGCAATAAGAAGGTCAGTCCAATTTGAATAAATTGAATCAAAAAGTAGATTGCGAGGGCTTTGTTAAAGGCCGAATTATGGAAGATAGCGATATTGATTAGCGGATGCTGGCTCTTTTGGGCGCGGGTGATAAAACCAATTAAGGCTAAAACGGCTAATAATACCGGCAGCCAGCAATTAAATGAGGTGACGCCTTGTGTGCCGGCAGCATTGACGCCCCAAGTCATTAAGCCTAAAGCCGCAACAATCAGTATGAATTGTCCCCAAGGAAAGGGCTTAGCGACTGGTTGCGTTGTTTGCCGAATATTTTTGACGGTAATGAGCCAAGCAATGATCCCAAACGGCAAGGTGATCCAAAAAATTAAGCGCCATGAAAGCAGTTGTGTAACGAGTCCTCCATAGGTAGGTCCTAATGAGGGGGCTAGCGCAATTAACATGCCCGCGGTACCCGTGAATTTACCTTGTTCTTTAAACGGAATTTGGCTCATGATTTGTGCAAAAACTAATGGCAGTGCAAAACCGGTCCCAATTGCTTGAATGATTCGACCAGTGAGCAACACCCAGAGACTCGGCGCGGTGGCACACAACAGGCCACCAATCACAAAACCGATCCCACCAACGTTCACAATCGTGCGCCAATGAAAACGATTCTGGGTAAAGGCTGCGATGACCATGGTGGCAGCCACTGCCAATAAATAAGCGGTGGTTACCCACTGAACGGCGTTTAAAGACGTCTGAAATTGGGTCATTAAAGTGGGAAAGGTGACGTTCATCGAGGTTTCGACGAGGACACCACAGAATGCTAGACCAGCTGCACCGAAAATAGCACGTTTGGTCGTTGGTTCGATTAAATTTGAACTTGTTGACAAAAAAAGACCTCCAATTGTTCAAGGCAAAGTCCGTTTCAGTAGTTGAAACGATACTTTTCCCTAACAACTCGGCGGCCGTCTAAAAGATATACAAGCATCTGGTTAACTATTACCTTGACATTTTTTACTAACATTAACAGTATACCGCAACCAAGACCGAAAACGTCAATAAATTAAATTGAGTTGACCTGCGAGACTGACGGTTATTGCTCAACTTTTGAAACGTAAAGGTGGCGGGCTACCGCGGTATTAATCAGGACCTCACGTTGTTGCGAATCTAATAACGTGATGATGGCAATATCGTTGGCTTTGCCGACACAGGTGAAAATTTGTTGGCTGGCAATCTGACTGTGTTGGCAGTAACGAATCGTACTGACGGTTTCTAAATAACTCTCAATCATAATGGTCTGACCACTAGTAATGGTTTCTAGTGAATGCCAAGCGGGGCCTGGCTGATTGGCTTGGATATTAAGTTGACCACCAAATGGGCTACGTTGTGGATGATTTAGTTGTATATCTAATTGTCGCAGTAATTCTGGATTATCAATCGCAGCCATTAACCAGGCCTGTTCAGGAATCACTGGGAGTGGTAATTGGATTATTTTGGCTAACCAAACTTCGCATAAGCGGTAGCGATACATTAATTGGCAGACTTGTTGGTAACCGGCCGTCGTCAATGAAATGCCATGATATTTTTGCCGTGTCACGTAACCCGCGATAACCAAATTGCCAACAGCTTCCGTCACCGATCCCGGTAGAACCCCCATGAGTGTCGCAATTTGCTTATTGGTCGTGTGTTCTTTAGTAAAACTAGCCTCATAAATAGTTTTCAAATAATTGCTAAAACTGTCACGCATAAAAAATAACCCCCAAACAACTTTTTTCTAGGTATACCTAAAAAACATTTCAATTTTATATTATTTATTGTATAATAACAACTGCTCATATAAATTAAACGAAATAAAGGGGGAACTTTACTTGAGCAAAGAAAACGTAAAGACCGGTCAAAAACATAAGTTAATTCAATATGCGAATGGCCCGTCACTAGAAGAGATTAATGGGACGATTGAAGTCCCTAAGAACCTTAATTTTTGGAAAACCTTGTTTGCCTATTCTGGGCCAGGTGCGTTAGTTGCCGTTGGTTACATGGATCCAGGGAATTGGTCGACCTCAATTACTGGTGGGCAAAATTACCAGTACATGTTAATGTCTGTCATCTTGATTTCAAGTTTGATTGCGATGTTGCTTCAATATATGGCAGCTAAACTTGGGATCGTGAGTCAGATGGATTTAGCGCAAGCGATTCGGGCCAGAACCAGTAAGTCATTAGGGATTGTACTATGGATCTTAACTGAGTTTGCGATTATGGCGACCGATATTGCGGAAGTTATCGGGGCAGCTATTGCCTTGTATTTATTATTCGGAATTCCATTAGTGATTGCGGTTTTCATTACTGTTTTTGATGTCTTAGTTTTGCTATTATTGACCAAAATTGGATTCCGTAAAATCGAAGCCATTGTGGTTTGCTTGATCCTAGTTATTTTGTTTGTGTTCGTTTATCAAGTTGCACTGTCGAATCCTGACTGGGGTGGCGTAATTAAGGGCTTAGTCCCAACTGCGGCCACTTTCTCAACGTCACGTAGTGTTGCCGGAATGACGCCATTATCTGGGTCATTAGGGATTATTGGGGCTACCGTGATGCCACATAACTTGTATTTACACTCAGCTATTTCACAAACACGGAAAATTGATCATAGTGATGAAAGTGATGTTGCACGGACGGTCAAATTTGCCGCTTGGGACTCTAACATTCAATTGACCTTTGCCTTTGTCGTTAACGCTTTACTGTTGATCATGGGGGTCGCAGTTTTCAAGAGTGGCGCGGTTAAAGATCCATCATTCTTCGGACTTTATGAAGCCTTGTCAAATACGTCAATGCTCAGCAATGGTATTTTAATTGGGGTTGCCAAGTCTGGGTTACTGTCAGCGTTATTTGCGATTGCACTATTAGCCTCAGGTCAAAATTCAACGATTACGGGGACTTTGACTGGGCAAGTGATCATGGAAGGCTTCGTGCATATGCGGATGCCACTATGGTTACGGCGGTTGGTGACGCGGCTTATTTCAGTTATTCCAGTATTGATTTGTGTCATGCTGACTAGTGGTAAGAGTGCCATTGATGAGCATACGGCGCTGAATAATTTGATGAACAATTCGCAAGTGTTCTTAGCCTTTGCGCTCCCATTCTCAATGTTGCCATTGTTAATGATGACAGATAGCAAGGTTGAAATGGGGAATCGGTTTAAAAACTCGATCGTTGTCAAAGTATTAGGTTGGTTGTCCGTCATTGGGTTAACCGTTTTAAACATGATTGGGTTGCCAGATGCTGTTTTAGGATTCTTTGGGGACAATCCAACGTCTGGCGAACAGCTGATTTCTAAAATTATTGCTTACGTCTTAGTTGCGGCTATTTTGGCCTTGCTGGTCTGGACCGTCTACGATTTACGACGGGGCAATCAACGTTATGCTGAACAACAAAATGCGATTAAGGATGGTGAATAGCCATGAGTACAACTTTTAAGCGAATTTTAGTTGGGGTTGATGATTCGGCAGATGCGTTACTGGCATTCAAGTATGCCATTGGGCAAGCTGCTCAAACTGATGCCGAATTAGTGATCGTCTCGATTCTAGAAAGTGACGACATGAACGTCTACCAAGCCTTGAGTAAAGATTATGTACATGGTGAACGTGATGACTTGAAAAAACACCTTTTGAAATATCAAAAGCAAGCACAAGCGGCTGGGGCCAAGCATGTGCGGTCGTTGATTGCAGAAGGTGAGCCAGGTGAAACCATTGTTAAAGAAGTGATTCCACATCTTCAACCAGATTTGTTAATTATTGGTTCGATTGCCAAAAAGGGCTTAGCACGCCGATTTGGGAGTCAAGCTGCCTATATGGCAAAATATTCGCCAATTTCAGTGTTAGTGATCCGCTAAGACAAAATTAAGTACAGCAAGTCAAAAAAGATCTCTCAAGAATTCATCTTGAGAGATCTTTTTTTGACTGCTGGAAGCTTGATATACTGTAATTTAGCTGCGAACCTTTTTATCCAGGAACGTTGTTATTTTGTTCAGCTAAGGTGGTGAGATGTTCAAACAAGATGCCTTCACGTAAGCCGTTTTGTGAGAAGATGATGCGATCAGAATCGAGAAAACGCATCAGCATGATAGCTGGTACCATGCCGCCGACAATGATATCGGCCCGATCCTTGGCCAGCCCAGGAATCTTCGCGCGACCCGCGGCGTCCTGAGTGAGCACGTCGTTAAAAGTTTGATAGATCGCGGTGTCACGTAACCGATAGCCGTGAATGTCTTCAAAATTCAAAAAGTTACTTTTACGACGATTGATCTTAGCAATGGTTCGGTTACTGCCGCCGAGACAAACTAGCGGTAGGTTTTGACCGTTGCGAAGCCACCACACACTATTAAACAATTTATCGACAAACGTCATCGTGTCAAAAAGGGCATTGGCTGGAATCTGATCGTTGAGGCCAAACTTTTCCGATAAACTGACAGCGCCAATCGGGAGACTGATGAGATTTTTCGCGCGGCCGTTGATGATCAAAACCAATTCACAACTCCCGCCACCAGTATCCATCATGACACAGTTAGTTGTGGGTAGGGTATTGACCACTCCGAGGTAATCATAGTAAGCCTCAGTGGTACCAGGGATTACTTCGATATCTAGACCAACGTCGGTTTTAACGCGTTTTAAAAACTTTTTCTGATTCGTGGCTTTACGCGTGGCCGCAGTGGCGACGGCTCGTAATTTTAAATTAGGTAATTTGTCATAAACGTCTTTAAAAGATTGCAAGGCGGCGACGGTTCGGTCAATTGCGGCCGCTTTTAAGGTTGGCGCTTCCGCATCATCTTCGTTTTCAGAGAGCCGAACCATTTCTTTTAACCGGTGGGTAACTGTATAACTGCCATCCGGTTGAATCTGGGTCACGGTCATCCGACACGAGTTCGATCCTAAATCAATTACGGCAAAATTTTCCATTTATTGGTCATCTCCATCATCACTGAGTGGGTTCGGTTCATTCTTGGGACTCATCATCGGAATAAATTGATGCGCCGTACTGGTGGGCGTCGGTGTCGCATGATCGGCAGCAACGCGTTTTTCAGCTCCGGCAATAAAACTGTTTTGTGAATCCAATGTTGGCAAGCCCCGGCGATCACATTTTTGATAAGTGTTGTCGGCTTGCAGAATCCGTGTCTTGACGGTGTCATGCCACATCGTGTTGAAAATGGTCATGGCGCGATCACTAATTTCTGGTTGTAACAGTGGGAATAGTAATTCGACTCGACGATTTAAATTCCGCGTCATCATGTCCGCACTGGATAAATAAATCTGTGGTTCGCCATCGTTGCTAAAGTAATAAATCCGACTATGTTCCAATAATCGTCCAATAATCGAATGGACTTCGATATTGTCGGAGACCCCCTTGATTCCGGTACGCAAACAACAAATTCCGCGGATGATTAGTTGAATTTTAACTCCCGCATGTGAAGCTTCATAGAGTTTACTGATAATTTGCGGGTCAGAAAGTGAGTTCATTTTCATTTTGACGAGTGCTGGGCGGCCGGCTTTGGCGATGGCAATCTCAGCGTCCAACTTTTCATTGATGAAATCACGAATGCCATCTGGTGAAATATGCAATTTGTGGAAATAGGGTGGTTCTGAGTAGCCGGACAACATGTTAAAGATGTTGGAGGCATCAATCCCCATATCGGTATCGGCGGTAAACAAGCCGAGGTCGGTGTAGAAATGTGCGGTAACATCGTTATAGTTCCCGGTACCCATGTGCATGTAACGTTTGATGCCTTCATTTTCGCGCCGTACGACTAAGGCCAACTTACAGTGGGTCTTTAAGCCAATGAGGCCGTAAATGACATGGCAACCCATTTCTTCGAGCTTTTTGGCCCAATGGACGTTATTTTCTTCATCAAAACGTGCCTTAACTTCTACCAGTACCGTGACTTGCTTACCGTTTTGGGCTGCTTGACCTAAATACTTAATGATCGGTGAATCTGCCGAAACGCGATAGAGGGTCATCTTAATGGCTAAGACATTTTTATCCTCAGCCGCTTCATGAATGAAGTCAACGACTGGTTGGAAGTCGTCGTATGGATATTGCATTAAGATGTCGTGATCTTTAATTAAATCAAAGATTGATTTTTCACGATAGACTGCTGGATAGTAGGCATGATATTTTTGATAATTTAAGTCATCGTGTCCCGTGATCGACTTGACTAGCTTGGATAAGAAAGTCAAATTGAGCGGGCCATTGACGATGTAGAGGGCACTTTCAGTCGTGCCGAGTGCTTTGACTAAGCGCGTCCGCTGATGCTTACTCATGCTCTTTTCGACTTCTAGGCGCATTACCTTACCGTGTTCACGCATCTTCAATTGCTTTTGAACTTCTTTGAGTAAATCAGACGTATCTTCTTCCGCGACATCTAAATCGAGGTCACGAATGACGCGGTAGGCGCTGGTTTCTTTGACGGTATAATTGATGAATAGTGAGCCAACAAAGGCCTTAATAATATCTTCAATTAAAATAAACCGGTTTTCGGCACCAGGTAAAATGACGACTCGTGGGAAAACGTCCGGAACTTGAACGGTCGCAAACTTGCGCTCTTTTTTATTGCCATTTTTATAGATGCGTAACGCAATATTTAACGTGTTGTTCGCAATAAATGGGAATGGCCGTGAAGAATCATCCGCCATTGGGGTCAACGCGGGATACAATTCATCGTCAAAGTAGTTCTTAACGAAATTATATTGCTCATCCGTCAAATCCGCCATCGTTAGCAACCGGATATCGTGTTGTTCAAGTAACGGCATTAATGAACGGTTCAACGTATTATATTGACGTTTGACCATTTCATGGGCCTGATCACTAATAGCGGTCACTTGATCCGTTGGGGTCATGCCCGCGGGATCGGTTTTAGTGTAATTAACCGAGATCAACTTGCGTAGTGAGGCGACCCGGACCGTGAAAAATTCATCTAAATTACTCTGTGTAATGCCTAAAAAACGGACACGTTCTAGCAATGGATTATCCTTATCACGTGCTTCGTCCAGCACACGATAGTTGAAGTCCATCCAACTTAGTTCGCGATTGGTGTAATAACTTTCCTTTTGGTAATTCATCTTAACGTACCCCCCGACGCTTAATTACAGGTGTTAGTCCAAAGACCTCCTTGAAGAATTCGGACTTTTGTGAGAACACCCAATTTTCTAAAAATAGATCATCGTGTGCGTAACACGTAATGATGACCCGTGGATTTTTAATGGACACGGAAATTTTACTGATCTTCTGACGACGCCCATCATCTAAGGCATCCGCTAACCTTAAAATGGCTGATAATTTAGAAACGACTAAGCGTTGCTCCAAGCTCATATGTTCAAAATGCTTGATATCTTTAGACGGTGTCTGCGCACTATGATAGCGGGCAATCGTCGCAATCGTTTGCTTCTCAGCGTTGGTGAGTCCCGTTAATTCCGTGGCGCGCAAAATGTAATCCGAATGCATGTAATGTTGATGCGGATCAATATAACTACCGACGTCATGCACGATGGCAGCCACTTGGAGTAATAAACGTTCGCGTTTTCCTAAATGATGTAACGGTTTGAGCTGATCAAATAAGTGTAATGAGAATTTGGTCACTAAATCGCGGTGCTTTGGTTCGACATTATACCGGTCTGCTAAATTTTTGGCTGCCGTCACGATTTGGTTATTAAAGTTATATTTTTTATAACCTAACTTAACGGCTTCCTGAATAATGAGACCATCCAGAGCCGTGACGTTGCCAAGCCAGATGGTTTTGGCATCTGTGAGTTGTAAGAGCTCGTTAATGAGTAGTAGTTCTGGAATAATGAGCCGCACATCGTTTTCGTCGACTTCGTACTTATCCATTAAGTATTGATCGGAGGCGTTGATCACATCATCATAGAGGGCTTTGAAGTCCGCTTTACTGAGTTCTTCCACGCCAGCCTTAGATTGTTGCCGCTGGAATAAGTTGGAAAATGGTGCAACGCCCAACATCACCACGTTGCTCGGTTGTTGCCGAGTCGCCGGTAAGAACCGACCAAAATCGGCAATTTGACTAGAAATATAATCGTCTAGGACTTCGACGTAGTTCGGCACACTGGATTGTAAATCTTCTAGGACTTCGGCAATCCGGACGGGTCCTAGTCGCAGACTACGCGAAAATGCAAACGTCCCGTGATCATAATGTGAAATGCCGACACTACCAGAATTGATCCCCAATAAGTAGGTCGGTGATTCGATGATCTGTTTGAATTTTGGAAAATGGACTGCGACGGCGGCCGAGCGTAAATAAGTTTCCTGACTACTTGAAAGCCAGTCGATCTTTAAGCCGGTCCGTACCAAGAGTTGATCTTGAATGTAATCCGCGTTATTGGCGGTCGATAGAGACCAAGAACCCCAGAGATGGTAATCTTTCACGCCATAATCATGCATGATTTGAATGAAACCCGTCAAAGCCTGCGTGGCTTGTTCGACTGAGTCGTAATCAATGGTGTGCTGATCGTAAATATCTTCACCTAATGACACGTCTGAGCGAACGCGTTCGACTTGTCGTAAGGTCCGTAAGTTGACGATGGACAGTTCAATGCTTTGGACATTGATCATCATAATACCGAATAATTTTGCTGCCATATTAATCCCCCGTTTATGTCTTTTGGTGCTTATTGTATATGTATTCTGGCCGCTAATTGCCGCATACTCCAGTTTAACATATGCAAAAGGTCGTTAATATCTATCAAAAAGGTGTAAATTTTTTTTTATTGTTGTAAAGATTCAGTTAACACTAAAAAAAGCGCAATTCAGCAGCAAACGAGTTGTTTCTGAACCGCACTAGTGGGGCTTACAAAATTTCATGATTATTAATAATTAGTTTGTTCAGATGCTTTTCAACTCGTTGATCAACTGGTGGTAATTGGTGATAGTCGCCATACATTCTCGTCAGAATTTGGTCGTAAGCCTTAGGAATCTTGGCCTGGATCGTTTCAAAAGGGGCCAGTACTAATTCCGTTAACTCCGCGTGCGATAAGATTTCTTTGTCATAGTCATATTGTGACGCTAAGTTCTTGTAAGTCCGTGAATCCGATTGCTCATAGAGACGCATGTAACCGTCACGTTCTTGTTTATGCGCGTTAACTTCAGCGAGTTGCTGGACCGTCTTTTTCTTAAGGATATTGCGTAACGGTGTTTTAACAAAATTATAATTTAACCGGAGTAAGATGGCGGCATCTTCAAATTTATAATGTCTCATTTGTGACCGGCGGAGCGCTTCGTCAGCGGGAATCTTATCAAAAGGAAAAATATCCACAAAGACGCCTTTGAAGGCATTGTTCACATTGTTTTTTTCTTCAATGTAAGTATTGACGTCGAGCAGCTTCATATAGCTGAGCGCGTAATCGGGATCACTAGCCCCAGTTTGGAGAAAGTAT
This sequence comes from Lactiplantibacillus brownii, assembly GCF_031085375.1. Classification (NCBI taxonomy): domain Bacteria; kingdom Bacillati; phylum Bacillota; class Bacilli; order Lactobacillales; family Lactobacillaceae; genus Lactiplantibacillus; species Lactiplantibacillus brownii. The sequence continues at coordinate 788,211 of NZ_JAVCWF010000001.1, forward strand.
TGGTTTGGATCTAAATAACGATTGGCCACTGTGATGAAACGTTCATACTCACTACGGCGCATCCCGATATCAATATCGTCATCCCACGGAATGAAGCCTTGATGACGGATGGCGCCAAGCAATGAGCCGCCAATCAGAAAGTAATCAATCTTTTCCGTGTCGCAAATTGTGATCACGGTTTGCATGAGGTCTAATTCGACTTGATGCAATGGTGAAAGTGGCATAATGTCAGCCTCCTTTTCGTAAGCGTTTCCTCAAACTCTATCATACACTTTGTCCGCTTGAATTGTTAGGCAGGATGCCTTACGTCCACAAATCTGGTCAAATGATAGGTGATTTTGTGCAAACTGGTTAAAGGCGTGTTATATTTTAAAAAATGCTTAGAATGCAAATTTGAAATGATGGTGAAATGTAATGACAAATGCTGATTTGAGCAAATTATTAAATAACTATTTTGAGGCCTATCAAAATACAACCAAAATTATGGCAGATTTGGTTGCTTGGCCATTAAGTCAAAATAAGTTATCGTTTGAGCAATTTTTAATCTTACGCCGGATCGCAACGACCGACGCAGTAACCTTAAACGATATTGCGGTGCAACGTCAAGTGACGTGCAGTGCGATTTCGCGGCAAATTAAGGCACTCCTAGCGCAACATTATGTGTTTCAAGTGCCTGATCCACAAGATCGGCGGCGGTTATATTTACATTTAACTGAAGCAGGTCAGCGAGTCGAAGTAGTGGTGAACTCCGCCATTACGGATCATTTTGATAAGTGGGTCGATCGACTTGGTGAGTCTCAGATCAATGAGGCGCTAAAGATGATGGAAACAATCAGTGACCAAGTGATGAAGCTGGGTCAGACGGATAATGAATCCCCACATGATCGGTAGTCAGGAATGGCAGCGGTATAAGGATTAGGTGAGTTTGACGTTTTTTTTGACGCAAAACTTAACTTATCAGTTTATTGATAGCAGAATAGGCAAGTGACCGGTAAATACTCAGAATGTTCTGAATAGTTACCGGTCACTTTTGAGTCAGAATTTTTGTTGTCATTGTAGATTAACTGAAGAAGTTGGGCAAAAAATGTTTGGAAATTTGAATACGAGCATGTCTTAGTCCTATCAGTATCAAAAATAGCCAGTTTCAATGGGCTGGCTGCGCGATTGAAATTGACTATTAACTATTTAGTATTGGTGTTAATTACTGGTCCACCTGACGCCACTGGCTGAGTATGACGCGGTGGCATCGTTGATTCTAGGGGATACAACGAATCCCAATTCAATCAACACCAAGTGTAAAGCCGTGATTATTCGTGACATATATACCTGCATAACTTGTCGCTCCGGTTGGTCTGGACTGATGCTGGAACGTGGTGGCCTCGTTTGTGAGCCACAGTGCGGTCTCACAAGCCGGGCTTTCTCTAAGCTGGAAATTCACCAGTAGCCGAAACGTGTTCGGTCCAACTGCTCCCTCTGCTTGGGACGCCATCACAACCACTCGGAAAACCACCGAGTCATTGTGATGGCTAGGCAATGCTCAGGAGCAACCCGTTGGTCCTCACACTCTGAAAAATTTCACCACTGAGCATCATCCAGCCCAACCTGCGCTAAATCAAGAAGTCTAATATTAATCGGTTTTCATTGGATCCTGATTTTGCCAATGTTTTATTGGTGACAACCACTATTTAACGTCGGAGTGGACTAGTTCGTTTGCCGTGTCGAGACACTTAGCTGGGTGAGTTTCCCAGGTTAGTGTCTGGCCGACTTTTAAGACGTGGACTTCGGCTTGAAAGCGCCCTGCAGACCGTTTTTTGGCTGCAGGTCTGCCTCACAGCAAACGGGCTGGTCCACGGAGACGGAAACTTGGACAAGTTAGTTACTCAAATCCGAACCATTATTGGCGATCACTTTCTGGTACCAGTAGAAGGAATCTTTTGGTAGTCGCTTCAGACTCCCATGACCTAAGTCGTCACGATCAACATAAACGAAGCCGTAACGTTTCTTCATTTCGCCGGTTCCCGCGGAGACCAAGTCAATGCAACCCCACATGGTGTAGCCCATCAGATCAACGCCGTCAATCGTCACCGCATCACGCATTGAGCGCAAGTTAGCCTGTAGATACTTGATACGATAGTCATCGTGGATCTTCTGATCTGCGGTTAGCTCATCCGCCCAACCGATACCGTTTTCGACAATCCATAGCGGCTTGTGATAACGGTCGAAGAGGTTGTTGAGGGCAATCCGCAAGACATCGGGATCGGTTGCCCAACCCCACGCATTTGTTTTCAAATAGGGATTTTTGACGCCGGTCATCAAATTACCCGCAGCTTCGCCAGCCTCATGATGGGTCGTGACGGTATTTGAACCGTAACAAGAAAAGCTTAAAAAGTCTGCCGGATAGTTGGCTAGTAACTCATAGTCTGCTGGTCGGTCATCTAATTTGATGCCGTCGCGTTCATACTGTTTGAGCCGGTAATTGGGATAATGCCCACCAGTTTGCACGTCGCTGTAGAAATAAGTGTTTTGTTGTTGTAATTGCGCTTTGAGCTGGTCAGCCGGATCAGCGGTATAGGCATAAAGTGGCCCGTAAGCTAGCATTTGACCTACTTGGATCTGCGGGTCAATGGCATGTGCTGCTTGGACGGTTAACGCACTAGCGACAAATTGGTTATGCGCCGCTTGGGCACGATTTTGAGGCGTGCCATCAATGACGCCACCGGCTAAGAAAGGCGCGTTATCCATAAAGTTGATTTCGTTAAAGGTAAGCCAGTAGGTCACTTTGCCTTGATAACGAGTCATGACTAATTTGGCATATTTGACGAAGTCAGCGATGAGTCGTCGGTCTGCCCAGCCGTTGTATTTGATGGCGAGGTTTAACGGTGTTTCATAGTGGGACAAGGTGACTAATGGTTCAATATGATACTTTTGACATTCGTCAAAAACGTGATCATAGAAAGCTAGTCCGGCTTCGTTTGGTTCAGCGTCGTCGCCATTTGGGAAAATTCGTGACCAGTTAATGCTCAAACGGAAGGTCTTGAATCCCATTTCGGCCATTAATTTGATATCGCCTTGGTAATGATGATAAAAATCAGTCGCCGTGTGGCTGGGATAATAGTGTCCGTCAAGTACGGCGGGGACGGTGCCTTCTGGAACTTGGCGTTTATCACTAAAGAAGCCAAAATCGGTGGCACCAGTCGCGCCAGTGGTCGGGTTTTTCCAAGTCACTTGGCGCGGGTGATCGTATGCGCCTGCAGTAATGACGTCTGCCGTACTCAATCCCTTACCATCCGTTAAATAGGCGCCTTCAAATTGGTTAGCGGCCGTTGCGCCGCCCCAGAGAAAATTTTTATTAAATGCCATGTGGGTCCACCTTTCGTGTGTTCAAATCAGTTATGAGTCTTAAAGTTATGAAACTGGCGTTAACAGGAACTTTTCAATCGTGTGAGCAACGCCATCTTCGTCATTGCTAGTCGTGATATAATCAGCGGCAGCTTTAGCGTTGGTCCCACCATTTCCCATGCTGACAGCGATCCCAGCGAACTCAAACATCGGCAGGTCATTGTCGGCGTCACCAATTGCGAGAACTTCTGCTGGCGCGAGACCTAGGTAACTGGTCAAATCAAACAAACCGTTACCCTTATTGGCACAATCACTCATCACTTCGAGCAGTACTGGGGCTGAGCGGACAATGTAAGTTCCCGTAGCCAGTCCGGCTTGGATTTCAGCCAAGTGAGCGTCTAATTGGTCTGGTTCACCGACAAACACGCCTTTGGTGAGTGCCAAGTCAGTTGGTAAATCGGCAACGTCACGGACAAATAGCCCCGCTTGATTTTCTGAAGCTTGCATCACGACATATTTATTAATGTTGGCATTGGCAGTATAGATATTGCCCGCGGTATCAATGGCGTTGAAGCCTAAGCTTGTTTTAACGCTCAGCGCAGCTAGTTTAGCATAATAATCAGCGGTCAAGGTGCTTTGAGCCAAGATTTGGCCCGTTGCGGTTTGAACGAGCGCCCCATTATTGGTGATCACATATTGGTCGTCACCCGTAATGCCAAGTTCAGTTAGGAAGGGTTTTACACCGTCGAAGGGGCGCCCGGAACAAAGAACCACTTTGACGTCACTGGCGAGTAACTGTTGTACCCGGTGTTTAGTGCTAGCCAATAATTGGCCGTGTGAGTTTAGTAACGTGTCGTCAATATCAATTGCCATTAATTTAATCATGTTAAACGCTCCTTTATTTAGTTGATAGTGCAAGTATAAGCGCTACCAATAGCTTTTCCTAGGGCTTAGAGCGTTCCTGATAAGTTGTACCATTAGGTTGAAACATCGTACCATCATTGGTACAAATCGTACCATCTTTAGTGATGCGGTAATTGTGCCTGATGGCGGATCGTGCGTGCCAGTGCTTCAACAATCGTCATTGCGGGGAGTTGGCTGGTCAGATCGTAGTGACCATGAATCCGTTGTTCCGTCGTATGGTACGTGAGCGCATAAGTACTGAGCATGGCAATTGGACTGTCACGATGACCGGTAATACTAATTAAGGTCGTTGCGGGATCATTTTGAAATTGCCGCAGCATGCCTAACACTTCTGCGGCTTGCCCAGAAACTGAAAGGGTGATCAAGACGTTCTTCTGAGTTTGTTTCAGCTGAGGAATTAAAGGGTAATAAGGGTCCGTTACCGGAAAGCTGTTGACTCCCAGTGTTGACGTTAAGCGGCTAGCGTATTCAGCAACGTTACCTGAAGAACCGGTCCCAGTGAAGACGACATTATTAGCGGTAAGCACCGTTTGGGCGACTAAATCGAGGGTCCGTTGCAAGGTACTGGGAAACGTTTCTGCACTGAGCAATTGCACGCCATTTTCCAAACTAGGCGTGGCTTCTAAGGATTGTTTGTGGAACGCTACTTTGAATTCAGGAAAACTACTGTAACCCATTTTGCGGATGAAGCGCATGACGGATGAATTGGAAACATGGGCCCCTGCCGCCAGATCACGAACATGCATAAAGGGGATGCCTGATTCGTGTGCCAAGATATATTCATAGATTGCGACATCAACGCCGACGAGGGTCTTGGCGTCGTTATAACCGAAAAATGCCATGTCAAAAAAACTCCTTTAGTAAAGCGATTACATTAAGTATACGACATGGATAGCTTGCGTGGAAAGGGATTATGTTGGTGAGAATCACTGGTACGATAGTTCAGCAATTTTGGCGAAAAAAAAGCCTGAGACAAAACCCCAGACTCTTGTTGGTATTCCTAATATTTATAGCCGAAACGTGGAATAAAAGGCTTTGATGCAACCGAGCTACGAAAGTCAAACGATTGAAAATACCAATCATTCGACTTTCTAGGCTATGCTCGGTAGCAAACCGCCTTTTGTCCCACTCTCTCGTGAACGGTTGTTAATGTTTAAAGAAATTACAATAGATGCCTTCACAGGCTTCCAAGAACATGCCAATGGCCATCAAGTACATCGCGGCCATGTTGTGCATTGAAAAGACTAAAAAGAGTAGAACTGCGTATAAAATCAAAAAGAAAACGGCGCTAAACTTTGAACTTGCCATTCATGCCACCCCCAAAGTAGTTTAATGATAATCCACATGTAACCACTTACAGTTTAACGCTATCGTCACCTATTTAAAACTGACATCAAATTTGGTGGAAAAATAGATAGTGTTCGGATATTGCTTTTAATGACGACAGATGATATGATAATGACTGTCATAAATAAAGAAAACACGAACATTTACAAATGTGCATTTTCTGTTATTTCAATTATCTGGAGGGAATCATGACTAAAATAGCGGCATATTTTAATTTCTCAGAATTAAAAACTAACTTACGGACGGAAACGTTAGCTGGACTAACGACCTTTGTTTCCATGGCTTACATCTTGTTCGTTAACCCTAGCGTTTTAGGCGCTTCGGGGATGAGTCAGGGCGCTGTCTTTACTGCCACGGCACTCGCATCAGCTTTAGGTTGTTTGTTAATGGGGCTAGTGGCCAAGTATCCAATTGCCATTGCACCTGGATTAGGTGTCAATGCTTTCTTCACATATTCCGTAGTAATTGGAATGGGCGTGAAGTGGCAAACCGCTTTAGCGGGTGTCTTTGTTGCTTCCATCATTTTCATGATCATCACACTCTTTAAGTTACGTGAGATGATTATCGATGCTATTCCGCGGGATATGAAATTAGCCATTTCTGCTGGGATTGGGTTCTTCATCGCCTTTATCGGACTGCGTGGCGGTGGTTTAATCGTTGCGAACAAATCAACGGTCGTTAGCTTAGGCCCATTGAATGTCGGGACAACTTGGTTGACTATCTTTGGGTTGTTAGTGACGTTGGTCTTGATGAGTCGCAAAGTTCCCGGTGGTATTTTTATCGGGATGGTTTTAACGTCAATCTTAGGTTTGGCGACTGGGTTGATCAAGATGCCAGCACATTGGGTTTCAGCCGCGCCATCGCTAAAACCAACGTTTGGTGTCGCCATTGCGCATGTCGGTGACATTAACAGTGTCCAATTAGTGATTGTCGTTTTAACTTTCTTGTTAGTGACCTTCTTCGATACCGCCGGGACATTGGTTGGTTTGGCCGAACAAGCTGGTTTCATGAAAAATAACAAAATGCCGCGAGTGGGGAAAGCTTTGATGGCTGACTCAACGTCGATGTTAGTGGGATCTGTTTTAGGGACTTCACCAACGTCAGCTTATGTTGAATCATCCGCTGGGATTGCGGTTGGTGGTCGTTCTGGATTTAGTGCCGTCGTGACGGGCTTCCTATTTATCTTAGGGCTGTTCTTCTCACCATTATTAAACGTGGTGACCGAACAAGTGACGGCGCCAGCATTGATTATTGTTGGGGTCTTGATGGCTGAATCATTGAAAGAAATTCACTGGGAACGTTTTGAAATTGCTGTTCCAGCATTCTTGACAATGATTGGAATGCCGTTGACTTACAGTATCTCCGATGGGATTGCCCTAGGGTTTATCTCGTATGTTGTCACGATGGTTGCGACTAAGCATGCTAAAGAAGTTCATCCATTAATGTATGTGTTGTTCTTCGTTTTCGTCATCTTCCTTTGGATCTTAAACATTTAACAAAAAAATAGCGGCTCAGCATTGGTTTTTGACCTAATGTTGAGCCGCTTTAGTTTGTCTTGAAGTAATTTGGGGTTATATCGTGAAATCACGTAAAATGGCTTGTCGTTGCGCGAGGGTTTTCTTTTCAACTTGAGCAAAGTTGTGCCATTTGAAATGCCATAGTCGCGTTTTAATAAATGTCCCACGGAAGAGCATTTTTGCTAAAGGGGCGCCGAACAATAAGCGGTAAGCCCAGTTGGGTGTGCTCATCGTCGTAATAATCTCGATTCTGGGTTGTTTGACCAGCTTAGTTTGCATAGATTTTGGGTCATAACATTGCCCTTTAGCGTAAACTTTATCCAGGAAGCCCTTGGTCATGGCCGGCATCACTTCCCACCAAACTGGAAACATGAAGATAATTCGATCAGCGGCTAGTAGCCGTTGTTGATAGTCCGCAACTTGTGCGTTGAGCGGTTGGCCTTTGCGCCAAGTGGTTAAATCGGTCGCGGACATGACGGGATCAAAATTATCGGCGTGCAGGTCGATCAAATCAATGGTGTCACCAGCTTGTTCTAGCTTGGTGAGGGTGGCTTGTAGCAAGGCGGCCAAAAATGAACGATGGTGGGGGACATTGTTACCAGCAGCTGCGGTATAAGGATGGTCAAAGATAATTAAGGTTTTCATGAGTCAAGACTTCTTTCGTTAGTTAATAATGGTAGTATAGTGACAATAAACTAACGCGGCATTAACATATGTTAAGTCGGTTGCAAAAAGGTGGTTGACCATGGTTTTAACAGACTATTTAGCCCAGCAGTTTCCAGTCATCAGTGATCATTGGGCGACTTTGGAAAAGCGATTTACAGCCAAAAAAGTGACAGCCGGGACGACTTTATTAACAGAAGGAGCCATTGCCACTAACTTATATTTTATTGTGAGTGGGGCGGCACGTTTGAGTCATAGCAGTGAAAATCGTGAGATCACGTTGCAATTTTTCTTTGAAAACCAGGTAGTCGCATCGTTTGAAAGCTTTTATTTGGCCCAACCAAGTGGCTTTGCGCTAACTTGTTTTGAAGATAGTGACTTATTGGTGCTGAGTCGCACGGATTTTGATTGGCTGCGGCAGACTTATCCAGCGATTGAACCGGAAATTACACGATTTGTGTGTGACCGCTTCATTACTTATCGCAATATTTTCTTTGATCAATTACAACACTCACCGGTTGAACGCTACCAAAATTTGGTGATGAATACGCCAGAGATTTTGGACCGCGTGCCGTTGCACTTAGTAGCGTCTTATTTGGGGATAACGCCAGTTTCACTGAGTCGGATTCGAACACGGTTGCAACAAAAAAGTTGAGTCGATTAATCTCGGCTCAACTTTTTCTGTTTTTAGCTATCTTGACGGGTCGCAGCAATGTCTACTTCGCGGATATTGACTTCTTGCGGCATGTCGTACATAAATTTGACCGTTTCAGCCACATGTTTAGGGTCTAATGTGATCCCACCCATCGTTTGTTTCCAAGCTTCATATTCCGTTAAGGCATGGTCATCGGTGACGTGCGTCAACAAGTTGGTTTCGGCAGCGCCGGGGGCGACTAACATGATACGGACATTCTTGGCCGCAACTTCTTGACGGATGGTTTCGGTGAGACCGTGCACGCCAAACTTGCTTGCAACATAAGCTGCATGATTTTGAAAGGCTTTGAAACCAGCGATAGAAGAAACGTTGATGATCGTCCCATGTTCACGTTTAGTCATTTGTGGCAAGACGAGTTGGATGCCATTCAAGACGCCCATGACATTGGTATCGAGCATCGTTTGCCATTCGATTGGCGATTGTTGCCAAACGTTACCGAGCAGCATCACGCCGGCATTGTTGATCAACAAATCGGTTGGGCCATAGACGGCTTCGGCCGCATTAATGGCGGTACGAAGCTCCTCTTGGTCAGTGACATCAGCGTGTTTGATCATGATATCGCCGCTAAGGTTCAAAGCAGCAATTTTGTCGGTATTGCGTCCGAGTAATAATAGGGGATGTTGGTCAGCATTAAAAATCTTGGCCATTTCAGCCCCAAAGCCGGAACTTGCACCGGTAATAACGATTAATGATTTCATTTGAATAAAACTTCCTTTTTAATTAATTTTCTGATTTGACGACTACGAAATATTAGTATAGTCTAAATTGGCAATTTGCCTAGTACGCACTTTTTGGTAACTGGGTGTGGAGGAATTAATAATGTATGCAAATGAATTTGATGCGACGATGCAAATGATTCGTGGTAAATGGAAAATCTTGATCTTGTATGAGTTGGCTGATGGTGATGGCCGCTTTAATCAGCTGCAACGTACGTTGAGTGTGACACATAAAATTTTGGCGGAGCAATTGCAACAGTTGATGACGGATGGCTTGGTGCAACGGCATGATTTTCATGAACAACCGTTACATGTGGCATACCAATTGTCGCAAAAAGGGCAATCTATGATACCCGTGCTAGATACGATTTGTGATTGGGGCTTAGCCCATGTGGACCGTGATCAATTGACCAGTGTGTTATGTGATGAAACTGAATAGTACGAGGGCCTGGGACAAAACCCCAGACTCATTTTGGTATTCCTAATATTTATAGCCGAAACGTGGAACAAAAGGCTGCGACCTCCGCTTAGCTACGAAAGTCGAACGATTGAAAATGCCAATCATTCGACTTTCTAGGCTATGCTCGGTAGCAAACCGCCTTTTGTTCCACTCTCTTGTTTAAATTTATGCCTGTAATTGTTTTTCAATATTAAGATGACGTGTCTGCCAATAGACAAAAGCGGCTACAATTAGAAATATAACGGCAAATATAAGTGTCAAGCCTAGTGCAATTCCGTTAGGCGAACTCAAATTACTTCGAGTATGCGTGTGGGACATGAATTGAACGATCATATTGATATCACTGAAGGCATGTAGCAAAATTGGTAGCATGAGATTTTTAGTCTTTAAGTAGACCCCGCAGAGCAATAGCCCCGTTACAGATGCCATCATCAGTTGTGGCAAAACATAAGTCCAATTTAAACCAGTTAGATTGATTAAATGCACGCAGCCAAAAGCCAAACTGTCGAGAATAATGACCAACATGGTTTTCCCAGGCAAGGCTTTCGCTAATAATGGTAATAAAACGCCACGATAGCAATATTCTTCGGTAATGCCAATTAATAGCACGTACCCACCATAAAATAAAATCATCGCGCTGAATGGTAATTTAGCCAGTTGTAAGGCGCTTATTATCTTTGGCACTAACAAAAATAGCGCAGCAGGTAAACAATTGAGTAATTGTTGCCAGCCGTGTTGTGATTGCCATAATTTAATGGGCATTTTGAAAAGGTAATGATTGAGCGCCCAAATAATTACTAGAACGATTAGATCTTGCGCGATTCCCGAATAGGTGTCAGAAACGACCCGCTTGGTGATTAATGGAATAAATAGCAATAATAGTGGTACTAGGACAATTAAAATGATTGAAAATAGTGAATAACGGCGTGACTGTGACATATGAACATCCCTAGAAGACTCAATGATTTTGACTTCAGATTAAGTTTACCACCGGGAGAACCAGACTAATAGTGGAGATTGTGAAAAAGAACACTTTTGAAATTGGCAATTTTTTAGAATGACTAAAAAAAATCCCACCAGAATTAACCCTGGTAGGATTTTTGCAATTATTTATTAAAAGTATCTGCTTCAACATCCTTGATGAATTGTTCCAAGTGGTCGAAGTAAACGGGCGCATTATCGATCATGTGATGATGACCACCGTTTGGCGTGGTAACTAAACGTGAGTTAGGAATGTCACGAGCCATCCGACGAGCAGTGGCTAATGGCATGGTTTCATGTTCACCAAAGGTCAATAAGGTTGGCACTTTGATGTTATGGATTTGGTCACGAACGTCCCATTCCTTTAACTTACCAGTGATCACGAATTCGTTGTCGCCTTGGAAAGCATTATAAACTGGCGTTGCCGTCGTATCAATCAAGTGTGAGATAGCTTTAGGTTGTTTGCGGTCAACATAGTTGGCGTTCAACACGTCCACATATTTTTGATATTGGGGATCGTTCCAGTTGCCTTCAGCTTCTTTTTGTTTCATATAAGCAACCGCATCGGCTGGCAAGCATTCTTCACGACATTTGTTGACATTGACGACATATTCTTCAATATTGTCGACCATGCTTGAAATGATGGCACCTTTAAGATGTTGACCATATTTCAAAGCATACATCATGACGAGCGCGCCGCCCCATGATTGACCGATTAAATAGAAGTTGTCCAAACCAAGTTTTTGACGAACTTCTTCGACTTCATCTAAGAAGTAATCATAAGTCAGATACTTTTTGGCAATTTCAGGGTCGGAATAATCGGGTTGGTCAGAATACCATGAACCAAGTTGGTCATACATGGTAACTTGAACGCCGAGGTCAGCTAGCTTTTCACCAAAGTTTTCCCAGTATTCATGATTGCCACCAGGGCCACCATGTAGACAGAGCAAGTGAATGTCGCCTTCGCCTTGTGTATTGGTCCATAAATGGTAGCCATTATCCAGCGTGAGGATCGTTGTTCCTTGTTTCAAATGATCACCTAATTTCGATTTATTTATGCCGTCGTGGGCACATGATTGTCATTATCTTACCACTGTTAACGAGTGGGGGTCAAAAGTGGCTGTCGGTTGAAGCTAACTGGCTAAGTTTGACTTGCGATAAACCGGTCAAATCGGTACGATTAGTCCGAGGTGAACGCGATGTTATTGCAAGAAAAAATGACTCAGACTGATTTTTCACCAAATGAACAGTTGATCGTCGACTTTATGTTGACCCAACAAGATCAACTAAAAGCATACGGCACGCCACAAATTGCACAGGCAACGTATACCTCGCCATCGGTGATTGTGCGTGTTGCAAAGAAACTCGGGTTTAAAGGCTGGCGCGAATTGAAGGCCAGTTTTTTAGCCGAAGTGGCTTATTTGCAGACGAACTTTCAAGGGCTAGATGCCAACCGACCATTTACCGCGCAAGATTCTGCCATGACTATTGCTGGCAAGTTGACGCAACTAAACATTGAAAGTGCGAAGGATACCTTAGCATTGATGGATCATGACACTTTGCAAAAAGCCCAGCGAATCATTACGACGCACCGGACTGTAAATTTATTTAGTTTAGCCAATCTGAACTTTGTTGCCGAAGAGTTTGTCTATAAGTTGCGCCATATTGGGAAAGCAGCGACGGCCTTTCCAATTCAAAATATGATGTTTCAAGAAGCAGCGATGCTAACGACGGCGGACTGTGCGATCTGTCTGTCATATTCGGGTGAGTCGGATCCATTATTTCAGGCATTAGGTCATTTGAAAACGAACCATGTGCCCCTAATCGCAATCACAAGTATTGGTGAGAATCGCTTGTCGCGACTAGCGGATGTCACGTTGCATGTGACGACGCGTGAAAAAGCCTATTCCAAAATTGGCGGCTTTTCTTCACTGACTTCAATGGCGTTAGTTTTGGACATTTTATATAGTAGTTATTTTGCCTTAGACTATGACAAAAATCTCGATTTTAAGCAACATTTAGCCCAAATCACAGAAACTCGTCCAATCGATAATCATATTATTGATGATGACGCGGACTAAGCGTGTTTAATGATGCCACGGTCGAGGTAACTTTGAACGGCAATCTCTGCGACCTCAATGGGTGAATATTGTGGCTGATAATCGAGTAACTTTTGCGCATTAGCGATACTGTACTGACCACTGCGCGCAATATGATAGTAAGTTTTGTCGACATCGGCTGGATTGTTGATCATTTTAGTCCAAGCATCCCAAGGCATAAAGTTGATTTGCGGCGTCCTATCGAAGAAACGATACATGGCTTGGGCATAACCGTAAAGCGTTAGCGAGCTAGTACCAACCGCATGGAAACTTTCGCCAAGCGCTTGATTACGATGGGTGACTGCTTTAAAGAAGACTTGCGCAACATCACTGGCATGGACGAGATGCAACGTTTCCATGCCCAAGTTGGGTAAAGTGATTGCCTGACCGTCGGCGATTTGCTGGAAAACGGTTGGATTAGCATTAGCCAAGGGACTCATAATGGTCCAACCCGGACCAGAAATCTGACCAGGCATGATGATGGTTGCGGGAAAACCCGTTTCACGATAAACCTGTTTTAACCACTTTTCACTGGCGTATTTCTGCTTGCCATATTCGTCTAACGGATGTTTGACGCCATTGGGGTCGGCTGGCAAACTTTCGGCGCGACCATGTGCCCAAACGGATGAGCAAAAGATATAATGACTTAACTTGGTGGCCTTTAACGCGGCGACCATTTTTTGCGTGTCCGCTAAAGTGAAACTGATCAAATCAATTACCACATCGGCATTGAGCGCGGCCACGGCTGTATTAAAGTCGACATCTTTACTGCGATCTAAATACAGATGGTCAACGTGATTCCAAGCACGATCAGTCACGTACGGCTGGTGTTTGCCACGGGTTACTGAAGTGACGGCATAACCGGCTTTAACTAACATTGGGACTAAATAAGAGCCGATATGACCGGCACCTCCAAGAACAACTGCTTTCAACATATTAAAATTCCTCCTTGATGACATGACCATAGTTTAGCAAGTGGCGTGATCAATGAGAATGTGTTGAACTTAGGTTAGAAAGCCTTTCTCAAATTAAGTGGTCAAACGGCAGATTTTTGTAAAAACGATTGCGCTATGTTGAGAGTGATAGTCCAAATGGGGAAGGTATTTGCTTAGCTTGCCGTTCCGGTTGGTCTGGACTGATGCTGGAACGTGGTGGCCACGTTTGTGAGCCAAAGGGCGGTCTCACAAGCCGGGCTTTTCCTAAGCTGGAAGTCCACCAGCAAAGGAAAACTTCACCACTGAGCATCATCCAGTCCGCCCTGCACTAATCGGTAGCCTCAATATTAATCGAATTTTGAGGATATTAAGATTACCAGTACTTTGAGCACAACCACTGTTCCACGGGGACGGGCAAAATTAATGAGCTATTTATAAGTATCTGCTGAGCTTCCCGTTCCGGTTGGTCTGGACTGATGCTGGAACGTGGTGGCCACGTTTGTGAGCCAAAGGGCGGTCTCACAAGCCGGGCTTTCTCTAAGCTGGAGAACCACCAGCAGTCGAAACGTGTTCGGTCCAACTGCTTCCTCCGCTTGCTACACCGTTACAACCACTCGGAAAACCACCGAGTAATTGTGACGGTTAGGCAATGCTCAGGAGCAACCCGTTGGTCCTCACACTATTAAAAATTTCACCACTGAGCATCATTCAGTCCGCCCTGCACTAAATAGTGCTCCTAACATTAATTGACCCTTTCGTTGATACTTGGTTTATCAATGTTCCTTTAGTTAAGTCGCTATTTAACGTCGGAGTTGACCAGCTCGTTTGCCGTGTCGAGACACTTAGCTGGGTGGTCTTCCCAGGTTAGTGTCTGGCCGACTTTTAAGACGTGGACTTCGGCTTGAAAGCGCCCTGCAGACCGGTCTTTGGCTGCAGGTCTGCCTCACAGCAAACGAGCTGGTCAACGGAGGCGGACAATTAATGAGTTGCTTTCATAGAATCGGTTTTAGAGGACTATTTCTAAGTAGACCAATTTTAAAATGGTCGATTATTTAGCACAGGTTGAGTTAGATAACATTTAGTACTGAAACGCTGTTTTGATGGTGGCTTTACTGACTTTTGAGTCCGTTCTTTAGGGGACACCACGTGCTAGTGTCTAACTGGAGTAGCAGGCTAAACAATCGGGCACGATGAAAAATGTAATATTACAAAACAAGAGAACCAATTGCGGTTTGTTAACCGATATGAAATAATGGGTTAACAAATCTATGGAAGGGTTGATAGTCAGACATGGCAACACAGACCGAAGTTTTACGGCAATTGATTAAAATGGCACCAGATTATTGTTCTGGTGATGACTTAGCCCATGAATTTGGGATTAGTCGGACCGCGATTTGGAAAACGATTCAGGGGCTTCAAAGTTCCGGGTATACGATTGAAAGTCGGCATGGGCGTGGTTATCGCTATGTCGCCAATAATCAACTCAGTGCACCAGTGATTCAAGCAGGCCTCCCAAGTGGGGTCGTGCCCCAATTAGTCGTATTGCCAACGGTGGATTCGACGAATGCCTATTTGAAACGGCTCGCCAGTCAAGCACCGTTACCACAACCGACCGTGGTCGTAGCGGATACACAAACGGCGGGGTATGGCCGTTCTGGTCGGTCCTTTTATTCACCGGAATCAACTGGGCTATATTTGAGTATTGGGTTACCGATGCCAGCAAAAGAGTCTTTTGATCCGGGTTTGTTAACGACGAGTACGGCGGTTGCCGTCGCTAAGACGTTAACCAAATTATTCGAAGTTCAAGTCGAACTGAAATGGGTCAACGATGTGTTGGTCAATCATCATAAAGTCGTGGGAATTTTGTCAGAGGCCGTTGCTGATCTTGAAGCCGGTCAGATTTCAACCATCGTTGTTGGCATTGGCATTAACCTCACAACCAATGATTTTCCAGGGGCAATTGCGACTAAAGCCGGTGCCGTAACGCAGCAAACGACCGTGACACGGAATCAGGTGGTTAGCACCTTGCTTGCTGAATTTTTCAAGCGGTACCAAACTTATACGACCGGTGATTTCATGGCCGACTATCGCCGACTATCCATGGTTATCAATCAACAAGTGGAATTAAAGCGTGGTTCTAAAAAGTTGACCGGAATTGTGAAAGACATTGATTCAACTGGGGCTTTGGTTGTACAATTGCCGTCGGGTCAGATCCAACGACTGAGTTCTGGCGAAATCACTAAAGTCAATCTATTAACGGGGGCCTATCATGGTTAAGCACACGCAATTAAGTCGCCTGATCATTGCCGCAGAACTTGCGGTCGGGTTAGCAATCTGTTCTAAGATTACGATTCCACTCGGCTTGATCCCGTTAACGGGTCAGACTTTGGCAGTGGGGTTGATTGCCAGCATTGTGCCACCCTTGGTCGGAACTTGGGCAATCAGTATTTATCTGTTGTTAGGGGTAATCGGTTTGCCGGTCTTTGCGGGCAGTACAGCTGGTTTGGCGGCGCTATTCGGGCCAACCGGTGGTTATCTCTGGGGGTTCTTCTTATATATTTGGATTGTCGGGCTCTTTTATAAATTGACCAAACAAACTCTCGCTTTAATTATTGGTAATTTGGTGGGCGCTGGTAGCCAACTGCTTGCTGGTGCATACTGGTTAGTTCTCTCGGCAAAACTTTCATGGCCAGCTGCTTTAAGTAGTGGTGTGACACCATTTCTAGTGCCAGCAGTTATCAAGATAATTCTGGTCGTTGTTGTCGCAAAGGCAATCTTGCGTCGGCTACCAGAACGGTTTCGTTTGAAAAATTAAGCAATTTAGACCTGATCAATAATAATTAGGATCAATAAATAAAGTAGTTAATAAAAATAATTAAATAAGGTTCGGAAATACTAGTCAAGCGGGTGCATTACATATTATAGTAATGGTATTAGCGCTACTAGTTTAAGAGTTAGTGGTTACTGACAGAAACAAATCAAGGGGTAATGGGAAATGAACGAAAATTTGCAGGGCGTGAACATGAGCCGGACGATGCGGCGGATGAATCGGCAGAAGATGCATCCTAGACGTTATATTACCGGCTTTGATGGCATCCGGACTTTGGCGGTTCTGGGCGTCATCATCTATCACTTAATGCCAGCGTCACTACAAGGCGGATACTTAGGAGTACCAATTTTCTTCGTCGTTTCTGGCTATTTAATTACGGATATTTTGCTGCAAGAATGGGAAAGCCATAGCGCCATCCATTTGTGGAATTTTTACGCACGACGTTTGCGGCGACTTTATCCGGCGTTAGTCGCGATGCTGCTGGCAACAACGGCGTATATTACGTTGTTCCAGCGGACGCTTCTGACAAATATTCGGGCGACAGTTATGACGAACTTGCTGTACGTGTACAACTGGTTCGAGATTGGTCACGGTCAAAGTTATTTTGACCGTTTTAATGGGGAGTCACCTTTTACACATTTATGGTCGCTGTCGATTGAAGGTCAATATTACTTATTCTGGCCGTTGGTTATCATCTTTTTGTTGTTAGTCTTTAAGAAACGAACCCACATTTTCGTTATCATGATGGTAGCGGCATTGCTGTCAGCTTTGGCGATGGCGTTATTGTATGATCCAGCTAATACTAACCGGGTCTATTATGGGACGGATACGCGGATGTTCGCGATCTTGATTGGTTCGGGGCTCGCCTTTATCTGGCCATCACGTGAATTGCCACAAGATGTTAACGTTGGTAATCAGTGGGCACTAGATATTTTGGGTGGCGGTTCTTTAATCGCGTTGATCGTGATGTTCTTCCAGATGTCTGGTCAATCGGCCTTTACTTATCGTGGTGGGATGTTAATCTTCACAATCCTATCTGGGGTATTGGTTGCCACCGTGGCCCATCCAGCTAGTCATATGAATCGCGTGTTAACGAATCCGGTCTTTACTTATATTGGGCAACGAAGCTATGGGATTTATTTGTACCAATTTCCAGTGATGATTTTTTATGAAACTAAAGTGCATAACATCGGCGATCATCCGTTGGTTAACAGTTTAATCGAAGTCGCGTTAATTATGTTAGTGACGGAACTCAGCTATCGCTTTATCGAAAATCCGCTGCGTCACTATGATTACGGTCAGTTGTTGACGGATATTCGTCACTTTGTTCGGACACCTCACTTCAATCGGGTCACGGGAACCATGGCTAGTTTAGCCACTGTTCTCTTTGTAATCACGGCAGTCGGGTTTGTGCAACAGCCTAGCAAGGCGTCGAGCAAGCAAAAGTCTGCGATTCAGGATACGATTACGAAGAATACCAAGACGGTTAAAAAGCAAAATACCGCAGCTTTGAAACGACAAAAAGCGGCCGAAAAAGCCGCTGCCGAGTCTAAGCAAGTTGCGACGGATAAGTTGAAGACTAAGCAAGCTTATGATCGGTTGTCAGAGGCGCAAAAGAAAGTTGCTAATGATTACAAATTGACTCCACAAGTGGCTTTAGCCATGAATAGCACACCGTTAACTGCGGTCGGAGACTCCGTTTTGTTAGATGTTTCTAGCGATTTACAACAAGTGATTCCTGGGACTACCGTTCAAGGTAAAGTTGGTCGGCAAGTTTCTGAAGTGCCGGGAATTATTAGTTCGTTAAAATCCCAAGGACAATTAGCACATAATGTGTTAGTTAATATTGGGACTAACGGTACGATTACCGGGGCACAAGCGGACCAAGTGGTTAATGCGATTGGGAGCGACCACCAGATTTTTTGGGTCACGGCGCATGTCCCAACACAGAGTTGGCAAAATCAGGTCAACCGTCAGATTAATGCGACATCAAAGAAGTATTCAAATGTTCATGTTGTCGATTGGTATACGGAAGCGTTGAACCAGAGCTCGTGGTTTGCAAGTGATAATGTTCACCCGAACCCAACCGGTAACAAGAAGTTAACGGCGCTAATTGCTAATCAAATTGCGAAAGTTAATAACAACTAAAGCTCAGTGAAAAAGCAGGTTTCAAAATATCTGTTGTTGGTAATCAAGACGAATCTTGATTATTGACAACGGATTTTTTGTATTTAACTATTAATAGGATAACTTTAAATGAGAACAGAAAGAGTGCGATAAAAGGTGGTTTGCTACCGAGCATAATCTATAAAATCGAATGATTATCATTTTCAAGCGCTTGATTTTTATGGCTAAGGTGCATCAAAACCATTTGTCACACGTTTTGACTATAAATATCAAATATGCTTGGTTTTATCCCAGACTTATCCATGACAGATAAACGGCATATGTTTTGATGATTGCTACAAGAATTTCCGAAATGTTATTCGCATAAGAAGCGAAATGACTTGCTTTTTTTACACCTAGTGCTATTATTTTAACAAAATATAGTTTCAGGTGATAAAATGAAAAATGATACACTGTTAACTAAATTATTTAAATTAAATGTTATCTTTACAACTAAAGAAGCAGAAGCGGTAGGTATTTCTAAATATCATCTTAAAAGATTCGAACAGGACGGAGAAATTGGGCGTTTTGGTACAGGGCGTTCAGGTGTACAGTTATGGAACAATGAAAATTATTCCATAGATCCTTTTTTTGGAATTCAATTACGTTATCCTAAAGCTGTTATTTCAGGACGAACAGCACTAAGTTGGTGGCATCTTATTGATCGGCAATTTAATTATTTAGATTTAACAGTGCCAAAAGGGTATCGGCTACCTAATCAATTTGGAGGATATATCGTTTCAATACATCATGTTGCGCTCGAATATTATAAAGTAGGATTGACAACCGTGAGAAATGAAGAAGACAGTGGTGATCTTGTTATATACGAACCGGAACGTGCGTTAATAGATGCATTTCGATTCAAGACAATTGCTGAATATGATAGAAATCAAGCTGTACGAAACTATTTTCAAAGTGATTTTTGTGATCCACAAAAACTATTTCGTTATATTGAAAAATTTCCGGGACTGGCAGATTTGAAAAAAATCACGGAGGTATTGAGCAATTAAAACAACTGATATTATCAGACAGATTAGGAATGCGGCTCGGACTAATCACACCGATTTACGTGAAATTCAAACAAGATTTGCAGCAGAACGGTTTTTAGCTCGTATTACTCAGTCAAGGTACAAAGATGAGATGGTGCTTAAAGGCGGCTATTTAATTGGCGCAATAATTGGATTGAACAATCGAAGTACTCATGATTTAGATTATTCTTATCAGCAAAATGTATCAGTTGAAGATTTGAGAAAAATAGTTATTGAAATAGCGGAAATCAATTTACAAGATGGAACTAGTTTCAATAATATTAATGTTATTGAGAATAAAACTGCTAAAAATCGGTATAATCCTGGTTACCGAGTATCAATGGATTTGGAGATGAATAATCCAGATCCGTCAAAGCCTGACCGACCAGTGAGCTATCATTTAGGTATTGATTTGGCTACAAATGATGATATTATCCCAAGTGTACAACGTTTTAAGCATAAGTCCGAGATAGATGGCAGTGAAATCAATGTCTATGCTTATCCAGTAGAACAAATTCTTGCTGAGAAAATGTCAGCGTGTTTTTCTCATGGAGATCAAGATACTAGAATTCGTGATTATTATGATATATTTGCTTTACAACGCTTTGAAGGCTCGAACATTAACTATAAAAATTTGCATGAATCAATTACAAGTTCATAATCAGGTTGATGCTTTGAAAAATCCAATTGCAGCTTTTAATGATCTACGGCATAGCACTAAATTGAAGGGATTATGGGAAAATCGACATAATCAAATTATTTCAGATGAGCAACTAAGCTTCGATCAAACGATTGATGCAGCAAATGGCTTATTACGTGATGCTGGTTTTAAGGA
Organism: Lactiplantibacillus brownii; assembly: GCF_031085375.1. Taxonomy (NCBI): domain Bacteria; kingdom Bacillati; phylum Bacillota; class Bacilli; order Lactobacillales; family Lactobacillaceae; genus Lactiplantibacillus; species Lactiplantibacillus brownii. The sequence goes on from NZ_JAVCWF010000001.1 coordinate 808,766, forward strand.
AAATGATCCACAATCATTGAATAAACCGTGGTTGAGTGAAAAATAGTGCTGGAAAACTATTTTAGTGATTCAAGTTCAGACAACCTTGATTTCATTGAATAATTACTACGAATAAATTAATGAGTTGTTATCATAAAATGCAGAAAATTTATTGGTTAAAACAACTATTCAGACTGTTTTGATGATGAATATTGGTGGTGGAAAAGTTTATCTTTGTTGTACTACTTGATATTATAAAAGAGCAATGACTAGATTTTGTTAATCGATTTAGTTCTACGAGATGTAAAGCCCAATATTGGGTTAGCTGACTATGTGAATCTCATATAGTAAAGAATAAAACCACCGACTACGGAAATTGTGGCTGGTGGTTTTTGTGGATAAGGTTTTGATGCAGTTTGACGGGTAAGGACTTGATGTGCCTTTTTAATGTTTTAGTCGCTTGCTAAGTTCTATATTGACATAAAGGGTAATCAAAAAAAACGGCAAAAATCACGCATGGATTTTTGCCGCTTTAGCTTATTTAGCTTTCAATGTTTTTAAAGGAATTTGTAGCTTAATGTCATTTAAATTCAGAGAATATTGTAAGTCTTGATTACCACGAACCGTCATCTTCATATCGGTCGCATAAATGACTAAGCCAAGTTGATGACCCGCAAGTAAGCGATGGAAGATCGGTTGTAGCTCAACACTAAAGTCATTGAACTGGTTCGGTTGAATGGCTTCCGCATGCCAAGGCTCGTGTCGGTTTTGCAGATTCAAATGACCTTTTGTAATCATCTTGAATGAGGTGGCCGGTGCTAACTTGAAATCTTTCAAGTCATCCTCACGCCAATGATAGCCGAGATCGAGCGCCTTGGACGCAATCAATTGTGGACTGACTGTTAACCGTTGCGCGAGGCCAAAGTCAATCAACATGAAACTTAACATCCCGAAGTTTTGATTCACGGCCACGGAGCCACTCACTTGTGGTCGACCCACGAGCAATTGATCCGCCGGTGCTTGCCAAGATTTAAACAATAGCCGGTGATTGTACAACGGATTAGTTTTATCCTCACTGAGTAGATCGTTTTGCCAATCATTCAGATGCTGTTGATAGTGGGTGAATAACTTGTCCGACAATTTGTCCGTGAAATGGGCTGCACGTTGGTCAACGGGATGGTCAGCGGGCACGAGCTCCTTATATTGCACCTTAAAGTCGAGCGACTTGTCGGCATCTTCCCACCAATTATCATGTGCAGTCCAAGTCTCAGCGGCGGTATTATCCTGTACGAGCACATTAGGTAAGAGGGCTTCCGCATGGTTATCCAAGTCATAGAGTTCATGACTGAGCCAAAGATTCATCATGTCAGTGAAATCGAGTGACTGTAAGTTATTAATATAAATATGTTGACCTTGGTGTAAGATGAGTTTTTTGGTCACTGGAACACTTTGTAATTTATCCCAAAGGTTAGCGACATTGCGGGGCTTAACGTTCCAGTCATTAAGTCCGTGAACCATGACAATATCTGCTTTTATTTTATCAACATTTTTGAGATAGTTGCGTTCGTCCCAAAAACGATTATAACTCCCAGTTTCACGATCTTGATCCGCGGTCAATTCGGCGAGCTTTTGGTTAAACTTGCCTTGAATATGATGTGCATCGCCAGCTTTAAGGCTCCGTGAAAAGACTTCTGCTGCTAAGACATCGGTATCCTCACCTTGGAACGTATCAGGAGCAACCACGAGACCGTTGTCGCGGTAGTAGTCGTACCAACTCGAAATGGCAGCTTCTGAAATGATCGTCTTTAAGCCTTCGACCCCGGTTGTCGCAGCGGCAGTCGCCAAAGTACCCAGATAAGAGCGCCCGGTCATTGCGACTGAGCCATTGGTCCACCAAGCTTTGATGGCAACATCACCATCGCGGGTCGTGAAGGCATTCCGTTTGCCAGTCAGCCATTCAATGATAGCAATGGTCGAGGTGGTCTCGTCTTCATCGCCAGTTGGCGCCAAGCCATCGGAATCGACTGAGCCAATGCCAGCGGCGTAAACGACAGCGAAACCGCGTGCTAGAAAGTAATCGTTTAGCGTGTAAGAACGTTCACGGCCAAAGCTTTCTTCTGCTTCAGAGGTGGTTTCATCAACGGCACGTGCGGCAGGCAATTGGGGTGCTGTTGCTTTAAACTCAACGTCTGCGTAAGTGTTGTTGTCTGGCGTCTTGGCGGTCAATGGCACGTCAACATTGTGCATTTGCGCCTTGCCAGCCTGGTCATCAATCCCTTGATTATAAGGACTTGCCGTATAAAGGACCGGGACTTTCAAACCGGTATTGGTCTCAGCGGGCCGCAAAATCTCAACCTTTAATAAATCACGTTGACCATCGTCGTCAGTATCCAAGGGGGCTTCCACGTAAACGACTTCACGGATGAGTTTGTCAGTATCGAAGACGGCTTGTGCTTTCCCGTTGAAGAATAGTGGTTTTTGATCCTGATCTGCTTGATAAAATGGCGCAAAAAAGCCGCGGGTCGTCAATAATTCAATCAAGGTTTGACCTTGAACGCCACGCGTGTTTAGCAGTAAGTACCAGGCGTAGTAGAGTGATTCACGATCGAAGGCGGATTCGCCGACCATGGGCAAATGAATGTCGCGCATCGCTAACAGCGGATCAGCGAGGTCGAAGTCTTGACCAGGCAAGAAGCCGAGTAACTGTAGACCGACGTTGTAGAAAACTTGATTGTTTACAACCGTTGCCGTGTCTAGCCATTCAGTCAAAGTGTGCTGACTCGTTGCCATTAAGTTGCTAAATTTGTGTTTTAGTCCAGCCGCGGAATGAACTTCCGGAAAGCTTTTGGCTAAAAGGGCCCGGTAAACAGCTGGCACCGTAGTTAAAGCAGCCATGTCAGTGGTAATGAAATGAATTTTTGTGAGTTCAGCAATCGCCGCTTCGGAATCAGTGGGCACGATTGCAAATTGATTATTTTTCATAGGTTTGTCCTTTATGATAAAAGTTATATTTTAAGTAACATTATACCGCTATTTGGCTTTAGACCAAATTAGAAACTGACAGGGTTCCTAGCTTGTGCTACATTGAAGTTAATTTAAATTTGGAGGTGACAGTACATGGCTCAATTTCCAATTTTGTATACGACTAAGGCGGTTAACGAAGACGGGATTCATGGCGAAGCTTATATCGAAGATGGGATGCGGGTGCCAGTGGCGAGTCCGACCAAAACTGATCCGGGGTCGAATCCAGAACAGTTGCTTGGTTTAGCGTTGAGTACTTGTTTGAATGCCACGCTGGAGGCCATTGAAAAGGAACATGACGTGCCGCACCAAAGTAAGGTCGTCACGACAGTTAAGATGTCACGGGACCGGTTTGGGTATCAATTCTTTTTGGATGCGCAAGTCACGATTCCAGAAGTTGACTCGGCAACTGGTGCGCACTGGTTAGCGCTTGCGGAGACTCGCTGTCCGGTGGCTAAATTACTTGGCGACAACGTGAACGTTAAAATCCATTTGTAGGCAAAAATAAACTGATTGGTGGTCCAACTAAGGACGATCAATCAGTTTATTTTGAAAGCGACTGGTGATGCTTTTTAGCAGTCGTGATGAAATGGACAATGTGAATGTGCCGTTTTGACGACGTCTTCAACCTTATCGACCTTATCCAAGGCTTGGCGCTTAGTCTTTTCACGTTCAATTCTGAGTTGGAGATACTTCTGATGAGTCTTGTAGAACCCATGAATCGCAATGGCTAACGGTACGGTGTGTAATAACGTTAATGCCGGAATCAGCCAAGGATAATCGTGCGCCATGTTATAAACACGTTCGTGATGTACTTTCCAAGCCTCGTGCATTTCTTTTGGTGGTAACATATAGGTCACACTCCTTAAAATAGTTGCCCTTAGTATAACGGTTATTGTAATCGCTGTCACTAATGGTGCCAAAAAACGTTCAGGCAACTGGCCTGAACGTTTTAGTCGTTTTAATCTAATTTCTGGTTCATTTTACTGTGACGAATACCATAGCTAAAGTAAATAATCAGTCCGAAGACGAACCAAATCAGTGAAGCAACCCAAGTTTCGAGGGAAAGTTGCGTCATCATGAAGAGACACAATAAGCCAGAAACAACCGGCAGAACTGGGTAGAATGGCACGCGGAAGCCTTTAATTTTATTCAAAGTTGGGTTCCGACGTAATAACAGGATCCCGAATGAAACGAAGGTAAAGGCGATTAAGGTTCCGATGTTAACCAAGTTGGCTAATTGTCCCAGTGGAATAAAGCCACCGAGAATCGAAATCACAACCGTGACCGTTAACATAGCATGTTTTGGCGCATGGTGTTTGTCGATTTGACCAAGAAAACTTGGTAACAAGCCGTCACGCCCAATTGAGTACAAGAGTCGAGAACTACTGTAGATCATCGTGACCATCATGGTGAACATGCCCGCTAGTGCGCCAATCGAGACAATACCAGCGACGAAGTTTTGATGGACAAGCTGTAGCGCGAAAGTGACAGCGTCATCAACGTTTAACAACTTGTAAGAGACCATCCCAGTTAACACACCGGAGACCATAATATAGAAGACGGTACAAACAATTAAGGTTCCAATGATCCCAATCGGCATGTTGCGCTTAGCGTTTTTAACTTCCGCGGCGGAGGATGAAACGGCATCAAAGCCTAAATAAGCAAAGAAGACGACCGCGGCGCCTTGGAAGATGCCGTGAATCCCAAATGGGGCAAACGGCGTCCAGTTAGAAGGCTTAACGTAGAATGAACCAACCAATAAGAAAATCACAATAATAGCTAATTTAACGGCAACGATAATATTATTCAAACGAACGGAAGTCTTCAGGCCTTCGTCGATGATCCAAGCAATCAAACAGACGATTAAGATGGCTACCAAATTGACGTACGTGCCATGTGCTGGGTCAAAAGACCCCGTGATGGCTTTCGGTAATTTGAGACCGAAACCGGCAATAAACGAATTAAAGTAGGCGGCCCAGCCAACCGCGACGGCAGCCACGGCTAAGACATATTCCAACACTAAGGCCCAGCCGATGATCCAGCCAATCATTTCACCATAGACGATGTTGCCATATGAATAGGCGGAGCCAGCGATAGGTAAAACCGAGGCAAACTCGGCATAGCACATTGCGGCGACGGCACAAACGATGGCGGCAATTACGAAGGATAAGATAATCCCAGGACCCGCTTTCGTGGCAGCCACCGTGCCGGGTAAGATAAAGATCCCAGTCCCAATAACGGCCCCAATGCCAAGTGCAATTAAGTCAATGGCGGATAGGGTCCGCTCAAATTGACTATCTTTTTGTAAATAGCGCTCCAGATTTTCTTTCTGAAACAAGCGCTGACGAATCCCCATAAATGTTGTCCCCTTTTTGGTTATTATTAACAGCTCGTTGTCACAATTCGACAAGTTACTCTGCTCACATGATACCTTGACTGATTATTAAAAGTCAATTAGAATCAGATGCTAATTTCAAAAGTAACCAGTAGAACTGGTTTGTTAGGGCACTTAACTGAATTCTGCCCCGTTACAATGATGGCGGATTCTGATAAGATGATTAGTGAAAATGATTAACGAGGAGGCCATGGGATGTCATCAATTTTAGTGGCAGAAGATTTATCGGCGGTCGGCGGAATTTCACTCAGTGCCGCGTTACCAGTCCTGACGGCGATGGACTATCAAGTGGCGGCATTGCCAACGACCCTGCTGTCAACACACACCAGTGGCTATGGACAACCGGCTGTGGTCGATTTGGCGACTTGGTTACCCCAAGTCTTTAAACACTGGACAACGGCCCAGTTGGCTTTTCAACAAGGACTGATTGGCTACGTCGGTTCGGTCGAACGATGCCAGTTGTTACAAGATTATTTAGTGACGCAAAAATTAGCTTTGTTGGTGATTGATCCAGTCATGGGAGATCTGGGCAAGCTATACACTGGCTTTGATGACCGTTATGTGGCTGCCATGCGCCAGCTGGTCCAACTGGCCGATGTGATTTTGCCAAACGTCACCGAAGCTTGTTTGTTAGCGAGTGTACCATACACGGAAGCCCTAAATTTACCGCAGCTCCTAGCTGCTTGCCAAAAATTACTCAAACCGGGTGCTCATGTGGTGATTACGGATGTCACGCAAAATGATCAGATTGGTTGTGCTTGGCTGACGCCAGATGGGGTGCAATTTGTGGGTGAGCCACGCTTAGCCGGACACTATAACGGCACTGGTGACACGCTTGCAGCGGTCATCACAGGATTACTCGGACGAGGGTTCTCTTTGACACGTAGTCTGGAACTGGCTAATCAGTGGCTTCATATTGCGGTGGCTGAGACTTTGTCTGAGCATCGGTCAGATGGTCGACAAGGTGTGGCGTTAGGCGGTTTGTTGCGTGCTATTTTAACACTAGGTTAAGCCGGAAAATGTTATACTAGCTGGGAGTGTTTTTGAAATTGAATTTTGGAGGAATCGTTTTATGAGTATTGAAATTACGAGTGGGGCGGTCGTTTATCAACAAAAGGACGGCCATCCGGCTTATCTCTTATTACAAAGTGCCACTAGCAACTTTTGGGGCTTTCCAAAAGGCCACGTTGAAGGTGAAGAAACCTTAGCCGAAGCCGCTTTACGTGAAATTCATGAAGAAACGCAGTTGGCTGTCACCTTAGACACGAAGTTTAAAGGCTATACGGAATATGATTTGCCAAATGGTAATCGCAAGCAAATGACGTTATTTGTCAGCGAAGTGCCTACAGGTGTGGCTGTGACGCGGCAAAAAGTTGAAATCAGTGCCAATGGTTGGTTCGACTATGCGACGGCGCGTAAACGGCTGACCTACGATAATTTGAAAGAATTATTGGATCAAGCCAACGACTATATCGAAAAGAAATTAAACTAGTTTTTTAATAGCTTAGCAGTTATAAGTGGTTTGCCGCTCAGTGTTTGAACCGTACTAGCGCATTGTAGCAATCATGTTTAAAATAAGTGATTAATGGTCCGTCTCCGTGGACTAACTCGTTCGCTGTGAGGCAGACCTGCAGCCAAAGTGCGGTCTGCAGGACGCTTTCAAGCCGAAAATCACGTCTTAAAAGTCGGCCAGACACTAACCTGGGTAAACTCGCCCAGCTAAGTGTCTCGACACGGCAAACGAGCTAGTCCACTCCGACGTTGAATAGTAGTTGAATTAAAACCATATTGAATTAACTCAGCATCTAGTTAAAAAGCAATTGATGTTAGAAACACTAATTAGCGCAGGGCGGGCTGGAGGATGCTCAGTGGTGAAATTTTTCAAGAGTGTGAGGGCCAACGGGCTGTTCCTGAGCATTGCCTAACCATCGCAATTACTCGGCGATTTTCCGAGTGGTTGTGATGGTGTAGCAAGCGGAGGGAGCAGTTGGACCGAACACGTTTCGGCTGCTGGTGAACTTCCAGCTTAGAGAAAGCCCGGCTTGTGAGACCGACCTTTGGCTCACAAACGTGGCCACCACGTTCCAGCATCAGTCCAGGCCAACCGGAGTGGCAAGCTAAATCTATACACTATCTGATCAACATTGATGTGGTGGCTTTCGCCGTATTTAACGGAACGAGTTCATGAGCGATGTCGAATTTTCTTACTTGATCAAAAGAGAACTACTTTGTAAATGGTTCAAAAAAGTATGAAAAATGCCAATCGGTGCAATTGCCTTTTGAAAGTAACTTCTAGGTGCTTTCACCGTCAAATGCGACTATTTATCGTCAATTCACCCGAATCTGAGCACAAAAAAATTACTGGCACCGTCGCATAAACGGTTACCAGTAATTTTTAAACTATAAAACTACGATAGAACTTAAAACTGTACATCAATTTTTTAATTATAATGAACGATTTTTAGGCTTGAGTTTTCAAGTTAGCAACTGCATCTTCGATTGTAACGCCTTCAGCGCGCAATTCTGGATGAAGTTTGTCAGTTGCAACGAATAATTGTCGCTGGGTATCCAGAACGATACTGAACCAGCTGTTTGTCGGTTGAAATTTCATGTGACAAAACCCCCTTCTGAAAATTGTTTGGTTTTGCTACGAGATGCTTACATCATCTGTGAACCTTACAATTCACTTACTATACGCCGTTCCGCGGTATAATGCAAATGAAAAGCCTTACAGAAAATATATATTTAGGAGAAAATGACCCAATGACCCATAACAAAGTTTTTGTAATTACCGGTCCAACTGGTAGTGGTAAAACGACCGTCAGCCAGTATATGAAAGAACACTATAACATGCCACAGGTGATAACGCACACAACTCGCTCGCCACGTGCGGGTGAACAAGATGGGGTGGACTATTATTTTGAAACACCCGCCAGTTTTGCCACCAAACATTATTTGGAACACGTGACCTATAGTGGTAATCAATACGGGTCCTCTCGTGAAGGTTTGGCAGCAGGGTGGCAACGGTCACCGTTTATCAGCATCGTTTTAGATACCGCTGGTGCGGTGACTTATGCTAAAGAACTTGGCGATCAAGCCGTTATTATTTATTTGGAAGTGCCCAACCAGCAAGCCTTATTGGAACGTCTAACTAAACGTGGCGATCAGCAGGCACGGATTGAACGACGGGTCGCTAGCAAAGAATATTTACGTGATCAACAATTGCCAGTGGGCTTAGTTGGGCATGCGCAAGTTATTGTAAATGATGATTGGGCGCAAACGCAACAGGCGCTGGATCAGCTAATCGCCCAATACCAGACTGATCCACAATCGGCGAATTAATTCCCTTTCAAGGTCGGATATGCTAAACTAAATAGTAATGATTATGATTTAGTGAGAAGGAGGCCGGCCTAATGGAAGCGACCCTGGAACAAGCGGTATCGATTTTACGGCGCAATCAATTGAAGATTACCAAGCAACGCCATGCGCTGTTAGATTATTTAGTGACCTATCAGGATCACTATGTGGCGATTTCTGCGGTTGATGAACATATGAGGACCTTATTTGCCGGCATGAGCCATAATACGATTTATCGTAATATTAAAGAATTTGAAACGCTTGGTTTGTTGGAAGTGAAATCCGCTGACAATCAAACTTTAGTCAAATATCAATGTGATTTTGAGCATCAGCACCATCACCATTTTGTCTGTTCAAATTGTGGACGGGTGATTGAATTAAAGGCTTGTCCACTAGATGTCTATGAAGCTCAGTTACCTGGTTGTACGATCACGGGTCATCGCATGGAAATTTATGGTTTGTGTGCGGAATGTACGGCTAAAAAGGCGCATGAAAACTAGTCGACAAATCGTCGGCTTTTTTATTGTCCAAAAGGGTTCGTGGCCGTGGTAAACTGGTCTTAAAGACTTTATTAATTTCGACCACTTTTGATGCATTCTAAGGTCAAGCATGGTTTAATTAAGCCTTAGAGATTGTAGAACGGAAAGATTAGAAGGGAATGACCTCGATGGCTTATCGAACACCACCATTTATTTCACCATTTGCCATTGTTTCGATTGTGTTAGCGCTGGGCGCGACCAACGTGGTTGTCAATAAGACGACGCATACGGTGAATGGTGCGAAGGCTAGCAGCAGTAAAGTTGTGAAGTCTTCCAGCAGCACCACTAGTGATAAAAATTCAAGTGATAAAAATGCGAGTGACCACAGTTCTGATCATTCAAGCGAGTCGTCATCCGATAATTCAGATGACCAAAGTTCGCAAGACAGTAGCTCGACGACCGATAATACAGGCGAAAACAGTAGCTCTTCAACGTCGAATAGCGCGACGACTAGCAGCTCAACCACAGATTCTAGTTCTAGTGCTGAATCTAGTTCGACTGACACGGGTAATGATGCCTCATCATCGTCGTCAAGTGCGACGCAATCGAGTTCAGCGGCCACGACAACTGAGACGACGACTGATACTTCAGATGACGGGGGCGAATAGGACATGTTTAGTATTTTAGATATGATCAACCATGCCTTAGGTTACGTCAACGTTAACTTAAAAATTAAAAACCAGATTTATATTGGGATTGGGATTGCCGGTAACCTTTACTTAGGTTACGTTGCCATTCAATTGATGCGAAATGGGGCGTGGTTGCGCGGCCTGCTCTACATGCTGGTCTTCTTAGTGTTGATTTATTTCATCACGTTAAACGTGATCTATTATTTCACTGAAAAAAGAGCTAAGTATGATTTATCGCCAAAAATTGAAAAATTATTGGGTGGTAAACCTAAAGAAGCGATTGCGGCAGAAAAGCAAGCGCGTCAAGGCACGCAACAACAGCCATATATTCCGGCCAATGGTATTTTTGATGGGCAAGAGTTATTGCCAGCCGCGATTAGAACTTCGCGAGAGGAACAACGTAATGTTCATCAAATCGTTGACCAATTGCAAGCGGCCAACATTGTCCGACTAGATTATGGTGGGATGAGTGATCATGATATCATGACGCAAGTTAAGGCAACTGGCGAACCAGTTGCCGCGATTGGGCAAGGCATTCAGATTCCTTATTCGGAATTAAGAGTTGAAAATCATCGGATGACGGTGTACGCGGGCATTAATCAGATTGATCAATTGCCAGTTGGACACATTACCCGAGTGGGATTGACGGATGTCCACGATGCGCATGAAGATTATAAGCTCTACCTAGCTTCTACAGTGATTACTGGTGGTATGGAAAAAATCGCGGGTCGTTCAGCAACGATTGAACAACCTAACGATTATCACATCACAGCACAAGTGGCTTTTGAGGACCGTGAAAATTAGAACAACTTAATATCAAAAAGCGGTAGTTAATGATCAAGTAAAGCTTGATGACTAACTGCCGTTTTTTGTGCTGACATAATATTATTTTATTTAAACCCGAATTGCCAAATCAAGTGCAACAAACGATCGGTTAATGATACTCCTGAAGTGCCTGCCGAAATTTTGCCGGACTGATACCTTGTTCGCGTTTAAATGTTCTGATGAAGTTTTCGACATTGTTGTAACCGACTTCTTCACTGATAGTTTTAACTTTCTTTTCGGTCCCCTTTAATAATTCAACGGCAATTTGCATTCGTCGGTTTAATAGAAATTGGCTAAATGCTAGCCCAGTGGCATGTTTAATTCGTTGAGAAATATACTGTGTAGAATAATGAAATTTTTGTGCGAGTTTTGGTAGTGTGATCGTTTGATAGTCTTTTTGGATGGCAGTAATGATTTGAAAATCGACTAAATCCTGTTTCTTAGTTGGTTTAGGAATAGTAGCCGTTTTCATATAATGTCTTAATAGGTGGCTGAAAAGTAATAATAAGTATGAGTGAATAACTTGTGTATAGTATTGTGACTTATTCAAGATTTCTAAGTACATTTTGAGGATTAAATCTTGCGTCTCATGTTCACCAAGGGTTTTAAAAATGATATAAGTATTCAGTTTTTCCGAAAAGAAATCATTTCTGAAGAATGTTGAAAAAGTATTTTCACCAACGAGGTCGTTGAAAAAAATTGATTCAAATGTTTGACGCTCAATCAGAATATTTAACACAATGCTGTAATTGTTAACATCCAAAGAATGATAGACGCCGGGCTGAATAAGACAAATATCACCAGTATGCATTGTCATACTTTTTTGATTGATAAGTTGTGTGAACTCACCTTCATAGACGTAGAACATTTCATAGAAATCATGCTTATGTAGGATTGGTGTTGAGTAACGGGTGTGTTGCGTCATTTTTACTTTTAATGGATCATCTTCTGAAAAGAAAAAATTAGCAGGAAAAGTACTAGGTTTACTGGTGTCTGACTCATTAATAATCGGGACTAGCATTTCATTAACTTCTTCAGGATTTAATTGCTGGTTAAACTTATTTATTTGTTGTTGATTATTGCGGATATCTCGATGGGTCATTAAGTATCGTTCGATTTTAGTATAAGTGTGCATTTGAGCTAGTAACTCGTTTAAAGTCATGACGTAATTCTCCCTTTTACATATTTTGCAGATTGTTACCTATTTTATTTATCAATAAAGCTGGATTGTTTTTCTTTGTATACGTGAATAAGTCAATAGATGTTAGCTGATATATGCATTGTATGCTTTTTTGAAAGCGAATACAATTATTGTCATACGAGGAGGATATGACATGCAGACAAAAAAAGACTCGGGCTGGATCTGGACGCCGGATTGGACAGTCAAGGATCAACAAGTGCCTAAACTAGTCTTATTTCGACGATCGATGATGATTACGAGTTCTGTAAATGCGGCCAAAGTAAAGGTGACGGCAGATTCACGATATAAATTCTACGTAAACGGCAGACTCGTTGAGGTTGGGCCTCTAAAAGGAAATCAAAAAAAGTGGTATTTTGATGAATTAGATATTAGCAATTATTTACATGTTGGTTTAAACGTGATTGGGGTTAAAGTATTGCGTTATCCACCAGTACATCGAGCCGGTAATTATGGTGTGGTACGAACAAAAATGCCCGGGTTGTATATTCAAGGTGAAATTGACACAGATGAAGGGACTTATCCGTTAGTCACCGATAGTGGCTGGAAGACCTTTAATGAGCACCGGTTTGAAATTGTTAGTGAAGCTAACGACTTTGCACCGCTACAAATCTATGAAAAAAGTAGTGGTAGTGAAGTATCACAAAAGTGGCTGATGGTGGATGCTGATTTAACGAGTTGGAAACCGGCAAAGCTGTATGAGCAAACAGATATTCCAACTATATTAAAAGTTGAAAATCTGCAACAACGAACCGTACCATTTATGCGACGACGATTGGCACGATTTGGCGGGATTAAGCAATTGGTTCAAACGGATAGTTCTTTAGAAATATGGAATTCATTCTTGTTAGATGACCAGCCGATAGCAATTGCGGCCAATCAGCGAACAATTGTTGAAATTACGGCGAATGCTGAACAAACAGGTTATTTACGGTTATCAGTTGCAGGTGGTGCTGGGACACGGATAAAGATTTTACAATCTGAAGCCTACGTTAAACCTGAAACACAAACAGTCAATGGCCTTACTATTCATGTCAAAGGGGATCGTGAGGATGAGAAAAATGGCTATCTAGATGGTTTCTATGATACGTATACCGTTGGTGGGACAGGAACCAGCGCTTCACCAGAAGTTTATGTGCCGTTTTGGTTACGCACGTTTAGATTTATTCGACTAGAGATTGAGACGGGTGATCAACCGTTGACATTAACACAATTTAATTATGAATCAACAGGTTATCCGTTGACGGTTAAAACTGAGGTCCAAACTTCAGATGCAAGTTTGCATCAAATCTGGCAGTTGAGTGAGCGAACCTTGCGTCGTTGTATGCATGAAACTTACGAAGATTGTCCTTATTATGAGCAACAACAATATTTGATGGATACACGAGCACAAATCTTATATACTTATGCGATTTCTGCAGATGATCGTTTAGCACGAAAAGCAATTGATGATTTCAAGTGTTCACAGAACCCAGATGGGACATTAAATGCTTCTTCACCGAATTTTGAAGAAAATATCATTCCAACCTTTTCAGTGTATTACATTTGGATGGTTTATGATCACATGATGTATTTTGATGATCATCAATTATTAAAAGATAACTTAGAGACTATCAAACGAATATTGACCTATTTTGAAGCCCATGTTACTGATGAAGGCTATTTAGATAATTTAGGTGGTTTAAATGGTATTTCGAGATATTGGTCATTTATTGATTGGGCCGCAGAATGGAATCAAACCAGTGGGGTGCCAACCGCCGTCAAATATGGGCCGGTTACAATTGAAAGCTTGTTATATTTGTATGGTTTACAAGCAGCCATTAAGATTATGATCCACTTAGGATTCGATAAGTTGGCTAATAAGTATCTTGATCAAGCAGAAAAATTACGTGCGGCGATTAAGCGGAATTGTATTGGGGAGAACGGCATGATTCAAGATGGTCCTGGATTGGCTATTTACAGTCAACACGCACGGGTCTTCGGTATTCTGACACATGTTCTGTCATATGAGCAAGGAAGACTTAGTTTGGTACGAACGATTGAGCATCGACAAGACTATGCGCAGTGTTCAGTTGCAATGTCATTCTATTTGTTTGCGGCTTTAAAGCAAGTTGGACTGTATTCTGAAAGTAATCAGTATTGGGATATTTGGCGGCGGATGCTGGCTAAACACTGCACAACAAGTGTGGAGGCAGAGGCTGGAGAACGAAGTGAATGTCACGCATGGGGGGCACTAGCCCTATATGAATTACCAACAACAATATTAGGTGTTTCTCCGGCAACTCCAGGATATCGGACGGTATCGATTAAGCCAACTCCCGGTTACTTAAAGTGGGCTAAGGGTTCAGTCAAGACACCGGTTGGGGTTGTAAATGTCGATTGGCGGATGAAAGATGGTCAAATGAATTTAAACTATGACGCCCCGGTGGAGGTTGAATTGGAGGAAGAATAAACATGAGTGTTGCTTCTAATCTTAATAAACCAAAGGATATTCGGTTAAAAGAAAAGGTTTCATATGGGTTAGGCAATCTTGCTGCCAATTTGTTACTAACAACTGCGAATACTTATATGGTTTATTACTATACCGATATTGTCGGTATTACAGCTGCTATAGTTGGCACTTTATTACTAGTTGCTAAAGTAATTGATGGAGTATTTGATCTGGGTGTTGGGGCATTTTTGGATGGTCAACCAAATAATAGAAACGAAAAAGCACATCCATGGATAAAGCGATTGGCAGTCCCATTTGGCATTGCGCTGATACTGATGTATAGCGTTCCTGATTTGAATGAAAATATTAAAGTTATTTATGCTTTTAGCACGTATATCTTTGCCATGTTTATTTTTTCGGCGATTTCAGTGCCATACAATACGATGATCTCACTAGCATCGACGAATCCGATTGAACGTAGTGAGCTAAGTAGTTATCGAAATATGCTAGGGAGTGTTGGTGGCTGGGCTTTAACAGTTGTCACATTACCATTAGTTGCATTCTTGGGGAATGGTCGTCAAGGTTGGTTTTTCTTGGCTGTCATTTATGGGATTGTTGCTAGTGCTGCCTACTTGATTTGTTACCGGAATACGAGAGAACGAGTGACAGCAGTTGCTAAAACAACTGAAAAGGGAAAGTTACGAGATAAAATTAAAACGGTTTCTAAGAATAAGTATTGGTGGATTGTTTTAGTCATTATGATTTTGACGTTTATTACTGCTGGATTGGGCGGTGTTAATGTTTATTTTGCTAAATATATTATGGGTAATGCTAATTATGTTGGTGCGTTAGGCACGGCTAACTATATTCCGATGATCATAGGTTCCATTGTATTAATCCCATTGGCTGCAAAGTTTAATAAAAAGACAATTGTCATGGGTGGACTGTTTCTAAATACCTTAGGCTGCTTGGTAATTCTGTTTGGCATTCATAATGTGACACTAATTATTGTAGGTAACGCTTTAAAAGGCGCTGGTTCAGCAGCAATCTTTGGCCTTATTTACGCAATGTTTGGTGACACAGTGGACTATGGTGAATGGAAGTTTGGTAAACGAGCAGAAGGATTAACCTTTAGTGCCGGAAGCTTTTCAGAAAAGATTGGTTCAGGTATTGGCGTGATCATTCTGGGGTTTGCACTAAATATTGGTGGTTATGTGGGTGGCAAAGCTGTTCAAATGGCCTCTGCACTACAAGCAATTAACTTCATATTTGTTTATTTACCGTTACTGATTGACATTATTTGCATCATTTTATTAATGTTTTATGGACTGGATAAAATTTATGATTCGATCCGTATCGATCTGGATGAATCCACTAATTAGCAAATAGTTTCAGTATTGAAATTTAAAAGAAAAGTATATCTGACTTAATAAATGGAAACGAGGAAATAAAATGGCTTCAAAATCTAAAAGCTTTCAACAGTATCGCCCGGTTGCAATGGCTGCTGGACTGGGTTCTATGCTTGGATCAGGAATTATTGTTGGTCTATCGGCGACAATTACGGTGTGGCAGCAAGGACTAAACTTAACTAATATGCAAGTCGGAATTATTTCTGGGGCACTAACTTTTGCAATTGCCTTTGGTTCATTATTTGGCGGCCGCTTTGCCGAGTCGTTTGGATTAGTTAAAACGTTTAATTGGACGAATTTATTTTACGGTATTGGTACCTTGATTTGCGTTTTCTCAACGAACTTTTTAATGTTACTGATTGGTGCAGTAATAGCTGGTATCACTTCTGGCTGTGATTTACCAATTTCGCTTACAATTGTTTCTCATGATGCACCTGACAATAAGACTTCATCCGAGTTGGTTTCATTTACACAAATTTTCTGGCAAATAGGGATTTTTATTTCATACTTTTGTTCTTTCATTGTTTCAAAAATGGGTGGTCTCTTAGGTGCCAGAGTGGTATTTGCGATTTTGTCACTAATTGCAATTATTACATGGGCTTGGCGCACGTTCTCTTCTAAGTTGAATCAATTTCATATTGATGGTGAGGTACGTTATGCCAAGTTAGCAGCAGAAAATGATTCAGTTAATACTAAGTCAGTGTTTAAAGCATTATTTGCGTCAGAGAACAGTGGTAAATTACTCAAATTTTTCTTAGCAATTTTAGTTTTTTACGTGGGCTGGAACCTATTAGCAAATACTTGGGGGCAATTTCAAACATTTATGTTGGTTAAGGCCAATGCCTCGCAAAGTCTTGCCACTGGATATGGTATTGTTACTCAATTATTAGGATTACCATTAGTTGCATTATATGCTTGGATTGCAGGAAGCAAATACCGTAATCTAGCATTTAGCATTGGATCGGTTGTCATGTTCGCTGCCATTGCAGCGATGGCAATGGGTGGTAACCTGTTATGGGTTATCATGGGGGCAATCTTCTTATATGGTCTTGGCAGCAATTTCAGTGGTGAAGCTTTGTACAAGGTTTGGACACAAGAGTCATTTCCAATGGAGATTAGATCTTCAATTCAAGGAATTATTAATGGTATTTCCCGAATCTGCTGCGCTTTGTTTGCGCTAATTACGCCAAGCTTAGTAGTCCCTTCGGTGATTAAAACAACGATGTGGTGTTTTGCTGCAATTGTTCTTATTGGCTGGGGAGCTGGTCTTTTAATGATTCATTGGCAAAAGAAGTATGGTTTGGAATAAGACTTTCACATTAAGCTGTGTTTAAAATAGAATTATCATCTGAAATAAGTCAAACAACGACGTGCAAACCATTTTAAGTGGATTGCACGTCGTTGTTTTATAGCCCATTTTTAATCAAATTCCAAAGTCGCTCAAAGCGAGCTTGGTAGTCGGGATCGTTCCACGTTTCCTTAAAGTTGGGCAGTGTAAAGATAGCGAAGGTAGCTAAAATCGTTTCTGCCCGTTCATAATGCTGATCATGGTAGCCCATCATTTGATCAATTATCCGATAGGCGTCAATTAGGACGGCCTTCAAAGCAATTGGATTATTATCGATGTACTGCGTATTAAGGGCAAACATTTTGGAGTTTGAGTTGTAAGTTTGCTTTTTGGCGTTGACGAAGGCCCAGAGCCAAGCATGTAATTGCTCAACCGGAGGGCATGACGTTGTGATATGAATCTTTCCAATAATTTCACGTTTAAACCAAGCTGCGGCGACCGCTTCCCAAAGTTCTTGTTTATTACGGAAATGTTTATAGATCGCAGCATGCGTCATACCCAACTTTTCGGCAATCTGATTCAAGGTAATGCTGGCATTGCCAGTTTGATCAATTAGAGCTTGTGCAGTCAAAATGATTTTATCACGTGTTTTCTGTGTCATGCGGGACTCCTTTCAACTAAAAATAACTTTTTAACTAGTTTAACATAAGTTGACTAAAAAGTTACTTTATTTGAAATTTGTAACTAAACTTGTTAAACTGATTCCAAGTTACAAAATAAATAAAATGTTACTTAAATTTATCAACAATTAAGAGAGGTCTTAAAAATATGCAAGCAGCGCAATTGACTCATTACCAATCAGATTTCAAGTTGGCTATTCGTGATATTCCAACACCAACCCCTAGTGAAAATGAAGTTTTAGTGCAAGTAAAAGTTGCCGCCGTCAATCCACTCGAACATCTGATTGGTAGCGGCAGTGTGAAGCTGATTCAAAATTATGCCATGCCATTGACGATGGGCAATGAACTTGCAGGAATCATTACAGCGGTTGGTTCAGCGGTGAGCCAATTTAAGGTTGGCGATGAAGTCTATGCGCGCCTGCCATTGACTAAGATTGGAGCCTTTGCGGAGTATGTGGTGATTGACGAACAAGCGCTGGCGTTGAAACCAAAGCACCTCGATTTTGCACACAGTGCCGCCGTGCCTTTAACCGGTTTGACAGCTTATCAGGGTTTTACCGAAGAATTAGCCGCACAACCAGGGCAAAGTGTGATGATTCCGGGTGGCTCTGGTTCATTTGGACAATTGGCGATTCCAATTGCCAAGGCGTTGGAGTTAACTGTGATGGTGAGTGGTAATGCCCGTGGTCAGAAAAGTGCTACGGCGATGGGCGTAGCGCAGTATTTTAACTATAAAGAGGAAAACTATTGGGAAACGCTAGCACCTGTCGACTATGTGATTGATACCATTGGCAAGTCAGAGTTTGCCCATGAATTATCAGTCTTAAAGTCGGGTGGCCGGTTGCTTTCATTGCGGATGGGGCCTAATCGCCGGTTTGCCCAACAACATCAGTTGTCTTTCCTGAAGACGACACTTTTCTCGATGGCGGGAGCTCAGTTAGATCGCCAAGCGAAAAAAGCTGGCGTGCAGTATCATTTTATCTTTGTTCGAAGTGATGGGGCCCAATTAGCCAAGATTACTGAGATTGTGGAACGTGAAAATATCGTGCCAGCGATTGATCCAACCGAATTCAGTTTAGCGCAAGTTAATGAAGCCCTGGATCTAGTGGCCAATGGTCATCCAAAGGGTAAAGTCCTGATTCGTTTCTAGAAAGGTGATTAAGATGAAAAATACGACTTATACAAAAGTGCCAACCCAAAAAATAAGGGCCAACAATGGCGTGACGTATGCTTATCGTGATTTAGGTGACCCAGTTGGTGTGCCGTTAGTTGCGGTGACGCATCTTTCTGCAAATTTGGATAATTGGGACCCCGAAGTGATCGATGGTTTAGCCCGGCATCAACGTGTGATTACGTTTGATTACCAAGGCGTCGGGTCTTCTAGTGGCCGCGTGCCAACGAGTATCCAGGGAATGGCTAGTGACACTTTGAATTTCATTAAAATCATGCATTTGACCAAAGTTAATTTACTCGGTTTTTCAATGGGGGGCATGGTCGTGCAAGAAATGTTATTGCAACAACCCGAACTTGCTCAGCATGTGATTTTGGCGGGAACTGGTCCGCGGGGTGGTCAAGGAATTGAGCATGTGACTAAAATTTCAGATTTAGACTTGTTACGCGCAATTTTCACTTTAACGGATATCAAAACGACCTTATTTTTCACTCGGACGGAAAACGGGAAGACTAGTGCAAAACAGTTTTTAAAACGTCTAAAACGTCTAAAACGTCGGCAACAACAGCGTGACCGCACGATTTCATGGGTGGCGTATCGTCGGCAACTAAAGGCAATCAACCGCTGGGGTCGTGACAAACCAGCTGATCTTTCGGGAATAACACAACCAGTGTTAATTTTGAATGGTGACCATGATCGCATGGTACCGACTGAACCGAACACGTATGACCTACATCGGCAACTAACTAACAGCCAACTGGTGATCTATCCGGATGCTGGGCATGGGGGTATTTTCCAAAATGGTCCTGATTTTGTCAAAAGAGCTAATGAATTTTTAGCCGAGTAGGTTTTAATATTGCTAGTTAGCGCGATCCCTTGACGATTAATCAACGCGGGACCGCGCTCTTTTTATCACTAGCTGTAGTCGATTTTAGGCCTGAGCCACTTTTTCGAGATAAAAAGCGCCCATCGACTGAAGTGAAGTCGACGAGCTTAAAGTTAAAATAGTTTTAGCAAATCTAAAGGTTGTTTAAAACGATAGGCGGTCTGTTGATGATCAGCGTTTGGGTCCATTCCCCAAACGGCTAAGCCAAAATCAACCTTGGCTGCGGCAGCGGTTTGTTCATCGCTGAGAGAATCACCGACGAATAGCGCGTCGCTAGGTTTGACCTCAACACGTGCTAATGCGGTCAGTAATGGTAACGGGTCAGGCTTACGTTTAGGGGTGTCGTCGGCACTAATGGTGACGGCGAGTCGGCTCATAAAGTCATATTGAGCCATCCCACTGACCATTTCATTGCGCCGTTGTGAGGTCACAATGCCTAAGGTCACGTCGGACGGTAATTGTTGCAAGAGGGTGGCAATTCCAGGATACAAGGTAATATCTTGGTAGTGGTCGGCCATCACGGCTTCATAGCGGGCTTGAAAGTGGTCAAAGTCATCCGCAGCGATCCCTAAATGCGCCATTGCTTGTTCGGCAGCCATCGGAAAAGTTGTTTGGGCATCCGCGGCGCTAAACGGTTTGCCGTATTCACTTAAAACTTGGGCCATGACCTTGGCGTAAGCGGGCTGGCTATTGGTGAGTGTACCGTCGATATCGAACATAATGGCTTGATAAGTCATGGATCATCATCCTTTCAACCTGATTTACTCTCAGTATATCAAATTAACCGTTGACAGTGATTATTTGGATTGTTATAGTTAGATTAATAATTGATGAGGAGCTAATGATATGTCATTACCGTTGAACCAACCGAAAACTGCAACTAGCTTTTACTTTTGGTATTTTCGCTAGTGTTTGTGCCCGCTGCATAGGTGCAAACACGAATCCGATGTTTGCATCGATGCGGCTTGCCAAAGGCTTTTTGCGATTCAATGGCGCCCATGGATGTTTGAAAATTCCAGGGGTGGCGACAAAATAAGTTTTTTTAAGTAACACACCCTTTGAATTTTCGACGGGTGTGTTTTTATTTTCACAGAAATCGCTCAACATTCACAGATCAGACCCCAAGCCAATAAAAAAATTCTGGAGGGAACCCATATGTCAATTGATTCAGAAACTTTAGTGCAACACATGAATAACCAACTTAGTGCCATCCAACCGTCCGATATTTTAGCTTTTAACGCTGAAATTGCTAATATTCCCGGAATTGTTCGTTTAACGCTTGGCGAACCCGATTTCAATACGCCTGAACATGTCAAAGACGCGGCAATTAAAAGTATTCAAAATAACGAAAGCCACTATGCTCCGTCAAATGGGGCCATGGCGCTGCGGACGGCTGCGGCGAATTTCTTAGCGACGAAATATGACGTCCATTATGATCCAGCTAGTGAAGTCATTATTACAGCCGGTGCAACTGGCGGTATTTACACGGCTTTGAGTTCCATTTTGAACCCTGGTGATGAAGTGTTGATTCCAACCCCAATTTTCCCATTATACATTGCGATTGCGAAACTCAACGGTGCTGTGCCAGTATTCATGGACACCTCTAAAAACGGGTTCGTTTTATCCCCAGAACAGTTAAAACAAACTTTAGCTGATCATCCTAAAGCCAAAGCAGTTGTGTTAAACTTCCCATCAAATCCAACCGGGGTCACTTACCGTCGGGACGATTTGAAAGCGTTGGCCGAGGTTCTCGCTGACAAACCAATTTTTGTCTTATCTGATGAAATCTATAGTGAATTGACTTATGGTGACGCCCACGTGTCAATTGCCAAATACTTGCCAGAACAAACGATCTTATTAAATGGGGTCTCAAAGTCGCACGCGATGACTGGTTGGAGAATCGGGATCATGTGCGCGCCAAAAGCCATCACGGCTCAACTGGGTAAAATTCATCAATTCACTGTAACGACCACGACAGCAAATGCCCAAGCCGCGGCCACAGAAGCGTTAAGCAATGGGATGGATGATGCTCAAGTTATGAAGAAAGAATACCAAGCTCGGCGCGATTACTTGTACGAAGCTTTGAATCAACTGGGCTTCAAATCAGCCAAACCAGAAGGGGCCTTCTACTTATTCAGTAAAATTCCAGCCAATTTGCCACAAGATAGTATGGCGTTCTGCCGTGAACTTGCTCATGATGCGCGGGTTGCCCTGATTCCTGGGAGTTCATTTGGCCCTGGTGGTGAAGGTTACGTTCGGATCAGTTACGCTGCTTCGATGACAAACTTGGAAACCGCAGTTAAACGGATCGGTGACTATGTTGCCAGCAAAGCCACGCAAACGGAGGCAAACTAATGAAAATTTTAATGTACAGTGTGCGTGATGATGAAGAAGCAGCCATTAAAGACTGGGCCGCTAAGAATGAAGTACAAGTTGATACGAACGCGTTAGAATTCCATCCAGAAACAGCCCACTTAACACAAGGTTATGATGGCGTGATCATTCAACAGCGTAGTGCGATTGGCGACAATCCAGCCGTATATCAACAATTAGCAGACTACGGCCTGAAGCAGATAACCAGTCGGACTGCTGGGGTAGATACCATTGATATTCCAGCTGCAAAAGCGGCTGGGTTGACCGTCACAAATGTGCCCGCATACTCCCCAAACTCGGTTGCTGAAATGGCCGTGACCCAGACGATGCGTTTGATTCGAAATTTAGAATTATTTGATAGTCGAATCAGTCAACAAAATTTCCAATGGGCAGGGTTGCAAGCTCGCGAAATTCGTTCCTTAACGGTTGGGGTGATTGGTGCAGGCCGGATCGGTGGCACTGTTGCTAAATTGTTCCATGGTCTAGGGGCGAAGGTGATTGCATATGATGTGGTCCGTCATGACGAATTAACGGATGTTTTGACATATGTCGACACTAAGGAAGACTTACTAAAACAAGCTGACGTCGTGACGTTACATGTTGACCTGAATGAAACGTCTAAAGCGTTGATTGATGCCGCTGCATTGAAGTTAATGAAACACGATGCTTTCATCATTAATGCGTCTCGAGGTCCCGTCATTGTGACTGCTGATTTAGTTGCCGCTTTAAAGGCTGGGGAAATTGCAGGGGCTGCCTTGGATACGGTTGAAGGTGAAGCCACGTTATTTAACCAGAATCATCAAGGCGAAGTGCTGACTGATAGTTTAATCGCACAGTTACTACAAATGCCGAATGTCATTTTAACGCCACACGTTGGCTTTTACACCAACTTGGCGGTGAAGAATATGGTAGATATTAGTTTAGATGATGTGTTAACCATTCTGAATGGTGGGCAAACGGATCATGCCTTCTAAATGCGGTGAAAATAGTTTGATTTTAAAAAATTGAATCAATCCTTCAAATTAAGTTTCTCAATGGTTACCGCTTATGGCGACTATTGAGAAATTTTTTTGTGACCAACCGCCAGAACTAGTGATACACGGGAGTTGTTAGCGAAAAACCGTCTTTTATATTGCATCAACTTGAACGACTATGTAAAATTGACCCTGTCGTTCAGTAACTAAAATTGGGTTAAGGGAAGGCCAAATAGGTTCTGATTGCGATAATTAGGTTGATTAATCCCCTGAGTTGTTGCGTCAAGTTGAGAAGACAAACGATATTTGGGCAAATTTAAATGGCAATGATTGATTTTTTTGACTGCTAAAGACGAATATTGACGGGCGAAACAAGCAATTTTGTTCAACAATCACGAATAATTCACATTATTTTCGGTCAAATTAACCTAAAATGGTGGTGAGAATTACCACCATTTTAGTGAATACGGCCAATATTGACTTGTTTTTTGACAGATTTACTAATTATGTATTAAACTATTTAAATAGCATTAACGAAGAATAAGAATTTATTAACAAAAATCTTAATGCGATTAAATAAAAATGTCAGCAATTGAACTGGCAAAAGAAAGCGATGGTGACGCCATGTCAATGATCGAATTTCATAACGTGGAAAAGTATTACGGAGAATTCCACGCCCTTAAAAATATTAATTTAACGATTAACGAAGGCGAAAAGGTTGTTTTGATTGGACCGTCTGGTTCTGGTAAGAGTACCTTGATTCGAACGGTCAACGGTTTGGAACGCGTGCAAGCGGGGCAGTTATTAGTTAATGGGTTTGATTTAGCCGATAAAAAAACTGATATGAACAAAATTCGTAAAAATGTCGGCATGGTATTCCAACACTTTAATTTATACGCTAATAAAACCGTTCTAGAAAACATCATGATTGCACCGCGGTTAGTTTTGAAGCGGCCGGAAGCTGAAAATAAAAAGTTAGCGATGGATTTATTGGATAGTGTTGGTTTAGCAGATAAAGCGGGGAGCTTACCAAGCCAACTTTCTGGGGGCCAATCACAACGTATCGCCATTGCACGTTCGCTAGCGATGAAGCCAAAATGTTTATTATTTGATGAACCAACCTCAGCGTTGGATCCAGAAATGATCGATGATGTTTTGAATGTGATGAAGAACGTCGCTGAAGATTCTAGTATGACAATGCTTGTGGTGACCCACGAAATGGGTTTTGCCAGAGAAGTTGCTGATCGCGTGATTTTCATGGCGGATGGCGAAATCTTGGAAGATGATCGCAAAGAGCAGTTCTTTGATGGCGAACCGACGAATGAACGGGCCCGTCAATTCTTAAGCAAAATTATCACACACTAGTCAGCGCGGGGAGGACCATTTATGAAAAAGTTAACGCGATATCTCGGGGTCATTGGCATGCTAGGCCTGCTGACAGTGGTTTTGGCTGCTTGTGGCTCACGCAAGTCGCTCTCGCAACAAGACGTCTTGACGAACGACCGCGCCAGTAACACGATTACTTGGGGTGTTAAGGCCGATACCAAATTGTTCGGTTTGATGGATGTGAAAGACAACACCATTAAAGGTTTTGATGCTGACATTGCGACAGCGATTACGAAAAAAATTCTCGGTAAAAATGGTAAGGCTAAATTCGTGCAGGTGACGAGTCAAACGCGGATTCCCTTATTAAAAAACGGTAATATTGATGCAATCATCGCCACCATGACGATTACGCCAGAACGTCAAAAACAAGTTGATTTTTCGGATTCCTATTTTGACGCTGGTCAATCCCTGTTAGTTAAAAAAGGTAGCGCCATCAAGTCCGTTAGCGATTTGAATAAAGCTGGGACTAAAGTCATCGGGGTAACTGGGGCGAACTCAGTGGCCAATATCAAGAAGTTTGCGCCGAAAGCTCAGGTTTTGGAGCTCTCTGATTATGCGCAGGCCATGACTGCTTTAAAATCTGGTCAAGGGGTCGCTTTAACGACCGATAACGGGATTTTATATGGGATGGCATCACAAAATCCTGGTTATGAAGTTGTTGGGGGTGCCTTTACCAAGGAACCTTACGGGATTGCGATCAATAAAGGGCAAACGCCGTTCAAAAAACAAGTTAATCAAGCACTTAAAGAAATTGAAGCTGATGGTACCTATAACCGTATCTTGAAAAAGTGGTTCGGGAACGTCGCTGGCTTCGACTATAAGGAGGCGGCACGCTAATGTGGTATATCCTTACGCACTACTGGTCCGAGTTGATTCAGGGACTCGGGTACACTTTACTATCTAGTCTCATTGCACTGTTTTTTAGTACCATTATTGGCACGATGTTTGCGATTTTTGAAGTACTTCCTAATCGCGCCATGCGGATTATTGGTCGAATCTATATTGAACTATTCCGAAATATTCCGTTGTTAGTCATTGCGATGTTCTTCTATGTCATCATCCCAATGTATGTCGCTAAAATCGACGGTTTCACTGCCGGCACGATTGGCCTAACGATTTACACGTCCTCATTTATCGCGGAAACGGTTCGTGCGGGGATTCAATCGGTCGACGGTGGGCAAATGGAAGGTGCCCGTTCAAACGGCTTAACTTATTGGCAAGCGATGCGTTACATCGTTTTACCACAAGCTTTTAAAATTGTGATTCCGCCATTAGGCAACCAATTTATCAACTTGGTGAAAAACTCCTCTGTCCTCGCATTCGTGGCGGGCTTTGATTTGATGTACCAAGGAAATTCGATTGCGTCTTTATCACTGGACACGATTAATAGCTATATGGTCGTCGGGGTCTTCTACTTGATTATCACGTTGCCATTGAGTTATTACATGCGGCACTTAGAAAAACGGCTAGCGTAAAGGAGGCGGCTAAAGATGCAAAATTTTATTGATGCTTATTCTTGGGTAAATATTCGCTTCTTACTCGATGGCCTCTGGGTGACCGTGGAAGTGTCAGTGATCTCGATCATTGCGAGTTTCATCATTGGGTCGATTTTAGGTGTGTTACGGTATGTCAAAATTAAATATTTATCCGCGGTCGTTGGTTTCATCGTGGATATTGTCCGCAACTTACCCCTGATTTTGATCATTTTCTTCACTTACTTTGGCTTACCCCATCTCGGATTCAAACCAGGAATCTTGTTTGCAGCCATGTTAGCGATGACGATTTTTGAATCAGCAATGTTGGCTGAAATCGTTCGGTCCGGGATCTTGGCTGTTGATTATGGTCAAATGGAAGGTGCCCGCGCCAACGGGATGACTTATGTGCAAGCACTCTGGCATATTGTTTTCCCCCAAGCGATTAAAAAGACGATCCCAACGATTGTGAGTCAATTTATTTCACTAATCAAGGATACGTCACTGGCAACGATTATCGTATTGCCAGAATTATTGAACCACGCGCAAATTATTTACGGGCAAAACTCCGCGTTCATCATTCCGATGTTCTTGATGGTTGCGTTCATGTACTTCGTGATCTGTTACGCGCTGTCTGTGTTGTCACGGATTTTAGATAAAAAGTTAGCTTAAAAGAGCCGTAAGGTTAAAAAAGTACCGTCCTGATTGTTTGTTGATCAGGACGGTACTTTTTTTGCTATAACGTGAGTAATTCCGCTTGTTGGTCAGGCTGAGCGGTCAATTCAGTGGCAGTGAGATCTGCTTGGATTTGATGGTCCGCGTTGAAGATGACAAATCGCGGTGCGACGGCTTGGACCTGTTTGAAATTATGACTAGCCATGATAATGGTTTTACCAGCTGCTTGTAACGTTTGCAGTAAGGTTAACATTTGTTGTTGTGCCGCGATGGTTAGCCCATTCAGTGGTTCATCTAATAGTAAGACTCTGGGATTCAATGCGAGGACGCTCGCTAAGGCAACGCGCTTTTTTTCGCCACCAGATAACTGATAGGGCACGCGATCACGGAGGTCCGAGCTGTGTGTTAAGGCCAAACAATCCGTGACACGTTGGGCAACTTCAGCTTCAGATAGTCCAAGTTGACGCGGGCCAAAGGCAATTTCATCCGCGACGGAAGTATTGAACAGTTGCACGTCCGTATTTTGAAAGACTAAGCCAATCTGTTGGTGAAGTCGTTGCCGGTCTTGGGGGTCTGCCAAGTAATCGGTAGTGATGACCTGACCATCAAACGTGTAAGTTCCTTGGGTGGCAGGTTCGAGCCCACTCAAAATGCGTAACAGGGTCGATTTACCGGAACCATTCGGCCCCATTAGACAGATGAATTCACCCGCATTGAGTTGTAAGTTGAGCTGGTCTAGGCCACAAGTATTGGGATAGTCGTAACTAAGATCAGTAAGTTCAATTAATGCCATAGATTCCTCCGAAAATAAAAACGATAACTAGGACTAAGTAGGGAGTCAGGGTCAAATAGTCATGCCAACGCGTCGTTGTGGTCGGTTGATTAACATATTGACCGTTGAATCCGCGGGCTTCCATTGCGGCATACAGTTCTAGCGCATAGGCGTGGCTTTTTAAAAATAAATTGCCGAAGAGCGTCCCGATCAATTGGTAGGGATGCTTGGCTGGCGCGACGAGTCGCATGTCTAGCGCCATCATGGTTTGTAGTAAATAGTGACCTAACATGCGCAAATAAGTGATTGCTACGGCCAATGTCATGATAAATAAATTTGGGCAATGCAGCGCTTTTAAGCCAGACAAAAGCGCCTGAAAGGTCGTCGTTAAACGATAATATTGCGTGCTGGCCAAGATCAAGCCGGTCTTACAGACAAATAGTAAGACTGTTGCGGGGCCAACGAGCCAATAACTCGGCAAAACGACGAGTAGGGCGATCCCAGTGCTTAACAACCAACTCCGAGTGAAACGTCGCAACTGTGACGGGGTCAAGACGAGTAAATGGCCGGCTAATAACAAACCTAGCACCCAAAGCCAGGCCGTATTGTTGGTTAAGGCAATCAATAAAACTAAGATGCCCAAGCGAATCAAGCTAGTAGCGGGACTAAGCTGCCAGCGGGTGGCCTTAACGGCTGGTAACGGCTGAGCTAAACGACTTAACAATTGGGTCAGATGTTGCTGGTTATGTGCTAAAAAGTTATGTCGTTGTGGCTGACTGGTGAGGTGGTTGGGTTGTTGCAGCCAATTAGGCAAGCTATTTGGTTGTTTGACTGTCATGTTGTAACCCCCGCATTAATAGCAAGAAAATCAGAATTGCAGTAATCGCCGATAAAATGTATCCCAAGCTGATCGGTAGATGACCAATTGTATAGTCTTGGAACAACGCTTTAAAATGCAAGCCTTGGGCCATTCCTTGCGGCACTTGTTGGCCTAAGTGTTGCTGAGCCAAACGAGCCTTTAATTCAGTTGCGGACCATTCGCCCCAGGCGGTGTTGCTAGCGAGTAAGCCGAGTGGGGACAGGATTACTAAGCCACCTAGAAGATACAGCCAGGGACGCCGTGATTGGGGCGCAGCGGCTTGATAGAGATTAGTCGGTGCGACTTTTTGAATAAACTGGTACACGAGAACGGTGAAAATAGCTTCTACCCAACCGGCGACGAGTAAGTGCGCGGCGAGCATGGCTGGTACGGTTACAGTTAACCCATACGGGCAATATAGTGGTGCGCCACTAGCGGTATGCGCCAGCAAGGGTTGTAGGCCCAGCTCGATTCCGGCGACTAAAGCTGCCACATTGATGCCGACATAAGCGCCGACAAATAAACCAATTTTGGGATGATGTAATTTTTCGCCCAAGCGATAACAAGCGTAGCCGACCATCGGCATGATGACGGCCATGTTGAAGGCATTAGCGCCAAAGGCCAGGATGCCGCCATCACCGAACAAGAGTGCTTGCAGGAGTAAGGTGACGGTTAACGCGAGTACCGCTGCCCACGGCCCAATCAGGACCGCCAGTAGCGCGCCACCGACGGCATGAGCAGTCGTGCCACCAGGAATTGGTAAGTTAAACATCATGATTAAGAAAGCTAATGATGCTGCGATACCTAGCATCGGTAAGGTTTCACGTTTTTGTTTGATCTGTGCTTTCACTTTGATGACGGCAACGGTCCAAACGGGCGCCACTGCTAACACTAAAGTGCCGCAAGTGGCAGGACTTAAATAATTATCCGGGATATGCACGGATGAGCACCTCTTCTAATTTGCGATTTGATCTAAGAGGTAACTGAGGTCTTGAATAATAAATTTGTGATTTTTTACTTGTAAGACACCATCGGCCCGCAGTTCGGATAACATGCGATTTACGCTGCTTCTGGAGCTAATGCCACAAAAACCAGCGATATCATCGTTGGTGACGACGAAATCAATTAATAAGCCATCTTTGGTTTTTCGACCGAATAGATCAACGAGACTATAAATGAATGCACAAATGGCACCCTTTTTCCCGTTCATGACCATGCGTTGCAGCCGAGAAATATTTTCAGACAACTTTTTTCGATAATAGTTTTTGACATAATTTTGCAATTCGTCGGTACTGTTGACATATTTCCAAAAATCTACGCGGTTGATCTGATAAAAAGTGGCATAGTCAGATTCAATCCGCACGTTAAACGGTTGATCCGTCGAACGGGAAACTTCATCACGCAGCAAGGAAATCACATCCGGCTTCGCAATATAGGATAAATTAAACTCGCGACCATCTTGCAAAATAATACTATTTTTAATCACGCCGTCTTTTAAAACATAAGTATAATGTTCAGCTAAACCGTGATAGGTCAAGTAAGTATGGCGTTTTTTTCGAATCGTCGGGACATGGTGGACTTCCAAATAACTCAATAAATATTCAATATCAGTTAAAACCATCTCAGAGTCAGTTCTTTCATTAGTAGGTTTGACTGTTAATGACGAAGCTTACTCGCATTGTCAGTCACGGGCCAAAACTACTTTAGCAAATCATATGATTACTTTGTAATTATAGCTACCGCATTTAAAGTATACATTTGTTAATCCTTTTTGAAAACTTTAAATGTAACAGACATTAAATAAAAGGACGTGTATAACAATTGTCATGCGCAAAAATTTTATTTTTGAAAGAGGATGCCCAGAAACATGGTTAAAATTAATTTACCATATGACAAAAAAACCATCACGGTTGAAATACCTGATGAAAACTTCGCCGGTAAGCTAGTCTCAGAAGCTGCAACATATCATAACAACTTATCCGAAGCGGAAACGGTGGAAAAGTCTTTAGACAACCCCATCGGTTCTGACTCATTAGAAACCCTTGCAAAAGGGAAAAAGAATATCGTCATTATTAGTTCTGACCATACGCGTCCCGTACCTTCACACATTATGACGCCCATCTTATTACGGCGGTTACGTTCGGTTGCGCCGGATGCCCGGATTCGAATTTTAGTGGCGACTGGTTTTCACCGACCATCGACCCATGAAGAATTAGTTAACAAATATGGTGAAGAAATCGTTGCTAACGAAGAAATCGTCATGCATGTGTCTACGGATGATGACGCAATGGTTAAAATCGGCCAATTGCCTTCCGGTGGGGACTGCATTATTAATAAAGTTGCTGCTGAAGCGGATTTATTGATTTCAGAAGGTTTCATCGAATCGCACTTCTTCGCTGGTTTCTCTGGTGGTCGGAAATCTGTTTTACCTGGGGTTGCCTCATACAAAACGATTATGGCGAACCATTCTGGTGAATTTATTAATTCTCCCAAGGCTCGGACAGGAAACTTAATGCATAATCCGATTCATAAAGATATGGTTTATGCGGCTCGGACTGCAAAATTAGCCTTTATTTTAAATGTCGTCTTAGACGAAGATAAAAAGATTATTGGGTCATTTGCGGGTGATATGGAAGCTGCCCATAAAGTGGGTTGTGACTTTGTCAAAGAACTATCCAGTGTCCCTGGGATTGATTGTGATATCGCTATTTCAACGAATGGTGGCTATCCACTTGATCAAAATATTTATCAAGCCGTTAAAGGGATGACTGCTGCGGAAGCGACCAATAAAGAAGGCGGCACAATCGTCATGGTTGCTGGAGCACGTGATGGTCACGGTGGTGAAGGCTTCTATCACAATTTAGCCGATGTGGACGATCCCAAGGACTTTTTAGACCAAGCGATTAACACGCCACGGTTGAAGACGATTCCTGATCAATGGACGGCACAAATCTTTGCGCGGATCTTGGTTCATCATCACGTGATCTTTGTCTCAGATTTAGTTGATCCAGAGTTGATTACGGGGATGCACATGGAATTAGCGACTTCAATTGACCAAGCCATGGCGAAAGCTTATGCGCGGGAAGGTCAAGCTGCCAAAGTCACTGTGGTCCCTGATGGGCTAGGAGTTATCGTTAAATAATGAAAACAACACTGGAAATTTTACAAGCGGTCGCCGCTGGTCAGATCAGTCCAACACTGGCGACGAAACAATTAGCGGGGACGCAAGTTGCTGATCTCGGCTTTGCAACTGTCGACTTGGATCGTCAGCGCCGCAATGGTTTTCCGGAAGTGGTTTATGGCGCAGGCAAGACTGCCGCTCAGATTACCGGAATCATTCAAGCCATGACGTCACAAACGGCACCGATCTTAACCACTAGGCTGACTGCTGAAAAATTTGCAGTGATCAAACCTGAATTACCTCAAGCAGTCTATTATGAGGCGGCGCAATGTATGACGGTCGGGGCGCTACCAACGCCTAAAACTGACGATTACATTGCCATTGTCACGGCGGGAACATCGGATATGCCGATTGCCGAAGAAGCGGCCATTACAGCTGAAACGTTTGGTAACCATGTTGAACGCGTCTATGATGTCGGGGTTGCTGGCATTCAGCGGTTATTTGCCAAGTTGGCTGTCATTCGGCAGGCCAAAGTCGTGATTGTGATTGCTGGTATGGAAGGGGCTCTAGCGAGTGTCGTTGGCGGCCTGATCGATAAACCATTGATTGCGGTTCCGACAAGTATCGGTTACGGGACGAACTTTCAAGGCATGACCGCGTTGCTGACGATGCTGAATAGTTGTGCGTCAGGCATTACCGTTGTGAATATTGATAATGGTTTTGGCGCAGCGTACTCTGCCAGCATGATCAATCAATTGTAGAGGAGAAAAATTCAGAAATGCGAACACTTTATTTAGATGCTTTTTCTGGGATCAGTGGGGATATGTTCTTAGGGGCAATGTTGGATTTAGGCCTCGACTTTGACGCACTGGAACAAGAATTAGCTAAATTGCACGTTAAGGGTTATCACTTAACCCATCAACGTTTAGCCAAAAGCAGTATTTATGGGACGAGTTTTGATGTCGAAGTCGCCGGTGGGAAGGACCACGGCTTTGTAGAAACGCATCATCATGCTGGTCATACGGTGGCAGAAGGCCATCATCATCATGATGCCCGGCACTTAAACGACATTTTGGCCTTGATCGATGCTAGTGAGTTATCGGCAACGGTGATTGCCCATGCGAAAGCCATTTTTATGGAAATCGCGCAAGCAGAAGCGACCGTTCATGATATGCCACTTGCCGAGGTTCATTTTCACGAAGTGGGTGCCTTAGATTCGATCGTCGATATCGTCGGTTGCTGTGTCGCGTTGGAATTGATGAAAATCGATCATATTATTGCCTCGCCATTAACGGATGGTAGTGGCTTTATTAACGTGGCCCATGGTCAAATGCCGGTGCCGGTACCCGCTGTTATGCAGATGCGTGTCGGGAGTCAAATTCCAATCAATCAACGGTTGGATATTCATACTGAATTGATCACGCCAACTGGGATGGGCTTAGTGAAGACCCTAGTTTCTGAATTTGGTCCACTTCCAGCAGACGCGACCCCAACGAAGATTGGTTATGGTTTCGGTCAACGTGATACTGGCGGGTTCAATGCGTTACGGGCAGTTCTTTTTGAAAAAAAAAACTAAGCCAACAAGTTGTCACACAAACTAAAGATGCGGTCGTTTTAATCGAAGCAAATCTGGATGATCAAACGGGCGAGGGGCTTGGCTACGTGATGGCACAATTGTTGACGGCTGGGGCGTTTGATGTCTACTTTACGCCGATTCAAATGAAGAAAAATCGGCCCGCTACCAAATTGTCCGTGTTAGCTGACCCCCAGGCGCGGGAATCGTTAACCAAGTTGATTTTAGCCGAGACGAGCACGGTGGGAATCCGCTATCAAACTTGGCAACGGACGATTATGCGGCGACACTTTATTGAGGTGCCAACAGCTTATGGTCTAGTGCATCTAAAAGTGGCTAGTTATGACGATATTGAGAAAAAGACGCCGGAGTATGCAGATTGTGCGCGCTTGGCACAAGCTAACGGCGTCCCATTGATGGCCGTCTATCAGGCAGCCTTAGCCGCTGCCGACCAATCAGACAAGGAGCGGTGAGTTTGTTACATCAATTAATTGCAGAATTTATGGGTACGGCCCTCATGATTGTTTTTGGGGTCGGAGTTCATTGTAGTACGGTGCTGAAAGGAACCAAATATCGGGGTTCTGGTCACATTTTCGCGATTACGACTTGGGGATTTGGGATTACGATTTCGTTATTTATCTTTGGGAATGTGTCGATTAATCCAGCGATGGTTTTGGCGCAGTGCCTGTTAGGTAATCTGCCGTGGGCGGTATTCGTGCCTTATTCAGTGGCGGAAGTTTTAGGTGGTGTTGTGGGGGCAATCATTGTTTGGATCATGTATGCCGATCATTTCAAAACTTCAGCGGGTGAAATTTCACCAATTACGATTCGTAATTTATTTAGCACTTCACCAGCAATTCGCAACTTGCCACGGAACTTTTTTGTGGAATGTTTTGATACATTTATTTTTATCGCCGGTATTTTAGCAATTTCAACGATCAAGACGCCAGGAATCGTGCCAATCGGTGTTGGATTACTGGTTTGGGCAATTGGGATGGGACTTGGGGGTCCAACTGGATTCGCAATGAATCTAGCTCGTGATATGGGGCCAAGAATTGCGCATGCGATCTTACCAATTGCGAATAAGGCGGATAACGATTGGCAATACGGAATCTTAGTGCCCGGAATCGCCCCATTCGTGGGAGCAGCATTGGCGGCCTGGTTCATGCACGGCTTTTTCGGTATTAGCTAAATTGGTCCAAATGTTATTGGACAACGGTACGACTGAACTTTTTGGAAATTAACTAAAACTATTAGAAGAGGGTCATTATAATGACAGGATTAGCAGCGAAAAAAGTAGCATTAATGGATTCATTGAAAGCATTGAAGCGGGTCACCGTCGCTTTCTCTGGTGGGATTGATAGCACATTAGTTTTGAAGATGGCATTGGAAACGCTAGGTCGCGACAATGTGACTGCGGTCGTTGCCAACTCTGAATTGTTTACGGATGAAGAATTTGACAAGGCAGTTAGTTTAGCCGAAGAATTAGGGGCTACTGTTCAAACAACGACTTTGGATTACTTGAGCGAAACGCATATTGAACACAACACACCTGACAGCTGGTACTATGCGAAAAAAATGTTCTACGATCGTTTGACTGAAATGGCCGCCGCTAATGGTAGTGCCGCGGTGTTAGATGGCTTAATCAAAAACGATGAACAAGATTACCGCCCAGGAATGAAAGCACGGACCGAAGTGGGCGCTCGTAGTTTGTTGCAAGAAGCTGATTTTTACAAGGTTGACGTTCGGGCCTTATCACAAGAATTAGGTTTAACCAACTGGAACAAGGTTGCTTCATGTTCAGTAGCTTCACGCTTCCCATATGGCACGACGTTGACCCACGAAAATGTTGCCCAAGTCATGGCCGCTGAAAGTTACTTACGTGGCCTTGGTTTCCCAACGGTTCGAGTTCGTTTCCACGAAGACATTGCGCGGATCGAATTGCCTGAAGCTCGTATTGGTGATTTCTTGGTCTTCAATGACCGTGTTAATCGTCAATTACAATCACTTGGTTTCCGTTATGTGACCTTAGATTTAGGTGGTTTCCGGAGTGGTCGGATGAACGATACTTTAACCAAGCAACAATTAGCAACCTTTGCTTAAAGGCTTGATTGATTAGGACTAAACGAAGTCTGAGATGAAAATCTCAGGCTTTTTTGCATCACCAAGTATCATGCTAGAACAAGCAAAGTGGCAAAAGGTGAGTATCCTAGGGCGCTAATTATTTTGAGCAACGGTCAATACGGGAAATTATTATCGATTTAATATAAATAAGAATTAAAGTTCGGATAAAACATCTTGATTTTAAAATTAAGGTGTTTTTTGTTCAAAAAATAATGAAATTAACGAACAATTCCGGTATAGTAGTGATATTAAGTGAATATGGGGGCAGTAAAAGTGACGAATCCAGAAGTGATTTTGCAAACGAGTATTGAAAAAGGGGTCGGCAAGATTGGCAAACCCTGGTTAGCCAAGTGGTTGCTAGGTTTTGTCGGGGGTGCAATGATTGCACTAGGGTTTTTGGCTGATATCCGAGTTTCAGCGGCCATTCCGGCCAGTGGTGGTAGTACGTTGATTGGGGCGAGCGTCTTTCCAATTGGCCTGATCGTGATCTTACTCGCTGGTGGCGAACTGGTGACCGGCAATATGATGGCGGTCAGTACCGCGGCCTTCGCCAAACGAATCCGTTGGGGAGCTTTCTGGCAGAATTTGGCGCTGATTACGGTGGCCAATTTGATTGGTGCCATAGCGGTAGCGTTCTGCTTTGGACACTTTGTCGGTCTCACGCATACGGGTGTCTTCAAGACAGCGGTGATTACGATGGCTCAGGGAAAGATTCAAGCTTCATTTTGGCAGAGCCTCGTTTCTGGGATCGGTTGTAATTGGTTCGTGGGCTTAGCCGTTTGGCTCTCATTTGGCGCTAAAGACGCGGCTGGTAAGATCATGGGTGTTTGGTTTCCCATCATGATCTTTGTGGCAACGGGCTTTCAACATAGTATTGCCAATGCATTCTTGATTCCGGCGGCGATCTTTGAGGGTGGCGCGACTTGGTCTCAGTTTGCACTGAATTTACTGCCAGTTTATCTCGGCAATATTATTGGTGGGGCAATATTTGTTGGCGCACTGTACTACTACAGCTACCGGCAAGCGCTGAAAGTATCGTAGGTTATGACAATTAATGGGTAATCAAAAAACGACGCCAAACTGGCAGTCGTTTTTTTAGTAGTGCTTATTGCACTCGTTGCTTGTAGTAATAAACTGGAATCCCAAGGGCCACGATGATTAATGAGAGTGCGACTCCGGGTAAATCAGAACCAATTTCACTGATGATCACGAATAGTGCGCCGAGGATGGCAATCAGTGGCGTTACCGGAAATCCAGGCGTTGAGAAGGGCCGTTTTTCACCGGTATGCCGTTTGCGTAATAAGAAGACGCCAATGAACGTGG
The DNA here is from genome assembly GCF_031085375.1 of Lactiplantibacillus brownii. NCBI lineage: Bacteria > Bacillati > Bacillota > Bacilli > Lactobacillales > Lactobacillaceae > Lactiplantibacillus > Lactiplantibacillus brownii. The sequence continues at coordinate 845,229 of NZ_JAVCWF010000001.1, forward strand.
CAACGTAGAAGCAATACACAGTGAAGATGCATAAGTCGGACAGACGATCAGGATTGAAAAAGACAATCATGATACTGGCATAAACTAGAATGAACAGGGTGGCGATAATGGGCTCGTGTGATTTCGGATTTAAGTAACTGAGCTGTTTGGAAAAAGGTAACTGTTTTCGTTCAGCCATCGCATAAATAATACGCGGGAAAGTCATAATTTTGCCATTAAGACAGCCGACCATTGAGACGATGATCCCGATATTGAGTAATCGGCCACCCACCGTGCCAAACGCTGCTTGGGCAAAATAAATCGTCGTTTGCTGGCCAAGCTTGTGGATCGTGTCAGCGGGAATGAAGTGGAGAATCCCATAGGTGACCAACGTATACGCGACCAAAACTAGTGAGATACCCAAGATGATGGCGCGTGGCAGCAATTTCTGCGGTTCCTTGATTTCGCCCCCTAAGTTGGCAACGAGAATCCAGCCATCATAAGCGAATAAGGTGGCTAAAACGGCCACACCGAAGCTACCGGTGGACTGTTGAACTGTATGTAAAGTTTGTCCGAAGGCATTTTGGTCACCGTAGAACAGGCCAAAGATGATGATAGCGGCAATGGGTAATAATTTGCCGAGGGTCGTCGCGATTTGAAAGGCAGCGCCCCAGCGATTCTCAACCATATTCAATAACCCAATCAAAACGATTACGCCAATGGACAGTGGCGCCTGCCAGCCATTGCTGAGATGAAAGAAACCAACGAGTAGGATACCCAGGTAAGCAGCAATGGAAGCAATGATGGCAGGACCATAGACCGCAATTTGCATCCAACCGGAAAGAAAACCCCAGATTTTACCGTAAATATTTTCCATATAGACGTAAAGACCACCGGTATGCGGCATTTGTGCACCAACTTCGGCGATCGTTAAGCCGGCCGTTAAAGTGATTAGCCCCCCTAACAACCAAGCTAATAACGCATTGGTGGTGGAACCGGCACTATCTAAAACGGATGATTGTTTGAAAAAAATCCCGGAGCCAATCACGGTTCCGACGACGAGCGATAACGCGGACCAAAAGCCTAACGAACGGTTAAGCTTGGTCTCTGATTTAGCGGTTGGCATAGTTGGAAATCCTCACTTTCGCTGAGCAACACGATTAAATTGAATGATTTTAGCATACCAGAATTTCCGGTGACTAGCAATTGTAAAAACCTCGAAATAAGACCATTTATCGTTAAATTACGAACTTATTTTAAATGTGAACACTTTAAAGTTCGACATTTGCGATAAAGCCAACAAAAGCAATCAGCAATGTTCGCTATATATTAAAATAATTATATTGACATTATGTGCACTTCTCTTTGGCAGCCGTGGGTAAGACGGGTATAATGCTAGAGTACGAGAGCGAGGAAGAGAAATGGTAATTGCAATTGTGACGATCCTGACACTTAGCAGTGTGGGGTTATTTGGTTTGCTGATCCGTGGCGCTCGGCAGCGTCATTATCGGCCAACGATGCGAAATTTTGGCATTGGTTTTTTAATTGGTGGGGTGACCGACTTTCTAGATACCTTGGGAATCGGTAGTTTTGTGACATCAACCGCCATTTTTCAGGCGAGTCATTATTTAAATGATGAACGGCAGTTGCCAGGAACATTGAATACGATGCACGCGATTCCGACGGCATTTGAGGCCATCTTTTTTGTGACGGCCGTCAATGTAGAGCCACTAACACTCATGAGTTTAGTCCTCGCAGCGGCAGTCGGGGCAGTGCTTGGTAGCGAAATTATGGTAAAACTCAATCAACGGCGCATTCAGCTGATTATGGCGGCCGCATTAATTGTGACGGCACTTTTGATGGCGGCTAAATTAGTGGGGTGGGTGACCTTACTCGGCGTTGCTAATCACGCCACTGGATTACGTGGCTGGCCATTGGTTATTGGTGTGGTTGGTAACTTTATTTTAGGCTTATTAATGGCTGCGGGCGTGGGATTATATGCGCCGTGCATGGTGATGGTATACTTTTTAGGACTCACACCGATTGCGGCGTTTCCCATTATGATGTTGTCATGCGCGCTGTTGATGCCGAGTTCTGCCGTCAACTTTATTCGTCGTGACCGGGTCGACTACCGTGGTATCTTCGGCATCATTGTTGGGGGTAGCTTAGGCGTGGTGATTGCGGCGACCGTTGTCAAGTCTTTGTCGATGACGATGATCAGTTGGCTAATTGTGTTAGTCAGTCTTTGGACTGCGCAGTCGCTATGGCGCGCCGCGATTCGGCAAAAACGAGTGATTAATTAAACAGAGGTGTGCTTAAAAGGTCGAATGATTGCTACTTTCAATTGTGCGACCTTTTTAGCGTTAAGTGACGTCACGGCGTTGGGTACGATCAGTTATGAAGTATTGCTCAATTATACAGCTAGCTGTATAATTTAATTGAGGTGAGCTAGCGTGGAAAATGATGAAATGGTTGCCCAACAGGTTTTACGGTTGGCGCGACAAATTACTAAACGACGTAATCACCATATTCGTGATCTGGATTTAACGACGGAACAGGCGGATGCGTTGCGCTTTTTTGAGGAACGACCGGATCGTTCAATCACGGCGTTTAAAACGGTTCAAGGCATTACCCACCAAACGGCCCGGTTGATTGTGCAACGGTTGGCTAAGCGGGGACTGGTTCAATTAGTGACTAGCTCGACGGATGCGCGCATGAAGCAGGTCGAATTAACGCCTGCCGGTAAACAAAAGCGACAACAGTTGCAGCAGCATGGTTGGCAGACCAGTGCGGATTTATTTGATCACTTTTCCGAAGCAGAGCAGCAACAACTCTTAAACTTTCTCCAACGAGCAAATCATAATTTAGAAAGTGACAAAGTACAATGAAAACAAGTTTATATACGAAAGATGTCAAGCTGGTATTGGCAGCCAGTTTCTTCTACTTAATGAGTCCCATGTTGATTAATCCAGTCATTGCGGGATTTGCCAGCACGATTGGCGCTAGTAGTATCTTGGCTGGGGTCATCGCCGGAACGATGAATTTAACCTCACTCTTACTGCGTCCCTTGGCGGGTAATTTGACTGATCACGTTTCCAAATATCGGTTAACTCTCATTGGTGGCAGTTTAATTGTTCTAGCGAGTCTTGGTTATAGCTTAACGAGTAACGTGATATTAATTATTGGCTGTCGCATTCTGAATGGGGTCGGCTATACCTTGTGCTCGGTTTGTATGGCAACCTGGATGGCGAGTTTACTACCAGCCGATAAAATTGGTTCTGGCATGGGCATTTATGGATTAGCCAATGCGATGGGAATGGCCGTTGGTCCGGCACTAGCGGTATTCTTGTATGAAAATTTCAATTATCAAACGGTCTTTTTGACGGCAGCATTTTGTTGCTTGGTCATGCTTATTTTGATTCAATTTGTCGGTAATCGTGGCGTGCCGAGTCCGGCCTATCAATCAACGACAGGTCAAAAGCGACATCTGCGTATCGTTCAACCCAAAGTCGTGCCAGTGGCAGTGATCCTGATGCTGTTTTCATTGCCATATTTTGCTACCCAAACGTATATTGTGAGCTATATTGCCCAACGTCATCTCGCGGTGCCGGCCGGAGCATTCTTCCCCGTGTATGCGCTGATCTTATTAGGTCTACGATTGAGCATGCAAAATTTGTTTGATCACGTGCCCTTTCGAAAATTTTTCTGGATTTGCTTAGGCTGTAATTTAGTTGGTTTATTGGCATTGACCAATCTGAGTAACTGGTTGATGTTAGTGATTGCGGCGCTGGGATTAGCGGCTGGTTATGGCTTGATGTTCTCCATTTGCCAGGCTAAGGCGCTAACGTTAGTACCCGATAGTGATCGTGGACTTGCCAATAGTACGTTCTATATTGGTATCGATCTCGGCATGTCGCTGGGACCAATGTTTGGTGGCCTAATCAGCAGTTTGTTGCCATGGGCTTGGTTCTATCCGATGATGTTAGTCACGTTACCTCTGATTGTTTTAGTTTATTGGATCAGTCGTCGTCGACTGGCTTAAAATTGATCTAAAAGAGACCGCCGACAATTAATCAGTCGGCGGTCTTTTAAGGTGCTTGATTTTTGGCATTCGTTAATAGTTGCCACGTCTCCGTGGACCAGTAATTAGATAGCTGCAATCTTAATGTACACACGGCACATCGCAACGAATCGTTATCCTGATGCGCCCTTTTGAGACGTTAGTGTTTTGAGTTTAACTGCTTGTCCAATAGACTGTTCGAAACTGATAAGACAATAAACGTCATCAGGACGGTAATTACCGCTAATGCCATCCCCTGAGAGGCTTCACCTTGTTCGAAGGATTGATAAATAAATGACGAAATGGTCGTCAGGCCTGAAGGGAGTAATAGTAACGCAACGACTAATTCACGACTAGTGGCGATAAACGACATCGCAAAACTATTGATTAACGCAGGCATTAAAACTGGCACGATGATCTTTAAGAAGATCCGACTAGGTCGTGCTTCAAAAATACGCGCACTATTCAAAAAATTATCGTTAAATTCTTGCAAAGCGGTTGTCATGTATTGGACAGTGGTTGGCAAAAATAAAATAATATCTGCAATAATTAGCACGGTAATGGTGCCATAAAGTTTGGTGAAAGCGAATAATTGTGAGAAGAAAATCATCAAGCTTAGGGCTAACACGACGTTAGGAATTGCCAGTGGTAAAGCGCCTAACAAGTGCAAACTTTGTCGCAGCCATTTTGGGAATCGTTTGGTCAGGCTACCAACACTGATTAAAGTGCCGATGACTAGATTAAAGACGCTGATGACGATGGCTAAACCAAAGGTGTTGAGCAATGCTTTGAAAGCCGGACTATCAAAGCGTAAAAGATTGAGATAGTGTTCTGCAGTCCAATTGCCTATTGCTAACCCGGCACTGCGTTGCTTGAGTAATGATTGGAAAATAATTGAGAGATAAGGAATTCCAATCGCCACAAGCAGTAAACTTCCTACGAATAAACTCGCACCAAGCGTGACGGCCCAGTGTTGATTAATAATTGGCCGATGGTTGTGCGCCATTTGAATTTTAGGCTGTTTCAGTAAAGTCTGTTGTGCGACCCAAGCGAGTAAGGCAAGGCTTAACAAAATTGTCCCGGCTAAGACGCCCCCTTTAAAGTCCAATGGCCACTGACTCAAATCTTTTTGAATGGTGGTCGTCAGGACTTCAAAATGAGCATTACGGCCTAAAGTAGCCGGCGTGCCAAATTCAGCAAGGGTTTTCGTGAAGACTAAGACCCACATCGCTAAATAAGGAACTAACAAGATGGGCAAAGTTACCCGAGTGAGAATTCTGAAACGGGAAACACCGTGTACCAAAGCTGCTTGCGTCCAACGCTGATTGAATTGGGCTAGCGCATTGCGCAGTAATAAGTAGGCAAAAGGATATAAGTGTAAGCTCATAATCAAAATGATCCCAAATGGTGAAAATAACCCCTTAAAACTGAACGCACTGTTGGGAAAAACTTGAGCTAAGAGGCCGTGTGGCTGGAAAAAGTAGATCCAACCCATCGCATTGATATAAGGTGGCGTCATAAATGGGACTAATAGCAACCAATGTAGCCAAGCGACTTGCCCCAATTTCGTGCGTGCCATCACGAAGGCTAATGGCGTTGCAATGAGTGTGGTTCCAATGATTGTCCCAGCGCCGAGCAGTAAACTGTGGCGCAAGCTGGTCATGATTGCTGGTGTCGTTAAACGATGCAATAATTCTGCCGGTTGGCTGCCGAAAAGCGTTTGCCCAATTAAGGCAACTAGTGGGCCAGCAATCAGTAAAGCCAACAGTCCCGCGAAAAGACTGGCCGACCAAGTCCAAATACGGCGATTAGTCATTGCCTAGAACCTGATTGAATTTTTTGACGTTGGCTGCTAGTGCCTTATTCGCATCTTGCCAATTAACGGTATAAGACTTAATTGGTTGATTATTGAGCGGATTTGTCAGTTTATCAGCGGTTCCGGGAATCAAATAACTGCTTTTAAGTTGTTTTTGGACAGTGTCTGTCAACAGGTAGTCAATGAATTTTTTGGCCGCTTCAGCATGTTTCGTTGATTTGAGAATCATAGCGGGTCGTGGGTTAACTAGTGTCCCACTCGTCGGATAAGCAAAGCCGATTTTTTCACCTTTCTTGATGGCGGCAATACTCATATAGTCCACGCCACCAACGACCGCTTTCTTTTGACCGGTAACGACGGCATCTAAGACTTCTTTATTCGCACCACCAATTTCAGCGCCATTTTGCTTCAACTGTTTGAGGTAACTTTGACCGTGCTTCATTTGATAGACATTGATGAAGTCTAGGCTTGAACCGGAAGTTTTAGGGTCAGGAATCGTTAAACTATTCTTATAGGTTGCTCCAGTTAAGTCTGCCCAATCGGTTGGCGCGGTTTTAACTTCTTTTGTATTATAAGTAATCCCGACAGCGGAAGCACTGTAGTTGAAGAGTTGATGCTTACTATCTTTAAATTGTGGATTTAATTTATCACTGTTTTTGGCGTCATAAGTCAGTAACTTTTTGTTCGTTTGGAGGTCAACGCCGGCTGCCATCGAAGCGAGCACGAGCACGTCAGCTTGTGGATTGCTTTCTTCGGCTTTCAACTTGCTCAAAATTTTGCCAGTCGTGCCATCGAAGGTTTTGACTTTAATGCCGGTCTCTTTTTCGAAACCTTTAACGATTTTATCCGATACCGGTTTGGGACCGGCTGCATAGACGGTCAGCGTTTGTGATGTGTTTTTGCTGGCGGTCGCTGTTTTACCTTGATGATTGGCAGCATAGAGACCAGTTCCTAAGGCTAAGATAGCAAGGGTCGAGAGCGTTAAAGCGATTTTCTTTTCCATGAGTTAAGCTCCTAATTAGTTAGAATGAATTGTGGGTCGACAAAAATTTGAGCGGCGTGTGGTTGGCAACTGTTGGCGGTGTTAACGTGCCACTGAGCGGCCGGTAATTGTACTAAGGTGTCAAAGTGACTACCAGCAAAGGTCGAATTGACAATTTGCCCGTCAAAAGCTTGCCAGTCCGACTGTGGCGTTAGACTAACATGTTCTGGTCGGACGCCAGCATGATCATTGATCACATTTAAAGGGCCAATAAAGCTGGCGGCAAATAGATTGATCGGACTTTGATACAGTTCAGTTGCGGTACCCGTCTGGACGATCTGACCGTCTTTAATGAGAACAAGGTGGTCTGAAAGTCGCAAAGCTTCATGACGATCATGGGTCACGAAGATCGCAGTCAAATGGTTACGGTGAATAAGCTCACTGATTTCGAGTTGCAAGGATTCCCGTAATTGTGGATCCAAAGCACTGAGGGCCTCATCGAAAAGAATGATTTTTGGTTGGACCGCCAAGGCACGTGCTAATGAAACACGTTGTTGTTGACCACCAGATAATTCTCCGGGATAACGCTGACCAAAATCGGCGAGGCCAACTTGTGCTAGTGCCCAGTGAACACGATCTTGGACGTCTGACTTGCTCAGCTTAGTTTCGAGGGCAAAAGCGACATTTTTGAATACTGTCATGTGCGGCCAGAGTGCGAAGTCTTGAAAGACCATGGCTAGATCTCGTTTGGCGGGTGCTAGATTGACCTGATGCTCGGCATCAAAGACCACAGTTTGGTCAAAGGTGATCTGACCAGCAGTGGGGGCCTGTAAACCGGCAATCATATTGAGTAAGGTGGACTTACCTGAACCAGAAGGCCCAATTAAGGTCGTGATCTGTTGATCAGGGATATTGAGATTGAGCTGATCAATGACCGTGTTATGGGCATAACTTTTCCGAATATTGCTTAATTTTATTTGAACCACAGTGACGCTCCTTTTAGCTATTCTGCTTGTAATTGTAACGAGCTTTTGGGAGCAAAAAGTATATTTCTGGTAAAGAACGGGTAAAAATTATGTATTTTTACAAAAAAAGACCGCAACTCGATTGAATTGCGGTCTTGAGATTTAAGCTGGTGTGACGACGTAGTTCGCATACCGTTGGGCATCAACAGCATTGAGCTCAACTTTAAGTTGCGTACCATCAGCTAAATAATCGGTTTTTAAAATATTTGCATGGTCGTTCAAGTAGGCGACCACATCCCCATCACTGAATGGAATCAGCAAGGTCGTTGTGACGTAATTTTTGAAAACCTTGCCCTTAATGATCTTGGTCAACAGTTGTAATGACTTCTCATCTTTGGCTGCGTAGATCAATTGATCATCTTGTTGGTTAGGATAGCTGGCTTCGGTCAGATCGGCTTTGTTATAAGCATAGATCATCGGCACATCGTGAACACCGATGGCTTTCAAAGTCGTTTCGGTCGTGGCCATCATTTCTTTGTAATGTGGGTCTGAATAGTCGATTACTTGGATCAATAAGTCAGCGCTGGCTGCTTCCGACAATGTTGAACGGAAGGCGTTGATCAGATTATGTGGCAAGTTGCTAACGAATCCGACCGTATCACTCAATAACAATTGTTTGTTATCAGAGAAGGTGAGTTGGCGGATGCTAGTGTCCAAGGTAGCGAATAACATATCTTTTTCGAAGACTTGTTTATCTTCACCTTTACCAAATAGTCTGACTAGCCCATTCATGGTCGTCGATTTACCAGCGTTGGTGTAACCCACTAAGGCGACGTTTGGTAGGCCAGCTTTTTCACGTTGCGCCCGCCGAACTTCTTCGTCTTTGTTCAATTCTTTGAGTTCGTGTTTGGCATGACTGATACGGTCTTGGATCGTCCGACGATTCAATTCCATTTGAGTTTCACCAGCACCACGGTTAGTATAGCCACCGCCACCACCAGCTGCGGCCCCGGCTTGTTGATCCAGTCGGTTCGCCATACTCGTTCGTAGTCGTGGTAATTGATATTGTAATTGGGCAATCTTAACTTGTAGTTTGGCTTCTTTACTCCGGGCACGATTACCAAAAATTTCGAGGATCAATCCCGTCCGGTCAATGATTTGTAAGCCGGTTTCATTTTCTAAGTTACGCACTTGGCTAGGCGTCAAGTCGGCGTTGATCACCATGATGTTGAGGTCGTTAGCCTCACCCATTTCTTTGATTTCAACGACTTTCCCTTTCCCGAAATAGGTTGCGGGGTTAGGTTTTTCGAGACCTTGGTCGATTCGTAATGCGGCATGCATATTGTTCGCTTCAACTAAGGCTTCGAGTTCAGACATGGCATAGTCGTAGTTAGCGACAGTTTTGGACATGCCGGCGATAATGACATTTTGAACGCTTGGTTCAGACATTCAATCACTCCTGACGTGTTATAGTTGACCTAAGTATAACATGAGTTAATAAAAGTATTATTATATCGGTCTTTAATCCCAGGCGATGTGGGTTGACCGTCCAAACTCAAAATTAATCAGGAAGGTGAGCGAAATGGGGTACGTTTTAGATTTACGAAAAAAGGTTGGTCATCAGCCGTTGGTGGTCGTCGGTGCGGCAGTTATCGCCAAAAACGCGGCCGCTGAAATTTTATTGGTGAAGCGGACGGATAATCACTTGTGGGGCTTGCCAGCCGGCTCAACGGAACCGGGCGAGACCGTTGCCCAAACGGCCCAGCGTGAATTGAAAGAAGAAACTGGTTTGACGGTCGGCACGCTTGAGTTAGTTGAGGTGTTTAGCGGTCCCAAGTTTCACTATCAATATCCGAATGGTGATGTCATTGATAGCGTCACCATCTTATATCAAGCTAGCGTAACGGGCGGCGAACTGGTTACGGCTACCAATGAAACCAGTGCCGCACAATACTTTGCCCCAAACGCTTTGCCAGCGGCGTTAACCCCGCTGACGAAGGCCATGTTAGTGAACTAGCACGCTTGACCACTGGGGTTAAGCGTGCTATATTAGATTGAATTAATTAAACAGAACTGTCACCGGACAGCGTATCGTTCACTTCCATAGGTCATTGCGGAAGTGTACAGGACGCTGTCTTTTTATTTTGAGGAGGAAATGAGCATGACGTGGATTTATTTAGTGGTTGCTGGGGTTTTTGAGGTTTTCTGGGCAACAATGATGAAATTAAGCAACGGTTTTAGTCACTTAGGTTACGCTGCCGCAACGGTAGTTGGGATGATCTTGAGTTTTGGTTTCTTGGCATTAGCCACAAAACACCTACCATTAAGTATTGCATACCCGATTTGGACGGGGATTGGGGCCGTTGGAGCCATCTTAGTTGGTGTGATCTTTTTCAAGGATCAGCTGGCGCCAATCACTTGGCTGTTTGTTGTCATGCTAATCGTGGGAATTATTGGCATTAAAGTGACAGGATAGCCGCTACAAAACAGTGATCGAGATCACTTAAAAGGGACCCGCAATTTTGCAAGTCCCTTTAGTGATTAGTCAGTTAAATCCTTGGCATAACTGACTACTTTAATTTGGTCACCATCAACGTCAATCCGGGTGACACTACCGTTCTTAGGACCGCGAGTAATGTCGATTTCAGGACCAAAGTGTGACACGATACTACGAATGGTAGTCCCGTGACTGACCACTAAGACTTTTTCGTGATTGTCATGGTGGGCTTTCAAGTATTCAAACCCACGATTGACCCGTTGCCAGTAAGTCTGGTTATCCTCAGCTTCGTGGAAGGGGTCAATTTTGCGCATGAGATCCTTAGTTTCTTCAATCGTAACGTGGTCCAATAACTCATGAAGACTGGTGACACCATAATCCTTACCAACGAGCGACCAAGTTCGACTGGAATCATCGCCTTCGTAGTAACCATAAAAGGTTTCGCGAAAACTAGGCAAAGTGGTTAATTCAGCAGTTGCTTTGCCAGCTGCCGCCTTGATTAAGTTGGCCGTATCCATGGCGCGTTTGGAATCACTGGAGTAGTAGTGGGCGAAGACTGTGGGTGCCAATTCATGACCAACCTGTGTTGCGGTGGCTTTACCTTGGTCAGTCAATGGGGAGTCTGACCAGCCTTGCATCCGATTGAATAAATTAAAATACGTCTGGCCATGCCGGACAAAATAAATTGAAAATTGAGACATAATTTGCTCCTTAAATTAAGCGATATGGTCTTTTTTGCCGAAGCAATCCACATGAATGTCATCATCCGAAATGGTGAACTTCGTGACACTGCCATTTTGTGGTCGTGCTGGTGAGGTTAATTGCAGGTATTCTGCCGCAATACTGAAAATAGTATTGCCATGGCTGACGAGTAGTACTTTGTCGCCATCGTGTGATTTAGCACGTAGGTCGGCAATCCCGCCATTGACTCGTTCCCAAAACTCCGCGTTGTTTTCAGCTTGATGGAATGGATCAGCTTCCTTGGCGAAATCCTTGGCTTTATGAATGCCATATTTTTCAATGATATCAGATAGTGTTGGGGCCTGGTGAGGCGCGCCAATCATATACCAAGTTTGCGAAGTATCATCCCCTTCAAAATAACCATAGAAGGCTTCACGGAAAGCAGGCATCGGCGTCACAGCGAGTTCACCGTTGCCACTGTTGGGCAAGATCAACTTGGCCGTGTCCATGGCACGGGTCATGTCACTGGCATAAGCAGCGTCAAAGTGGATACCAGCTAACATTTTACCAGCGTTGCGGGCGTCTTGTTTGCCAACTTCCGTCAACGGTGAATCACACCAGCCTTGCATCCGCCGGTACTTGTTAAAATAAGTTTGACCATGACGAATCATGTAAACTGAAAATGTAGACATTTGGTTTCTCCCTTAAATGAATGATAGTTCTATCTTAGCATATTAGTTAGCCGTTGCTAACGCTTGCCGAATTCGAGGGGCATCTTGTTTACTTCCTGTGAAGATTAATCGGTCACCGTACTGGATCAAAGTACTCCCATTTGGCACAATGATTTTTCGGTTGCGGATGACTTGACTGATCGTAATATCCTTAGCAAATTGCAAATTCTTGATCTGAACATTGGTGTATAAGTGGTTGACGACGCGGACTTCGTAGATACTGTTTTCGGTATCGCGCAGCATCAACAAGGTTGAAGGCGATTCGATCAAGGAACGTAGCAACGTGATATTCGCTTCTGGCGTATTGTACACTTCAATGCCTAAATCACGGAGTTCGTCTTCGTGTTCATTTAAGACGTTCCGGTCCTCAAAGCGCACAATGATCCGTTTGACCCCGTAGTCCTTGGCGGTTTTGGCGAGCGTGTAGTTACGTTCCGCGTCGATATGACCCAATACGAGAATGTCGGTATCAAAGACTCCCTGAGCTTCCAGTTGTTCAGCGGAAAAGTTTTCCATTAACTGGACCGGCGCCTGAGCATGATAAGTCTCGTAATTTTGCGGATGGTTGGTGTACATTTTGACATCATACCAACCTTTCCGTAACTGTTGCGCCACGGGAACGGTACTGAGATTAGCACCGATGAAATGCACCGCCGTCTTAACGAGATCTTCTTTTTCAGCTGAATAAAATTTGTTAAAAATTAACGGTGACACGATACATGTCAGGAGGGCAGCCAACAAGAAGGCACCCGATTGATCACTCGTGATGGTTTTCATTGACTTGGCAACCCGTAAAACCGCTAAGACCATTGTCATGGTGGTAGCGGTCAACGCGGTCCCTGCCACTGCATTAGCTTGTTTGAAGCGTAATTTTAAAATCCAGTAACCGCCCATTTTGGCGACCATGTAAGCAACGAAGAATAACGGAATCAGGAGTAGCGTTTTACCACTAGTCAAGATGGTCCGTAAGTTCAAGTCGACCCCAGTCGAAATAAAGAAGATTGGAATGAAAAAGCCATAACCAATGGAATCTAACCGTTCACGAGTGCTCTCACTGGGTTGTAACAATTTCAAGACGATCCCTGCGACAAAGGCACCTAGAATGTTCTCCGCACCGACCGTTTCAGCGACGGTGACCATCGTGACGATCAAAAAGAAGGCGAGCCGGATGTCGAGTTGGGTGGTCGACTTATTAATATTTTGATAGAAGTTAAAGAACGGCTTGAATCGCAATAATAAGACCGCGGCAACTGCTAAAATTAAAAGTAATAGCCACAAACTCTGTGAATTACTGCCAAAGATTGAGGCATAGAGCGTTAGACCCATCATTGGGACGATTTCCCCAAATACCGAGATCAGGAGAATGGTTTGGCCGAATGCTTTACTGAGTAGTTCTTTTTCCTTTAAAGCCGCAATCACGATCCCTAGTGAAATGGTGCCAAAGAGAATCGTGGCAAGCCAGAAATCACTGAAAAGGCCACTGACTTTAAAAGCGGCGGCAAGTAATAATGACAGGATGATCACGGTACTGTAGGCGTACACGGATAACCGAACCGGTGAGTATTTGGGTAACTTACCGGCTTGCTTTTGTTCAAGTGGTGTCAGGGCCGTGCGCCGTTTCTTAAATAAACTAAAGTCAATTTCCAGTCCGCTTAAAAATAGTAGGACGATGACGCCAATCGTCGATAATTGTGAAATTGACGTGGTCATTTTGACGATATTCAATAGACTGGGTCCGAGCACGATCCCGATGATGATTTCCATGACGGCCGTGGGTAAACTGTTGATCTTGAATTTTGCCATCACTAACGGAATTAGTAAGGCGGCAAATAAAATAATGACTAATGAGACTTGATCCATAATAAATCCTCTCTTTGCTAATAAACCTTGAGTTGGTCGTCATCAAAGCCCCAAAACGCTTCATTGAGCTGTGGGTTGGTGAAGACTTTCAAAATTGGTTCGATGCCTGGGGCCAGTTTGTCTGGTGTCAGGACGCTGAGTGGTTGCCAACTGATGGCACCTTCATAGGACCCGGCAAGCAGCTCGCCATGGTAATCACTCGTCGTGTACAGCGTGCCGAGTGACACATCACCTTGGTCGTTCTCGACCCAAGTGACCGTGCCGACTAATTTTAAGTTGGTGACCGTTAGACCGGTTTCTTCAAGCACTTCGCGTTGCATGGCGTGAATTTGCGATTCGCCGGGGTCAACGTGGCCACCGGGAAAGGTCAACCCGGTCCATTTGGCATCAATCTTATTTTCGACGATCACTTCGTGTGTCTCAGGATTCATAATCAAGCACATGTTGACGAGTTCGGCCCGGACAGTCCGGTCATGGGTTTCATGCGCATCTTTAGTAGCGAGCCAATCACTGGCTTTGCCATTGAGACTGGTGACAAAATCAGTCTTGGCGGCGTAGTAGTCGTCTGTCGTCAGCGCAATTTTACGCACCGCTGTATATTTGCGACTATCTGTGCGATGCGCGTTCACGTAGTCTCGGAAATTGATGACCGTTTGATAGGCGTGAGCGTCCGTGAAAAGCAGTAGATTGAAGGCTTGATCGTGCCAAGTTAGACGATAAGTAGCTGTTCTGACTGACTGGAGCACAAATTCAGCTCTGAGCGCCGTTAGCGCGGGCACTGAATCCTTGACTAACAACGCGAGGTCGATGACCGGTTGTGCCGGAATTTTAGGCATCGCGGTACTGCCGACATGACTACAGTTGATCAAATTAGAACCAAGTTGTGATTGGAGCGATTGTTGAAAGACAGTCGCCATTTTTTGCCAAGTAGGTTGGTAACTGACGAGCGATTGGATTGTCATAAACTGGACACCTCCGTGAGTTTGCTTCTATGAAAGGATACACTTTTTGCAAGTTTAATGAAAGAATTTGCCGATGGTGAAAAATGCAATTGTCCCTGAATTTACGGAATTAAAAGTGTCCCCAGGTGAATCAATGGTGGGGATAGACATTCTAAAAAATCAGAAGTGATGCATAACTGTTTCTCACTGAAAACAGTTGTGATATGTTTTAAGCAAGGACGATGTGAAATTGAAATGAGTAAACTGGCCACTCCAGCAGAAATCAACACGATTCTTGAGCAGATTAAGGGCATGACAAGTCAGTGGCGACTTTCACCTAGACCGAAGAATATCGAATTATTACAGGAGTTAGGCCTTTCAAAAGAAGATGTCTTTGCAGAAATCACCAAAATGATCACTTGGCAGGACTATCTTACTGGGCCGGAGCGCGATAATCATCGTGTTGCCATTCCAGGCGAAATTTGGGTATTTGGGACTGTGTTGTATCAGCTCCCGTGTTACTTGAAATTTCAAAATCGACCAACGGGTGTCATTGTGTGGATTTCAATTCATCGTGCTAAGTAGCCATTTAATTATCCATATCGGTGATTCTTAACTGTTAGTGACCATTATAGGAGTAAATAATAATGAAAACGCAAACCAAAGAATTTTATAATATTGAAAAAGATAAGCGTGAGTGGTACACAAAAGTAGTCAGACTGGAGCGGGTTAAAGTAAAAGATGTCGATGACCTATTGATCAATGCGAATTATTGGCGAGATTCAGACGGAGATATTTGGTTGAATCCTGAAGACCCGATGGAGAATGTACGAGCAAGTTTTACGGAATATCGTCAGGTCAAGCATTATATGCAACCACTTGAAATTAAGCAATTACGTCAAAAATTACAACTCTCGCTTAATAAATTTGCCAGAATGTTAGGTATGGGTCCCTCATCATTGTCACAAATTGAAAATAATTTAAAGTTGCAAAATAAAGAACAAGATGTTTTGTTTAAGAGTATTCGTAATGAATATGAAGCAACTGGTGAAGTACAATCTTTGGCTGTCAAAAAAGATCCAATTTCGCAGTTATTTCTTGATGGTATGGGGCGTATTAAGGGAACCTGTACAACGACGGATTATGATAGTGGTGAGTTATTTTCCAATCGGCTTAATCAATTTCAGTTGGCTTGTCTTGAGGAAGTGTCAGCGTAATGAGTGTGCTAAATTTTAATGGTTATACGGTCAAAAAAATGACTTATGAAAGAAATCCTGAGTTCAAAAAAAGCAAAACTCAATTCAAAATGTCGCCTAAACTTGCAGCTAACCAGCATATAGATGGCAACCGGATTCAAATCGAATTGAATATTAGGGTTGGTTCGAAAACTGAAACTCAATTACCTTTCAGTGCGATGGTCGAAATTGAAGGTAGTTTTGACTACCATCCTGATGAAGATAAGACCTCTAAGGGGATTACAACATTTGTCAGAGATAATGCGGTGGCAATCTTATATCCGTATGCTCGCGCGTTAATCGCACAACTGACGTTATCTTCCAATGAGTTTCCTGGATATAATTTGCCAACAATCAATGTCCCTGAAGCTTTGAAGCTGTCTGACTTAGCCGCAAAAAGTTAAGTTGTGTGTTATTGGCAGCATTTAATCTTGTGGCTGATAAACCAGTTATGCGCGCTTTTGTCGGCCAATTTTGAAAATTTTCAAGTTGTTAATGAAAAGGATGGTTGATATCCGCCCATACAGGGCATCAGTTATCAACCATCCTTTTATTTCCAAAAAAATAACTGCCAATCGACAGTTATTTGTGAGGCTTAATTTTAAGCAACTGGGTGACGACGTAAAGCTTTAAACAAGGTAATCGCAGCGGCTGGAATTAACGCGCAGGCCAAGATACCTAGGAAGAATAATGATAAGTGGGTCTGCACGAAACTGATAGAGCCGAAGAAGTAGCCGAGTGAGCAACCCACTGCGACCCAGACACCGACCCCAATTAAGTTCCAGAAAGCGAATGACTTTTGTTTCATTTGTGAGGCACCGGCGCTCAAGGGGACAAAGGTCCGAATCAGTGGCACGAAGCGGCCAAACATGACGGCTTTAGAACCATACTTAGCGAAAAAGTGTTGTGCTTTAAGTTGTTTATCTTGTGGCAAATGGCGTTGTAGCCACGGCAATTTGATTAAATGCCGGCCAATTTCAAAGTTGACCGTATCACCGATCACTGCGGCAGCAAAGAAGACCGGAACCAAGACCTGAATATCTAAGCTGGTATGGGTTGCCGCCATTGTGCTGGCGAGAAAGATTAGCGATTCACCGGGTAAGAATGGGAAAATCACCATCCCAGTTTCGAGGAAGATGACGGCAAATAGCGTGATATAGCTCCAGTTACCTAACGTGGTTAAAATGGGAACGATGAAGTCCTCCAAATGAGTTAGGATTTCGATTAAATTGGCCAACGGCGCCACCTCCAATAAAGTTAAATCTAGTTTAATCGGATTTAAGGACAAATACTAGTGTAAGCGATAACATTTTTGCTGAATTAAACGAATCGTAACTTTGATAACGGAATGTTCATACTTTCTTAACTAAAACTGTGAAATTAAACGATTTAACAGGTTATTGATTGAGTCGTCTGGCGGATAGTGATAAGATTGTTTATCGAGTTTTAGGAATGGAGGACGCTGATGGCTAAGTCGATTAAAGCTTCAGAACAACAACATCTTGATTATGTGGTTGATAAGATTCGAGTCGAGGAAACGAAACAGAGTGAGACGATTCAACGCTCCGAAAACGATCAAGCCGATATTAAGCAAAACTTTTATAATGACGTCAATATTAAGACCGATAGTTATGAAGGCATGATGGAAACAGGATTGTCCGTCCGTCAACAGCAACAAATGTTGGATGAACGGCAGAATAGCTGGCAACATGCAACGAAACAGCTGTCGACCTTGAAAAAGTTGGAAAAGAATGCTTATTTTGCGCGTCTTGATTTTCATGAGGCGGGTGAACCGGCGACCGAAACCATTTATATTGGTCTGAGTTCATTTTCGGATAGCCCCGATCATTTTCTCATCTATGACTGGCGGGCGCCGATTTCGAGCATCTATTATGATGGTGGTCTCGGCAACGTCACTTACCAGACGCCAGATGGCTTACAGTCGGTCGATGTGCAACTCAAACGGCAATTGATGATTGAAGATGGCACGATCGTGACTGTCTACGATACGGATGAGGCCGTGGGAGATTCCATGTTGCTCGAAGTGTTGGATGAAAAATCTGACGTTAAGATGAAGAGCATCGTCACGACCATCCAGAAGGAACAAAACACGATCATTCGTGATACGAGTTCGGACCTCTTATTCGTCCAAGGTGCTGCGGGATCAGGGAAAACATCGTCGGTCCTGCAACGGGTGGCGTATCTCTTATACCGTTATCGGGGTAATTTAACCGCGGGGCAAGTGATCCTGTTCTCACCTAACCAATTGTTCAACGATTACATCAACCAAGTGCTGCCCGAATTAGGCGAACAAAATATGGTGCAGATGACGTACTACCAATACGCATCGTACCGGTTGCCACGGATGCAAGTGGAAACTTTGCAACAACGTTTTGAAACTGAAAACACGCCTACGATGGCTAAGATTACGAAGCTTGAAGGTAGCTTAGCCTTTTTCAAAGCGGTCACGGCATACGGGCATCATTTGGAAGCGGCCGACATGCGGTTCCGTAATATCATGTTGAACGATGAAGTCTTGATTCCACGGGCTAAAATTAAAGAAATTTACTATTCATTTAATGAAAACTACCATTTAGGGAACCGATTATCGGCGACTAAGGAAGAATTGATTAAAATCTTGAACCGCAAAGTTGCAGCTGAAATGCGGACTAAGTGGGTTGAAGAGACCGTTCAAGATTTGTCCAAAGAAGAATTAAACGATATGTATGGCAACCAACCGCGCGAATTCAAGAATGGCGACGAAGAGTTCAAGTTCTTGGCGCGTAAAATTGTGATGCAACGTTTAGGGATTGCGCGGACTCAAATCGTGCGGAATCGTTTCTTGAGCATTAACATGCAATACGCACACTTCCTGCGTCAAGTGCCGGAAATCCTGAATTTGGAAAAGTATGGGATTTCTCAGGATGACTGGGATCAGGCGGTTGAGGCGAAGTTAGCGGCGATTAAGCAACGGCACATTTCGTTAACGACCGTTTCGGCCTACATGTATTTGCATGATTTGATGACTGGCAAGAAGGGACAACGAGATATTCGCTTCGTCTTCTTAGATGAAATTCAAGATTACAACGCCTTTCAATTGGCATTCTTGAAATTCAGCTTCCCAAATGCGCGCTTTACGATGCTGGGGGACTTGAATCAGGCTATCTTCACCAAAGAAAACAGTCATACCTTGATTGGTGAACTGGAAACGTTGTTCGATCCGGAAAAGACCCGCGTTGTCCAATTGACGAAGTCCTACCGTTCAACACAACAAATCACCGACTTTACGAAGGAAATCCTCGTTAATGGGGAAGCCGTCACGGCGTTTGATCGCCAAGGTGACTTGCCAAACCTTGCCGTCACAGCTGATTTTGAGCAAGCCGTTGACCAAGTTGTGAAGCAACTCGCGGCCAACGATTCTGACCGTGATACGACTGCGATTATTGGGAAAACCTTGGCTGAAAGCGAACGATTGACCGAAGCGTTAAAGGCCCGTGGCGAACATGTGACCTTAATTCGGACAGAAAATCAGCGTTTGGCTCCCGGTATCATCGTGGTACCGTCATTCTTAGCTAAAGGGCTGGAATTCGATGCGGTGATTGTTTGGAATGCGGATCGTGATAATTATCAACGCGAAGATGAGCGGCAATTGCTCTACACCATTTGTTCACGCGCGATGCACGAATTGACGGTGATTGCGATTGGTGAATTGACACCGTTACTTTCACGGGTGAACTCAGATTTGTATACGATTAATGAAATGACTGTTTAAATTTTGACTGACATTTTCTGAAAATTTGTGGTATGCTACAAACACTAATAAATATTCGTGCGTATAATTGATCAGCGCGACAACTGTTAACTCAGCTGTCGTGCTGATTTTTTTCGCCGTGAAAAGGAGTTTTTACTTTATGGAATTTGTTAAACGATTACCACAGAACTTGAAAGAAACAATTATTTTTATGGCGGTGGTGTCAATCATCTCAGTTAATCTGATTGCGCCAGTGATTACTGGTTTGGAAGTTGGGTTTTCACTCGAGCATTGGGTGATGGTTCTACGTCAATTGCCGTTACTTTGGTTGAGTGTGATTATCTTGGTGGTCCTCACCCAACAACCGGCTGCTAAATTAGCGGGCTACTTTTTGGGCAAACAACCCAGTTTTCGTGCGGCAATGCTGGTGACTGCAATGTGTAATGTCTTCTTGATGTCACTGGTGTTAACGATTTTGGGGACGTGGATTGGGACTGGGCATGTCACGCTCGCACCGATTGTGCACTTTGCCAGCAAATGGCCCCGTAATTATACGATTGCCTTGATCGTGGAAGCCTTTATTGCCCAGCCGATTGCACGTTGTGTGATGGCATGGTTGCATCGAGATAATCCGGTTACTGTCGAAGATTAATTACGTTAAGTTTTATGCTATAATTACCCCATTAATTTAATGATGGTGGCAGATAAATTATGGAAGAGCAATTGAATTATTATCGCTTCTCACGGGAGCAATGGAAACGATTCTATCGCGGTGGTCACGTGCCATTGACCGCCGAAAATCTACATGAAATTAAAGCGTTCAATGATCAAATCAGCATCGATGACGTTCGCGAGATTTATTTACCCGTGGCGCATTTACTCCAGGCTAAGTTTGAACACTACTTATCCTGGCGCGAGACAGAATCGGTCTTTTTGCAACGACAAAATAAACAATCACCCTTTATTATCGGCGTTTCTGGGAGTGTGGCGGTCGGCAAAACGACGACGGCACGGTTACTGGAAATATTATTTAAATATTTATATCCAGATCGGCGCACGCAACTGATTACGACGGATGGTTTCTTATATTCGAACGCTGAGTTAAAGCAGCGCCATTTGATGGAACGCAAGGGCTTTCCAGAAAGTTATGATATGCCACGGTTGATTCAGTTCTTAAATGATGTTAAAAGTGGCAAACCGATTGCTAAGTCGCCGGTGTATTCACATCAAACTTACGATATTGTGGCTAATCGGTATAATGTGATCACACATCCCGATATTTTGATTATCGAAGGAATCAACGTGTTACAACTGCCGACCAATCAGCATATTTATATTAGTGATTTTACTGACTTTTCAGTCTATGTTGATGCGGACGCTGATTTAGTTGAAACATGGTATCTCGACCGCTTTGAAGCGTTGATGAAGACGGCGTTTCAGGACCCACAGAATTACTTTTATCCTTGGGCAATCGGAGACCATGCGGATGCCATTGCGATGGCTAAACGGGTCTGGCAAGACGTGGACTTGAAAAACTTGAATGATTATATCTTGCCAACTAGAAATCGTGCGGATTTAATTTTGCACAAGGTTGCGCATCATTTGATTGACGCGGTCTATTTCCGCAAGTATTAAACCACTAAGAAATTTCTCATAGTTGTTGACCGACCGTTGAGAAATCAGTATGATAGAGCTATTGAACTACAATTAATCCAAAGGAGTGAACAACTTGGCAAAAACGGACACCGCGTCATTCGACTCAATTCTTGTGTTGGATTTTGGGAGTCAATATAACCAATTGATTACCCGGCGCATTCGTGATTTCGGTGTTTATTCGGAATTACTTCCGAATAAGATCACCGCTGATGAAATCAAAGCCCGCCACCCAAAGGGAATTATTTTCTCTGGTGGGCCGAATAGTGTTTACGATGACGGCGCCTTTCGGGTTGATCCTGAAATCTTCAAGCTAGGAATTCCTATCTTGGGGATTTGTTATGGGATGCAGCTGATGACTTACTCACTCGAAGGTGGGCAAGTGGAATCCGCTGATAACCGCGAATATGGGAAGGCCAACATCACGGTCACTAGCGATAACGCAACCTTATTCAAAGATACGCCGAAAGAACAATCAGTTTGGATGAGCCATGGTGACTTGGTTACCCAAGCTCCCGATGGTTTTGACGTGGTCGCAACCTCAAAGAACTGTCCCATCGCTGCGATTCAAGACGTTGACCGTAAGCTGTATGGGATTCAATTCCATGCGGAAGTACGGAACACGGATTATGGTAACGATATTTTACGGCATTTCGCGTTTGATGTTTGCCAAGCTGAAGCCAACTGGTCAATGGATGATTTCATTGACATGCAAATTGAAAAAATTCGCGCTGAAGTTGGGGACAAAAAAGTCTTGCTCGGCCTTTCTGGTGGGGTAGACTCTAGTGTTGTCGGTGTCTTGTTACACAAGGCAATTGGCACGCAATTGACGAGTATTTTCGTTGATCATGGTCTGTTGCGTAAAGGTGAAGCTGACCAAGTAATGGCTAGTTTGGAAGGTAAATTCGGTCTGAACATCATTAAAGTTGATGCTAAAGACCGGTTTATGAGCAAATTAGCCGGTGTCAGTGATCCCGAAACGAAACGGAAGATCATTGGTAACGAATTTATCCAAGTCTTCGATGAAGAAGCAACCAAATTAAATGGGATGGAATTCTTAGCGCAAGGGACGTTGTACACCGATGTCATCGAAAGTGGCACTTCCACGGCGCAAACGATTAAATCTCATCATAACGTTGGTGGCTTGCCAAAAGACATGCAATTTAAGCTGATCGAACCTTTGCGGACCTTATTTAAAGATGAAGCCCGTGAATTAGGTGAAAAGCTTGGCATGCCTTCAGCGCTTGTTTGGCGTCAACCATTCCCAGGTCCTGGTTTAGGGATTCGGGTGATTGGTGAAATTACCGAAGATAAGCTGAAAATTGTCCGCGATAGTGATTACATCTTACGAGATGAAATCAAGAAGGCCGGCTTGGATCGCGAAATCTGGCAATATTTCACGGTATTACCAGGATTCAAGTCAGTTGGTGTCATGGGTGATGGTCGAACTTACGACTACACCGTTGGCATTCGAGCCGTAACGTCCATTGATGGCATGACTGCCGACTTTGCGCGGATTCCTTGGGATGTTCTACAGAAGATCTCGGTGCGGATCGTCAATGAAGTCGATCACGTTAACCGTATCGTGTACGATGTTACGAGTAAGCCGCCTTCGACTATTGAGTGGGAATAAAGCGCTAAATGAATTAAATTGAACTTTCCCCGATGAACTACCTTGAGTGGAAAAAGCATCAAAAAAAATATATACGAAGATGCTTACCGAACGTCATCGTCTATCCTCACTGGAATATTGAATTCTAGTGAGGATTTTTATGATGAGTGCGGTTTAGACCTGTTGTGTATGTTATTTTCAATTTTGATTGGATCATTTATGAAGCAAAATAATGGTCAAGTGACGACCGCAAATGCAAAAAGCTTGGGCTCAACCCCACATTCAATATTTGGCTTAAATTCTATACTAGCAAAGAAAAATGTCTTTGCGGAACCAATATGTCAAAATTATATTTGTGCAGAGTGGAATAATGATTGGAGGAAAAACAAATGAACGGTCAAGATAGATATGAAGAGCAAACTGCGGTTCAAGCTCTAGTTAAAAGGCACCCAAAAAAATTTGCGTCAGCGTACTTGCCTAAGGAAGATATGCCAGACATCCAAGTTAATAATGCCAGCATAGGTGTTGAAGTCGTGATTGGAGTTAAGACTAATATTACACGCGTTCTTTTTATGAATAAACAACCAGGAAAGCGACAAATTGATAATCCTATTGAAGCTTTGAGGCGTATGGGTATTCAATTTTATCATCCCAATCTGGAAGGTAGCAGTATGCAACCGATTCTGCCGAATGCTTTTTGGGATTCAGGAAATAATATTCAAGTGGTCATTCAGTCGAAAGTACAGAAAGCACGTAAGTATACTAAACTTTCAGAAAATGATTTGTTTATCCATGTGATTGATTCCAAGGATGAAGTTGTAAAAACTGTAGAGGCAATTTCTACTATTTCTGATATGCCATTTGATTATATTTATTTGTGGGATGGGTTCGATTTGATCGAAATTAAGACAGCAGACGGAACATCAATCGTGTATTGAAGAGCTTATATGCTACAGTATCTTCACTGTGTAGTCCATGGTGAGAATAGCGCTTAAACACGCTAAAAATTTAATCAGGGATACTGCAATAATTGGTAGGGGAAAGTATGTTTAAAAATAAGGGAGATAGACTGGAATCATTGATCCAGTATTTCTATCAAGAATTATCAAAACTTTCGAATAAAAATATTAAAGTTAAAACTAAATATGATATAGATGGAAAGTCGGGTACAACTCATAACATTGATGTGTATTATCAGTTTGAGTTGAACGGAATAATTCATAGAGTAATATTTGAGTGTAAGAATTGGAAAAATAAAGTGTCAAAAGATAAAGTATTGACATTGAAAGCAATAATTGATGATATTCCCAATTCAGTGGGCGTTATGGTAGCTCCAAAGGGTTATCAAAGTGGTACACAAACTTTTGCTGAGCATCATGGCATCAAATTGATATCTGGAAGTGAGCAATCGTTACTTGCAATCGTTGTTCAAAGTAAATTAAGCGTCGTTTTACCTGACGAAACAGTCATTGGAGAACCATTCTATTGTTTAATGGAGAAAGATAACAACGGAGAATTAACGGGAAACTATATTCAAAACGGTGATGAAAGCGGAAAATTCTTTCTTATCTTGTATTTTTCAAAAAAGGAAGCGAGAGAGAGTAGAACAGATTTGAAATCAGTGGTGAGAGGAATAGATAAAAATCATCTTACGATATTGTGTGAGTACAGCGAGCATCTTGGACTAAAATTGGCTATCAAGCAATTTGTGAGTACAGAGGCTTTGGGTGTAGATGCTAATCTGTTAAAGAATTATTTTCTTTGAGAGAGTGTCTAAAAATATAACTAATTACGTTTGGTGCTCAATTTATTTCAAAGTAAATGTGTTGTTCCATGATGAAAATATATTTTTAGTTTATCTTTATTATTGATAAGTTAACGTGTAATGTTAGGCTTGAAATGTTTATCTTGAGTCCGCTTAAGCCTTGTTACAATTGATGATGGCTATGGATGAAAATCCAAGAAAAAGTGTCGATAATCCGCAGTTCAGGTCACTCATCGTATTAGTTTTGGGATGTTCAAAGGGTCCAACTGTATTCAAAATATTAAAAACTGGTTCAATATGTCGACGTTGTATCATGTAATAGATCTACTACTGCTTTACGATCATTTTACTGATGTCAGTGTCAATTCCAATTAACAATGTAGCTGGTATCAGTCATCGCAACATGTAACTTGAATCCCGTAGTAGTAAGTCCACTCGGTTGCGTTATAACATATATCAACAATAAAACTTTGGCTTGGTTGTTGCGACAATCGGAAACTAGGATGATAGGTGTACTGTCAGTGATTTTATAAATTGCTGATGTTTGTAGTAATCGAGCATCCAAATACAAATCGACTTCAAAGCGTTTGTGAGGTATAGGAATAACGACTGTAGTGTGTCCTTTCAGGTATGGACATTTAGAGACCACCAAATTCTGAAGAAATTGAGCTTCAGATAGCTAGTGTCGTTTAACCCTGCCAACATACAGGCAATAATTACGATATTGCTAATTAGCAGTTGATGCTAACCACAATGTAATCAGAAAGACCTATGTAATTTGGCATAAAATGTTTGAATAGTTTTACGAATTTTATGACAGAAGCTTAAATTAGATTAAATTGGTTGGATTAAATTTTGCAATGATTTTAGGAAAAACTAACATTTGCGATTTTTTTGATACCTCAGAAGTTACCGCAAATGTGGTCTTTTGCACATCATGGGACTGATTCTTGCCGTTTAGTTATTCAATTATTACAAATCTAGCACTACGCGTTAGAGAAAGGTAAAATTAATGAGAATTTTAAATGTAATTGACCATATCTTAGATAAGGACTCCGGCAATGTCGTGTTGTCGCAAAAAGAGATTGCTAAGGATAACCTTGAAATTACCAAGTACGTTGAAAAAGTCATTGATAAGTTTGAAAAAAGCGAATATGTGGAGTTGGATTTATCCCGGATTCCGATGCTCGAACAATTTTGGAACGATCGTGATGATTTTCAGCAACTGACAGAAAAGTTTGCGCGGGATTATTTCGATAGTATCAAGGTTAATGAAAAGATTCCGGGTGGTGACTTATTATTTTTTAACGTTGAGCTAGATGATTTAAGCCAAGTAATCGGGATTGCTAAGTTAGACTATACCCAACGCTATATTCATAATGTAGAGTATGACGATGATGTTTTGGTTAACAATATCGTTCAAAACAACAGTATTTTGCCGTCTCCCGGTCAAGGTGTCAAAAACATGATCTTGATTGATGCGGATAAAGTCCAACTTCGTGAACAATCATACACTGGCACTAGTGGCAAATGGCTGATGTCTAGGGACTTTCTTAACGTTGCAGCGGTGCCTGCTAAAGTTTCGAATAACGTTAAACAAATTAAGAAGTCGATTCAAAAGATTTCTGAGAAGTATGATGACGAAGATGACTTTGCCGTCACGTCTAAGACGCAACAAGCGATTCATGAAAGTCTTGAAATGGATGGCGTCATTGATAATGACTATATTGCTGATATGGTCTTCGATAAGAAAGAAGAAGCTAAGGCAGAATTTAAAGATGAATTAGCTAAAAAAGCCATTGAACCAGTCGTTACCGTTCCAAACGCGAACTATTTTGAAAAGAAGTACGAGCATCAAAAAATCAAACTGGATAACGGTATTGAAATCAATGTTCCAATTAGTTTGTTGAAGAATCGGGATGCGATTGAGTTTGAGACGAATCCAGATGGGAGCACTTCGGTAGTAATTAAAAATATTGGCAGTTTGAAGAGTAACTTTTAGGGATGTAAATCAATTGCAATTGTGGAATTTGAGTGATAAAACTAGGGTCTGTTTAAAAATATTTATTTTAGGTATAATCTTTGTAAAAACGAATTGAGGTTTTACAAAGATTATACCTAAACATTATGGGCTTGAAAATGATTAGTGGGAACGTATTGCCCCATTATTTCCACCATACCGAACTGGACGTCCATCCAAAATTGATGACCGAACTGCCTTTAACGCCATTCTCTGGGTTATGCGCAGTGGTGATTTACCGGAACGGTACGGCGCTTGGCAAACGGTCTATAGTCGTTTCCACCTTTGGGTTGAATCTGGGTTCTTCGAACGTATCTTTGAAGCACTCATCGATGATCCAGATATGGAAAACCTTAGTTTAGATTCGACGATTGTTCGAGCTCATCAAAAAGCAACTGGTGCAAAAAAGCGCCAAATGTTTGGTCTAAGCAATCCGGGTCGCATTTTACTAACAGGCGGTCAAGTCCATGATAGTCGTGCAGCTCAAACTTTACTGGCATCATTGGATATATCTGAATCAAACGTCATTGCGTACAAAGCCTATGGAACCGCCAAGTTACGGCAATATATCACGGCAGAATCAGGGGCTTACACGATTCCGCCAAAAGAGAATGCCAAAAATAAATGGCATGTGATTATTGCGTTTATTTTGAGCGCCATTTGATTGAAAATTTCTTTAACCTATTAAGGAACTATCGACGAATAGCAACTCGTTATGATAAATTAGCGCATGTCTTTTTATCAGCGATGTATGTTGACTCGATTTGTATCTTACTCAAGTAGTTTTCAAACAGATCCTAGATTTAAACAATAGTTATGTTACGATTCTTAAGAAACTAATATTAAGTGACAAGATGTATGAACAATTGGTTTCCAAATTGATATTTTCAGAAGATAATCCAAACGATCATATTGGTAACGAAAGGTGATTAGAATTCAATGACAGAACAAGATGTGTCATGGTCGGGTGACATTTCAGAAACCCGCATTCGTGAGCATATGCCTGAAGTGCTCGACATTTTGTTGATTGATCGGACAAAATCAACCGCCAAAAAGGATCAGAATATTATTTGGGCGAATGATAATTACATTCAATTTGGAGCTAGGGCATACGCCCCAGAAGCGCCGATAAAGCCGGAATTGGTCACAGGGGTAATGGATAGTATTATCATGCCGCGTGCACTGAAGTCCAGTAGGTTGCAAAAGAAGCGAACCAAGGCCAAGGCTGAAGTATTTACGCCAACATGGATCGTTAAAAAGCAGAATGACGCCGTTGATGAAAACTATGCTGGTGATGATCTTGAAGCTTATATGAATCGGACGTGGTTAGAGATTACTTGCGGTGAAGCACCATATATGGTTAGTCGCTATGATATGGACACTGGCGATGAGATTCCATTGCCTGATCGTGTAGGATTTGTTGATCGTAAACTTCGCCGAATTAATGCTGAAGTCGATGACCAAGTGACGTGGCAATCACTTGTAGAAGCTGCGTATAAGGCAAGCTATGGCTTCGAATGGAACGGTGATTCATTGCTGCTAGCCCGTGAGAACTTACTCTATACGTACCGGGACTATTTCATGGCGAAGTGGGGTATTGAGCCAGACACAGAACAACTGAAGACTGTTGCAGAGATCATAAGCTACAATCTTTTCCAGATGGATGGCTTTAAGTTCGCTGTGCCGCTCAGCGAAACCCAGGTAAAGGTTTCTCAACAGGAAATTTCTTTGTTCGATGATCCAGAAGACATTCAAGAAAAATGGATCACTAAGCCTGGCAGGCGGGTCAAGGTTATGAATTGGAGTAAGAATAAGATGGAATTCTTTGATAAAGGGGTCGCGTGACATGGCTGATAAAACTAAAATTAAGACGACAAAAGTGGTTTATCCACAGATCTATGCGTACACATTACCACAAATTGTTGAAGACAGGGGTTGGATCAAAATTGGCTACACTGAACGTGAAGATGTGGACACGCGTATTCGTGAACAGACCCATACCGCTGCGATTAGGTTGACCGCGAATAAACTTTGGTCTGAACCGGCCAAGTATTCCATTGGTGATGGCTGGTTTAACGATAAGAAGTTGCATAAATACCTAACTTTTCAAAAGAACATCAAGCAGCGGTTAAATACTGAATGGTTCTATTACGATGGCACGCCAGAACGTGCCCACGAAGATTTTGAAGATTTTTGTAATCGCAAATATGATCAGTCCAAGGGAACTTCCGAATACACATTACGGGACGAGCAAGAGGCGGCTGTTAAGAAAACAGTTGCATATGCTAGAGACCATATCGGCGGCAAATTTCTTTGGAATGCTAAGCCTCGTTTTGGTAAGACGTTGACGACTTATGACTTAGCTCGGAAGTTGAATGCTGAGACTGTGCTTGTTGTGACTAATCGTCCAGCAATTGCTAACTCATGGTTTGACGACTTCGAGAAGTTTATTGCATGGCAAACAGATTATGCTTTCGTTTCCACGACAGATTCACTAAAAGAGCGACCAATAATGAGCCGTGAAGAGTTTATGAATCAGTTGGATGGTGGCAAACAGCGGATGGTTGCCTTCATTTCGTTACAAGACATCAAGGGCGCTATTCCGTTTGGTGGGGATGTTGACAAACTTAAATGGGTCAAGGATCTGCATTGGGATTTATTAGTTGTTGATGAGTCCCACGAAGGCGCTGATACCTTGAAAGCTGATGTTGCTTTTGACAATATCAATCGCGATTTCATGCTGAATCTCTCTGGCACACCATTTAAGGCTGTTGCCAAAGGGACATTCAGTGATGAGCAGATCTTCAACTGGACTTATGCGGACGAGCAAACTGCTAAGAAAAATTGGTCAGAAGATGATGAAGAACACAATCCTTACCGCAAATTGCCGTGTTTAAACCTATTTTCGTATCAAATGAGTCGGATGATCACGGATGAAGTTGATGCCGGAGCTCAGATCAATGGTAAAGACGAAGATTATGCCTTTGATCTCAATGAGTTCTTCTTGACTAACGTTTCCGGCAAGTTTATTCATGAAGACGATGTTCGCAAGTGGCTTCACAGTCTATGGGAAAATGACGGATATCCATTCTCAAATACTGAGTTGCGCAATGAATTAAAGCATACGTTCTGGATTCTCAACCGTGTAGCCAGTGCTAAGGCACTTGAAAAGCTGATTAAAAATATGGACGTATTTGACGGCTATGAGGTTGTTATTGCGGCTGGTGATGGTCGGACAAATGATGATCAAGTCCAAAACATGCGGTCTTTAGATAAAGTTCGCAAGACAATTGCAGAGCATAATCGAACGATTACTCTTTCCGTAGGTCAGTTGACTACGGGTGTCACAGTTCCGCAATGGACAGGTGTTTTAATGTTATCTAACATTAAGTCGCCTAGCTTATACATGCAAGCAGCGTTTCGCTCGCAAAATCCTTGGACTTATACTGAAAATGGTATCCGAAAAGAAAAGGCGAATGCTTATGTGTTTGATTTTTCGCCAGAGCGAACGCTGATGATTTATGATGATTTCGCCAACGATCTTTCTGGTGAGACAACCAATGGTGGTGGCACTACTGAGAAGCGTAAGGATAACCTTAAGAAGTTGTTGAACTTCTTCCCAGTTATTGCCGAAGATACTGAGGGCAAGATGGTTGAGCTTGATGTTAACCAAGTGCTGACGATTCCTAAGAGTATCAAGGCTAAGGAAGTTGTTAAGCGCGGGTTTATGTCCAACCTGCTGTTCCAAAACATCGGTGGTATTTTTGCTTCAACTGAGGCTCGTGAGATTCTAGAACAAATGCCGGCAGTTTCTGAAGGCAAGACCGTTCCTAATCAGAAGGCTGAACCAGTCGATACTAAGAAAGTTCAGGTCGATGATAAAGGGGAGGCAGTCGTTGAACCGGAAGCGGTTGAACCGGCAGTTGAGTATCATTTTGGCGAAAAGATTTACGCCGAAATTGAATCCGCTGCGGAAAACGTCGACGTTGATGAAAGTTCACGTATTGCTAAGAACATTGCGGATACATTCCACGCTCAGACACTTGATAGCATGAAAAGTCTCGCCAAAGACAGTGGGTTGACTACAAAAGTTGCCGAGACAGCTACTGAACAAGGTGCAAAGGTAATCGCTCGCGAAGTCGAAAGGGTTCAAAGGCAAGCTAAAATCAAAGTTAATGAAGCTCAAGTTGAATATCAGACAAAAGTTCAGGATGCGCAGCATGATACCGCTATGGAAGAAGCTGCCAAGCGTCAATTCGCGGAAGCAGCTAAACGTGAATTAGAGCAAAAGCGTCAACAAATTCAAGATGACTTGCATAAGAATATGGTAACAACCATTGTAGATAGGTCCAAAGAAGTTATTCAATCGTCAACTGCAACCTTGCTTAGAAAGGCCGAGGATAAAAAGAAAAACACGGTTGAAGATGATATTCGTTCGCGCCTTCGCGGGTTTGCTAGGACTATTCCGTCATTCTTGATGGCATATGGCACGATAGATACAACACTTGCTAACTTTGATACGACGATCAGTGAGAAAGTCTTCCAAGAAGTGACTGGTATCACGTTGACTCAATTTCGTAAGCTTCGCGACGACTTCCAATTTTTTGATCCAATCGTGTTCAACGAATCCTGCTTGGAATTCTTGCGAAAGCGGGTTGAGCTGGAAAATTACTTTAACGACACGCATGACGGGGATATTTTTGACTATATTCCGTCACAAAAGACCAACCAAATCTTCACACCAAAGAAGGTCGTCAAAATGATGATCGACAAGCTTGAAGAAGAGACACCCGGGATTTTCGAGCAGCCAGACAAGACCTTCGCTGATTTGTATATCAAGTCAGGACTTTATCTGACGGAAATTGTCAAGCGTCTGTACGATGGCTTGGCTGAACAGATTCCAGATGGGCATGAACGCATCAAGCATATTTTGGAACACCAGATTTATGGGTTTGCACCATCAGAAATCATTTATAATATAGCACGCAACTTTATCTTTGGTTTTGATGCCAGTGCTAATGATATCGATGATTCACATGTTGTTTGTCTTGATACCACGACTTATGCGATGGGTAATGGCGATTTTGAAGCTAAGTGTGATGAGTTGTTCGGAAAGGAGATTAACTAATGAAATTTGATGTTGTAGTAGGAAACCCTCCTTTTCAAGAAACCCTGGAAGGGACTAGCGACGCACCGGTGTACAATTACTTCTATGATCTTGCATGTATGTTCGGTAAAAAGTATTGTTTAATCTCACCAGCACGTTTTTTATTTAACGCAGGAGGGACCTCAAAAGTATGGAACGAAAAGATGCTTAATGATCCACATATTCGGGTCGAATATTATAATCCAGAAGCAGCTGAGGTATTTAAGGACACTGGTTTTAAGGGAGGTGTGGCTGTTCTATACCGAGATGAATTCAAAAACTTTGGACCAATAGGTACATTCACAAAATTCCCGTTGTTAAACGAAATTCTGACAAAAGTAACTTGCTCGGATAATTTTGAAAGCATCGTCCCAATGGTCACTCTACAAGAAAAGTTCGATCTTAAAAAATTGTACACTGATTATCCGGAACTGGAGTCATTAATTGGTAGTAAAGGAAGAGAAAAAAGATTGACGACTTCAATCTTCAATACGGTCCCTTCACTTTTTCATGATCATAATAACGATGATTATAATATTGAAATATTAGGACTGATTGACAATAAGCGAGTTTATAAGTTTATCAACAGCCAGTATATTGTTAAAAAGGATAACCTCAATTCATGGAAGGTTGTCCTTCCAAAATCTAACGGTACAGGTTTGTTCGGCGAAAAGCTATCCAATCCAATCATTGGTAGACCTGGATTGGGACATACGCAGAGTTTCATCTCTTTCGGTAAATTTGACAGCAGTACCGAGGCTAATAATTTGCTGAAGTATCTTAAGAGTAAGTTTTGTCGAGCACTGTTAGGTGCAATTAAGATTACTCAGGATAATAATCCAGCAACGTGGGCCAAAGTCCCAGTGCAGAATTTTTCTAATGATTCAAACATTGATTGGACCAAAGCGGTATCTGAAATTGATCATCAACTTTACATGTTGTATAGACTTAATCAGTCTGAGATTGATTTTATCGAATCTAAGGTAAAACCAATGGATTGAGGCAAGGTAATGATAAAACTTTACAGAATACAAGATTCCATATTGACATTACCATCAAAAATGAGTACCTTATAATACAAGAAGATAAAGGTCATATTGGCCTTTATTTTTTGAATCAATAAAAGTAAAAAATACTTTTATTACAATTTGGGGGATTTTTGATGCAATTATTGAAGGAATACCGGTTGTTAGCAATTATTGGAACGGCTTGGTTATTTGATGCGATGGATGTCGCAATGTTATCTTTTATCATGCCACTGATTAAAACAGAATGGCATTTAGCACCAGCACAATTGGGGTTGGTTGGTGCCACGACGTCGATGGGGATGGTTGTCGGTGCAATGATCTGCGGCATCTTGGCTGACCGAATTGGGCGTAAACATGTATTGATCTTAACGTTAGCGTTATTCTCAATTGGTAACTTATTACTAACAGTCACCCCAAATATTACCGCGTTTATTGCGGTGCGTTTCTTAACAGGTATTGGTCTTGGGGGCGAATTACCAGTTGCGGCCACGTTGGTTGCGGATAGCTATCAGGGGACGAAGCGGTCAAAAATGCTAGTGCTTGCGGATAGTTTTTGGGCGATTGGTTGGATTGTCGCTTCACTATTAGCTTTTTGGGTCATGCCAGTTATTGGGTGGCGTTTGACTGTCTTAATTACGGCGGTAACCATTTTGTATACTTTATTATTGCGGCGACATTTACCGGATACGCCGGTTGAGCCACAAACGCGGCCATCGTATAAAATTTTATGGCGCACACCAGTATTTCGGCAAAAGACGTTATTATTAGGGACACTCTGGTTTATCGTCATGTTGACCTATTATGGGATGTTCTTATGGTTGCCAAGTCTCCTGGTGATGCGTGGCTTCTCGATTGTTCATAGTTTTAGCTACACCTTGTTAATGAGTTTGGCACAACTACCTGGTTATTATTTAGCTGCCTATTTGATGGGTAAAATCAGTCGCAAATCAGTCCTAACGATTTATTTGAGTGGAACGATTGTGAGTGCGTTAGCATTTAGCTTAGCCAGTAGTAACTTTGCGGTACTCATGAGTGGCGCTTGGTTATCCTTCTTTGACTTAGGCGCTTGGGGAACCTTAATTGCCTTGACGCCTAGTCAATTTCCGCAAGCCATCCGTGGGACTGGGATGGGTGCTGCACAATCAATTGGCCGTATTGGTGCGATGATTGGACCATATGTTGTCGGGGTCTTGTTACAAATGAAGACACCGTTAACGGGTATCTTTGGTATTTTTTTGGTTCTGCTATTATTAGGGATTACCATTTTGACCCTAGGAGTTCAAGACGTCGATGCACAGCGGAAAGAGGGCGTTACTGGTGAAGCTAACTCCTAGACAGATTCAACCCGCAATCACCAGTTTTCTAGCAGAAGATCTTGGGCGTGGCGATTTAAGCACGCTAACGTTACCACATCGACAAGTGACCGGTGAGATTGTCGCACGACAAGCCGGTGTCATTGCCGGTCAACTAATTCCATCAGTGGTATTGCAAAGCTTAAATCGCGATAGTCACTATGAGCAACTGGTGGCGGATGGCGCGTGGGTGACAGCTGGAACGGTGACTGGCCGTGTCACGGCGCCCATTGTGGATTTATTAGCCGGGGAACGGGTCCTGCTTAATCTGATGCAACGGATGAGCGGCATTGCCACGGCAACTCATGCGGCCGTTGAGGAATTGAATGATGCCAGCATTGCGATTTTGGATACGCGCAAAACGTTGCCCGGATTGCGGCAATTTGACAAGGCGGCGGTGGTTATTGGTGGTGGTCAGAATCACCGCTTTGGTCTTGATGATGCTGTGATGATTAAAGATAATCATTGGGCACTCATTGAAGATTTACCGACAACCGTTCAGCAGTTACGACGTCAAATTGGGCCAACTAAAATTATTGAGATTGAAGTTGAAACTGAGACGCAATTACGAGCAGCGGTGGCTAGCCAAGTGGAGATGATTATGATTGATAATCAAACCCCAGCGACGGTTCGCGCGTGGCGACAGCTGATTCCGGCAACCATCATGGTCGAAGTTTCGGGTGGTATCACGCCAGCTACATTGGCGCAATATGCCCATACTGGTGTTGATTACATTTCGCTGGGTTACTTAACACACAGTGTCACGGCACTAGACTTGGCGATGGAGATCGAACCGGTTTAGTCTAAAAAAGTTGATATGGCTAGTCTGAGCTAACCTCAAATAGACTTAATTGTAAAAGCGCCACTCACGTCAAAATGTGAGTGGTGCTTTTGTTGACTTAGGCTGAGGCATTCAATTTGTCAGCGGTAGCCAGCATATGATAGGTAGCCTTAAATACGGGGCAAACATCATTTGGAATCGCGTAATCATGAGTCGTTTGTCGCAATTCAGCGAAGTTCTCATCTAGCGAAAGATCAGAATTCACGGCTGTACGTAGTCTAATATATTGACCACGTACTGCGAAAACTTCCGGATGGTTTTGTCCATGGGCGTTGGTAATTGCATGGGTGTAAAAGTTTAATCTGTCATCATGGGTAGCTATATAATCTTTAACGGTTGTCATGTGACCCACCTCTTTGTTTTTGATGACTTTAGTATAAGGGCGGAAGTCATCAAATAACTTGATGTGGGTCAAGCAATAACGGATTTTTGACAATTGTGGCATAATGACTACTTATTTGAAATGCAGCATGCAAAATTAATATTTGCGGCTTTTTTCTTTGCACAGGCTAATGTCGAAATGGTATTATTACTGTAGTAATTACAAAATAAATGTAATTACCAGGAGGAGGCTCATGAATGCTTAAACTTATTGGTTTTAAAATATATGGTCATGCTTTGTTTGAAGATGGGACACAATTCACAATTCAAACTGCCAGTCAGGTGACAGAGCGCACTAAAGATCGAATTATTAAGTTTAACCAGATATTAACGCTGAATCGGGTTATTGGTATTGTTGGTATTAATGCTACTGGTAAAAGTACCTTGATGAATATTTTTGAAGGGTTAAGTGACTTTTATTTAAAATCACTCTCGATTGACCAAACGGCACTAAATGAAGCCTTCAGATCTAATGAACGACGAATTCGAATTATCGCTTTTTTAGCAGCTACTACTGGCGAACGGTATCGTGTTGAAACGTCGTTTGATAAAAATGCTGTTGAGAGTAATGATATGGGTCGAACTTTCAACTGGAAAATCAGTGAAGAAAAAATATATTCTGACAATAAGCTGATGCCAAAGTCAAAGTACTTTGATTTTGAAAATCAAGAACCGATACAACAACGGACCAAGCTTAGTAAAAATGAATTGAGATTGTTGAGCAACAAAGATTCAATTTTCAGAATCATTAGTCAAGCGTCACAAAACTTAGAGGTTCTCTCAACGGTTTCGATGACCGATAGTAATATTGTGCGTAGTTTTGCGGATGAAACGCCGACTGCATTATTAGAATACTTGGACAATTCAATCGACTATTTAAAGTATCAGTTAGATTCAGAGGGGAAAACTTTGAGTTATCACTTGAAGTTTAAGCGTGATCGACATGAAATTGTTGTCTCTCAGCTGAACGATATTTCAAAGTATATTTCATCTGGGACAATTAAAGGAATTACATTATTTTATGAGTTTCTGATTGCTTTGAGACATGGCTCAACATTATTAGTGGACGAAATTGAATTGCACGTGAATAAACAAATTGTGCGTGATTTTATAGGCTTCTTTGCTAATCCTAAAGTGAATGTTAATCAAGCGACTTTGATTTATTCATCACATTATGTTGAATTAACGGATGACTTAAAGCGTCAAGATGAAGAGTATGTTTTGTTGCGGAATGGTGTGACGAAATTACGTCGCCTGAATGATACTGGTGTTAGAACAGAATTAAAAAATAGCGATATCTTTCAAAGTAATTATTTCAAAGGAACGGCGCCTAATTATGAACGATATATTAATCTAAAAAAGACAATTGTTGCCCATAATCAGCGTCGTTTTGACGTCGACACAGATTCCGTGAGTACGGGGTCTATAAATGCTAAATAGTATAGTGACAGAGGGAGCTAGTGAGCATGCCATCATGGACATTTTACTTGAAAACGATCTTTTAGTTTTTAGTTCGGACACTTTGATTGAGAATTCAGCTGGAGAAGTGATTCATGAAGGGCTAAATGCGAAGGCGTATAGCAATGAATTTTTGAGTCATGCTTTTCAAGATGATATTACAGTTCATGTTGTCATGGATGATCCTAAACGTCAGCTTAAATTGAAAAAATACTCTAATCAGATTAGCGTTGTGAAATGTTATATTACTCGTGAAGAAATTGAAGCGATTCATTTACACTATAATGAAGCGTGGTCATCACAATATAGTCAGTATAAGCAAAAAAGTAGCGGCAAGTTTGCGAAACCGAGTGCATTTTTTAAGGCAGCAACTCCTGAAGGATTGGGAATTAAGACGATTAAAAAATATGAGTACGTTTATCGAATGTGGTCTTCAAATCCTAGTCGTTTAGTAGCGGCAATTTATGCCGTTCAAACGGAAATGAAGCACAAGAAAAGTCTCAGAGGCTATCCAAATCTATATTATTTAGCTGATTTGATAAAGTAAGTGCGTTGTACATTTTAGTTGAACTCAAACCAGTTGCTAAGGTAGCAGAGTGCTGGTGTAGTGGTATATAGAAAATAGGGTGTTAGTTTGCCAGTGGGTATTGGTGAAGTAACGCCCTATTTCGCAATTAGGTCATAAATAGCCGATATGATCTGATGAGTGCATTATTGCCGTGACCAGCGCGAACGCGTAAAATGGAGCCAATGAATCGCAATCAGTGAAAGGAGGCCAGTGAAAATGACACCAAATAAAATTGAACCTGTGAGTGAGACTAATAACGAGTATACTATTGGGACTTTTGCCACGCTCAATCGGATTAGTGCGCGGATGTTACGCCATTACGATAAGATTGGTCTTTTTAAGCCACAAACGGTGTTGGCGAATGGTTATCGTTACTATTCATCTAAGCAGATTCCAACGATTACTTTAATCAAACGGTATCAGGCTTGTGGCTTCACGTTGGCCGAGATTTCTAACTTACTGGGTGCTAGCGATGCGACTATCAAAACACTAGCAAAAGAAAAGCAACGTCAATTGGCGCAGCAAGATGTCAGACAAGGCGAGGCTGATCAACTCCTATTAAATTTATTGGGAGATGTTGAAGCGCCTTTGCCAGATGATGGCGTCATTGCCGTCACTCAACAACCTGAACGACTGTTGTTATGTGGGCAAAGTTTGGGGAGTGAAAGTGAGATTGAGGTTGCGTTTGACATCCTTTACGGCGATATCGAAGACGCCCATTATCGGGTGAGTGGGTTGCCAATGCTATTGGTGAATTTAGCCTCTGATGATGAGGCTTACCGAGTAGCCGTGCCGGTGCAACAAACTACCGTCCCTCCTGTCAAATTAACTAGCCAAACGCTTCCTAGTGGTGATTATTTGTCAACCTTGCATTATGGTGGCTATGATAGTCTTGGTGTTGTTTATGATCGGTTGCTTCGCGCTGCTCAGAAACGGCAGCAAAAGCCAGTGATGCCGTTTATTGAACGTTATTTACTCGATAGCACGTTTGCCACTAATTCCAACGATTACATTACGGAAATTTCTATTAAAGTAACCCCTTGACCTTATCACAGTGTCAAGGGGTATTCTTTTTTTAACGAAGAAAGGATAGCCGTGATGAAACTGTTGAAAATTGCGTTATGTTTTATATTAGTATTTTTGAGTGGCTGTCGCGTCAATACGAGGGGGAACACAACTATGAACAATGATTACTTTCCAAAAGAAACGGCCCGACATGAGGGCACTTGGTTGACTTGGCCGCATCGCTATACCTATGGTCGGGCCTACCGAAATGAGATTGAACCGATTTGGATTGCGATGACTGCGGCGCTGAGTCATGGCGAAAAGGTGCACATTATTGCGTATAACGTGAAAGAACAGAAACGTATTACGCAACTCTTAACGCGGGCCAAGGTGGACCTACGTCAAGTTGATTTCACCATTGCTAAAAGTGATGATGTTTGGTCACGTGATACGGGCCCCATATTTGTGCGTCAGGCTAATGGTCAACTCACGATTGCAGATTTCGGCTTTAATGGCTGGGGTGGCAAGACCGCTTATCATCGAGATAATGACATTCCTAAGGCCATTGCCAAAGCAACCGGAATTCCAAGGGTATCGGTTCCTGATTTTGTGCTAGAAGGTGGCTCAGTGGAATTGGATGGACATGGCACGGCGTTATTGTGCAAAAGCTCAGTGTTGAATGATAATCGTAATCCGGGGATGAGCAAAGCTGAGGCGGAAGCTGAAATGACCAAGTATTTGGGTGCCACTAATTTTATTTGGCTTGATGGGGTTAAAGGTGAAGATATCACCGATGCCCATATTGACGGGATGGCTAGGTTGTTAGATACGCGAACCATTTTGACCGTGTCGAAGCATGATTTCTTACAACTCTACGAAGGCATTAACCCCAAGGATTACGACCGGTTGCATCATGCCACTAATGCCAAAGGCGATCCATATAGAGTTGTTGACCTACCTATGACGGCTAAAAACGTGCGCGGCTTAGACTATCAAGGGAGCTATCTCAACTATTATGTTGGTAATGAGGTGGTACTGGTGCCAACTTATCATGATAAAAACGATCGCGTTGCGCTGCAGATTTTAAGTCAACTTTATCCGCAGCGAAAGATCGTGGGCATTGATGTCACAGCACTGTATCAATATGGGGGCATGCTACATTGCGTGACGCAACAACAGCCTGAGGCGTTAAACCGCGAATAAAAAAATTTGGTTGCTATTTTTGTCATGAACCTACTTGAGCCGATAGTTAACCGATTGATGGTCATGTTAAAGTAGCAATTCTTAGTCAGCCGATTTTTGTATTTCAGAACCGATATTTCACCAGTTAGGGGTCGTATCTGACCACTAACTGTTTTTTTGCGTACAGGTTTGCGAGTGGCTGATAAGCTAGGGTCATCAATAACCGAGGAGCGGAATAATGATGTTATTAACAACGAAAGAACTCACGAAAACTTATGGCAGTCACGTGGCTGTGAACGGATTGACTCTCGAAATCGAGCGTGGTAGTTTTACTGCCATCCTTGGCCCGAATGGCGCTGGCAAATCGACCACGATGGGCATGCTGACGGGCAATTTGATCCCAACTTCCGGCACGATTACTTATGCATCAGGAACAAAAGTTGGTATCGTCTTTCAAGCGAGCGTGCTCGATGCAAACTTGTCTGTCCGCGAAAATTTGACCATCCGTGCCAAACAATATAAGCATGTTGAGCCAGGAAAAATTGAGCAGCTGATCGAACAACTCGGCTTGACTGCGTTCAGTAAGCAGCGCTATCACACCTTATCTGGAGGTCAGAAACGTCGGGTGGACATCGCTCGTGCTTTGCTCAACCAGCCAGACATCTTGTATCTCGACGAGCCGACTACTGGGTTGGATATTCAGACGCGTAATGCAATATGGGCGCTGCTGCGCGATTTGCAGGCGCAACATCAGCTGACAATCGTACTGACGACTCACTACTTAGATGAAGCAGATTCTGCCGACAGTGTGTTTGTTGTTGATCACGGTCGTGTGATTGCGCATGGTAATGCCGCTTCAATTAAAGCGGCATACGCACCAGACCAGTTGCGGATTACGCCGAAAGATACTGAACAGCTGTATTCCCGACTGCACCGAGGGACCTTTAAAGTCGAAAACGGCGACTTCACTTTCAAATTAAAAACGGCCCAAGAAGCTCTGAAGATACTGACAGAAAATCAAGCGTTGGTCCAGAATTTCCAGTTCCATCCAGGAACTATGGACGATGCCTTTATCGCTTTGACCGGCAAGGAGGTTCGCTAATGCTAGCTTTGATTCGACGCGATTTACTGTTATATTTCCGCAACCCTTCTGGTGTGATTTTCTCGCTGATGGGGGCGATGATTTCATTTGTTTTGTACTTAGTATTCTTAAAGAATAGTATTCAGGCCGACTGGAAGTCCCTGCCTGGCAGCAACCTTTTACTTGATCAATGGTTGATTGGTGGAACGCTGGCGATTACTGGAATCACAACGACGCTAGCTGGGTTGACTCAGGTCGTCGCCGATCGTGAATCACAAGTGCGCCAAGACCTGTTACAGACGGATATTGGCAACGTCAAACTCACTATAAGCTATTTGGCCGGTGCTAGTTTGATTGGCTTATTGATGCAAGTCATCATGTTTGCAATCATGATCGGTTACTTCCATGTACAAGACGGCTTGACCGTCACTGGCGCACAGGTTGGTTTGCTGATGGCATTGATGTTACTCAATGCGGCGTTGTCCACAGCCATCAACGCCATTGTGATTAACTTCGTCAAACACATGAGTAGTTTGAGTAGCCTGTCTACTGTTGTCGGTACTGGTGCGGGCTTCTTGGTCGGTGGTCTGATTCCAATCGGTACCCTGCCTGACTTTGCGCAAAAGTTAATCAAGATTACTCCCGGTGGCTACATTGCTTCCTTGAATCGGCAAGTGCTGATGAACGACAAGTTAGCTGACACCTTTAATGGTCATCTGGCCATGCAGCACCATTTCGAAAAGTTGCTTGGCGTCCGCATCGACTGGGATGGCTTGTTGACACGTCAAGAAACTTTGAATATAGTGATTGTAGCCTTAGTCGTTGCAACCCTGCTGGCCGTAGCGCCACAGTTGATTGCTGGACGACAACGCCGCAAGTTGACGGCATAGGCACGAAAGGGGCCAGTCATGGTTTATAGTCGTTTTGAAGAAAATCCACACATTGCTACAGATGATCCGATCGTGATTGTACAGGCTGCTGCGCAAGACTCGCAGATTCAGGCGCTGATGAGCTATATCAATCGCTATCAGGCGGCCAATCCCACAATCTTACCAGTAAAAAGTGAAGACAGAATCCTGATGATTCGACCGGGTGAAATCATTTTGGCGGATCTAGTCAACGGACAGTTGCTACTGACGACAATCAACGAAATTGTTGTGACCAATGAGGCACTTAGCCATTTTCTGGGACGTTTAGCTAAGCCGAGTTTTGTTCAGGTCTCTAAGCATGCGGCCTTGAATCTTGACCACTTACTTTCGTTGTCGGATAGTTTTTCTGGTAGTATGTCGGCACGACTGACTAACCGTACAAAGACAGAGGTCAGCCGAAAATATGTCAAAGAACTGCTGCAACGATTGGAGGTGTAGCCATGTTGAAGAAAATCGTGCATAATGCCATGAGTGGCATCGGTTTTGGCTCGTTTGCCTATATGTTGATTATGTTGTTTAAGGTCCAACCAATCATGCCGACGACTGCGAACATCCTCAGTATATTGGTGATGAGTGTCGGGATTGGGATGGTATCGCTGATTTTTCAAAGTGATGCGCTGCCATGGTTGACTGAGTTGGGAATCCATTTTGTCGGGACGTTTTTCCTAGTTGCTGCTATGATGGGCTTCAATCATTGGCCAATCGTGCCATCGTTTTGGGTGACCTTTGTTGCCTTGTATGTCATCTGCTGGATAATCATTCGTGTGCAACGTTACTTGCAAGTCGAGCGGATTAACAGTGCAATTGCTAAGCGCCGACAGAAGCGAGCAGATGAATAATTAATAGAAATGACTTCGCTACCAAATTAAGCTTAGCCATAACAAAACCCCCGATATTGGATTGTTGTCCAACATCGGGGGTTCATTTTAGCTTAGATTATTGAATTTGGTTATTTTTTAGAGATCATCGCGATGCAGTAACTTAATTGCTTCACCATTTTCGCGACGCAAGTCAATATTTTCTTCACCCCAAACGCAGAGTTGATGTAACACACCTGATAAGCTGTGACCATAATCAGTCAGCCGATAGTCAACGCGTGGTGGGACTTCCTGATACACTTGTCGTTGAACAATGTTCGCTGCTTCGAGTTCACGTAATTGTTGGACCAACATTTTTTGAGAAATCTGTGGAATGGCCCGTTCAAGTTCACTAGTCCGCATCGGTTTTAGGCGTAAATGACACAGAATAATGGATTTCCATTTACCACCGATGACTTCCATGGTGGCTTCCACGCCGATTTGATAAGTTTTTTCAGGCATAAAATGGCCTCCTTATTGATACTTACTTTTTGGTGGGTATACCACTTTAAAGTCGGTACTTGTTCTTAAGTTACTTGCTAGTATAATCATTATTTATCACGTTAGCAAGTATAGGAGGAATTTTAAAATGAGTAAAAAAGTTAATCCAACCTGGACACTGTTAGCGCTCGCCATTAGCGCGTTTGCGATTGGGTCCACAGAATTTATTAGTGTTGGGCTGATGCCAATGTTGGTCAGTAGTTTTCATATTAATTTAGCCCAAGCGGGGTTGACGGTTTCCGTCTATGCACTTGGAATTATGGTTGGCGCGCCGGTCATGACGTTACTGACGGGTCGCCTGAATCGGCATCGACTGATGATGTTAATCATGGGACTATTTATTGCGGGCAACTTATTAGCCGCGTTGGCGCCAACCTTTAACGTCTTGTTGCTCGGTCGGATCGTGGCCGCCTTAGCACATGGAATTTTCATGACGGTCGCATCAGTCATTGCGGCGGACGTTGTGGCACCAGAAAAGCGGGCCTCCGCGATTGCGGTGATGTTCACCGGGTTAACCGTGGCAACGGTCACTGGGGTGCCGTTGGGGACGATGATCGGTCAGCTGGGTGGTTGGCGCTGGTCATTTATCTTCATTAGCGGTATTGGTGTTGTAGGACTATTAGCAGATTATTGGTTGATTCCACGTCATTTGCCATTACCGGTCAAAGCCACTGCACGTGGGATTCTGCGCGTTTTGACTAATCCGCAACTGCTGTTAGCTTTATTAGTCACAGCTTTAGGTTACGGTGGGACT
This sequence comes from Lactiplantibacillus brownii, assembly GCF_031085375.1. NCBI lineage: Bacteria > Bacillati > Bacillota > Bacilli > Lactobacillales > Lactobacillaceae > Lactiplantibacillus > Lactiplantibacillus brownii. Next base: position 888,860 of record NZ_JAVCWF010000001.1, read on the forward strand.
TTTGTCGCCTACACGTATTTATCACCACTATTGGAACAATCGATGGGGTGGTCAGCTAGTGCAGTCGTTGTCATTTTAGTTGTTTACGGCTTGATGGTGGCCTTAGGCAATACCCTTGGCGGTCGCTGGGCAAATAAACGTCCGTTAGTGGCACTATTTAAAATGTTCGTCGGTTTGTTGATCACGTTACTAGTTTTAGCATTCACGGCGCACAGTCACTGGCTCGGATTATTCACTGTTTTGGTCATGGGTATCTTTGCGTTTATGAATGTTCCTGGTCTACAGCTCTATATTGTTCAGTTAGCTGAAGTGCATACGCCACAAGATATTACGATGGCGTCCGCGTTGAATATTTCTGCGTTTAACGTTGGGATTGCTTTAGGTTCAGGAATTGGCGGTCAAGTGACGACACAATTTGGGTTAGCTTGGACACCGGTCTTTGGTGCCTTGATGGTTGCCGTTAGCTTGGTATTGTTGGCTGGATTGATTTGGTTGGCGCGACCGGTTGCTGAGGAGACACCTGAGGATTGCGAAAACTAAGTTAAATAAGACCGTTTAATCGATGTTCTGAGAGGAAAGAAGATTCTGTTGTTAGGACAGGGTCTTCTTTTTTTGTGACTTTTCAGGTTGGTGTGCTTGTCGAAATACTTAATTGGATGATTTTTAAATAGTTGCCCACTGCAACTGATAACGGTTGCAATTATTACTGTAACCGATAGAATTGGATTAACAAAAACTAAAACGAGTAGGGGGCAGAATACTCAAAGTGGGAGAGTGTTCGTCATAAATGAAGAAAAGCTGGTTGATAGCGTTAGCCGGAGCAGTGTTATTAGCAGGTTGTTCCGCAAACGATGGGAAGTTAGCGCATCAAAAATCAAGTGAGGTAGCAGTCAGCACAAAACAAGCCATAAAATCTACTAAAACAACCAAGGCAAGTAAGCAAGCTAAATCGGATAAGATAAAGCAATCACTGAATCAGACAGGGAAGACTAAAAAAATCACGACCACTTTATGGAATTCTGCCAAAGAAAAACAACTTTCAGCGTTTATGAAAACTTGGCAGACTCAGATGGGTCAAACCTATGAAGGAACTTATGACGGCCAAAACCCGGATCATTTGGGGTTTGTTTTCCCTAAAGCAATTACGAGTGGTGAATTGAATCATCGTGTCAGTTGGGGGCATCAACCGATTAAGTTGTCATGGTCAACGGACGGTGAAAATGGTCAAGAATTTCAAATTGTGGCCGTTGCAACGGGTGGTAAGAGTGGCAGTGAATTTCCAACGTCATATTTATTCTGTCTACACGACCAGCGCCCAGTTGTTTTTATGTCACAAACAACCAATGGGGATACTTTCTATCTTCAAGATACACAAAATAGTGCGCTTCAGGCCGGATTTACTAAAATCGTGACTGGTATTGAACCAGCCGTGAAGCGTGATGCTAGTTTGAATGCGGATGTGAAAACTGCGGTGGCAGCTTCACCACAGCGGATACCGAGTGCCTATGGTGGGGTTTGGTATTACTACTCTAAATATGATGGCAAAATTAATGACACACAACTTTCAAATGTCAGTAAATTAAAGCTAAGATATGCAGAAAGTACCACACCAAAATGGTTAAATATTAAAGGCATTGATCAAACTGCTGGTGCTGGTGATAGTGAGTATGTTCGCTATAAATATTATGATGGTCGGCAAATCCCAGTAATGATGATGGCTAGTGGCGCTGGTCCTTGGTTTGATATCAATGCCTATAAGAGCAGTGCTGTTGCAAAACAGATGGCAGATTATCGGTTTGGTGATGAGAAATCTACACGTGAGGATATGGATTAATCACTATGAGCAGGCAATTTCATTTTTGAAATTTGGTATGTTTGATTAATGGGACATGATAGTGATAAAAACGGGAAACTTTCAAATCTAAAAGATAGTCAAACCAGTCCCACCACGGCTTAAAGTGTCGTATAATGAAACTATTCTAACAATTTAGGGGGAAACTCATGAGTGAATCAACGCATCTTTTTCATAAATTTCAACCAAAGCACTACAATATTTACCTCGATATTAACCGTGCACAAAAGTTAATCACTGGTCAAACAACGATTACCGGTGAAGCTAAAGCTAAGACGATTAGTATCCATCAAAAAGGCCTAATCATTACTGAAGTCCAAGCTGACGGCGTAGCGGTGACTTTTAAAGACAATCCGGCTCAAGAAGCTATTGATCTCGATTTAGCCAAAACTGGTGAAGTCACCTTAGTCATCAATTATACGGCGCCCTTGACCGATACGATGATGGGGATTTATCCTTCATATTACGAAATTAATGGTGAAAAGAAACAAATTATTGGGACACAATTTGAAACAACGGCTGCACGTCAAGCCTTCCCATGTATTGATGAACCAGAAGCCAAAGCAACCTTTGACTTAGCCATCAAATACGATGAACACGCGGGTGAAACAACGATCAGCAATATGCCTGAAACGAAAGTCGAAAATGGGGTCCATTATTTTGACACCACGGTTAAAATGTCGACTTACTTGATTGCGTTTGCTTTTGGTGAGTTACAAAGCAAGCTCACCACCACTAAGAGTGGCGTCAAGGTTGGGGTGTTTGGTACCAAAGCCCATCAAGCAAATGAACTTGATTTTGCCTTAGATATTGCCAAACGGTCAATCGAATTCTATGAAGATTTTTATCAAAAGCCATATCCGCTACCACATTCATGGCAATTAGCTCTACCAGACTTTTCGGCAGGTGCCATGGAAAACTGGGGCTTAGTCACTTATCGGGAAGCTTACCTCTTACTCGATCCTGATAACACCGCCTTAGATATGAAACAACGGGTCGCAACTGTCATTGCGCATGAGCTTGCGCATCAATGGTTCGGTGATTTAGTGACCATGAAATGGTGGGACGATCTCTGGTTAAATGAAAGTTTTGCCAACATGATGGAATATGTGGCGGTTGACGCTATTGAACCGGATTGGCACATTTGGGAAACGTTCCAGACGTCAGAAGCACCGGCTGCGTTACAACGGGATGCCACGGACGGTGTGCAATCAGTCCATGTTCAAGTTGAAAATCCAGCTGAAATTGATTCGCTATTCGATAGCGCAATCGTGTACGCTAAAGGGGCACGGATGCTAGTAATGGTGCGGGCCTTAATTGGTGATGAAGCGCTACGCAAAGGTTTGAAACAATACTTTGAAACGCATCAATATGGTAACGCTACGGGGGCGGATCTCTGGCAAGCTTTGGGTGCGGCTTCTGGCATTGACCTGGCAACCATCATGCAGTCATGGCTCGAACAACCTGGCTACCCAGTCGTTACCGCGGCAGTCGTTGACGGTCAATTGACGTTAGCACAGACCCAATTCTTCATTGGCGACGGCCAAACGGCGGACCGCCAGTGGTCGATTCCACTGAACAGTAACTACGATGCGGCACCACAAATTTTGGCTGCACCGCGGGTAACTTTGGGCGACTACGCTGAATTACGGCAGGCGGCGGGCAAACCGTTCCGTATAAATGTCGGTAATAATTCTCACTTTATTGTCAAATACGACCAGACCTTATTGGATGATATTTTGAGCGATGCGGAAAGTTTAGATGCGATTTCACAATTACAAACGCTACAAGACTTGCGGCTCTTAGCTGAAGGTCGACAGATCTCATATGCAGCCGTCGTCCCATTGCTCGGCCGGTTTGCCAACAGCCAGTCAACGGTTGTTAACTTGGCGCTATACCGCGCAGCCGGTGATTTGAAACGCTTTGTGGATCCCGCTTCACCTGCGGAAAAACAATTGAAAGCCTTATATGATCAATTGAGTCAGGCCGAAGTGAAGCGCCTCGGTTGGACTGCTACAGTTGGTGAGACCATCGACGACCAACTATCACGTCCAGTTATTTTGAATGTTGCATTATATGCTGAAAATGCTGGAGCAATCTTGGCCGCTCATGAATTGTTTGAAGGTCATGCCAGTCAATTAGATCAATTGTCGGCAGATGTGCGACTCTTGATTTTACGGAATGAAGTACAGCATTTTGGCAACAAAGCGTTATTTGACAAGTTGCTGACCGCTTACCGTCAGTCTTCAGATGCAAGTTACAAAGCAGATATTTGCGCCGCATTGACGAGTACGACGGATGCAGACTTGATTGCGCGTTTGATCGTTGCATTTGAGGATGCGGATACGGTTAAACCACAAGACTTGCGGGCCTGGTATCGTGGCGTTTTGAGCAACCATGCTGGTGAACAAGCCGCTTGGGATTGGATTCGCAACGATTGGGCTTGGCTCGAAAAGACGGTCGGTGGTGACATGGAATTCACCACTTATATTACTGTCACTGCTGGTGTTTTCCGGACAGCCGAACGTTTAGCAGAGTTCAAAGCCTTCTTTGAACCAAAATTGAACACCCCAGGCTTAACCCGTGAAATCACGATGGATACCAAAGTGATTGAAAGTCGCGTTAGCTTGATTGAAGCCGAACAAGCAGCGGTCAATGACGCAGTTACTAAGGCCATTAACTAAAAATTGTTCAAAAAAAGTGTTGAGACACCGATAGCCGATGTTTCAACACTTTTTGACTGTCCTTAGAACGATTACGGTAAGAATAACACGGGATTGCTGGTTGCCTGGTCGTAGAAAATAAAATGTTTAGGCTGGTGTCGCGATTTAGTGTATTCAAACATGGTGCCATCTTGTAGGTATGAGTAATTGGTGATTACCGGGACCGTATTAAATTGTCCCAAGTTTAAATATTTATGATCGTCGGCCGTCGCGAGTGACATCATCAAAATGCGGCGCGTGGTCGCGATTTTTTGTGACAGTTGATGGATCAAGTAATCGTAAACTGATTCTTGGGCGATCTCCAGAGTCAGTTCAGGCATCACTTTTTTTAAAAAGTAACTTTCTTGTAAGATAAAAGGTTCGCCATCCAGAATCCGAATGCGCTTAATGTAGAAAACGGGCGTGCCAACTGGAAAGGAGCTTTCCTTGGCAATTTGCGTATCGACTAACTTTTCATCGAAAAATAGGACTCGTTTGGTGAATTTGGCTTCCCGATTTTTAGCCAGCCGATTAAAAGACGGTTGACCATTCTTGATAATCTGTTGTTCAAAGTTGCCATTATAGAGTACGATGACGCCTTTGCCGTGAACACTCTGGACTAAACCCTCGTCTGCCAGCTGTTTGATTGCCCGTCGCACGGTATTACGAGAGCAAGCATATTTTTGGATTAAAACTGCTTCAGTCGGGAGGGTGTCTTGATAGGAAAATTTGCCATTGATAATTAATTCTCTTAAATCTAAATAGATTTCTTTATATTTTGCTTTGATTGCGAGCCACTCCCTCCATGAACCAATTGTATCGGAGGAGAAAATTTTGTCAATTGTTTAAACAACTTCCAATAAATAAATTAAAGCACTGGCAGTCCAACTAAATGAGCGATCTCGTAGGCCTTGCCCAGTTTTAGCATCAAAGTTTTCGGCGAAGCCGCTCTGACGGATCATGTGACAGAGGCCTTGTTTAAGCTGGTTCGCGAGGGTCGTTTCACCAAGTTGTTCAAGTGCTAGATAAATTAGAATGGTCGATGGGGCCCAAACCGCGCCACGCCAATAACTATCTGCGTGATAGTCAGGACTAGCCAACGCTTCAGTAGCGAGACCATAAGTCGTCATAAAGTGTGTTTTTAACTGTTTGACCATCGCCTGATTTAAAGCGGTTGGTAGATAGCGATTCGCGGTAAGACTCATCAAGGGCAGCAAGCTTTGAGATTGGATGGCCTGTTTCGTCTGAGTTTCACGCGCAAATGGCAGTGACTCTTTATCAAAAAAGGTCGTCACTAGACGTTGACTCAATGCTTTAGCTTGTTGTTGCCAGTGATTGGCGGTCGTTAACTGAAGTTCGGTCGCGAGTTTTGCCAACAGATCGTAGTCCATAATTAAATAAGCGGTTAAATCCGGCGAATCCACCACGACTTGATGCTTAAAGACCGTACTATTATCCATACCACTGTCATTACCATGTAAATATTCGACGATACCATCATGATTTGTATCACGATAAGTGACCAGATAGTTGACTTGTTTACTGATCCAGCGATAGATCTGCTGTTTTTGCGCAGTAGTAAGCGACATGACCCGTAACATTTCAGCGAAAATAAGCCCATGGATTGGTGGCTTGGAAAAGTTCCAACGAATGGTTGAATCGCTGATAGATCCCGGTAGTTGGCCAACGGCGTCCTGGTAATCAAAAACGGTTGCCATTTGCGCCCACGCCAAGTCTGGGTGAGTGCGCATCAAGGCGAGTGCCATGAAACAATGATCCCAAGTCCAGACGCCCGGAAAGTGATTATTTGAAGCATAGACGGAAGGATAATGTAGTAAGCCGGTTGGTGCCACGGTGTCCGACCACAGAATATAATAGGCGTCTTGATAAATTGATTTAAATTTTTGGGGACACTTTGTTAGCTGACTTGTCGTAATAAAGTCAGCCATTTTTTGTTTGTTTTGGGCGACAAGGGTCTCAAATTCAGGTAGTTCCCAATGTGGATTAGCCATATTATGCTGAATCTCTTGAATTGCGACGACCATTTTACCCGCGGCGTTTGGCTGCACTAAAATATCCGAACGATTATGGGCAGTCGAGTTACTACCAGTGGTATCCACTTGTAATTCCTGACTAAGTTGGTCGGTTCCAGCCAAAGTATAGACAAGATACTTTGTCAGATTCTTGTAACTATTGATGATATAGTAGGGCTGCTCAGCTGAGCCTAGCTGGTAACTGTACTCAAAATTGAATTTAGGCTGACTACAGATCTTGAGCCCAAGCTGTGTGTTACTTTCAAAAACTAAGGTATCTTTGTCGCCAAAAGTGAGGTTAAGCTGGCCAAATTTGGTGCTGATCGTGACGCTGGTCGCCGTCATCTTAGTCGTAAAGTCTGTGACTACTTGTTGGTGGTACAACGGGATGAGCTCAAGGCTATTCATGTTGGCCTTCGAGTCACCGTGCAATGAGCGTAAGAATAAGTGTTGATTTTCAACGAGTAAGCCCATGTAGGATCCATAGAAACTAAAGGTATTAAGTTCAAGTCGCATTTTTTCTAACTCCTAACGTGAACAAATTTTATTATATATGCCTATCTAACAACTAAGATATTAATTCTAAAATTAGCACTTGTCAAATTTGTTTAAACGAATTATAATGATGGCTGTAAACGTTATCAAAAACAAAACGGGGGGATTGTTATGTCAAAAGCGTTAAAAACACCTGTCAGTGAAATTGTTAAGTTGGTTGGGGGCAAAGCAAACATTGATTCGGCAACGCATTGCATTACACGGTTAAGATTAGTTTTAAAGGATAAAAAGGCTGTGGATCTCAAGGGGCTGGATCAGATTGACCTGGTTCAAGGCACTAATTTTGTGGGTGATCAATTTCAAATCATTATTGGTCCCAGCGTGGGCAAAGTGTACGATGAGTTCATGGCCCAGATTGGGGAGATTAAGCCGAGCACCACTAAGCCGACCCATTCAGGCAATTGGTTGCAACGTTTGGTATCATTATTAGGCGATATATTTATTCCAATTATTCCAGCTATTGTTGCCGCTGGGCTCCTCATGGGGGTCAATAATGTTTTAGGAAACCAAGGTATTTTTTATCCAAAAGCCTCATTCATTCAGATGCATACTGAATGGAAAGGGGTTTACGATATTATTCAATTGATTGCCCAAACGTCTTTCGCTTTCCTGCCAGCGTTAATTGGTTGGTCAGCGGTGAAACGTTTTAAAGGAAATCCATTGTTAGGAATTGTTTTAGGGCTGATTTTAGTTAATCCGTCATTAATGAGTGCGTATGATTACGCTGCTAATCCGGCAAAGGCCCCGACTTGGAATATCTTTGGCTGGCACGTGGCGCAAGTGGGCTATCAAGGTCAAGTGATTCCCGTATTAGTTGCCGCTTGGTTATTGGTCAAACTAGAAAAATATTTTGAAAAACATATTCCGGATGCGCTACAGCTTGTCTTAGTGGCACCATTAGCGCTATTGATTTCAGGATTTGCCTCGTTTCTTTTCATTGGTCCAGTCACGATGGCTGGCGCTAATGTGATTACGAGTGGCGTAGTCAATTTATTTAACGCGGCACCCGTGATCGGTGGGGCCTTGTATGGGTTCATTTGTGCGCCCCTGGTGATTACTGGGATGCATCATTTATTCTTGGGCGTTAACTTGCAGATGGCTGGGACGCTGGGGTACGTTACTCTCTGGCCAGTCGGTGAACCAGTGACAATGGCCCAAGGTGCAGCCTGTTTAGCCATGACGTACATTTTTCGTAAGGACGCTAAGAAAAAGAACGTGGCTTGGACCAGTGGGTTGTCGTCGTTTCTTGGTATTACGGAACCCGCAATTTATGGGGTTAATTTGAAAAATCGTTATCCATTCGTCGCCGTCATGTTAGCTGGTGCGATTGGTGGTGGCTGGATGGGATTCTGGCATGTTCGTTCAACTAGTGTTGGTGTTGGTGGGGTCTTGAGTTTCTTGAGCGTCTTTCCAAAGCAATGGGGCCTCTATCTCACCGGTGAAGTGATGACCTTTGTTTTGACCATTGTGTTCACGCTGCTCTTGATGCACACAAAGCTGAATCCTGCTAAGAATGCTAAAGCTGGGGCGACACCTAAACAAGTGCCCACGGATCTAATGGCCTATGTTGATGGGAAAACAATGCCGATTACCGAAGTAAAAGATACGATGTTTTCACAAAAACAACTGGGCGATGGGGTCGCAACGACACCGACTGGTGAACAGATTTATGCGCCAGCAGCGGGTGTCATCAGTGCTTTAATGCCACATGCGGTCGGCATGACTTTAGATAATGGGATGGAAATCTTGATTCATATAGGTTTAGAGACGGTCAATTTGAAAGGTCGCGGTTTTGAAACTTCAGTCACACAAGGTCAACGGGTCACTGCCGGGACAAAATTAATTCATTTTGATGATCAATTGTTGAAAAAGGAAGGCTATGACGATTCTGTCATGATGGTCGTGACCAACCAAGGTAATTTGGTTGCGGGCGTTGATTTTAAGACTCATCTAAGCCACGTTCAGGTCGGTGAGCCCATTGCCAATGTGAGTTATTTACCCTTGGCAGATGTTGATGCCGGCGGGCTAGAGGCGTAGTTGGCGGGATACGTTGACTTTCGTCAGCTAGAATTCTATACTGAGTTGAAATTAACTTAGCCTTAAGCAACACGTTAAATCGTTCCTGGCTTAATTTGCTGGAACGATTTTTGGTTGTCGGCCATTTTCAGAAAGCAGGACAATTATGAGTGGATTTAGTGATTCAGATGCAACGACCATTAATCTCGGTCAACCCCAAGCCCCACATACCTTAACGGCGATTCTTAATTTGGGTTGTGAAGATACCCAAGATTGGTGGTTACCTAATGTTGACGAGCTATTCCAAGCGGTTGATGATGGTCAGCTACAAGTTCATCTAAAATTTTGGAACAAGATCAAGGAACCACTTCGCAATGGAAATATTGCCAATGGTTATATTGACTATCAACAGCCAGAGCAAGCTTTGACCTACATTGAAGCTGTTTTTCAAGGGCAGGACGACCTGCGAGGATTGGCTAACGCTGCGGTGCCAGCTTATCTTGAACAAACTTATGGCGTGAAACCGTACGCTGCGGCTGCGGCAGTTAAACAGCAAATTGATCAGGAAGTTGCCGCGAATGGGATAACGAGTCTGCCAACCTTGATTTTCGATGGCAAGATGAGGTTTGATGAGCAGCTCGTACCACTCAGTCAACTATTATAAGCAGGTTTAGTCAGCGTCATAGACGCGGTCAAGTCACCTCAAACAGGTGGCTTTTTTAGTATAAATAAATTTGTAACACCTTTTAATAGTAATTTTCAAGGCATTTTCATATACTTGATTCGAAATATGAAAGCGCTAACAAATTTTGCATGGTGGTGATAAGAATGGATTGGGGATTGATTAATGCGCTGGGGTACTTAGTATTAGTGTGTTTATGTTTACGATCATTTTGGTCGTTTGTCGCAGCGACCTGTTGGCTTGGTCGTCAAGTTGGTTGCTGGCTATTAGATGAGCCACAAATCAGCCGCTTGTGGGTCAAGTTGCCACTCAATATTCGGTTACAGCAGCAACATCCTGAATTGCGCTTCGCTAATCTAATTAATGGTCTCGGGGGTTATGTTATTTTAACTGCCGGAATCACTCATTATTGGACTGTCGAGCAAATTGACGCGGGAGCGCTGGGATGGTGGGCTTGGGGCCTGATTGGAATTCTGTTGGTTATTAATAGTTACCAACGTCGTTTCCTCCGGTATTATCGGCAACATCCGCTGTCATAACTGTCCCAGTTCAGTTTTAGAATTGTCCGCACTTTCCAAAATTAAAGCGCTACCATAGACTTAATTGTAGGGGGTGACGGGGAATGCCAATTTCTAATCCAAACAGATTTATTGAGGGACTTAATTTAACGACACTGGGGATTTTAATCGTAATCTTAGTGGCAGTTAGGGTTTATAATCAGCGGCATCATTTGACGAGTCGACTGGACTACTTTTTTGCCCACTTGGCTGGTTATGTGAAATGGGCGCAACAAGCTCAGCAGGTCCAGCCAGCTATTTTAAAAATTCACCTGTCCTATCAACGCTGGCTGGGACATGGTTTTTGGCAATTAGTGTTATTATTAGGTCTCAACTTTGGTCTGGCACTCAGTTTACACGCGCCACTCAACGGGTGGTTCTGGTGGTCAGCTTTGGCACTGTGTCTGGGATTACAGACAGCGGTGGACCAATTGATCAAAGCTAAGCTGGCTCGGCAAATGAAAGGCGAATTGGCCACTTATTTAATCCTAATGGCGGCGCAATTTAGCTGATTGATGCGCACACTAAATTAAATGGTTCAGATGAGGTTGAGAGTTTAGCGACCAGGTTGGCGGATTAATTAATTGTTTCTTGGGGTGGCTCGTGGTATCTTTTAAATAGTAATTATTACCATTTAAAAGAGAGGTAACGTCAAATGGAAAAACAAGATTTAGCCAGTGCACGCCGTCGCATGCGTAGTACTAATATTAAGTCGCGTAAACGAGCCCTAAAAGTGTTACATGATTATCGCCGTCAGTTGCAAAAGGCGAAATAAAGACATCAAAAATAGTTGGTTAGCGTTTGATTGCTAATCAACTATTTTTAGTTGGAATTTTAATTTTTCCGCCGGCGACGTTTGGTGATTTCCCAGCTGGTAGCTATAACTGCGATAATTAATCCCAAACCAATGGCCGTTAAGGCTTGTGTTCGGCGTTCGTCAGTTTGCGGTAACTGACCAGTATGCAAGGCAGCTAAGCCACGAATACGTAAACTTTCTAATTTAGTTGCGCGAATTGGGGCCTTGGCTACGTGAGCTTGCCTGATGGCTGTATCAATTTTGCTTAAAACACGCTTGACTGCCGTTGTTCGTTGCGCTACCGGTAAACTCAAGGCGGCGTTTAATTCAGTTTCGAGTTCGGTGACGATTTTGGCGTCGTCCGTAGTTGTTTCGTTTCCGGTCTGAGTCTCAATGGGCACAGCGGTTTCTTCAGTAACTGCTGGTTCGGCCACAGTTTCTTTTTCTACTGAATCCGGATTTTCTGATTTTGATTCAGTAGTATCACTTTCTTCAACGATATCTTCGTCTTCAGAATCAGGTTCGACGACATCATCTTCGTCTTCCGGATCAGGTTCGATGACATCATCTTCTTCCTCTGGATCAGGTTCGACGATATCATCTTCTTCCTCAGGATCAGGTTCGATGACATCATCTTCTTCGTCTTCCGGATCGGGTTCGACGATATCATCTTCTTCCTCAGGATCAGGTTCGACGACGACATCATCTTCGTCTTCCGGATCAGGTTTGGTGACATCTTCTTCCTTTTCTTTAGGGTCATGCTCATTATCGGTATTGTCCTGTAAATCCCAACGGTGTGTTTCGCCACTCACTGTCACGTGAGTCGCGATTAAATTACCATCCATATTTTGATTAGCAATTAACGTTGCGCGTGGTGCTAAGACACTACCTTGGAAGCGGGCATTAACGTCAAAGGTTCCAGTAAATGGTTGTTGATTGGCATGTAAATTCCATAGAAGATGATTATCACCGTAAGCATCCGCGTCTTTATTAGCACGGACGGTCCCATCTGGATAAGTGACTTTGATTTCACTGTTGTTGGGATAGATCGTTTGCCCGTTAGTTTCAACATTGAAAATAATTGTGTTGCCGTTTGCGTCAGGGGAGACGCCTTTAATAATTAAAGGACGGTCTTTTGCTAAAACATCTGCGTCTAAATTGATTATAATTTGACCAGCTTCGTTGGGAGTCATATCGGTAACGTCGATTGTCCGTTGATTTTCATCTTTGAAATCGGCTGTCGCATAACTGGCGTTGGAAACTTGCCGACTCAGATTTAGGCTGGTTTCAGTTAGTTTGGCGAATTCTGCGTCGAAATCAATATAAGTTTCACCAGGCTGATCTTGATAGACTTCGTCTGCTACCAAATGAGCAATTGTCGTATCGGCAACAATCGGTTGATTTCGGTCACTGACATCAATAGTGATGCCTTCACCAAAAATAACTTTATTGCAACGGGTACTTCCTGCCGAAACGAAAGAACTATTTGCGATTTTAATAATTTGTTGAATATAAGTGATATCGCGATCGAGCAACTCCAATTTGTTGGTCGTTCCAAAGTCGACGAGGCCATTTAATCGGGCTACGGCCAAGTTTCCGGCAGTATGTGCGCGTAGTTCGGCCTCATAAGCAAAAATGTGGAATTGCGAGGCGATGCCCAAGATGTTCACTAAACCGGGATGATCTTCGTAGACGTTGCCACCAGATGGGATAGCGTCAAAAACATCACTAGTCGCATCTGATTCAATTTCAGCAGTATCACTAAATGTCGTTTGAGCTTGATCATCAGTGGTCGGACTATTTTCGGTGCTGTCAGTTTCAAAAGTCGTCGTGGCTTCGGTATCGGCATCCGTATCACTTGTTGCCGGCTCACTGGCGGAACGATCTTCTGATGGCGTTGTCGATTCTGTTAAGGTTTGTTCAACCGTATCGGCTAGGGCCACAGCAGGCGTTTGTAATGCAAAACATCCCAAGATGGCCAATGTTGTCATAATCAGAATAAGCGTTCTTGTCAAATCAAGCCATTGCGACTTGCTTTCTCGAGTAGTCATATCCATGCACCTCACTTGTTGGTTACAGCTGCTAGTCGGCATAAATCTTCACTTTTTGGCAAAACGCGGACCGCGTTTATCCCCCATTTCTTTGATGGCACTCGTCTTGTGAGACAATTCACTTAACTTATGAGCATCATAATATCTGACCCCAAATAAAAAGTCAAACGTTATACAAACTATTAGAAAATGGCACAAAAAAGCACTGACCAATTTCGGTCAGTGCTGCGTTAATTTTTAGAGTAAATGAATCCCATTGGCTTCGCATTTGTCGATCATGGCTTGTGGCCACAAAGCGGCTTGCACTTCGCCAACATGGGCTTTGCCAAGTAACAACATGCAGAGTCGTGATTGACCAATCCCGCCACCAATCGTGAAGGGGAGTTGATCGTGCAAAATGGCTTGGTGATAAGGATACTGGAGTCGATCCTCGGCGTGAGCTAATTTTAATTGCTTAGCTAAGGAATCGGCATCGACCCGAATGCCCATGCTAGAAACTTCGAGCGCGAGTTGTAAGGGTTCGTACCAGAACAAGATATCACCGTTTAATTGCCAGTCATCGTAGTCAGGGGCGCGGCCATCATGACGTTTGCCGCTGTGCAATTCACCACCGATTTGCATTAAGAAGACGGCACCGTACTTTTTGGTGATGGCGTCTTCACGTTCTTTAGGTGTTTTGTCAGGGTACAGATCTTCCAATTCTTGAGTGGTGATGAAATGGATTTCGTCTGGTAGGTGATGAACGGCCTTCGGGAATTTATACCAAACTTCATGTTCCATATGTTTGATTACTTTGAAAATAGTTTTTACGGTTGCTTTTAAAGTATCGATGGTTCGTTCGTCTTTAGCAATCACTTTTTCCCAATCCCATTGATCAACGTAGGCTGAGTGGAGGTTGTCTAAATCCTCGTCTTTGCGAATCGCGTTCATGTTGGTGTATAAGCCAGTATGCATGTCGAAGCCATAGCGTTTTAACGCAACACGTTTCCATTTAGCTAAGGAGTGCACGATTTCAATCGTTTCATCTGGTAAGTCTTGCATCGTGAATGACACTGGGGTTTCCACGCCGTTGAGGTTATCGTTTAAGCCAGATGATTTTGTGACAAACATGGGTGCGGATAGCCGTGACAAGTTAAGTTCTTTACCAAATTCGGTTTGGAAGGTTTCACGAATATAGCGAATCGCTTGTTGGGTTTCTTTGACGGACAATTTTGGATCGTATGACTTTGGAATAATTAAATGCATAATTTCAGTTCTCCTTTGGGTTTTTGGCTAAGATAAAACGAAAAAAGTCTCCCGTCTCTTGACATAATCAAGGGACGAAAGACTTTTTTCGCGGTACCACCCAAGTTGTTTATCTAAAATAAACCAGCTTTTAATAGTGTACAAACATACACCACCGATGATAACGTACCGGTCGACGACTAATCCTACTTTAACGAAGTTATTTCAGTTAGCAACTAAGAAAGTGTTTTTCGGCACGATCAAGATCTGGTTGGGTTTCCACTAAGTCCCAATTCACTGGCAGGTTGATCGTACGTACTCCTCTTTCCTACGTTTTTTATCTTGTGACATTTATATTAGCACTCATTCTTAAAAAGTAAACCCCAAAATTAAAATTTAACGAGACCCTGATGAACAAAGCTCTAATTAATCATTTAAATTATAGCGAAGCTTCATTTGTTCAGAGCCAGCGATGACCATGTCACCGAGCAATTTAGTTTGACGTTTCATTGATTCATCCGCTAGTTTTTGATTAGCGGCTTCCAGATAGGCATTCACGTCGGTTTGCTGACTCAAGCCGGCATCCGTCGCATTTTCAATCTGACGATAGGCACTCATTGCACCTAATTCAAAACTGTTTCGCATATCAACGTAGAAGTCATAATCAGTATCGCCAAGTAAAGCTGTGGTGCAACTTAACCAGTACATATTGTTCAGGTTGAAGGTACCATCCGCATCTTTATAGCTGGCAGGGGTATCTTTAACATTGGCATAGAAAGGCACAACCGTATTGAACGTGTTGGCCCCGAAGGCTAACCAGTGAATCCCAGCGATTTCTGCCGGTACGTTGTTACGAATTTGTAAGATGTGCACATCATGATTCCGGTTGATCCCGATTGGGCGGAATAACTTTTTATCCGCTTCAGAACCGCTACCGTAAACGTCATATTTTGTGTTTTCATAATGTGAACTCAACACAAATTTAACGTCTTCGATGGAGATCTTCCGGTTGGCGTGGCAAATGAAAGGCAAGTCTTGTCCCATCGGATCCTGGTCAACGTCTGGAGTAAAGTATTTCTGACCAAACCAAGCTCGTGGATTGTTATAGACCGTATCTTTAATCGTGGCGCTACCAAAGATATGACGTAGGTTGATACGATCAAAATCAGGGTTCAAATGGTTGGTTTCGATTAATTCAGCCAAATCAGCTGAGGCCAACGTATCGGCGGCACTAAAGTCGAAGTCGTCAATATTCATCCGATTAGGTGCGACCACATAGGCGTCGTCTGGAATCCGCTTGGCCGCCCAATGATGACCACCAATGGTTTCTAGCCACCAAATTTCATTATTATCGGAAAAGGCGATCCCATTTGGTTCATAAGTGCCGTATTCTTTTAAAAGTGAGCCTAGTCGTTCGACCCCTTCTTTAGCAGAATGGATGTAAGGCAATACTAGGGTGACAAGATCTTCTTCCCCAATGCCATCGTCAACTAGGGGATCGATGCCTTGAATGCGGGAATTGGTCGTAATGGTTTCAGTCGCAGACATCGCAATGTTTTCACTGTTGATACCGGCGGCTGGCCAAGTTCCGTTAGTTAAGATTGAGTTTGGAATTGACGTGTAACGTAACGGGTTAGCAGGTAATTCCACCTTAACTTTACTAATAACGGATTGATAATGTTGTGGTTGGTCTTCTGGATTGACGACAACTAACCGTTCTGGATCTAGTGCTTCATGGCCGTCATCATTTCGTGAAATAATGGTGGAACCATCGATGGAGGCCTTTTTACCAACGAGAATCGTGGTACATGAGCCTTGAATTCTTTTTGTCATTTTCTTCGACACTCCTTTGAAGTTATTATCCTCATTATACGCTTTCCCGTTCTGTAATAGCAGGGGGGAAATTAGCCAACAGCTTGACTAGTTTTCTTCAAGATATAGTTCACGCCACTAATACTGATACCGGCTCTGCTAGCAATTTCACGATACGTTTTGCCTGCTGTTCTAAGACGACGAACTAATTGATGTTTAGTTTCCTGACCATCAATTTGTTCAGCTTTGTGAATGGCTGGCTTGACTGGCTGTGGCAACGTTAAAATCTCTGGCGTAGCTGCTTGGATGATTGCCATTTTGTGAATGACATGGTGAGTCGTTTGAGCGTCCCATAGCGCATTATGTTGCTGTGGATTAATGATATTTAGCAAACCAGCCACGCCATTGAGTGGTAAGTCATGTGTGGTGGTTAAAGCATGCTTGTTGCTACGATTGATCACTAAATTAGTGTATTGTTCGCCATCGAAGACGGTCAAAGGTTGATTTACCGTGGCTTGCTCACTAGCGGTCAGTTTTTGATAATACTGTGCGATCAACCAGCGTAAGGACCGTAAATCGTAGGCCTGATCCCAGAAAACCAGTGGTAGTTGGGGAACCAAGACCTGAGCGATGAATTTTTTAAGGACAGTCAGTGGTTCGGCTTGTCGTTCAAATGTCGCCAAAGCGAGCTGAGTCGCGTCAAGTGCTGCGAGCTTTCTCTCTGGTAGGAAGGACGGAAAGTCCAAATAGTGATTGAAGAAGACCGTTGTTTGGGTACCAGCGACATAACTTAGTGCGGCTAATTGAAAAACGGTGGCATCAGCGCCATTGATTTTGGTCGGTTGCCACTGGAAGCTACCATTCACAAAATGCTTCCGGAAAAATGGCCCAAATTCGCAATCAATGACGATATAGTGTTTGGGGATGCTAGTCAGTGTCGTGACGTGTGAAAATACTTTGCTGAAGTCTTCCTGAAAATCGCTTAGCTGAGTGAGTTGATTGGGCAATTGGTAGTGGTAGGCAGCCAGCAGGTTTGAAATCGACAAGCCAGTTGGGTTGGCATCGGCCTGAGAGACATTTTTGAGTTTAATTTGTTGCATGCGGTCGTTTTCGAAGTGAATTGTGTACACGACACCAGCTGAACTAAGCTTGATCCGTGCGACTAAGCCGTGCTTGGCTTGATCTTCAGCGAGCTTGAGTTCACCAGTGGCTGTGACCTCAAAGATGGGATAACCGACTATGTATAAGTGATCAGGATTATTTTGGGTACTTTGCACTAATAAGACGATTTTTGCAGCCATGTGGCAACCTCCCTAAACCTTTTTGAATCCAATAGTGACGTTAAACTTGTGTTGCTAGCTTGCTAAAATTTTAGTGGGCTGACCGACCATGAATTTGTTGATGACGAATTGGTGGCGTTGATTATAGTGACCATATAAAGCTAGCTGAGCATCCGCTTGTAACTGATAATAAAGGGTTAGCGCGTGCTTAACAACCAGACAGTTAATCGTCTTCTCAGGGTCATCAAGGCGTTGGACGCGAACGTATAGCATGAAAGGATCTAATTTTAAGATTTTAGTGTGGTTGGCATATTTAACGTTTAAATTTTGCATTTCCATGATTATCACCTCAAAATCATTATACGAACATATGTTCTAAAAAGCTAGTATAAATTGTCTTTTAGACCAAAAAAATTTGTGAGTGGTTTAATTCAGGCAATAGTCAGCCAGATGTCATGATTAACGGGTGTGCTCGAAAACGTGCGTCTCACCACAAACTGGTGACACAATTATGGTGAGTTTTGACTAAACCGCAGACTTGATCAGTTATCATTTTGGCAAAGACTAGTGGGTTAGCGATGGTAACGGAACCAACATCGGGTGGTTGAGCACCCGTGAAGGCGGCTGAGTGGGCCTTTTAGTGAAGATTTATTTAAAATCACCAATAAAAAACTACAAAAAGACGGCAACTCTTGGTATGATAAACTCTGGCGAATGAAAGGGGGACCGACCATGGAACGTGGACGGCGAGCAACATATGAAGAGCGGATTGAAATTGTGAAGTATACTTTGGCGCATGAGAATAATTATCAGGCGGCGGCCGATAAATTTAATGTGTCGTATCCACAAGTCTACACGTGGGTCCGTAAGTACCGGCAATCCGGTGACGAGGGGTTAGTGGATCATCGCGGCCGGCCCAAAGAATCAAAATAATTATTTACATATGAAAATGCCAACCGAGGGTATCATGACCTTGGTTGGCATTTTTACTTAGGCGATTAACGTGTAGGTGGCGCGAAACTCGGCCAAAATGGTCGTTTTGAAACGCGCAATTTGATCCGGATTGAGCTGTGCCTGTTGATGGGGTTCAACAAGGCCGTTTAATTGAAAGGCCAAAGTCGCGTCCAAATAACTTTCCGCAGTGGGCAAGCTCAGCCTGTGATCTTGGACTTGGGCTAAGATTTGTGTGACTAACGCCTGCGCCTGAAACAGCATGAAAGCTGGTGTTAAATTTGACACCAAGAAGTGGGCCGTTTGGGCTTGTCGCAAGTAAGCGAGTAGGTCAGCTAAGTAAGTTTTGGTCGCCTGTTGCAATTGTTGGGCAAGTTCTGGATAGACGACTTGTAAATCTGTTGAAAAAGTTGTGGTCGTCGAACCAAGTAATAGCAGCGAATTCAGCCAAGTCGGTAAAAAATTAGCCGCTTGAAACTCGGCAACTGGATGTTGTTGAATAAAAGTTAGATGACGATTAACGACGGCCCGCACCAGGTCGTCTTTATTTTTGAAATTGAGATATAGTGTGGCGCGGCTAACACCCGCCTCTTTGGCAAATGTGCTCATAGATTGTTTTTGAAAGCCGCGAATTAAAATTAAGTGATTTAGCTTAATCACTAGGTCATGACGTTCGATCATCTTGATCACCTCAAAAAATAGTATACAATAATTTTACAAATTAGACAATATGATGTATTATTTGTCTAATCTAAAAAACAAACGAGGTTATTAATTATGAAAAAAGTTATTGTGACCGGTGGTTCCGGTTTTGTGGCCAGTTGGGTGATTGCGGAATTCTTAACACATCATTATGCGGTAGCGACAAGTTTACGTTCACTAAAAAAGGCTGCCACCATCAAGCAAGGGTTAGCACGCTATGTTTCAGCGACTGACTTAGCGCGATTGACTTTCTTTGAAGCTGACTTAACGAGCGCTGACGGCTGGGAAGCCGGACTGCAAGGGGCTGACGGCGTTATTCATGTGGCTTCACCATTAGGACATGGCACGGAGTTGACCGAAGAATTGGTTTCGATCGCTAAAGCTGGGGTACAACATGTCCTGTCAGCGGCCCATGCCGTGGGAATTAAGCGGATCGTGTTGACGAGCTCAGAAGCGGCTTCGACGCCAGCGAGTTTGGCGAGTGGGACTTTTGATGAAAGCTTTTGGACGCAATTAGATAATCCAGAATTAGATGCTTACCGAATTTCAAAAGTCGAAGCGGAAAAGGCTGCTTGGCAGTTGGCGAAAGCGGATGCGCTGGCTTTAACGACAATCTTGCCTGGCGCCATCTTTGGTCCGGTTATGACAAGTAATCTGAGTTCGAATGGCATTTTATTACAATTACTAAAGGGGCTACCGGCGATTCCTAAAGTGCCAATGGAAGTGAGTGACGTGCGGGATCTAGCACGCTTACACCGCCTGGCTTTTGAAAATGATCAAGCGATTGGACAGCGCTATTTAGCAGCCGACCAGTCCATTAGCATGCTGCAGATTGCACGAACTTATCAACAAAGTTTTCCACAATTGAAACTAGCCGTGCGACCATTGCCTAACTTTGCGACCCGTCAACTGGCAAAAGTGATGCCGAGTCTGCGAGCCTTAGTGCCAATGTTGGATCGGCACTATCACCACACAACCCAAGCTGCAACCACTCAGTTGGGTTGGTCACAACATACGCCAGTAGAAACGGTTGTTGCGGCTGCCCAGCGATTAATTAGCTTGGGACTAGTTGAGTAATTGGTAGGTGCTTTTCACAACCGTCACAGTTGAATCTAGGTTTAAAGGTTGAAAGACTCAAAAGCATCACAAATGTTGTAGTATCGGTAACCCATAAGCCTAAAGTAGACTCACCTAAATTTAGCGCTCCGTCAGTCAAAATCGGTGTGCTGTGGGGGACGGCGCCAGCCAAGGTACGGTCTGACGCCTCAATTCCAAGCCGACAAAACACGTCTTTGAATTGCCCCGCGAGATTAGTCAGCCAAGAACGCCGATTAATCTCGCCGACACTGCACACCGATTTTGACTGACTCCGCTAAGCATAAATAACTACTGACTTAGCTGGAGGTTGTTGCTGATAGCATCGGACGTGCAGGTAGTGTTTGACCGGCGTTCTTTTGCCGGCCTTACACCACGGACGGTCCGGGAGATTTGCGGCTTTGGCAAAGTTTCCGGGCGAGGTTCAAGACGTTTCTATGGCTTGAACCGGTCCCTCGTCCGCATGTTATCGGCAACAACCGGAAGCGGCAGTAGTCGACTAGTTTTCATTACCGGATTGTTGACGTAGTGGTGCAGACCGGCAATTTTTAATTTTCAACCTTTAGTCTAGGTTAAAAAAATTGGTTAATGCTCAGGGTTTTGAGTAGGCACCAATTTTTTTATTAGTTTTAGGCCAGAAAGTAAGCACGGTTTAGGGAAAAACGGCCAAGTACCGGCTAAAATCGCGTCTTTGTTCCGTGAAACCGTCAGTTGTAACTCGACTGGATTCTCGGTAGAATGGAAACACTGAATTGATTAAAAGGAGTAGTGGGCGATGGACTTAGCGGCGGCGCAACAAGTATTAAAAACAACGTTTGGTTATGATGAATTTCGACCGGGACAAAAAGCGGTCATTGAACAAGTATTAGCTGGCCAAAATACGCTGGCCGTAATGCCAACTGGGGGTGGCAAGTCTCTGTGTTACCAGATCCCAGCCTTACTATTTGAAGGTCTAACGGTGGTCGTTTCACCCTTGATTTCGTTAATGAAGGATCAAGTTGATGCGTTAAATGATAATGGTATCGCGGCCACATTTATCAATAGTTCGATGGCCTATCGTGAGATCAATCAACGGTTGCAAGAACTGCGCGCGGGCGATTACACGTTGCTCTACATTGCGCCAGAACGGTTAGATTCACCACAGTTTATTCAAGCATTGGGGAATTTGCCCATCAAATTGTTGGCGATTGATGAAGCCCATTGTATTTCGCAATGGGGACATGATTTTCGACCAAGCTACTTAGCTTTGAGTACCGCGATTGAACAATTACCGACCCAGCCACAAGTCTTAGCGCTAACTGCAACGGCGACGGAACAAGTGGCACAAGATATTTGTCAGCGTCTGCAGATTGCCCCTGATAATGAAGTCAACACTGGTTTTGCGCGCGATAATTTGGACTTGTCAGTGGTTAAAGATCAGGACACGGATCAGTACATTTTGGATTATTTAGCAGCTAACGCAGCAGAAGCCGGAATCATTTATGCTAGTACGCGGAAAGAAGTCACGCGGATCGCGGCGTTATTGAAACGACATCATATTCAAGCAACGATGTATCATGCAGGTTTAGACGATGACGTTCGCCGAAAAAATCAGGAAGACTTTCTGTATGACCGTGTTCAAGTGATGGTCGCAACGAATGCGTTTGGGATGGGAATCGATAAGAGTAATGTCCGATTTGTGATCCATGCACAGGTTCCTGGTACCTTGGAAGCCTACTATCAAGAAGCGGGCCGGGCTGGTCGAGACGGCTTGCCAAGTCAGGCCATCTTGATCTATCGGGCTAAAGATATTCAAATCCAGCATTTCTTTATTGATGAATCTGAAATGGATGACGAACATAAACACCGTTCTTATCACAAATTACAGCTAATGACGCAATATGCGAATACGCAAGGGTGTTTGCAACAATTTATTTTAAAATACTTTGGTGAAGCTTCGGAACCATGCGGGCGGTGTAGCAACTGTCGTGATGACCGCGCGGCGCAAGATATTACCACGGCCACACAAAAAGTGTTGTCTTGTGTAGTCCGTTTGCATGCACGTTTTGGCAAGGGCGTCGTGGCACAAGTCTTGTGTGGGGCCAACAATCAGCGCATCCGTGACTTGAATTTGAGCGACTTGCCAACTTATGGCATTATGAACGGGCAACGCCAAAAGAGTGTGACGGAACTGATCGATTTCTTAACGGCGACTGGCTACTTACAAACCCAAGGCGGTCAATATCCCACTTTGGCGGTCACTAAAAATGGCGTCGCAGTTTTAAAGGGACAAACGCAAGTGTATCGTAAAACGGCGCAGACCGTTGAGCAGGCTGCGCCGGAAAATGATGCGTTATTTGAACAATTACGGACATTGCGACACAACTTGGCTGAGGAACAACATGTCCCACCGTTTGTTATTTTTTCAGATAAAACGTTGCATTCGATGTGTGAAAGATTACCAGAAAACGATGAAGCCTTTCTAGACGTTAAAGGTGTTGGCGCTAGCAAGTTGGAAAAGTATGGTGAGACGTTCATGGAAACCATCCGCGCCTACGCGCATCAACCCGCTACCGCGAACTAACGACCGTTTGATGACTGAGTGCAGGCGTTCGCTTAGTTTCAGCTCGATTTAAAATACCATAAATATCACTCGCAACTTGACCATAAGATTTAACGCCGTTTTGAATATTCGACATGATGACGATATAGGTCTGACCATTATGACTAAAATTATTAGCGATATTCCAACCGCTCAAAACGCCGTGACTACTGTAACTGGCGGGATTAGCGTAAAAACCCATGCCATAAGTTGACGAACTACCAGCCGTGAGCATGGTTTTGCGCGCCGCTTTTGAGATTAACCGGTTAGTCATGAGGGCGTGGTCAAAGCGGTACATATCGCTGACCGTCATGTAAAGATTACCACAACCATATAGTTGAGATAAATCCGGCAGTGTGGGCGTGGTATAGACGCCATTTTTAATCTTGTAACCAGTGGAATGATTAGCGATTTGATCAAAGGTTTGATAAGTGCCAGTGGTAGCCATTCCGGCTGGTTTGAAAATATGCTTTTCCAAATAAGGCATTAATGGCTGACCACTGACTTTTTCCACTAAATAGGCCAGGACGGTGTAATTACTGTCTAGGTAATGCCATTGTCCCGGTTGGGCGCGGATGCCTTGCTTTTCGATATCTTTAACCAATGCTTTGGGTGTGATGGCCGCGTTAGTTTCGGCGTGACCAATTAAACCGGAAGTATGGGTTAATAAGTGGCGCAGTTTAATCTGATGACCATTGGGAAAATTAGGGAGAAATTTGCTGACAGGATCATCGACAGTTAATTTACCGGCGTCCTGCAATTGCAAGATGGCTGTGGCAATGACGGCTTTTTGTGCCGAGCCGATATAATAGGGCGTGGTCACTTCGTTCGGAAGCTCAGTTTTGCGATTACGCCAGCCGTAACCTTTACGGAGCACGATGCGGTTGTCACGGACTACCAAAATTGATCCTGAAAAATGTAAATTGGTCATATAACGATCGAGTGACTGATT
Source organism: Lactiplantibacillus brownii (assembly GCF_031085375.1). Classification (NCBI taxonomy): domain Bacteria; kingdom Bacillati; phylum Bacillota; class Bacilli; order Lactobacillales; family Lactobacillaceae; genus Lactiplantibacillus; species Lactiplantibacillus brownii. The sequence continues at coordinate 912,701 of NZ_JAVCWF010000001.1, forward strand.
GTTAACCACTGTCGAGAGTGGTCGTTTGACCGCTGTTTTCGTGGTAGCGTTGGCCGGCTTAGGTTTAGCCACCACCGTTGTTGGCGTCGGTTTAGCGGTTCGTGGTGATGGTTGCAGCAAATCAGTTGTCATCGCCAAGATGCCACCAATCCCGACGACTGCCAGTATAAGTATGCCAAGCCGGTAACGCCAATTAGGCTGTTGAAAATGCATGTCAATTTCCCCCAAAAATTAAGTTTGATTCAAATTAACCTAACTATACCATTGTTGTACAAAGTCAATTGTTAAATTTCGGTAATCTTGGAGGAACTTACAGATGGAAATAGCTTGGAAAAACACTTCAGAATCCGTTTCAATGAAACACTTTTTAACCACCCACGGGATTAGTATGCGGCTTATTAAAGAAATTAAGCATGGTAACGGCGATTTCTTGGTCAACGGACAGTCGCAAACGGGGGTGATCACGGTTGCCAAAGGGGATGTGGCAGGTATCGCTTTGCCAGCTGAAGCCAGTGACGAGACGATTGCGAGCAGCGAGCAACCAGTAGCGGTACTTTACGAAGATGCCAATTGGTTGGTCGTCAATAAACCCGCGGGCTTAACGAGTGTGCCGGGGCCTAGCAATCGCGACGAGACTTTGGTTAACCGGGTCAAAGGACATTTGCAGCGGGAAGCGGCGGAAAATTTGAAGCCACACTTGATCACACGTTTAGACCGTGATACGAGTGGCATCGTGCTAGTTGCCAAGCATCGTGTGGCTCAGAGCATTCTGACTTATCCACCGGTTGCGGCATCCTTGCGAAAAACCTACTTGGCCTGGGTGAGTGGGAAAGTCATGCCGACGCAAGGCATGATTGATGCGCCTATTGGCCGACCAACGGACAGTCCGCGACGGGCAGTCATGGCTAGTGGTCAACCAGCCGTCACCGAGTATCGCGTCGAAAAAAGATTTGCAGCGCAGGTCACCCAAGTGAGCTTAACTTTGGTGACTGGTCGGACACACCAGATCCGGGTCCATTTGACCCATTTAGGCCATCCGTTGCTGGGTGATGCGCTGTATGGTGGCGACCAAACCTTAATCAAACGGCAGGCGTTACACGCCGAAAAGCTCGCTTTCTTTGATCCTTTCACGGAACAGCAACGCGACTTTGTGGCGCCGTTACCAGCCGATTTAAAACAATTAGTTGCCACCTTAAACACTGAAGTTTAGGTGCCAAATTAAAAACGTCACGAGTCAGTGTAACCCTAAGGTTAGCTGTCAGCGTGACGTTTTTTGTGTAAAAATTATTTACCAGCAACTGGTTCGTAGTCAGATGCCAGTGTTGCGAATGTTGATTCTAATTGTGCGAGCGGATCGGTCAAGGTTAGGTAATAGATATGTTCCACACCGTTACTGCGCATGTCGATCACGCCGGCTTCTCGCATCAAGCGAAGATGATGTGAGACTGCGGGCCGCGAAATGTTGACGAGTGCGGTAATATCCGTTACGTTCAAACCATCACCACTGTTCCCCAAGGCAATGATGATTTGGCGTCGAACCTTTTCGGAAAAAATACCGATAAGCTGGGCGCTTTCCGCTAATGCTGTTTCAGATTTTTCATAGTTAGCCATAACTGAACTAGTCCTTTCAAATTTGATTAACTTAGACCTGATGAATTCCCCCACGGTGGCTTAATTACGCTGAAACCAGGTTTGGCGCGGGTTAAGCAAGCAACTACGCCAGCTTTGGCGTTCATGCTCAAATTAATTCGGGCACAATTTATTCGAATGAGTTAGTATTAGAGACGGATACTAAGTCACCCAAATCATTAAAGTCCGCAAGTTGTCAAACGGACTGGTTGATTTAAGGTACGGTTATACTTATACCTTATTAAAACAAGTCGGCTATTAGTTGTCAATTGTTTTTATTGTATCTGTACATTATTAGGCACTTAAATCATTAATGTTTGTTTTATATCCGTATATTGAAAAATGAGGTAAAATAGTTGTATACAAGGGGTGAGCGGGATGCACGTTTTAGGAATTTTAGGATCACATCAACCAGATGGGGTTACCGGAAAAATGTTGCAAGCAGTTTTGAAGGGGGCTAACGAGACAGCGACGACGGATTGGATCAATTTGGCAGATTATGAAATCAAACCAGATCATGATAACCAGCCTAACCCGGTGCTCGACAAATTGGAAGCAAAGTTGCTTGCGGCGGACGTTTGGGTCTTGGCTGCGCCAGTTTATTTGGGTAGTTTATCAGGAGTCATGAAAAACTTTTTAGATTGCTTTCGTAGTCGCATCGCACGGTATAACGCCGTTGGTGAGGCCGTGCCGGATCGGTTTAAAAACAAACATTATGTGACGATCACGGATTGTTATGCTGGTGGGATTGAGAACTATGTGACGGGGGTCACGGATGCGGCCTTCAAAACAATGGATAAGTTTCTCACGATGGGCGGTTTGATTAAGTTACGTGAAATTGTGATCACTCATACTTGGGGCATGCAAACGTTGGCGCCAGCAAAACAAGCAGAAGGTGAACGAGTCGGGCGTCAGGCAGCACGGAAAAAGGAGCGAGATGATAATACTGTGAAACGTTATATTGAATTATTTTTCATGATTGCCGTGATGGCATTAGTGACAATGGGCATTGAAGCGGGAATTGGACAATTGGTGCCACTACATAATTTTTGGGCGTATTATGGCGTATTTGTGCTAGTCTTTTATGTGTTATTGGCGTCAATTTTACACTTTTTTACGGTGGTCAAACATCGTCGGCGTTAATTGTGCTAACATAGAGGCGTGGGCGCCCTTAGTGTAATGGATAGCACGCGAGATTTCGGTCCTTGCGATCCGAGTTCGACTCTCGGGGGGCGCATATTTTAGACCCGATATAGCAACATTGATTTGACACCATTTTATTATGGTGTCTTTTTTTGTGATTTTTTAGTGAAAACTGCCCAGTATCATAACGTTTGTGAGCCAAAATGCAGTCTCAGAAATCGGGCTTTCTCTCATATTTAATTTGTCGAAACGTGCTCGGACCAACTGCCCCCTCCGTTTGGGATGGTTAGGCAATGCTCAGGAGTGACCCGTTGACCCTCGTGCTCTGAAAGACTTTACTACTGAGCATCATTCAGTCCACTCTGCACTAATCAGTTATCCTAATATTAATTGGTCTTGATACTGGGGGTTATCAATGTCTCCTTGTTTAATCGCTATCTGACGTCGGAGTGGACCAGTTCGTTTGCTGTGTCGAGACACTTAGCTGGGCGGTTTACCCAGGTTAGTGTCTGGGCCGACTTTTAAGACGTGAACTTCGGCTTGAAAGCGCCCTGCAGATCGTACTTTGGCTGCAGGTCTGCCCCACAGCAAACGAGCTGGTCAACGGAGACGGACAATTAATGAGCTATCTCTATTTGGTCCGGTTGGTCTGCCGTAATGATTAGTCAGGGTTTAAGGTTATTGATGATCATCAAGCTTCTACGGTTTCAGCGCGTCCTAAATTAACGTATAATTTAACTAATAATAACTTACAAGGAGGCAATTGCATGCAGGTAGTGGGACAATTTATCGCCACGGTTGGCTGGCTAGGGCTCGCCCTAATTGTCAGTGAACTCGGCGCGACGCTAATTTACGAATTGGGACAATGGGTGAGTTTTCGCCTGATTGGGGCACGCGTTGTGCAGATTGCGGGGTTTCGCTATCACTTGACGAAACGTGATGGACATTGGCGGTTCAGCCATCCGTTGACCAGTCGGCCGCATTTAGTCGCAATGCCGCCCGCGGACGCGCATCGGTTTAATCATGCGGTGTATTGCTTTGGTGGCGGCTTGTTTAGCCTGATCACGGTTGTTTTGAGCTTGGTCACGTTAGGGCAGTTTAAATTGAGCTTTAATCTCTGGCTGCTGGCGTTCATTATTTGGATCTGGATGAATACGTTAAAAATTGGCCAGTTGTTACCGATGAATTTGCATGGTCAACCGACTGCCGCCAAAGACTTTCAGTTGGCACGTGAGTCAGACGCGGCGATGACCGCGGCTTATGTGACGGCTGTCGCCACGGCCCTGAACGCGCAAACTGGCAGTGTCGCTGATCTGGACGCTAGTATGATTGTCATGCCACGTGGCGGCGGTAATCAGAATTATTTTGTCGTGCGACAAGCCTATCTGACCTTGACCTGGGGGCTGCAGCATGGCCTGAGTACCCCCGATTTGTTGGCTGGTCTCGCGCGTTTGGAACCGAGTTTCAATACGTTGCCGCCGGCGGATTTAGCCAAGTACTTAGATGCAACGATTTATTGGAATTTGGTGGCTAATCGGACAGAACGACAAATTACGGGGTGGTATCAAGATACTGGGGTCCAACAGCTATTACAACGGTATGAACCGCTGGCCTACTATAAATTGCAAGCGGCTTATAATTGGCGGGTTGCCAAACAACCGGCACTTGCGTTGACCCAGATCAAACAAGGTTTGAAATTTGCTAAACGCAGTCGAGATGTGACGGAGCAACAATGGTTACGCGCACTAAAAGTCATGATTGAAGCTTCTTAGGTTCTGGTAAAGATTGGTCGGCAAACGATTTGTTAGCAATTGGCAGTGCTAAGCTGAAAGTAGCTTAAGTGAGAAGGGTGAAAAAAGTGAAGCAGCGGATACAACAACATTGGGGTTTGTGGTTAACGCTATTGGTCATTGTCATTGGCCTAGTGGGGGTTGGATTGACCCGAGTGAACGCGGGTCTCTACCAACAGACCGTGGCGAAGGTGACTAAGATACAAACGATTAATCATCAAACGACGACGGATGAGTTCAATAATCAGGATGCCAGTTATACCCAGTGGGTGACGGTCAAAGTTTTAAATAATCATCATCAGGGGCACACTTATCGGATTAAAAATACGTACACTAAGTCGCAAGCGATGGATCAAAAATATCGGGTCGGCAACCAAGTCTTTTTGCGCATTCCCAGTCAAAAAGATGCCGCAATTACGATTCAAGGGTTAAAACGGGATACGACACTAGCTTTTGTCGCCTGGCTGATGTTAGCGTTATTATTGTTGATCATGCGATTTAGCGGGCTAATGGCGCTTTTGAGTGTGACGTTAAATGCGGTCTTATTTTATGCCGCAATTCAAATTGATCTCGCCACGAACGGTGGTCATCTTTATACATTATTTGGTATTTTGGCAGTTATTTTTGCGGTCCTCACGCTATGGTTAGTCCTTGGATTGACCCGAAAGATGTTGGTGACTCTTGGCGCAACGATTGTCGGCACGGGACTTGCGGTTGTGATTAGTTTGATCGTCTTCTCGGTGACTCATGAACGAGGGGTGACTTATGAGGCGATGCAGTATGTGACTCAGGTTCCCAAACCGTTATTTCTAGTGGAAACGATCTTAGGTTCGTTAGGAGCGGTCATGGATGAATCGACCGACATTGTCGCGTCATTGTTCCAGTTACAAACCGAACGACCAGATATTGCCCCCAATCAAGTTTTCAAGTCTGGGCTACAAATTGGTCATTCGATTATGGGACCGTTAATTAATGTGCTATTTTTAATTTTTATGGCCGACACGTTCTCGATGACTTTACTTTATTTACGCAACGGTAATAATTGGGGCTATACATTCACTATGAATATGTCGTTAGGCATGGTCCAAAGCCTGATCTCAGGGATTGGTATTGTTTTAGCGATTCCGGTGGCTAGTTGGTTAGCGAGCCGCTTGATGCCACGGGAGGTGACCTCAGCATGAGTACGATCACAGTTTTAGGGCTTGTTTTATTTGCCTTGATGACGATTATTGGTGGTAAAACTGGGGCAACCGCGTTTTTAAGCCTAATTTTGAATTTCGGACTTTTATTCTTATCAATTGTGCTCATCTCATGGGGCTTTCCAGCTATGGGCGTGTCATTGGTGATTGGAACAGTTATTTTAGCCTTCACAATTTTCTTCGGCGAAGATAATGAGTTAGCGGCCAAAACGGCTTATATTGCGTCGTTGATTATTATGGTTGCGCTGATTCTATTAATTTTCCCAGTGGAACATTGGATTATGGCGCAGGGCTTCAGTTTGGAAGATAGTGAAGATTTAGAAGGGATGTCGTTAACGATTGGCGTGTCCTTTGTTGGTGTGGCGGTCACAGAAGCCATTCTCAGTACGTTAGGTGCGATTGCGGAAGCCAGCATTGCCATTGCCGCCGGACTCAGTGAAATTATTGAGCAACATCCTCACGTAGCGACTAAACGGCTTTTTACAGACGGGATTAGTATTGGTAAACAGATCATCGGGACCACCTTCAACACGTTGTTCTTTGGTTTCTTCGGGGGCTTTTTAGCACTGTTTATCTGGTTTTCGGGTCTGCACTATTCATTTGGTAGTGTCATCAATAACAAAATTTTCGTCGGGGAAGTCTTGATGGTCATGTTTTCCTTGATTGGGGTTATTTTAGCCGTGCCAGTGACGACCTGGGTCATGACACTAGAACATCGTCGGGCGGCTAAGCTGAAAGATTGACGAGTCACCTGTTAATCTGGTACGGTGAAGTGAAATTAAGTCGAGGAGGAATAATGTTCTATGAAGATTCGTAAAGCGCAACCGCAAGATAGTGGTCAAATTGCGCCCTTAATTGCGATGATTTATCGTGATATGGCCATGCCAGTTTTGGCAAAGGTCAGTGAAGCAGATTTATTGGCGATGCTGACGACGTTATATGCGCTGCCAGAAAATTTGGATGGCTTGGCACAAACGTTTGTGGCGACGGATGACGACCAAGTGTTAGGCATCGCGTTCGGTCATCCAGCAGAAAATGAAGTGGCCGTCAATCAAATTTTAGCTAAAGTTTCAGCGGCACAACCGGGCTTCTCAGGACCGTTGGAACTTGGCGGTGAAACGCGTCCGGGAGAATGGTATTTAAGTATGCTAGCAGTCGCACCCCAAGCGCAAGGTCACGGGGTTGGCGGGCAGCTATTGACTGCGTTACCTCAGCTCGTCGCAACGTTGGGTGAAACCAAGCTCAGTTTAAATGTGGACGATGGTAATCCGCGGGCGGCTAAGTTATACCGGCGCCATGGCTTTGTGGCGGATGGTCAACTGATGATTGGCGTGCATCCGTATGCGCACATGCTCAAATCACTTTAAAAACGTGTAAAAGTCTGAGACCGGTTTGGGTCTGAGGCTTTTTTAATTGGATATAGACGGGTAAAATGGAACTTATTGAGCTAAACGAGGAGGAATAGTAAATGCAACTTTATTTTGTGCGCCACGGTCGTACCCAGTATAATGTTGAGCACCGATTTCAAGGTGGGTCAGCCGATTCGCCGTTAGTTGAAAGTGGGATTGCGGGGGCCAAGGCCGCTGGCAATTATTTGCGCCACGTTCAGTTTGCAAAAGTCTACAGTAGTCCTCAGGGGCGGGCCCTAGATACTGCCAAATTGATCACCGCTGAAAATCAATGGCAACCTACGATCACGATTGAACCACGATTACGAGAATTTGATTTTGGCAGTTGGGATGGGCAACTGGAACAGGATGTGACGCCTAAGGATCAGTTGGAAAAGGTGATCCATGAACCGGCCAAGTATCAGCCAGAGTTGGCTAACGGCGGGGAAAACTTTGCCGAATTCATGGCGCGAACGACTGCGGCGATTCATGAGGCAGTGGCTAAAGCTGGCATTGATAATCCCTTACCGGTGCTAATTGTGTCGCATGGTCTCGTGACCACGATGACGTTAAAAACGTTGATGGGCGTTCCGATTGCTGGCCTTCGTGATCCCTTTGTCGTCGATGGTAAAGTTTTAAACACAGTTGGTCATGGCATTGTGGATAACGATAGCTTAACAATTGTCGAAACCAATGATAATCAAAATTTTAAACTGAAAACTTGGAATGAAACGAGTTATTTAACCGACTAATTAAAAGGAGTGGTTAATAGATGAGTATTCCTGATAAAGAGGCACTTTATCCTAATCCAGCCATTAAAGAAGTGATCTTTCTAAAAAATGCGATCAAACGCGCCAATATTCAAGTGGGTGACTACACGTATTATGATGATGCCGTTGATCCATTGGCGTTTGAACAACACGTCACGCATCACTATGACTTTTTAGGCGATAAGTTAGTGATCGGGCGGTTTTGTTCAATTGCGTCCGGCATTGAATTTATTATGAACGGGGCGAACCATGTGATGCATGGTGTCTCAACCTATCCATTTAATATTTTAGGTGGCGATTGGCAAGCACATACGCCAGCGTTAAGTGACCTACCCATGAAGGGGGACACCGTAGTCAGCAATGACGTGTGGTTCGGTCAAAATGTCACGGTGTTACCCGGAATTAAAATTGGTGATGGCGCAATCATTGGCGCGAATAGTACCGTGACTAAAAATGTCGCGCCTTATACGATTGTTGGTGGCAATCCCGCCAAGTTAATTCGGCCAAGATTCAGTGCCGAAAAGGTTGCCGCCTTACGTCAGTTGGCTTGGTGGGATCGAGATATTACTTGGATTACTGCACACATTGACCAGCTGACGCAGGCCAATCTAACCGTTGCGGAAATCACACAATTAAGTCGTCAACAATAGACCTTTATCAAGGTCCCACTTAACTTGCTGCTCCGGTTGGTCTGGACTGATGCTGGAACGTGGTGGCCACGTTTGTGAGCCAAAGCGCGGTCTCACAAGCCTGGCTTTCTCTAAACTGAAAAATTCACCAGCTAAGAGAAATTTCACCACTGAGCATCATCCAGCCCAACCTGCGCTAATTAGAGTATCTCTAATATCAATTGATTTTTCGTTGGTATTAGGTTCATCAATATTCCCTTATTGAACCACTATTTAACGGCGGAGTGGACTAGCTCGTTTGCCGTGTCGAGACACTGAGCTGGGTGATTTTCCCAGGTTAGTGTCTGGCCGACTTTTAAGACGCGAACTTCGGCTTGAAAGCGCCCTGCAGACCGCACTTTGGCTGCAGGTTTGCCTCACAGCAAACGTGCTGGTCCACGGAGCCGGACAATTAATAATTTGTTTTAATAAACGCGATGATATCACTAGAAAAATAGTGCCAAAAAGACCGGCAAAATGGGTGATAATCCATTTTACTGGTCTTTTTATAGTCTGACTTGGAAGTCAAGACTGATTAAGCTATGCCACTTTTTAGTTCAGGCAAAACTTAGTCTGACATCAAGCTAACGAGGCGTTCAGTCATCAAATCTGCGACGTCACGTGCTTGCCAAAAACGGTCAATCAGTGGTGCAAAGGCATGATTTTGTCCTTGGTACTGAACAAATGTCGTGTCCACACCGGTATTGGCGAGATTTTCCGCATATTCCCAAGCTTGGAGTCGGAAGGGATCGAATTCACCCATCATAATCAGAGTGGCCGGTGAGTTGGCTAAATCCAATTGATTGAGTGGTGAAATCAGCGGCGAAGTCGTGTCCGTATTGGCTGGTAAATAGTAGTCAGTCATCAAGGTGTCAATTTGCTTGAACAAATCGTGATAATGTTCAAAACGCGCGCGTTGGTTGGGGATAATGGCATACTGGTTCACATCCCACAGTGGTCCCTGGTGGTCGGCACCTGGTGCTGTGACAGGATAGAGCAATAGTTGCTGGTTGATTTGGTGGCTGCCAAGTTGGCGATTTAAACTGGCCACGGCGAGCGCAATATTTGCGCCAGCCGAATCACCAGCAATTGCAATTTTGGTGTCTAGTCGGGCCTGTTGTAAATATTGAATAACGGCTAAACCATCCAAAATACCGGCTGGTGCTTTGTGTTCTGGCGCTAAGCTGTAATCAACATTGATTATTTCACAATGGCTGTGGTCCGCGATGGCCTTTAATAGGGCTGTATTATTGCTGGCTTGACCGCCATAAAAAGCGCCCCCATGGAAGTAAACCATGATTTGATGTTTCAAAATGATTGATGGTGTGAGCCACTCTACGGGGACAGCGCGACTTTGGCAATTGAGTAAAGTTGTTTCGACGGTCACACGGTCGCCCACGGAATCTTTAATTGGAGGCGTCAAGCTCCCAGTTCGTAACTCTGTGAGGTTATTTTCCAATTGAACCGGATTGTCCAAATTGGTCATGGTTTTCAACACGGCCGGGTCAAGTTGCCCGCTGGCAACCGTATCATTAAAAGGTTTGGTGATTTTATTAACACCATTAATTTTAACGGTGTCCAGATTTCTCATTGGCATCATGATTAAGACCCACTTTCTTAAGTTATAACTGATATTATTCAGTTTTATACTTAAGTCTTATTATAAGTATGAGTAATGTGGATTAATAAAATACTGAATAGTAACTTCAGTGAATAATCATATTGAGTCACCACTGTGAAATCAATCAGTGGTGTTAGCTGGTGATCAAGAAGAAATCGAAGATAACGGTCTCGTAACTAAACAATAGCAGTAAGCAAATAATCATGTAAGTGTAAAATGCCCCATGGATTTTGGTTGAGAGGGGTAGTCGCAGCTGGTGTTCACGATAGCTGCGACGTAGCCGGTAAAGACTACTGAGGATAATCATGGTCGCCACGGTGATAAAAATCGCCACACAGACTAGGTATACGATCAGACCTTCGATGAAGCGATTGGGAGCAAAGATAATGGAAATGAGTGGCAATAATAATAGAATATTACTGTATCGTTGTATGGCATCCCACCGCTGAACCCGTTTGGCTAATTTGCCAGTCTGCGGATGTGATTGGTTAAATTTGCCCTGCTTAACGATGAAATCAGCATAAGTTTGCACGCTGATGAGACTGCCATCGCTGAGCTTGGTATAGAGCCGATTCCGCAAAGCAGAAAAGATGACGATTGCCAGTAAGGTGACAACTAGTAAGGTAAATAAAATGAGTATAGTAAGCAAATGAAAATCCTCCCAAAAAGTTTAGCTAATTATAGGATACACGTTGATTGTAAAGCTTTGATAAAGTTGAAATAGTTTGACGAAAAAACGACGCTTGGTCAGTCTTTTAAACTGAACCAGCGTCGTTTTTAGATTTAAATAGTTGGTTTTAAAGCCAAGGCTTTAGCAGCTTCTTCACTATCATCAAAGTGATGTTTTGTGCGGCCTAAAATCTGGTAATCTTCGTGACCTTTGCCAGCGATGAGGACCACGTCACCGGGTTGTGCGGCGGCAATGGCTTTAGCAATCGCTTCATGACGGTCAACGTAAACAGGAACATTGGCATCTGGAACGCCCGCAACCATGTCTTGTAAAATGGCTTCAGGATCTTCTGTTCGAGGATTGTCCGAAGTGAAGATCGGCTTAGTACTCCGTTGTACGGCAATTTTGGCCATTTTTGGTCGTTTACCTTTATCACGATCACCACCACAGCCCACGACACAATAGATGTCCTTTTTGGCAAAGTCTTGAATGGTCTCTAAAGCGTTGAGTAGGCCATCGGGGGTATGTGAATAATCAACGATGACACTAACGCCAGTATGTGATGGCACGGCTTGAAAACGGCCCTTAACGCCAGGAACTTTTTCGAGTGAGGCGATGATCTGATCTTCAGGAATACCGCTAGCATAGGCGGCTGCGAAGGCCGCTAACATGTTATAAACATTGAATTGACCGATCAACTTCATCGTGACATGCGTGATATGTCCGAAAACGGATAGATCAAATTCTGTGCCATGACTCCGAATTTGCACATTTTGCGCATTGATCATGGCGTCTGGTTTTAAGCCAAACGTGAGGACGTGGGCCGCCGTGTATTGTTCAAATTCACGACCCACCGGATCATCGGTATTTAAAACAGCAACTTTTTCAGTGCCGTTGGCGCCGTATTTGTTACCAAGTTGTGCAAAGAGCATGGCTTTGGCTTCAGCATATTTTGCCATTGTTTTATGAAAGTCTAAGTGATCTTGCGTCAAGTTGGTGAAGACGGCGATATCGTAGTCGATACCCCAAACCCGGCCTAAGACCAAAGCAATTGAAGAAACTTCCATTGCAACAGTTTCAACACCAGCGTCGCGCATTGCTGCTAACGTCCGTTGTGTCGTAATGGCATCTGGCGTGGTATTGGCAGTTGGCAACTTTTTGTCTTTAATTTTACGATACATCGTGCCAATCAAGCCGGTTGCTTGTTGTTGATCGCGATAGATCTGCTCGATTAAGTGGGTGACGGTCGTTTTACCGTTTGTCCCGGTAACGCCGATCATCCGCATCTTTTGGCTGGGTGCGCCATAGAAGACATCGGCTAAGATGGCCATGGCACGTTCCGTATTTTGCACGTAGATCACAGGCACGGTCACGTGAATTGGTTTTTGAGCCACAATAATTTTGGCACCGGCCGCCACTGCTTGATCGACTAAGGTATGGCCGTCAACGTGATAACCATCGACCGCGACGAACATGGCGCCCCGTTTGATCTCACGGGTATCTTGTGTCAGCATGGTCACGTCGAAATCCGTGGTCAAAGCTGGTTGCACTTGTTTAAATTTTAAACTGTTAATTAAGTCGCTTGCTTTCATTAATTAGACGTCCTTTTTATATATAATTAGACTACTTGACGCTTTCTAGGATACCATGCAAATATGCTAAAAGTCGAGACCCACCAGCCGCATCGTAAGTTGACCGATACTTGGTAGGACTCGACTTTTTTAGTTTAGGCGGGTGACGCTTCGACACCTAAAAATTCATCATGTAAGGCATTCATTGCAACTTTCAAATCAGCTTCTTTAACTAAGACCCAAATCGTGGTATAGCTATCGGTTGATTGTAAAATATCAATGTGTTGTGCACTTAGAGCGGTGACGATCCGTGCGGTTACCCCGGGAGTGCCGGTAATACCAGCACCGACCACGGAAACTTTGGCACAGTCGCCAATTGCTTGGCAATGCACATGTGCTTTAGTTAATAGCGCTTTAGCCACTTTAGCATCACCGTTAACTAGATTAAAGACGACTTGGTGTTGCGTAATATTGATGAAGTCGACACTTAAATTGTGTTGGGCCATCAATTGGAAAATCTCACTCGAACTTAAAGTATCGGTCGGCACCGTGAATTGGGTCAAATTGGTTTGATGTGCAACTCCGGTGACGGTCCGATAATGCTCAATCTGTGTCGTGGTGCGATCGGTGACTAGAGTCCCAAGTTCGTCAGGTGCTTGGTAAGTCGAGCGAATGCGCATCGGCACATGGGCTTGTTCCGCAATTTCGACAGCCCGCGGATGAATCACTTTAGCCCCTTCATGCGCCATATTAGCTAATTCTTCATAACTGATGGCTTTGATGAAGCGTGCATGGGTGACCAACCGTGGATCGGCGGTCATCATACCATTGACATCTGTAAAGATATCCACTCGTTTGGCTTTCAAAGCCGCACCAAGGATAGCTGCCGACGTGTCAGAACCACCACGACCAATCGTCGTAATGTGCCCAGTTTCAGTTGCTCCTTGGAAGCCAGTGACAACCACAACGTCAGCATCAGCGAACGCATCTTGAATCGGTTGGGGATCGACCCGCAAAATTTTTGCATTTTGAAAGTCATCGTTGGTCACGATTCCGGCATCATGACCGGTCATCGCAACCACATTCAACCCTTGTTCGCGTGCTAATTCGGTGAAGACGGCAGTTGAAATCGTTTCGCCAACTGAAACCAGCATATCCAGTTCACGGTTCGTTAACCGGGTGGCCTCACCGTGTACTAACCCAAGCAGTGAATCGGTGGCGTAGGGTGCGCCCTTGCGACCGATAGCTGAAACGACCACGATGACTTTATCTCCTTGATCAACAGCATATTGCACGTGACGTAAGGCTTGCTTGCGGGCCGCCTCATCTTTTACGGACGTCCCGCCAAATTTTTGTACAATAATTTCCATGAAAATTACGGCTCCTCAATTTGGTTCGCATGGGCGTTAGCAGTTGGACTATCCATCAAGTTGTCGCTCTCGACATAAATCTTGTGCCACATCATGAAGGTCAAGACGGTCCATAGCTTCCGAGAGTTATCGCGAACCCCGGCTTTATGGTCATCTAATAATTTTAAGAAATAATTTTTGTTGAAATACTCATCGGTCTGGGAGTCATTGATGATTTGTTTAGCCCAATCATACATTTCATCCTTCAACCAGAATCGAATTGGGACTGGGAAACCAAGCTTCTTACGATGCAAGACGTGGGCTGGAACAATATCTTCCACGGCTTTCCGTAAGATATATTTCGTTGTGCCGTGGCTGATCCGCAAGTCTGCTGGAATCTCAGCGGCCAAGTTATAAACTTCACGGTCAACGAACGGGGTCCGCAATTCCAAACTATGCGCCATCGTCGTCCGATCCGCATTATGCAACAAGTCACCGTTTAACCAAGTATGCATGTCGATGAATTGCATCCGGCTGATTGGATCATAGTCGACAGATTCATCGTAAAATGGTTGCGTGATGGATTGGAACGGATGGTTCGGATTATAGTTTTTAAGGAACTTTTGTTTCTCTTGTTCGCCGAAGATAAAGGCATTACCGACGTAGCGGTTTTCAAGTGGCGTCGTCCCACGCATTAAGAAGGAGCGTCCACGCATCCCTTCAGGCATCATTAAGGCGATCTTTTTTAAAGCGCCATTGATTGGTTTGGTGTAACGGAATGGTTTCAATGATTCGGGTTCGTGATAGATCGTGTAACCCCCGAATAATTCATCCGCACCTTCACCAGTTAAGGCGACCTTAACGTGTTTGATTGCTTCCTTGGCTAAGAAATACTGCGGCACAGCAGCCGGGTCAGCCAACGGATCATCCATACTCCAAACAAAGTGTGGGAAGGCCTTCATGAAGGCTTCTGGCGTAATAATACTACTATAGTTCTTGACCCCTAAAATCTGCGCGGTTTCTTGAGCCACGTCTAATTCACTATAGCCTTCGCGCTCAAAACCAACCGAAATGGTATTCAAGTTTGGATTATAGTTTTTGGCAATTGCTACTATAATAGAAGAATCGATTCCACCAGATAAGAATGAGCCAACAGGAACGTCTGACCGCATATGGATCTTAACGGAATCAATCAAGGCTGCCTTGATCTTTTGGGCATATTCATCCTCTGATCGTTTGACCGGATGAAATTCACGATGATAGTACCGTGTGATCTGTGGTGCTGAACCTAATTTCTTGATTAAAGAACAACCCGGTGCCAGCATCTTGATTTCTTTGGTCAAAGTTTCTGGTTCGGGAACAAATTGGAACGTCATGTAGTCTTGTAAAGCGTTTTGATCGAAAGTCTTATCTTTCAAGATCTTGTAGATGGCTTTACTTTCAGAAGCATAGTAGAAATCTGATCCTTGAACGGCATAATAAAATGGCTTAATCCCAAATTGATCACGCGCTGCAAAGAGGGACTTTTCCTGTTTATCCCAAATAACAAACGCAAACATCCCGCGGAAGTATTTGGTACAGTCAGCCTTATATTTGGCATACATACCCAGAATAACTTCAGAGTCGGAATTCGTTTTGAATTCATAACCTTCAGCTTTGAGTTGTTCACGTAATTCAATATAATTGTAGATTTCACCATTAAAGGTCATCCAATAACGTTCATTATCATAAGAAAGTGGTTGATGACCACCCGCTAAATCAATAATACTCAAGCGACGGAAGCCCATCGTAATGTTATCATCGGCAAAGTAACCATCATCATCGGGACCCCGATGGACAATCATCTTTGTCATTTCGTGGATGGTTTGATCATAAGCTTCATTATCTGCTTTGGTCCGATCAGTTAAGCAACCAGCAAAACCGCACATGTGTGTTCATCTCTCAATCTGTAAGTTTAAGTTTTTTAGTAGCGCAAGCGTATGCTTGTTTTGTTGTTAATTTACCCGATTTTACCGTTTAAGTAAAGCAATCATGGGCATTGTAACGGATTCTTACCGAATTGCCATCTTTATTTGACAAGAATTTGGGCAATTTCGGTATCGAAATAAAAATATTCCGTTTATATCAAAACTTAATACGTATACTTGAACTATTATACTTGCTTTAAGCGCTAAGATAAAGATTATTAAACGTTTCGTAGCGGTTACAAAGTAAAATAAATTTAATATAATTGACTTTCAAACGACATCAAAACCCGTTGATTCCAGCTTGAATATTACAAAATATTACGAAAACCCCGTTTTATTACAGTGTGAGGGTGAATTAGTAATCTGTCTGCTATTAGTTTGTTACATCCAGTCCGTATACTTAGCTTCTGTTGTTAAGTCCGGTAACCAAGTGGTGCCGACTTTAAGAAACTACCCAAAAATTACAGGAGTGAAACTATTTATATGAAGATCAAGAGTTTACTATTATCAACTGCAGCCGCGGCTAGTTTGTTTGTCCTCGGCACAACTGCTGCCAACGCCGACACTGTTACGGTTAAAGCTGGCGACACCGTTAGTGCACTGGCAAATACTTATAACACCACGATTTCAGCAATTGAAACAGCTAACTCATTAGCGAACGTAAACTTAATTTACGTTGGCCAACAGTTGGAAGTAAATGGCACGACGACTCAAGCTGTGGTAACGCCAGCTTCCCAAGCACCGGCCCAATCACAGGCGCCTGCTTCGCAAGCACCAGCTCAGTCTCAAGCCCCTGTACAATCACAGGCACCAGCATCACAAGCGCCAGTACAGTCACAAGCACCTGTTCAATCACAAGCAGCTTCAGCAGCGCCAGCAACCACGACGCCGAGTGCCCCTGCACAATCGAGTGCAGCACCCGCAACGACGTCTGGTTCTGACAGCGCAGCTAAGGCTTGGATTGCGAACAAAGAATCCGGTGGTTCATATACTGCAACTAATGGCCGTTACATTGGTAAGTATCAATTAGATTCAGCTTACTTGAATGGTGACCATTCAGCTGCTAACCAAGAACGTGTTGCTAACAACTACGTTTCATCACGTTACGGCTCATGGGCTGCAGCACAATCATTCTGGCAATCACACGGCTGGTACTAAAATCAGCTTAGTTTATAATGAAAGTTTCTTAAAAACGCGCCAACATTCCTCAGTGGATGTTGACGCGTTTTTTTAGTTAAGTGTTGGATAAGGATCAGGTAAGTGATTCGCCAATTTTTCAGCCTTGGCAAATTGACGTTCGGCGGTAATGACTTGTTTGGCATTGGAAGCACTATAAATGTTGAGTTTAAAGTCGATCTCTTGCAAATTGTCCCGGATTTTTTGCTGCTCAGCCAAAATTGCTGCTCGATGATCACTCAGCAGTTGTCGTCGTTCTGGAATGGTCTGAGGTCCAGCCATCACCGCGTCAATATAACGACGGATGGTGGCAATTTTCATGCCAGTATTTTTCAAGCAGGTAATCGTGCGTAAGAGTTGTAAGTCGGCATCGGTAAATTCTCGGTAGCCGGAGTCATTACGGCTGACAAAGGGCAAGAGTCCTTGCTTGTCGTAGAAGCGCAAGGTATAGATGGATAGATGCGTTTTTTCAGCGACTGTTTTGATGGTATAAGTCAAAAATTTTCCTCCTGAGCTTGCCCTAGAGTGTTGTCGAGGGTTTATGATATGACCAGTTTAAAAGAATTAAACTTAAAATACAAGTAAACAGGAGATATCATGATGAAAAAAACAGTATTGGTGACTGGTGGCAACGGTTTCTTAGCCCTATGGTTGATTAAAGGATTATTGCGACAAGGTTATGCGGTCCGCGCAACGTTACGGTCAGAATCAAAGGCAGCCGAAGTGACCGCAGCTTTGACGAGTCAAGGACTCACGTCGTTAACTGATTTGCATTTTGTCGAAGCCAATTTAACTAAGGATGCTGGGTGGGCAGCGGCAATGCAAGATGTCGAAACGGTGATGAGTGTGGCAGCGCCAGTGTTCGTCAATGGTGAGTCTGTGGCTGATCAAGTTGTTCAAACCGCTAAGCAGGGAACTTTGCGGATCTTAAAAGCTGCTGAGCAAGCTGGGGTCAAACGAGTCGTCATGACGGCAAATTTAGGCGCGGTTGGTTTTAGTCGCTTAGATCATCAGGGCGTGGTCACCGAACAAGATTGGACCAATCCTGATCAACCCGGGCTGTCCTTATATGAAAAGTCTAAACTATTGGCTGAACAGGCGGCTTGGAACTTTTCACAAAATTCAAAATTAGACTTGGTAACCGTCAATGCCGGGGCCATGTTAGGCGCGGCGATGGGACAACACGTCTCTGGAAGCTTTGGCTTGGTACAACGTCTATTGACTGGACAAGTCACTCCTAACTTTAAGGTGAACGTGGTGGCTGCTCAGGACGTTGCTGCAATGCACATTTTAGCGATGCAAACACCGAATGCGGCTGGACAACGATTTTTGGCGGTCGCAGATCAGGCCATTACGGCTAAAGAAATCATGACTTTGATCAAAACTCAGCGTCCAGCACAAGCGACACAGTTACCCAAGTTGCTCTTACCGACTCCAATCGTGCGATTATTAGCACCGGTAATGCCACAAATCAAAGAAGTTAATCTGATGATGCGTGTGAATCACCAAGTCAGTAACCGTAAAGCTCGCACGATTTTGGGGTGGCAACCAAAAAGTTCAGCGGCCGAGACCGTATTAGCTGCAGTTGACTCACTGACTACCAAGTAAAAGTCCGTTATTGGTTAAATAAAAGCACTCAGCAGTTGGATTAACAGTTGCTGAGTGCTTTTAAACGATCATTAACCCCAGCCAACTAAGCGAAGTAGCGCCATGGCGATTACACCAGTAATGACGACGGCTAGCAAGCTCTTGGTTAAGACGCCAGCGAGGATCGCGGGAATTGAGGCATAGATGTTTTCGAGATTAAAGCCAGGCCATTGTCCAGCGTGATAGACGAGTAGACTTTCAACAAAAATAGCGGTCATGATGGCGACTGGCACAAAAGAAAGAAAATCGATCAGCCATTTGGGAACCGTTAAATTTTTGATGATGGCAAAGGGAACCACACGAGAGAGCCATGTGACCAAGCCAGAGAGTAAGATGGTGACGAGCACATAATTAGTCATGAGCGGTCACCGCCATTCCAAAACCGCAACCGAGTAACGTAGCAATCAGAAGCGCAATATTGCCTGGGAAAAAACGCATGAGAAAATACATGGCAATGGCGACGAACAGGACGACCAACAGCTGTGTTTTGAGAGTCTTACTGCGGTCGGTAATAATTTGCAGATAAAGTAGACCAATAAACATGCCAACAACGGCAAAATCCAGGCCAAATTGATTCGGGTCAGCGATTAAATGTCCCAGTAAACAGCCGACGACGGTGGCGGCTGCCCAGACCAAATAAGCAATAATATTGGCAGCGTGAAGCCACCGTGGTCGTAGCTGATGATCGGTTTGATTGATTTTGTTCATGCTCAGTGCAAATGTTTCATCTGTTAGTAGTGACCCCAGTGCCAGATTTTGCCACAAAGAATCTTTCTTAAAATATTGAGCAATCGACATACTCATGAGAATCATTCTTGAATTAATGAGAAAGGTTGAGAGAACGATGGCAGAGATGGGACTGCCGGCCAGTAGCATACTAATGATGATGAATTGTGCCGAACCAGCATAGACAATGAGCGACATGAGTAGGACGGCCAAGACCGACAAATGGCTGGTGTTAGCGACAATGCCCATAGCTAAGCCAACGCCGATGTAGCCGAATAAAGTCGGGATAACGTCTTTAAAACCACTTTTAAATGTTAAACTTGCATCCATATGTATTCGTGAAACCTCCTGATTGAAGATGGGACCGAAATTGGGTGATGGCACGGTTAAGCCGCGTCTGGTCAGGGACAATTATCGGGTCAGCGTTAATAATTTCTAGTGTACACTTTTTGGTGAAAATAATGAAGAACTTTATCATTACATTTTAATGCTGCAGTCACGAAATTATTACTTGCATTTGGTACTGGCTGGGCGTAACATAAGCTCATTGATTTTTTGAAAGGACAAATGGTGAGAGAAAATGACTCTGGAACAATTAGCAGCCCGTAGTGGGGTCGCTGCTGATAAAATCGTTGCTTATACACAAGCTGGGTTGTTGCCATGTAAAGATGCGCGGGCAACCTTTAGCGCCGACGATCAATATTGGCTAGATATGGTCAATTGCTTCTTAGAAAATGGCTCATCCGTTGAGGACTTAAAAGATTTGATGCCACTATGTGAACAATGTGCCACCAATTAGGCCGAAATTAGGATACTGCAATGATATGAGCGAGTCTGAGTCAAATCAGGCTCGTTTTTTGTTGCAATTTTGTCAGAGTGAGCGGACGCCCAACTTCACCCGGGAAATAATTGTGCCTGCCAAGTGCCAATCTCTTGGTGACCTTTCAGCTTGGTTAACCCGTATTTCAGCGGTGGAAAAAATATGAACAAAAACAATAGTCGCCGACATTAGTGATGATTAACTAATGTCGACGACTATTGTTTGTCAGAGTGAGCTTATTTCGATTGTTTAACGGTTTTAATCATATTTTGCATGGCTTTAGCTTGATATTGTGCAGCAGCCTGTTTTTCAAGGGTTGCCATTTGGGCTTGCGTCATTGCTGGATTCTTCACCATTGCGGTTTTGACAGCATTTTGAACGTAGACCTTGGCTTGTGCCTTTAAAGTTGTGGACTGTTGCTTAGCAAGCTTGCTAAGCTGTTTTGCTTGCGACGTGCTGAGCACGACCCAAGTCTTTTGAATATAGAACGTATTGGTCCGTTTAATCAATTGATTGTCGTTATTGGCAATTCCAAACCAGAACTTGGCAGCGTTGCTCTGATACATCCAACGAGTGGTCTTGGTGACCAACTTGGTCGAGCCAGTGGTGGTCTTCACGTGATTAGCCGTATTGACGTTAGCTTTAGTCGTGCTGACCTTTTTCTGATCTGTCATGGTTTTATAAATGTAAACGCGGTTTTTGTCCGCGGTGCCAATCGATTGATACAGGAGCATGTCCATCTGGCTACTACCGGCGGACTTTAGTGGCACGGTTTTAGTCGTGGTGACCTTTGTCATTCCCAGGTGTTGGCTATCATTTTCAATGACTAAGACGAGTGAAGCGACTAGGGCGATACCGAAGATGGTCGTTAAAATGAGACGAGTAGCGTTTTGATGCATGTACACGAAGGTCAAGAATAACGCAATCGCGCTGAATACTAAAACAACGAGAATCATTAGTCATCAACCTCCTTTGTAGTTGGTTTAATGGAATGTTGTTTGTCTTGCATGAAGAATGCGACGACTAAACCAACGACACAGAAAGCGACGGCAACATAGAAAGCTGCATGATAACCACTTAAAGTTGCATTGAAATACTTATCTTGATAGGCCAATGG
Source organism: Lactiplantibacillus brownii (assembly GCF_031085375.1). Taxonomy (NCBI): domain Bacteria; kingdom Bacillati; phylum Bacillota; class Bacilli; order Lactobacillales; family Lactobacillaceae; genus Lactiplantibacillus; species Lactiplantibacillus brownii. The sequence goes on from NZ_JAVCWF010000001.1 coordinate 933,952, forward strand.
TTGGCTCTTGAGTAAGCTTTTAGCAGGGGCTTGTGACGTGGTAACATTGGACAATACTGAAGTTAAAATGGCCGTCCCGATTGAACTAGCAATTTGACGAACCGTGTTGTTAACCGCTGTTCCATGACCCATCATGTCGAGTGGTAAAGCATTCATGCCGGCAGTTGTTGCGGGCATCATAACCATCGAAATCCCAAACATCCGTACAGCGTACAAAATAACGATGTAAATCGTTGCTGTAGTCCGAGTAATGAACATAAATGGAATCGTCCCGGCAGTTAATAGGAACATACCTAAGATGGCTAAGCGTTTGGCCCCAAAGCGGTCAAACGCTTGACCAGTAATTGGACTCATGATCCCCATCATTAAGGCACCAGCCAATAAAGTTAAGCCGGAATCAAAGGCAGAGAACCCATGGATGATCTGCAAATAAAGCGGAATAACCATTTCGGCGCCGACCATCGCCATGTTGGTGACTGAACTTAAAACGGCGGCGACGGTAAAGCGAACGTGTTTGAAGACGCGGAAGTCTAGGAATGGTTTTGCCATCGTTAATTGGCGCCAAACGAATAGTACGATCCCGATGACCCCAATGACTAGAGTTGTTAATACTTTGGCAGAAGTCCAGCCATCATCACCAACGGATGAGAACCCATAAAGTAGGCTCCCAAAGCCTAAGGTGGATAACGCTAAGGATAGGAAATCAAGTTTAGGATCAGAAGTTTCGAGCACGTTGGCCATGAAGAAGAAGCCAGCGATTAAGACAACGGCAACGATTGGAATAATCATGCCAAATAAATCGCGCCAGCTCATGTTGTCAATCACCCAGCCAGAAAGGGTCGGGCCAATCGCAGGCGCCAGGCCAATAACGATCCCGGCCATCCCCATTGCGGCCCCACGTTTATCAGCAGGGAAAATGGTGAGCATAATGGTTTGTAAAAGTGGCATCGTTACACCGACGCCGACCGCTTGAATCAAACGGCCAGTCAGTAAGAATTGAAAATTAGGTGCGGTAAAACAAATAATCGTTCCAATTTCAAAAATTGTCATGGCTGATAAGTACAACCATTTGGTACTAAAACGGGTACTTAACCAGGCACTGACCGGAATCATGATCCCGTTGACCAGTAAGAAACCGGTGGTCAACCATTGAACGGTGGAAGTTGTAATATCGAAAGCCTTCATCAAAGTTGGAAAGGCGGTCGTTAAAATCGTTTGGTTCAGGACGGTACAGAACGTCCCAATTAATAGTATGGCAATGAGTAAACCGCGATTATACGGTTTCCCATTGTTATCAACAGCAGTTGACAAGTAAATCCCTTCTCTCTAAAAAACTACGTTGTCTAATATAAGCGGATTTTATGTATTTGTCAACAAACTTGACATTAATATCAAAAATTATATACTTAGTATTGGAAATTTAAGAAAAGAGGTCGTTTCGTGAACAATCAGAATACAGAATTTTTAAAAAATTTGAAAGCACAAATTAATAAGCACAAATTTACCGTCGGCATTAGTGACCTCGCTAAGACCACGGGCGTCTCACAAACGCAACTTCGCTATTGGGAACAAAAGGGTTACATTCATAGTCAAAAGGTGACCGAGAAAAATACGACCCATCGATTTTCCTATGGTACCTTGATGCGGGTTCATTTCATCAAAGCGATGTTGGATGAAGGATTTACCTTAGCGTCGGCTGCACAACGGGCAACTGAACAAAGTACGCAGATGGAAATGATGCGAATTTTTGTCACGAATGCGTTTCAAGGCGTGGAAGAGCGTGAGGGTCATCATATGATTAATCTGGGTTATTTTGATGAAGCCCATACGCAAAATTTATACGTTTATATTGTGGATAATGAGGCACATTACCGGGTCTATCCGAAAAAATAATCGCATCGTGCCGGCTTCTAGCTTGTGAAACCGTTTGATTAATGGTAGATTTAAGTCGGTAAGTATCGGTAAGTCATGCGGACAACAAGTTTCCCACTCGTCAATCGATCTTATGGCTGGATTGACCGTTGTCATGTTGGTCGTGTTTTGAAGTTTAACTTTGCGAAGAGATTTACAACAGAGCGCGAAAGAAGCGCTGAGAGATGCCTGGGCCATTCCAGGTAGTGATCGTGCATAAAACAACGTGTAATTGAATCTAGAAGTAGTTTTCAATTGTCCGGTGATGATACTTACTAGTAGGGCCCAAGTGCTGTGGGAAAGCTTGGGTCTTTTTTATTAAGAAAAAGAGTGCAAACAACAGCGGGTTGCTTCCGAGCATAGCCTAGTCAGCGGTATCATGCGGGTTTAGCATGGTGCCGTTGACGTAGCTAAGCGGAGGACGCAGCTGTGGTTTGCACGTTTCGACTATTGAGGTAGGAACCAATTGCTCGGTGGTTTTCCGAGTGGTTGCTTAACCGGGATAAGCGGAGCCCGCAGTCGAATTTTGCACGTTTCGGCTATTCATATCGTGAGAATGGTATACAACCAAGCTCATAACCGTGTTTCACACGATAAAAGTTCCCAGCAAAAAGGCGTCGGACTTTTTATCAAGCCAGACGCCTCAAAGTTTTAAGTTGATTATGAATTAGACAGTTGTGCGAAATGGCTTGCATACCATTCGTCCCAAGTCATTGCCGGATTACCACTTTCAAAGTATTTTTGATCGAGGTTGTCAATGAGATGTAGATAGTCTTGATAAGAGAAGTCAATACTATCCTTTAAACGTTGGGCTTTGGTCATGAAGCGGGCTAAGTTCAAATGTTCATTGATATCAGTCATATTGTTAACGACTGGGTAGTTGGACATTAATTCAAGATTGTTAGCATCATAGAGACGTTGATAAAATTTAGCAAAGTCTTCAACTGCTTTATGTTGTAAGCTATCATTAAGTTGGGTAATGGATAATTGAGCATCATCATTCACGATGCGGTTCCTCCTTAGATTTGAAGCACGATCCGAAAAAATAAAATTTTTACAACGGCTGTAACCCGAAAGTCACAGTTTTGCGCTACAATTTAATTATGGCACGATTGCTGTGGCTTTTCAAAGGATTGTCAAAATTGCGACGCTTAATTAACTAGTAGCAAAAAGATGGTAATTGGTGTACGATACACTAACTAAGCAGGTTAAACGGCAAGATAAATTTAGTTGAGGTGAAGTAAATTCATGACCCCCATGAAGGAAGATTACTTAAAAATTATTTTCGAACTTGGTGGTACGAAGAAAAAGGTGTCGAATAAGCAAATTGCATTAAGCTTAGACATCGCGGCCGGCTCTGTAACAGAAATGGTCGGTAAATTAGTACAAGATGGGTTAGCCAAGCATACCCCGTATGCGGGTATCTCATTAACAAAGCAAGGTATTCGATATGCGGAAACCTTGGTTCGGAAGCATCGTATCTGGGAAGACTTTTTAGTTGATAAATTAAATTATGATCTACCAGATGTGCATTCGGAAGCTGAAGTTTTGGAACATGTTACCAGTGAACGGTTGGTCGATTCCTTGGAATCTTTCCTTGGACATCCAACCCATTGTCCACATGGCGGCGCAATTCCAGATAAGAATGGGCACTACACGGAAGACAGTCATACGGCACTTGCCGATACCGAAGATGGGACAGTTGTTTCCATTGAACGGTTTATTGACAATCATGATTTGTTAGTTTACTTGCATGACATCGCCTTGAAGATTGGGCAAGCCGTGAAAGTCATCAAGCATGATCCGTTTGAAGGCCCCGTGACGATCGAAGTCCAAGCCACGGGCCAACAGATTCCAGTGAGTTACAAAGCTGCGCACAATATTTTTGTAAAGTAGCTGGAATCTTCGCATCATCCTGAACAAAGCGGAGCATTAATCGCCTAGATATTCTGAATTTTTAATGGCTTAATAAAAGAATTTAGGAAATACGCTTGATTCGCTATCCTTTTCGAAAACAATATGCTACAATTACTCTTGTAGCTTGGTTAGGTAATTTTGGTCAGATCGTTTCAATAAACTATCCCCATTTGCACCGAATCATGATTTACATTAATTTATATGTGCAAAAAAGCACTAGGAGGATTTTTTATTATGGAACATGGAACAGTTAAATGGTTTAACGCCGACAAAGGTTTTGGTTTTATCACTCGCGAAAACGGTAGCGATGTATTCGTACATTTCTCAGCTATCCAAGAAGACGGCTTCAAGACTCTTGAAGAAGGCCAAGCTGTATCATTCGACGTTGAAGAAAGCGATCGTGGCCCACAAGCAGTTAACGTTACTAAAGACTAATTAACGGCTTAAACGGCTTCTCTCTAACTTGTTAGAGAGACTTCAAAAACCGGTTATGAAGGGAAACCCTCATGACCGGTTTTTTTCTGGACTTTTTTTCATTTAATGGTGGTCGTGGCAACAAAATTGGCTTAAAGTTAGGCTATCAAGAAATTGTGAGGTGTGGGCAGCATGACGACAGATGAATTAATTATCGCGACTTGTCTGAAAGCGGGCAAGATTATGGTTGAAAATGGCTCTGAAATTTCACGGGTCGATGATACGATGACGCGAATTGCACAGAATGCTGGCGTCGTTCAGGCCAATACTTATGTGACAATCACCGGTGTCATGATGTCGATTCAGGGTCGTAATGCGACTCAGATTGCTTCGGTGACCAAGCGGACGATAGATTTGGAAAAAGTCGCGCAAGTTAATCAGCTGTCACGTGAATTTGCCGCCCAACAAATTGACCTGCCAACTTTACATACGCGTCTGGGTCAGTTAGATCAAGCGTCACGGTCGTTTCCACTCTGGTTGCAACTCGTTGGTGCAGCACTGGTTAGTGGTCCGTTAATGATTATGTTTCGCCAAGAAACGATCAATACTTGGCCAACCGTCGTCATTGGAACGTTAGGCTATTTGGTCTTTTATTTGTTGAATCGTTATTTAAAAATTAAATTTTTGAGTGAATTAGTGGCTGCGCTATTTATTGGCTTCGCAGCTGAATGGGCGTACCAGGTCGGTTGGGGCACTAATATCAATGACATTATTATTGGGGCATTGATGCCATTAGTTCCAGGAGTGCCGTTGACGAACGCGGTCCGTGACATTTTGGCCGGCAACTTTGTGAGTGGGCCGGCACGCGCGGTCGAGGCGTTGATTAGTGCGGCTGCGTTGGGGTTTGGCATTGCGGTCGTGATTACACTGTTTTGAGGGGGCGTACGGATGGGTATCGTTGGACAACTTATTTTAGCGTATTTAGCCGTTTTAGGCTTTGGCTTGATTATCAATATTCCCCGACATGCGCTAAATCTGGCCGGTTGGATTGGCACGTTGACTTGGGGCTTTTATTTAATTGTTCAGGCTTTTGATGGTGGCATCGTACTCGGCAGTTTCATTGGTTCCGTGGGGATTGGCGTTTTGAGTAGTTTAGCGGCGCGCTATAAGAAAATGCCCTCAATTATTTTTAATATTCCGAGTCTCGTTTCATTTGTACCAGGAAGTCAGGCTTACCAGATGGTTCGAAATTTTGCCTTAGGAAAATATGATCAAGCGGTTGGCTTCATGCTGCAAGTGGTTGTGATCACCGGGGCAATTGCACTAGGCTTTCTAGTTGCAGAATTATTAAATCAGTTGATCGCATTTTGCCGTCTACGCTGGCAACAAGTGCGTTCATAATTAAGCGGTGGTCTTCACGAAAATAGTGATGACCATTTTTTTGTACTGATGACTTGCCTTCTAGCTACTCGAAGCTAGTATGATAATGGTACATTAAAAAAATGGGGGATTAACAGATGTCACGAAAATTTATGACCGTATTAATTAGTTTAGGTTTGGCGCTGACGGTTGGTTTGGCCGGTTGTGCACAACACGTTAAAGCAAACAAGTATGTTCAGAGCACCACACCAACGTTGTTTTTTCACGGCGGTGGTAGTAGTTACCATGCAGAAGAGCATATGGCGGATGCGGCTAAGCAAGCTGGCGTCACTAACACGATTATTCGTGCAATGGTCAGTAAAACGGGTCACGTTAAGTTGGTGGGTAAGCTTAAAACTGGCGCTATCAATCCGATTGTGGAAGTGAACTATGCTAATAATCGAGAATTGAATTATCGCAAGCATGGTCAATGGGCGACCAATGTGGTTGTGGCGCTGCAAAAGCAGTATCACTTCAAATCAATTAATATGGTCGGCCACTCATTGGGGAATATTTCGTTGATTTATTATTCGTTAGCCAATGCCGGGAATCATAAGTTACCGAAGTTGCGTAAGCAGGTAGATATTGCTGGTCACTTTGCTGGTCTAGATTTTAAAGGGATGCCAGCTAGTGTCACTCAGCCAGCCGGGTTGAAATTGAATGCCGCTGGCAAACCGAATCAGATGAATGCGACTTATCGCGAAATGACTAAATTGCGTCAAGTACTGCCAAAGAATCAAGTTAAGGTATTGAATATCTATGGCAATATCGGCGGGCATACGGATGGTACGGTACCAAACGTTGCCAGCTTATCCTTGAAATATTTAGTCACACCACGGGCTAAATCTTATCAGGAAAAAGAATTTACAGGAAAACTTGCCCGGCATTCGAAATTACATGAAAATCCACAAGTAGATCGTACTTTGATTAAATTTTTGTGGGGGAAATAGATCGTAAAAAGACACCAGCCATTGGATTTGCTGGTGCCTTTTTATAACCTTATTGTCGAATTCGAGTGAGCACTAGCGGTTGATGAGGGTCACGCGTCAGTTCCCAAACTTCGGTAAAGCGTTCAATATAAGTTTTATCATAGCTATTTTGATTATAAGCGGCGGACTGGTCACTGTAGACAAAGTAATCGCGGGCTTGAGCGGTGACGACCACATTTAGATGCGTTGGCGCCGACGTGATTTCTTGTGCTAAATCAATAATAACTAGTCCCTCTAATTGATCAGTTTTATGTTGTTGCCGATAGTTGTTTAGAATTCGCCGTTGTTTGGCAAAATAGCGGGGAGCCATTAATTTGCTGAGGGTGTCGAGGTCATTTTTGGTCCAGGCAGCCTCAACTTGATAGAAAAAGGGTTCAAATTCAGCACGCAACTCGTCAGGTAATGGCACGGTATTTTGAGGCTCAAGTCGTTGGGATTGACGGCGTTGCCAAACGCGGCGTAGTCCCGGCGCAAAGAACAATAAGCCAAAGCCACCAAAAATAATGACATCAAAAATGTTTGTCCGATGATAGTAACCGCCGCCATAATAACCACCACCATGATAGTAGCCACCGTTGTCATAATCGTTATGATTAGAAGTTGTGGTCCCACCACTGGGACTCCCGCCAGTGCTGCCGCCACCCCCAGTACTACCGCCGGCGCGAGCCATGGCAGTCAGTGGATTTAATAATAGTGCCAGTGTCAAGACAAGTATCAGTAGGAATTTTTTCAAGGTTGGCATCCTTCCGTTAGAAAATTAGTAAGTTAAGCTTACCATATCCGTTGGTCGTTAAAGTGAGACTGACAAAAAAGCCATCAAACTATCATAAAAAACAGTTTGATGGTTTTGGGTTATCGAAATGAGTTGCCGTTAGTTTGATAATGGGGTGGATTCAGCGGCATTAAAGACCCAGTGTGCGTTAGCAGATTTTTGGTAAGCCATTTCAGTGACTTTGCCCGTTTTTATCGCGGTAAAGATAAATTTAATTTCATCGTTATTGCGAGTCGCATAACGAACACTCAAGCCATTGCTTGGATCATCTTTGATTTTTTCAACGGCGGCACCCAAAGCGGGACCGTTAATATAGTCACTGGCCAGTTCAAATTTTGGTTTTGACATGTCATTTCAGCTCCAAATTAAAGAATGTCTCATTATAACACGCGGCTTTACCGGGTTAATACCGTGTTGCGTTCATAAATAGATCTGTCCGTCTCTGGAAGCCAGCTCGTTTGCTGTGGACTACCTGCGTCTGTGCGGCGTTTCCGAGCCAAAAGTAACATCTTAAAAGTCGGTCAAACACTAACCTGGGAAAACTCGCTCACTCAGCTTAATGTTTCAATACGGCAAACGTATTGGTTCACACCGATGTTAAATAGTGGTTGTAATCAAAGCATGGAAAATTAGAACATGCTAATAACCAATTAATATTAGAATTGCTGATTAGTGTAGGGCGGGCTGGATGATGCTCAGTGGTGAAATTTCTCAGAGTGTGAGGTCCAACGGGTGCTTCTGAGCATTGCCTAGCCATCACAATGACTCGGTGTTTTTTCCGAGTGGTTGCGATGGCGTAGCAAGCGGAGGGAGCTGTTGGACCGAACACGTTTCGAGCTGGTGAACTTCCAGCTTAGAGAAAGCCCGGCGTGTAAGACCGCACTTTGGCTCACAAACGTGGCCACCACGTTCCAGCATCAGTCCAGACCAACCGAAACGGCAATTAAAGTAGAACTTACAAAACAACCACACCGTTTTCATGAATGGGTGTTAGAACGCAAAAAAAAAGTCTGAGAAATTTTCCCCAGACTGTTTTGTGTTTAACTATATTATTTACCGTACAATGAGCCAGTTGTGGCTGATTTCAGATCTAATGATTTCCGTAAAACATTGGTGACCCGTTGCTTTTCAGTTTGTGGTACCACTTCAAAGGATTGACCACTGATCATCTTACCGGAACCTTGAGCATGATCCGAAACGATATTCTTGGTTGAAGCACGATAGTTCGAAACGATGCTGGTTAAGTTACTGAACGTTAAATCGGTTCGAGTTTCTTTGGCTAAGGACTTCAAGAAGTCTTGTTTCATCAAGTTAGTGGCATTGGTGCTTTCACTAATGATGGCAGTGATTAATTGCCGTTGGCGTTGTTGCCGACCGTAGTCACCTAAAGGATCATCATAACGCATCCGTGAATAGGCCAATGCTTTGGCACCGTTCATATGCGTCTTAGCACCCTTGGTAAAGGTGTAGCCTTCATAAGTAAAGGTCCGGATTGGTGTAATATCCACGCCGCCGACTTCATTGACAACTTTCTTCATACCACCCATGTTGATCAAGGCGTAATAGTCAATTGGCACGTTTAACCATTTTTCAACCGTTTTAATGGTTGTCCCAGCACTACCGTAAGCGTAAGCAGCGTTTAGTTTTGATGGAAAATCCTGCTCAAAGCCAGAGACAGCGACTTCGGAGTCCCGTGGGATACTCATTAAAGTGGTTGTTTTGGTTTTGGGATTGATGGTTGCCAAGATAATTGTATCGGTCCGGCCTTTGTAGTCACGGCCCAATGCCCCGGTATCGGTTCCGAGTAACAAAATCGATACTGGCTTTTTACCACTTAAAATGGCGTCGGTGTTACGTGACTTTTTGATGCCACTGCTCTGGTACACAATCTTAGCCGCGTTCCGTGCATTGAAATAAGTTCGTGCCGCAAAGGCCCCAATCCCAACCAGTAAGACTGCTAGGATAATTAAAAGCGCGTTACGAACTGGATGCTTTTTCTTGGGACCTTTACCCCCAGAATTATCTTGATGCATCTGTGAACGACTTGGCATTTCTTCCATGAATTTTTCCTCCAATAGTTATGTAAAAACTATACATAGTTTAGCATCTTTTGGGGTTATCGGAAACAAATTTCAAACAACCCCTAAGAATCTTAAGAACCCGAATCCCGAATTCCATCATAACCGTTTTTGGACGGGAAAGGGTTGGATTTAAATTTTCTTGGTGATTTTTTAAGGTTCCGTAAACAAGATTGCGTCTATTTTAGTCATTCAGAGCCTTATGGTATAATTTTATTAATCGATAATATTAATGGGGGTTCTAATTTTGATGATCGATAAGTCGCGTAGTCGGCCGGTCAAGTTTGTCATTGCAGTCATTTTATTTGCGTATTTAAGCTATTTTATTCAGACTGGCGCAGTGGGGATTGATTTATTTGACGCTGGTTTGGCCTCGCTTGCCACGATTAAGGTGAATGGCTTCTTTACACTAGTTTTTAAAACGATCAGCTGGTTGGCATCACCCGGCCGTGATGTGTTTTGGATGGTCCTGTTGGCATTTTTGCTATATGGGTTTAAGTATAAAATTCAAGCGTTGTGGGCAGTCGTATTGATGGCGGGTGGCATGGTCTTAGAGACGTTTTTCAAGCACTTGATTGCCCGTGCTCGGCCGATTGGTCACTTGGCTACGGACGATGGTTATAGTTTTCCAAGTGGACACACCTTAGGAACATTTTTGCTAGTTGCTACGATTATTATAATTATTGTTCCGGAAATAGATAATTATCGCATCGCACAAACAGTTAAATGGATCAGTATTGTTTGGTTGTTACTGGTGATGGTTGCGCGGGTTTACATGCAAGCTCATTATCCAACTGACACAATTGGTGCGGTTTTACTAGGTTGGCTCTGGCTTGAAATCATGGAGTGGGTGTATGTAATCTACGCCCCACACTTACTGAAGTGGCGACTATGTTACCGATCCTATTTGTAAGCTGACTGAACCAAGTCAAAAACGATCTCCGAATTGGAGGTCGTTTTTTTGTTTTGACTTATTTTAAGTTAATTAGCGTGTGCTTGCAGCCAGGCTAACGCTAAATTGAACCAATGTGCCGCGTGAGGCTGATTGGCATCTGGTTTCCAAGCCGTTTGCGAATTGGCTAATGCTAAACCGTGTGGGCCGTGTTCAAAAACGTGTAATTCGTAAGGACGCTTGGCTTTGGCGAGTGCGGTTGCGTAGGCCAAAGCATTGGTGGCGGGAACTAACGGATCATCCGCGGTCACCCAAATAAAGGTTGGCCGATTATGCTGATTGACCAGTTGATCTGCTGCCATTTCAGTCGAATTAGCCGTCCATTTGGACAGGGTCGCGGCGTCTTTTGGATATCCCAGACTTGGGTTGATGACGGGGTAACTCAAAATCACGGTTGCAACGGCTAAATTTTCAGCGGTCGTTTTAAGCAACGCTGGAAGTTGATTTTGCCAATAATCGTTGTAGAGTGCGACGATGTGGCCGCCAACGCTAAAGCCAACCGGCGTGAGTTGCGTGGTGTCAATATGCCAAGCATCGGCATGTTGCCGTAATAATAAGACCGCGCGTGCGAGGTCTAAAACGGGCGCTAAACCCAGCGGTTGCTGGTCACCCAACAAAGTGTATTCCAAATAAAAGGCCTGATAACCGTGACCGGCAAAGGCAAGCGCGAGTGTTTCGGCCTGACCAACCGGAATGTGTGTATAGCCACCACCAGGGACAATAATAATGGCGGGTAACTTAGTTTGATGGGCATTTGGATCTGGTGTGTGTAGTAGTCCTGTCAATTGCGCGGGACTGTTGGTTAATTTTTGCTGAATCACTTGCATGCAATCACCTCTATTGATATGGTTAACATAACTATTATAACGCAAGCGAGGTGGCACGGTGATGCTGAAGGCAACGTCAAATTTACAAAATGAACAGCTTAAATTGCGCCCATTTGTTGCGGCAGATGCTGCTGCCTATTTTGAAATGGTGCGCGATCCGAAAGTGGCTGTTAATGCTGGTTTTACGCCCGCTAACAGTTTGGTTGAGGCTGAATATTTACTAAGCCGCCAGTCAAAGCTATCAGAAGTGTACGCAATCGTATTAATGTCCACGGCCGAAGTCATTGGCAGCATTGGGTTGTATGAGCGAATGAACTCGCAAGGTGAACCTGCGCCACAACAGATGGACCTAGGCTATATGTTGACACAAATGGCTTGGGGGCATGGCTACATGACAAGTGCGGTGCATTTGATTGTCAATTATGCGTTCCAAGATTTAAACTTACGACGATTAACCGCAAGCTGTTTAGCGCCGAATACGGCTTCGCGACTGATTTTAGAACATGCGGGCTTTCGACAATACGATCAAGTCACGCATCCGGCTTATGCTCAGTTTGGTGCGGGCCAAACTGAATTGTTTTTTGAGTGTTTACCCGCAAATGGAGATGACACAAATGCAACTCGCTAAATCATTCGAACAAGCTGCGTGCGTCGTCGTGTTATTAGCGACGCAGCGACCCGATATTCCGCTCACATCGGATGTGATTCATGAACGGATTGGTGGTTCGGCTTCTTATATTCGCAAAATTATTCGAAAATTGGTCGTGGCGGATTTAGTGGCTTCAACTAGTGGTAACAATGGTGGGGTTCAATTGGCGCGCTCGCCGGAAGCCATCTCGATTAAGGATGTGGTGCTCGCCATCGAGGGACCATTGCATACTTTTCCAGATCGTGGTTATTTTGACCAAGTCTTTAAAGATGTGGAACCCGTGGCGGATGAAGGGACTAAAGTCGTTAACGCGATCTTTTCGCAGGCCGACCAACAGTGGCTTGCTTTTTTGAGTCACCAAAAAATTGCCGCGCTGATTAAGGATTTATTAGCGGTCAGTCAGATTCCAGTCTTGAATTGGAACAACCAATCTGAAGACAAAATGGGGCAATTAAATCAAATTTTAACGCGGATGCGCGCCGCCAAGTGAGTTAATCTACAAACAGCCTGAAAATGTATGCGGTTTCGATTATTTAATTGCTGAAAACTGCAGTCTGACGTGCTTAGCTTAAAAAAATGGCTCAGAAACTTTTTTTCACAAGTGAACAATCGCTGTTATTACAAGGCTATCTATGGTATTCTAACAATAATTTTCACAATAGGAGCGAGCAAAAAAATGGCAGATAAAAAGTATTATGGTGCTGACGCAATCGTTGACAGTTTGGTCAATCATGACGTCAAGTATGTATTCGGGATTCCTGGGGCAAAGATTGATCGGGTTTTCGAACGTTTAGAACATCCGGTAAATGCTAAGAGTCCCAAGTTGATCGTGACGCGGCACGAACAAAATGCGGCATTCATTGCAGCTGGGATTGGCCGCATTACCGGTAAACCAGGGGTTGTCATGACGACTTCTGGTCCCGGTGCCAGTAATTTAGCCACTGGACTAGTGACTGCGACGGCTGAAGGGGACCCAGTTTTGGCCATTTCTGGTCAAGTTCAGCGGGCCGATTTATTGCGACTGACTCATCAAAGCATGGATAACGCTGCATTATTTGAACCCATCACGAAGTATAGTGCTGAAGTTCAAGAGCCAGAAAATGTTTCTGAAGTGATTGCGAATGCTTATCAATCTGCAGTTGCAGCCAAGCAAGGCGCTAGTTTCGTCAGCATTCCACAAGATGTGACGGATTCAATCGTGCGCACGCCAGTCATTAATCCGTTGCAGGCGCCTAAACTTGGGCCAGCTAGCCCAGTTGAAGCCACTTTATTAGCAAAAAAAATCAAAGCAGCCAAATTACCAGTATTGTTAGTGGGGATGCGGGCTTCTTCACCAGAAGTGACCCAAGCAATTCGGAATTTAGTGACAGCGGCAAACTTGCCCGTTGTTGAAACGTTCCAAGCTGCCGGCGTTATTTCACGCGATTTGGAAGCTGAACACTTCTTTGGTCGGGTTGGGTTATTCCGAAACCAACCTGGTGACATGTTATTGAAGAAGTCAGATTTAGTGATTGCCGTTGGCTATGATCCAATCGAATACGAACCACGTAACTGGAACGCCGAAGGTAAGTCTCGGATTGTGGTTATTGACGCCATGCGGGCAGAAATTGATCACAACTTCCAACCAGAAACTGAATTAGTGGGTGATATTGCCCAGACGTTAGACTTCTTATTGCCTTATATGAAGGGCTACGATATTAGTGATGACGCCAAAACTTATTTGAGTGAATTACAAGAAAAGCTGAAGACACGTGACTTTGTACCCAACATTGATGCGGATTCAACATTGAGTCATCCGCTATCCGTGATTGCCGCGTTACAACAACGTGTGACGGATGATATGACGGTGACGGTTGATGTCGGAAGCTTCTACATTTGGATGGCGCGGCATTTCCGTAGCTATGAACCGCGGCACTTGTTATTCAGTAATGGGATGCAAACACTTGGGGTTGCCTTACCATGGGCAATTGCCGCAGCGTTAGTCCGGCCTAAGACACAGATCGTTTCGGTCTCAGGTGATGGTGGGTTCCTATTTTCTAGTCAGGAACTCGAAACGGCCGTTCGTTTGAATTTGAATATCGTGCATCTGATTTGGGATGACGGTAATTATGACATGGTCAAGTTCCAAGAAGAAATGAAATATGGTGAAGATGCTGCGGTCAGCTTTGGCCCAGTTGATTTCGTCAAATATGCTGAAAGCTTTGGCGCTAAGGGGTTACGGGTGAATAAGCCTAGTGAACTAGAAGCCGTGCTAGATAAAGCTTTCAAGACGACTGGTCCGGTCGTAGTCGATATTCCAATTGATTACTCCGACAACCAAGCATTAGGTAAAACGATGTTGCCAGATCAATTCTATTAAACCGTCGTGTGAATCGCGGTTGTCAAATTGAAATGACTTTTGTATAATGATTGAGTATATCGAAAGAAGAGGACGCGATTAACAAGAGTAGCTGATTCGAGTCGGGTAGCCGATGATGATGATCAGTGAAAGGGGCAATCGCCGAAATGAACCTGACTGTTACCGTCAAGTTTGTTGGGCTTTGGTTGAATAAATCAAGGACTGTCGCAACTGGGAAACAGTTGCGGGGCGCTATCGACGATGAAATCAGCATTTAACATGACCATCTGATTAAGTCTTTTTGCGCACTTTGCAGAAAGACTTTTTATTTTGGTCAAAACGGATGCCAGAATCGGTGGAAACACTTTTAGATATAAATTTAGGACGGCGGTTAGTGTTCGATTGATGGACAATGGTGTCGATCAATTGTTGCCAACTTTGACGTCAAACTATTTTTGGAGGTTTCTGCATGGCAGAAGAACAACAGCATGAAGTGAAGCGCTCGTTACAGACGCGGCATCTCTCCATGATTGCATTAGGCGGTAGTATTGGGACTGGACTGTTTGTGGCGTCTGGTTCCGCAATCTCAACAGCTGGACCAGGTGGGGCCTTATTGGCCTATGTTGGGATTGGGATCATGGTCTATTTCTTAATGACCAGTTTAGGTGAAATGGCGACTTATCTACCGGTTTCTGGGTCATTTTCGACTTATTCGACCCGATTTGTTGATCCGGCCTTAGGGTTTGCGATGGGCTGGAACTATTGGTTTAACTGGGCGATTACGTTAGCGGTCGATATTAGTACGGCGGCAATCGTGATGCAGTTTTGGTTACCACATGTTCCTGGGTGGATCTTTAGCTTGATTGCATTGATTTTGATCTTCACAATTAATGCCCTTTCCGTACGGTCATTTGGTGAGACCGAATATTGGTTATCTTTAATCAAAGTGATTACGGTATTGATTTTCTTAGTCGTTGGGGTCTTAACGATTTTTGGTATCATGGGCAGTAATGCGACTGATCTCAGCAACTTCACGTATAAAAAAGCGCCATTCGTCGGCGGTATTCCAACAATTTTAAGTGTCTTCGTCGTGGCTGGGTTTTCATTTCAAGGAACCGAATTGATTGGGATTACGGCTGGTGAATCTGCGACACCGGAAAAGAGTATTCCAGCGGCCATTAAACAAGTTTTCTGGCGTATCTTACTTTTTTATATTCTAGCGATCTTTGTGATTGCGGCAATTATTCCTTATACTTCGAAAGATTTGTTAGGGTCATCTGCGAGCGATATCGCCATCAGTCCGTTTACTTTGGTCTTCAAAAAGGCCGGTTTAGCAGCGGCGGCGAGTGTGATGAATGCGGTCATTTTGACTTCCGTTTTGTCGGCAGCCAACTCTGGAATGTATGCTTCCACACGGATGCTCTATTCATTGTCTAAGCAAGGTTATGCGCCTAAAACGTTCGGTCGCGTCAATGGTCGAGGAATTCCGATTATGGCGTTATTTGGGACGACTTTCATTGGGTTACTGACCTTCTTGTCGAGTCTATTTGGTGATCGGATCTACATTTTCTTAGTGTCTGCTAGTGGGTTGACCGGGTTTATTGCCTGGTTGGGGATTGCTATCTCACATCTTCGTTTCCGGCAAGCCTTTGTTAAACAGGGCCATGATCTGAGCGAGTTGCGTTATCATGCCAAATTATTTCCATTTGGCCCATTGTTTGCATTCTTCCTCTGTATGATCGTCATTATTGGTCAAGACTTGCATTCGTTTGCGACCATGGATTGGCAAGCTATTGGGGTCACCTATATGAGTATCCCGCTGTTTATTGTGCTATTTTGCTACTATAAGATTCGTTACCATACGAAGCTGATTCCACTAGATAAAGTGGATCTTAGCAAACATCATTTGGACGATTAGTATTGCTTGACGGTATTTTGTAGCCGTCTCCGTGGACCAGCTCGTTCACTGTGAGGCAGACTTGCAGCCAAAGAGCGGTCGGCAAGGCGTTTTCAAGCCGAAAATCATGTCTTAAAAGTCGGCCCAGACACTGACCTGGGTAAAATCACCCAGCTAAGTGTCTCGACACGACGAACGAGCTGGTCCGCTCCGATGTTAAATAGTGATTGTAATCAAAGTATTGGTAATCTTAATATCTCCAAAATTCAATTGATATTGAGGCTACTGATTAGTGCAGGGCGGGCTGGATGATGCTCAGTGGTGAAATTTCTCTTGGCTGGTGGTTTTCCAGCTTAGAGAAAGCCCGGCTTGTGAGACCGCCCTTTGGCTCACAAACGTGGCCACCACGTTCCAGCATCGATCCAGACCAACCGGAGCGGCAAGCAAAGTAGATAGTTGTAAATAGGATAGCGATGATGTGCAGGCTTCAATAAAGTATAAAACAAAACGACCGTTGATTTGGCTGATGCCAAAATCGACGGTCGTTTTGTTGTCTTCGTTTAGCTGTTGTTAGTAAAAAAAGCTACCGATAAATTAAGATGTTGCCAAAAAATGTTCTCAGCGAATACAAATTCACAAAATCATGCTAGGCTGTGGAACAAGAAAGGCAGCGAGTAAATTTGAAAAAAACAATCGTAACTAGCATGGTATTGATTGCACTGACGAGCTTATTAGGTGGTTGTTCGACCAATTTAAGCTCAAGCAGTACGCTGTCTCACTCTTCCAAGACAGCCAAAACGCAAACCAAACGCCAAAAACTAATTAGTGCCTTGCCCAAGGGCGTGCGCTCGACAGACAGTGATTTGATTGTCGTTAATAAATGGCATCAGCATAATGAATTAAACTTTAGTAAAGCAACGGTGAAGGACATTCCGGTTCGTGAAACAATCGTAAAGCCGTTGACGGCATTTTTAAAAGGGGCGCAAGCGGCTGGCTACCCAGCGACCCTAGTTTCCGGTTATCGTTCCGTCGATTATCAAGAAACGGTTTGGAATCAGTCGATCAAGACTTATGAGGCTAAAGGTAAATCTGCCAAGCAGGCCTTGAAATTGACCAAAGAATTTGTGGCCGTTCCACGGGGGAGCGAACACCAAACTGGGCTGGCCGTCGACGTCATGAATACTAAATGGTATGATGCCAACGATAGTCAGTTGTTGTCAAAATCAGATCAAACTGCTGGGCAACAATGGCTCATTAAACATGCACCAGAATATGGCTTCGTTTTACGTTTCACGAAGACAGGTAAGGCCTCAACCGGTATTGGTTATGAATCCTGGCATTTCCGGTATGTGGGCAAAAAGAGTGCGGCCTTTATGACGAAGCACAACTTAACGTTGGAACAATATGTGTCTTTGCTAAAGGCGCGTGAAAAAGTGGCCAAGTAATCTTGCAACCAGATATTGCATTTTGACGAGGGTGTGCGTACAATATGTAGTGTTGCTTTAATAAACAGACGAAATATTGTACATGAATAAAGGAGAGAACCCCATGCTTGTAATGTCAGGAACAATCGGTGCCGGCAAGACCAGTTTGACGCAATTAGTTGCCGATCACTTCGGCTCAAAAGCGTTTTACGAATCCGTCGATGACAATCCTATTTTGCCATTATTTTATAAGGACCCTAAAAAATATGCGTTTTTACTACAAATTTATTTTTTAAATAAACGACTAGGTAGTATCAAATCTGCTTTTGCCAACGACTTAGATGTTTTGGATCGTTCAATTTTTGAAGATTCACTACTCTTCCATTTGAATGGTGACTTAGGTCGAGCAACTAGCACAGAAGTTGATATCTATGATTCCTTATTAAAAAATATGATGCAAGAGTTGCCAGAAGCACCGCACCAAAAGAGTCCTGATTTATTGATCCATATTAATATTTCGTTTGATACGATGTTAAAACGGATTCAAAAGCGGGGACGTTCCTACGAACAAATTGATCAAGATCCCGCCTTATATCAATACTATGAGACCTTGAATGATCGGTATACGCAGTGGTATGCCAACTATGATCATAGTCCTAAGATGCAAATTGATGGGGACCAACTCGATTTTGTTGCGGACGCTGATGCCCGACAACAAGTCATTAAATTAATTGATGATAAGGTTGCTAGTTTGGCTTAGTTGCCTTATAGTTATACCAGAATATTAAACACGACGCGTTTTAAGTAGACAGTCAGAGAGCCGGTGGTTGGTGTGAACCGGATGTCGAAACTCCGACGCGACAAAGTGGGCAGGTAATACTGCACGGCAGAGCCGTTATCCGTTTAAGGGTGGGATTCTTAGCAATCCTGAACTTGGGTGGTACCGCGAATCGCAGTCTCTTCGTCCCAATCTGGGAGAGAGACTGTTTTTTTATCGAAAATTTAAGGAGGATTTTAAGATGTTAGATGTCAAACAAATTCGTCAAAAACCAGATTTCTTTAAAGAACAACTCGGCCACCGGGGTGTTCCCGCAGAACAGATCGATGCGTTGATCAAAGCCGATGCTGATCGTCGCGATTTAATTGCCAAGAGTGAACAATTGAAGTCCACCCGGAACCAAGTTTCTGGTGAAATTTCACAATTAAAGCGTAACAAGCAAGATGCTAGTGCCCAAATTGCCGAAATGCAAAAGGTCAGTGCTGAGATTAAAAGCTTGGATGATCAGCGTCGGACTGCCGATGGTCAAGTACAAGATATGGCTGCGCATTTGCCAAATGTGCCACATCCAGATGTGCCAATCAGCTTAAATGAAGACGACTCAGTGGAGTTACGTCGAATCGGGACGCCTCGTCAATTTGACTTCGAACCCAAAGCCCACTGGGAACTCGGTGAAGCCTTGCATATCTTAGATTTCGAACGTGGGGCTAAAGTTTCAGGTAGCCGCTTCCTCTATTATATGGGCGATGGCGCTAAACTTGAACGAGCCGTCTACAACTTCTTCTTGGACCAACACGAAGCGGAAGGGTATACCGAAGTCTTGCCACCTTATTTGGTCACGGATGAATCAATGTACGGTACCGGCCAATTTCCTAAGTTTAAGAATGATGCTTTCCGAATCACGACGCAAGATTTGAGCTTGATTCCAACGGCGGAAGTGCCGTTAGTGAACTATTACCGTGATGAAGTGATTCCTGCCGAAAAGTTACCGGTCTACTTTACAGCGTTAACACCAGCTTTCCGCGAAGAAGCGGGGAGTGCTGGTCGAGATACTAAAGGGTTAATTCGTTTACATCAATTTAACAAGGTCGAAATGGTTAAGTTCACCAAGCCAGAAGACTCATGGGATGAGCTTGAAAAGTTGACGCATAATGCGGAATCGTTATTGAAGAAGCTAGGCTTACCATATCACGTTATTACGTTGACTACTGGCGATATGAGCTTTACCGCGGCGATGACGCATGACTTGGAAGTTTGGTTCCCAGAACAAAATAAGTACCGCGAAATCTCAAGTTGCTCAAACTGTACTGATTTCCAAGCACGCCGAGCACACATCCAGTATCGTGATGATGACGGCAAGCTCCAATTTGTCCACACTTTAAATGGGAGTGGCTTAGCTGTTGGTCGGACGGTCGCTGCAATTATGGAAAATTATCAAAATGCGGATGGCTCAATTACCATTCCTGACGTCTTAGTACCATACATGCATGGCAAAACTAAGATCACTAACAATTAGTTGAAATATAAAAACGACCCAAGCCGATTTAGCAAGAAATTGCTGAGTCAGCTTGGGTCGCTTTTTGTCAGGCCAGGTCGTTAGACTAAAATTTGTCTCTGGGATTAGGGACGTTTCTGATGAGGACCATCTTTTAGAAAACGGTCAGACGCATGTTTACCAATAATTTTTGAATATATTCAATGGTTGCGATAATCGCCCAAAATTGGGATTTGTGAGGGATTGTCGTTGGTTCTCCGCAAATTGATCCCTAGAAAAAGTCAGCGGTAAGGGGCCATCACCCGCAAAATGTTGAATCTTTTACCGAGTGATAATGCCGGTATATCAAGGATTGTTGCTCGTTATATTATCAAAATGTAAAAAAAGTGTATTTAGGGGTTTGCTAAATTTAAAACCAGTGCTATAATATTTCTTGTCGGAAAATATGCGTCCAAAAAGTATATTTATCCATTAAAGTTAAAAATATGTTGACAATTATTCAACATGATGATAAAGTTAAATAGTTGTCAAGGCTTACCAGTAAGTACTGCTTGGAACGACAACAAGGCATGATTACTTATTAATCATGCGGGTGTGGCGGAACTGGCAGACGCGCTAGATTTAGGTTCTAGTGTCTTACGACGTGGGGGTTCGAGTCCCTTCACCCGCACATGCCGACTTAGCTCAGTTGGCAGAGCATCTCACTAGTAATGAGGAGGTCGGAGGTTCGAATCCTCTAGTCGGCATTTTCCATAATTTAATATTTTTTTTGCGGAAGTAGTTCAGTGGTAGAACATCACCTTGCCATGGTGGGGGTCGCGAGTTCGAATCTCGTCTTCCGCTTTTAATTTGCCGGGGTGGCGGAATTGGCAGACGCACAGGACTTAAAATCCTGCGGTTAGTGATAACCGTACCGGTTCGATCCCGGTCCTCGGCATTTTAAATATGCACCCATAGCGCAATTGGATAGAGTGTCTGACTACGAATCAGAAGGTTGTAGGTTCGACTCCTACTGGGTGCATTTAGTATCGGGAAATAGCTCAGCTTGGTAGAGCACCTGGTTTGGGACCAGGGGGTCGCAGGTTCGAATCCTGTTTTCCCGATCGATCAAAACAGTCTTAGTTATTGTAACTAGGGCTTTTTATTTAAATTTTTTAACGGGAAGTAGCTCAGCTTGGTAGAGCACTACGTTCGGGACGTAGGGGTCGCAGGTTCAAATCCTGTTTTCCCGATGAGGACTAAACCACAGAAGGATCCAGTCAATTAGGCTGGATTTTTTTGTGCCCAAAGCTTGTTTAACGTCGTACTCATCGTTACAATTATCCATTTAACTTGCCAATTCGGTTGGCCTGAACTGATGCTGGAGCGTGCTGAGCAACAGAGACAGACAAGCGATAGAGTAGCTACAATATCTTAACCACCAGCTCGCCATAATTTTTGGCCGCTAAGGCAATTTTCAGTCCAATCAATTGAATGCAGGTCAGGGGCGTGCTATGCTGTAACAACCGTGAGAGGCCTATCTGTACCGCCCTTTAGGTGAAATTCTTTGCAATTTCTGGTTATCCTCGTATAATGAAAGTCAATATTAGTCAAAGATAATGTAAAGGGTGAAGCAGATGCAAAGTCAAAATATCTCCGATATCATCGAAAAATATTTAAAAAGTATTTTGGCGGACGCTGAGCATGTTGAAATTCGGCGGTCAGAAATTGCTGACTTGTTCAATGTGGTCCCTTCTCAAATCAATTATGTGATTAAGACTCGTTTTACCATTCAAAACGGTTACTTAGTAGAAAGCAAACGTGGCGGTGGTGGTTACATTCGAATCGAGAAGGTTAACCTCTTGGATGACGCTGACGTTTTGGACACCCTGATTCAAGTGATTGGGGATTCAATAACGCAACGGGATGCCTACGCGGTCGTCCAAAGCCTCTATGAGGATGATGTATTGAATCGCAGGGAAGCCCAATTAATTTTAGTCGCGACTGATCGGAATACGCTAGGCGTTGATGATCATGACTTGGAAAACAGTTTACGAGCGCGCATCATTATTGGAATCTTGAACCACCTGCGTTACGAAAGTTAAAGAAAGCGAGGAATCGCAATGGATAACCTATTTACCCCGAGTGCCAAGAGTGTCTTAGTTTTAGCGCAAGAACAGGCTAAGTATTTTAAACACCAAGCAGTGGGAACGGAACATTTATTATTAGCATTGGCCATCGAGAAAAATGGGATTGCTAACAAAGTCTTACAACAATATGCGGTTACGGAAGATGATATTCGTGAAGAGATCGAACGTTTCACGGGTTATGGCACCTTAAGTAATGTCGGCAAAGAGACCTATTTACCTTATTCACCAAAAGCAAAGGAAATTTTGTCTGTGGCGGGTGATGAGGCCAAACGTTTGGGTGCCAACAAGATTGGGACTGAACATCTCCTATTAGCGATGTTGTCTGATGAAAGTATCCTGTCCTCGCGTATCTTAATGAACTTAAACTTAGATTTAGGACAAACACGCAAAGTAGTGTTACGAAAACTTGGTGTCAGTGATGCCATGGGTAAGCGTAAAACTAATGGTCAAACGCGTGGTGGCAAAAAAGCTGAAGGCACCCCAACCCTAGATTCGTTAGCACGTGATTTAACACAATTAGCTAGTGAACAAAAGATGGACCCTGTGGTTGGACGTTCAAAAGAAGTCAAACGGGTCATCCAGATCTTGTCACGGCGAACGAAGAATAACCCTGTTTTGATTGGGGAACCTGGTGTTGGTAAGACGGCGATTGCTGAGGGTTTGGCCCAAAAGATCGTTGCCGGTGATGTTCCAAGTGATATGGCAGATAAGCGGTTAATGATGCTCGATATGGGGTCATTAGTTGCTGGGACCAAGTATCGTGGTGAATTTGAAGACCGTTTGAAGAAGGTCATCGATGAAATTTACAACGATGGACATGTCATTCTCTTCATTGATGAATTGCATACGTTAATTGGTGCCGGTGGTGCTGAAGGGGCAATTGATGCGTCAAATATCTTGAAACCTGCCTTGGCTCGTGGTGAATTACAAACCATTGGTGCGACGACTTTAAATGAATATCAAAAGTATATTGAATCTGATGCAGCGTTGGAACGACGTTTTGCGACAGTGATGGTTGATGAACCAACGCCTGACGAAGCGGTCGAGATTTTAACCGGTTTACGGCCACGTTATGAAGAACATCATCATGTCAATATTACGGATGAAGCCGTGGAACAAGCAGTTAAGCTTTCTAGTCGTTACATCAGTGATCGTTTCTTACCAGATAAGGCCATTGATTTAATGGATGAAGCTGCGGCTAAAGTTCGTATCGATCAAATGGACAAGCCGACAAAATTATCCAAGAATCAAGATAAGTTGGCTGATCTGCGGCAACAAAAAGAAACGGCAATTGAAGATCAAGATTTCGAACAAGCTGCGGATATTCGTAAAAAAGAAATGAAACTTAAAGATCGGTTGGATACTTTAGCGGCAGCCCAAGCAGTTGCGGCTGAAGACGGTGATGAACCTAAGTATGCTTTGGATGTCACTGGCGAAGATATTGCCCAAGTGGTTGCTGAATGGACAGGCGTGCCGTTGACACAGTTACAAAAGACTGAAAGTGAACGGCTGGTCAATTTGGAAAAAATCCTGCATAAACGAGTCATTGGCCAACCGGAAGCTGTTTCAGCGGTTGCACGTGCTATTCGGCGTGCACGAAGTGGGCTAAAAGACCCTAGCCGGCCAATTGGTTCTTTCATGTTCTTAGGCCCAACTGGGGTTGGGAAGACTGAACTTGCGAAGGCCTTGGCTGAAGCGATGTTTGGCTCTGAAGACAACATGATTCGGATTGATATGTCTGAGTATATGGAACGTTACTCAACGAGTCGTTTGATTGGTTCTGCACCTGGTTATGTCGGTTACGACGAAGGGGGCCAATTAACAGAAAAGGTTCGGCAAAAGCCATACTCAGTCGTCTTGTTTGACGAAGTTGAAAAAGCCCATCCAGATGTCTTCAACATTTTGTTGCAAGTTTTGGATGACGGCTACTTGACTGATTCGAAGGGACGTAAAGTCGATTTCCGGAATACTATTTTAATCATGACATCTAACTTAGGAGCCACGACCTTACGGGATGAAAAATCCGTTGGGTTTGGTGCCGAAGATAAGGCTAATGATTACAAGGCGGTTTCAGCGACAATTCGCGAAGAACTTCGAAAAGCGTTCCGTCCTGAATTCTTGAACCGAATTGATGAAACGATTGTCTTCCATTCATTGAATCGCGAAGAATTGCATGAAATTGTGAAATTGATGGCCAACGAGATTGTTGAACGAGTGGCGCAACAAGGCATCAAGATTAAGATGACCCCAGCTGCGATTGACGTGGTTGCCAAGGCCGGTTTTGATCCTGAATACGGTGCGCGACCAATTCGACGGGCTTTACAGACCGAAGTTGAAGATCGGTTAAGTGAATCATTGTTAACCGGTGAAATCAAAGTTAATGATCAAGTAACAATTGGTGCCAGTCGTGGTGCCATCACCATTAATGTGAAGTCTCAACCGAAGTCGGATGGCCGTTCAACGGTTTCCTCTAAATAAAAATCATGAGATAAGTTTAAAAAGCTCAGGCGCTTCATTCTGAGCTTTTTTGCTATCAATAAATTAGCAACGGTCCCGGTAGTAATCAGTAAAAAAATGGTGTAGATTATAAGGTGACTGTGAAACTTTGACGATGATGTTAGCAGTGAGTCATGACAGACCCAAAAGATTTAAGAAGAGAAAGGTGCTGATTTGAATGGTCACGCGTGCGGAACAACTGGCTAAAACGCATCAGGCAATTTTAGATGCCGCACGAACGTTATTCCTGAAGCATGGCTATGCCGCAACCAGTACTCGCGACATTGCTAATGCGATTGGAATTACCCAGCCAGCTTTGTATCATCATTTTAAAGACAAAGAAGTTATTTTCCTAGCCGTGATTACCACGGTTGGTGGCGAGATCAAAACTGGTTTGGACCAGATTTTATCACAGCCCAACCAAGTGCCACTGGAACAGTTGACGGATGTCTCACTGTTACTCACGCACAAACACCCTGCCGATATCTTTACGCTGATTCATACGAGCTTTAAAGATTTATCCCGTGAGCATATTGGTCAATTGGCCGGCATCTTTCGAAATGATTACGTACAACCGTTGCAAGTGTTCTTTGCGCAACCTAATATTCAGTTGCAGGCGGGCGTGACACCAGCCATGGCCGCCAACTTTTATCTCACGAGTTTGAGTCCGCTGTTTAATAGTTTTCATCGTATTGGTGATCCCGATGCGGATGAACGGACTCAGATACAAACCTTATTAAAAATGATTATGTTTGGCGTTGCTACCGCGCCAACGACGCACTAAGAATATCGAGTCGTTTGGTTGACACACCATCGGTTTCGATGTATATTATAACTTGTCTGTAACCGTGAACTTGAACAAAGGCGCAATCTATTGTCTGCGCGCTTTGTTAATATAAGCCCAAAAATAGTCCAACTTAAATGACTATTTTTGGTTTTTTTATGCCCAAAATTCGGTTTTTAGTGCATTTGTAACACAAATGTAATATTTGCTGAGAGGGCCGAGTCACGGAATAATAAGAAGGGGTGAACAACTTGGCCGGACATTTAGTTAAATACGGTAAACACCGTACCCGTAGAAGTTATGCACGTATCAAGGAAGTTCTTGATTTGCCTAACTTGATCGAAATCCAAACTGATTCATATCAGTGGTTCTTGGATGAAGGTCTCCGGGAAATGTTTGAAGATATTTTGCCAATCGACGATTTTGCAGGAAAACTTTCACTTGAATTTGTCGACTATCAACTATTAGAACCAAAGTACACCGTCGATGAAGCACGTGAACATGATGCGAACTATTCAGCACCACTGCATGTGACTTTACGACTGACTAACCATGAAACTGGCGAAATCAAGTCGCAAGATGTATTCTTTGGCGATTTCCCATTGATGACTGAACAAGGGACTTTTATTATTAATGGTGCCGAACGGGTCATTGTTTCACAATTGGTTCGTTCACCCGGTGTTTACTTTAATGAAGAATTAGATAAAAATGGTCGTCCTAGCTATGGCACAACGGTTATTCCTAACCGTGGGGCTTGGTTAGAACTTGAAACGGATGCTAAGAATATTTCTTATGTTCGGATTGACCGGACACGGAAGATTCCATTAACGGAATTGGTTCGGGCCTTAGGTTATGGTTCTGATGACGATATCATCGATATGTTAGGTGAAACTGACAGTTTGTTGAATACCTTGGAAAAAGATGTTCATAAGAACACCGATGATTCACGTGTTGAAGAATCTTTGAAAGATATCTACGAACGGCTACGTCCTGGTGAACCTAAGACCGCTGACAGCTCACGGAGTCTTTTAACCGCACGCTTCTTTGATCCTAAACGTTATGACTTTGCTCCAGTTGGCCGTTACAAGGTCAACAAGAAGTTAAGCATGAAGACGCGTTTAATGGGTCAAACCTTAGCTGAAACTTTAGCTGATCCAGATACTGGTGAAGTGATTGCACAAAAAGGCGACGTCATCGATAAAAATGTGATGGCGAAGTTGGGAAGTTATTTGGAACGTGACGACTTTAAGACGGTGACTTATACGCCATCCGACGAAGCGGTTGTAACGAATCCAATGGTCTTACAAGTTGTGAAAGTTTACTCACAAAACGATCCTGAAAAGGTTGTTAACGTGATTGGCAATGGCAACATTGACCTTAAGTTCAAACACATTTTACCTGCTGATATCATTGCTTCCATTAATTACTTCTTTAACTTGCAAGAAGGTTTAGGCACGACTGATGATATTGATCACTTGGGTAACCGACGGATTCGTTCCGTGGGTGAATTGTTACAAAACCAATTCCGGATCGGGTTATCTCGAATGGAACGGGTTGTACGTGAACGGATGTCAATTCAAGACGCCGCCACGGTAACACCACAACAATTGATCAATATTCGACCAGTTGTGGCTTCAATTAAGGAATTCTTTGGGTCATCACAATTGTCTCAATTCATGGATCAAACTAACCCCTTAGGTGAATTAACGCATAAGCGGCGTTTATCAGCCTTAGGACCTGGTGGTTTGACGCGTGATCGGGCCGGTTATGAAGTTCGAGATGTGCACTATACCCACTACGGTCGGATGTGCCCAATTGAAACGCCTGAAGGGCCTAACATTGGTTTGATCAACAGTTTGTCATCTTATGCCAAAGTTAACCGTTATGGGTTCATCGAAACGCCTTATCGTCGTGTCGATTGGACGACTCATAAAGTTACTGACAAGATTGACTACTTGGCCGCCGATGAAGAAGACCAATTTGTCATTGCCCAAGCGAACTCGCCATTAAATGACGATGGTTCTTTCGTTGAAGATACTGTTTTAGCCCGTAAAAAGGAAGAAAACTTGGAAATCTCCATCGAAGACGTCGATTACATGGACGTTTCGCCTAAGCAAGTTGTTGCTGTTGCCACCGCATGTATTCCTTTCTTGGAAAACGATGACTCAAATCGTGCCTTAATGGGTGCGAACATGCAACGACAAGCGGTTCCTTTGGTTGATCCACATGCCCCATTAATTGGGACTGGGATTGAATACAAAGCGGCCCATGACTCCGGGATTGCCTTGATTAACCGGCATGAAGGAACGGTCGAATATGTCGATGCACGTGAAATTCGTGTTCGGCGTGATGATGGTTCTTTAGATACCTACAAATTAATGAAGTTCCGTCGTTCAAATGGTGGTAAGAACTATAACCAACGCCCAATCGTCAAAACTGGCGATCACGTTGATAACGACGAAGTCTTAGCCGATGGTCCAGCAATGGAAGGCGGGGAATTAGCTTTAGGGCAAAACCCATTAGTCGCCTTCATGACTTGGAACGGTTATAACTTCGAAGATGCCATCATTATTAATGAACGTTTGGTTCGTGAAGATGTTTATACTTCAATCCATATTGAAGAATATGAATCAGAAGCTCGTGACACCAAACTTGGACCTGAAGAAATGACGCGTGAAATTCCTAATGTTGGGGAAGACGCTTTGCGTAACCTTGATGAAGATGGAATTATCCGTGTCGGTGCCGAAGTTAAAGATGGTGACATTTTAGTTGGTAAGGTAACGCCTAAGGGAGTTACAGAATTATCAGCTGAAGAACGTTTGTTACATGCCATTTTCGGTGAAAAAGCACGTGAAGTTCGGGATACCTCCCTCCGAGTACCACATGGTGGTGGCGGGATCATCCAAGATGTTAAAATCTTTACTCGTGAAAACGGGGACGAATTATCACCTGGTGTGAACATGATGGTCCGCGTTTACATTGCACAAAAGCGGAAGATTCAAGTTGGTGACAAGATGGCTGGACGGCATGGGAATAAAGGGACCGTTTCAATCGTGGTTCCTCAAGAAGATATGCCGTACATGCCTGATGGGACACCAATCGATATCATGTTGAGCCCAATGGGTGTGCCTTCACGTATGAACATCGGACAAGTTTTGGAATTGCATTTAGGTATGGCTGCTCGTAAATTGGGTATTCATATGGCAACGCCTGTCTTTGATGGGGCGCGTGATTCTGATATTTGGAAGGCTGTGCGTGAAGCCGGGATCGATGCCGATGGGAAGTCAATCGTCTATGATGGCCGAACTGGTGAACCATTCGACAAACGTATCGCCGTTGGGGTTATGCATTATATGAAGCTTAGCCACATGGTCGATGATAAGATCCATGCACGTTCAATCGGACCTTACTCTTTAGTTACGCAACAACCACTTGGTGGGAAAGCGCAATTTGGGGGTCAACGTTTTGGTGAAATGGAAGTTTGGGCCTTGGAAGCTTATGGGGCTGCTTATACATTACAAGAAATCTTGACTTACAAGTCTGATGACGTGGTTGGTCGGGTTAAGACCTACGAAGCCATTGTCAAGGGCGAACCAATTCCTAAGCCAGGTGTACCGGAATCATTCCGTGTGTTGGTTAAGGAATTACAAGCATTAGGACTGGATATGAAGGTCTTGGATGCTGAAGATAAAGAAATTGAATTGCGGGATATGGATGACGATGACGACGATGTCGTTAACGTGGATGCCTTGAGCAAGATCCAGCAAGAAAACGAAAAGAAAGCTGCTGACAAGCCAGCCAAAACTGACAAACCAGCTGCTACTGAAACAACAAACGCTCACCAGGATAATCAATAAAAAGGGAGGTCGGTCCTTTGATCGATGTCAACAAGTTTGAAAGCATGCAAATCGGTCTGGCATCCCCAGACAAGATTCGCAGCTGGTCATATGGCGAAGTCAAAAAGCCTGAAACCATTAACTACCGGACATTGAAACCTGAAAAAGACGGTCTGTTTGATGAACGTATCTTCGGTCCTACTAAGGATTGGGAATGTGCGTGTGGTAAATACAAACGGATCCGTTATAAGGGTATCGTCTGTGACCGTTGTGGTGTCGAAGTTACCCGTAGTAAAGTCCGTCGTGAACGGATGGGGCATATCGAACTCGCCGCACCAGTTACTCACATCTGGTATTTTAAGGGTATTCCTAGCCGGATGGGCTTAGTCTTAGACATGAGCCCACGGGCACTTGAAGAAATCATTTACTTCGCTTCATACGTCGTTATCGAACCTGGTAACACGCCACTTGAAAAGAAGCAATTGCTTTCAGAACGTGAATACCGTGAAAAGAAAGCCCAATACGGCAAAGAATTTGATGCTGAAATGGGTGCCGAAGCCATCAAGCGCTTATTGAATAACGTGGATCTTGAAAAAGAAGCACGTGATTTAAAGGAAGCCTTGAAGGATGCGTCTGGTCAAAAGCGGACGCGGGCCGTTCGCCGTTTGGATATCATCGAAGCTTTCGTGACTTCTGGTAACGAACCAGCTTGGATGGTAATGGACGCGATTCCGGTCATTCCCCCGGACTTACGACCAATGGTTCAATTGGAAGGTGGGCGTTTTGCCACTTCTGACTTGAATGATTTGTATCGTCGTGTTATCAACCGTAACAACCGGTTGAAGCGTTTGTTGGACTTAAACGCCCCTGGGATTATCGTTCAAAACGAAAAGCGGATGTTACAAGAAGCCGTTGATGCGTTGATCGATAATGGTCGTCGTGGCCGTCCAGTCGCTGGTCCCGGTAATCGTCCTTTGAAGTCTCTTTCACATATGTTGAAAGGGAAGCAAGGTCGGTTCCGTCAAAACTTACTTGGTAAGCGGGTTGACTATTCTGGTCGTTCCGTTATCGATGTTGGTCCATTCTTGAAGATGAATCAAATGGGGTTACCTCGTCAAATGGCGTTGGAACTCTTCAAGCCATTCATCATGAAAGAATTGGTTAAACGTGAATTAGCTTCTAATATTAAGAACGCTAAGCGGAAGATCGAACGGGCTGATGATGATGTTTGGGGCGTCTTAGAAGACGTCATCAAAGAACATCCCGTGTTATTAAACCGGGCCCCTACGCTTCACCGTTTAGGGATTCAAGCTTTTGAACCCGTTTTGGTTAGTGGTAAAGCGATGCGGTTACATCCATTGGCTTGTGAAGCTTACAATGCCGATTTCGATGGGGACCAAATGGCCATTCATTTGCCTTTGTCAGATGAAGCCCAAGCTGAAGCCCGTTTGTTAATGTTAGCAGCCCATCATATCTTAGCGCCTAAGGACGGGAAGCCCGTTGTAACGCCTTCTCAAGATATGGTTATCGGTAACTACTACTTGACGACTGAAGAAGTTGGTCGTGAAGGCGAAGGCATGATCTTCAAAGACTTGAATGAAGCACAAAAAGCTTATCAAGCTGGTTATGTGCACATGCATAGCCGGGTTGGGGTTCAAGCCTCATCAATGCCTGACAAGCCATTTACGGACGAAGAAAAGCAAGAAGTCTTGGTTACGACGGTTGGTAAAGCAATCTTCAACAATATCTTACCTGGTAAGTTCCCATATTTGAACGAACCAACGAATGATAACTTGATTGATGGTACGCCGGACAAGTATTTCTTGAAGCCAGGTGAAAACATTCATGACTTCTTAGATGGTCAAGAATTGATTATGCCATTCAAGAAAGGCTTCTTAGCGGATATTATCGCCGAAGTTTACAAGCAATATCATGTGACGGCAACGTCACTCTTGCTTGACCGGATGAAAGACTTAGGTTACAACATTTCAACTAAGTCTGGTTTGACGGTCGGGGTTGCCGATATTACTGACTTGAAGGAAAAGCCAGCGATTATTGACGAAGCCCATAAGCAAGTTAATACGATTTCAAAACAGTTCCGTCGTGGGTTAATTACCGACGATGAACGTTATGAACGGGTCATTGGTGTTTGGAACGACGCCAAGGATCAAATTCAACAAAAACTGATTGAAAGCTTCAGTCCAGATAACCCAATTTACATGATGAGTGATTCTGGTGCTCGTGGTAACATTTCTAACTTTACGCAGTTAGCTGGGATGCGTGGTTTGATGGCCGCTCCTAATGGGAAGATCATGGAATTGCCGATCCTTTCTAACTTCCGTGAAGGACTCTCAGTCTTGGAAATGTTTATTTCAACCCATGGGGCTCGTAAAGGGATGACCGATACGGCCTTGAAGACTGCCAACTCAGGTTACTTGACACGTCGACTTGTCGATGTTGCGCAAGATGTCATTGTGCGTGAAAAGGATTGTGGGACCGACCGTGGGTTACGGATCAGTGCCATCATGGAAGGTAACGAAGTCATCGAACCATTGTACGACCGGATTCTTGGTCGTTACACGATGAAGACGATCTTTGATCCTGAAACACATGAAGAAATCATTGGTAACAACGTTATGATCGATGAAGACTTGGCTCAAAAGATTGTTGACGCTGGGGTTACCGAAGTAACGATTCGTTCAGCATTCACTTGCAACACTAAACATGGGGTTTGTGAACACTGTTATGGTCGTAACATGGCTACCGGTGACGAAGTTGAAGTCGGTGAAGCGGTTGGGACCGTTGCGGCTCAATCAATCGGTGAACCAGGGACGCAGTTAACTATGCGGACTTTCCATACTGGTGGGGTTGCCGGAGACGATATTACCCAAGGGTTACCTCGGGTTCAAGAAATCGTTGAATCACGGAATCCTAAAGGTCGTGCGGAAATTACCGAAGTTACTGGGACGGTTGAATCGATCGAAGAAAACCCAGCTGAACGGACAAAGGAAGTTACGGTTAAGGGCGAAACTGATACCCGGACTTATACTTTACCGCTGACAGCGCGGATGGCGGTTAGTGAAGGCGACTTTATTCACCGTGGTGCAGCGTTGAACGTTGGGTCAATTGATCCTAAACAATTAATCCAAGTGCGTGATGTTTTATCAACTGAAAACTACTTGCTCCGTGAAGTCCAACGGGTTTATCGGATGCAAGGGGTTGAAATTGGTGATAAGCACGTTGAAATCATGATTCGTCAGATGCTTCGTAAGGTCCGGATCATGGATCCAGGTGACACTGATGTCTTACCTGGGACTTTGATGGATATTGCTGACTTCAAGGATGAAAACTACAAGACATTGATTGCTGGTGGGATTCCAGCAACGTCACGTCCAGTTATTCTTGGGATTACGAAAGCTGCCTTGGAAACTAATAGTTTCTTATCAGCGGCTTCATTCCAGGAAACAACACGGGTCTTAACTGATGCGGCTATTCGTGGTAAGAACGATCCATTGATCGGTCTGAAAGAAAATGTCATCATTGGTAAGATTATTCCTGCCGGGACTGGTATGCCGATCTATCGTCATATCAAGCCTAAGGAAGTTGGTAACGTGGCTGATGGGGTTTACTCGATCAGTGATCTTGAAAAACAAATGCAAGAACAAGACGCTAGCAAGTAATTGCTACTGAGCTTGAAAAGGGGCGACCAGTCAAATGGTCGTCCCTTTTTGTATCCATTGCTTTGATTAGCGTCTTGCAGATTGCCGACAGACTTGCCACACCAATGAGTCTGAAATGAGGTTGGCACGTGCTGGTCAAGGGCGACAGAAAAATTTGTCGCCACTTTTCAGATGATTTCGAGTATGATAAGACTGAAGGCACAATTAAACTTAGTGAAAGTGGTGGTTAAGCTCATGTTAAAAGATAACCAAATTGTTTGGGCAATTCATCAAATGGAAGCCGACATCGGGCCAGTGGGTCCTTCCTTGGATTCAAGAACACCATTTCAGTATTTGATCTCGGTGATTTTGAGTGCGCAAGCGACGGATGTCTCGGTCAACAAAGTGACCCCCATCTTGTTCGAAAAGTATCCAGCACCTAAAGATTTGATGGTAGCGGATGTGGCAGTTGTTGAGAGCATCATTAAAAGTGTCGGATTGTTTCATAACAAGGCTAAAAATATTATCAAGACGGCCCGCATCGTTCATGAAGAGTTAAATGACGTTGTGCCGACTGACCGTAAAGGCATCATGGCCTTACCCGGTGCCGGGAGAAAAACGGCCAATGTGGTGTTGAGTGATGTTTTTGATCAGAATACGTTTGCAGTAGATACGCATGTCTCGGCGATTTCTAAACGGTTGTATTTTGTTCCGCAATCCGCAACACCGCTACAAGTGGAGCAAAAAATCGTGTCTGTTTTACCACCAGCTGAATTACATCAGGCCCATCATACGATGATTGAATATGGTCGCAAATATTCAATGAAGTTGGCTCCTGATAAAGAAGTCTGTCCGTTGATTCGTGCCTGCGATAAATTGAACGAAGAAAACGAAGCTGAAGTGTGAGCTAATGTTCAGTCAAAAAAGGTTTGGGGAAATTCCTAAACCTTTTTTGATTGCCCAAAAGCATTCAGCTTAATTGCGTGACGATGATAAAGGCCCAAGTCAAATAGGGGACGAAGGGTAATTTGGCTTGTTTCGGTGGCAATGAGAAAATGATCAGCGCCGCAACACAAGCCAGGACTAAACTATTTAAAACTAAATTTGGCTCGACTAAGCAAGCTAGTAACACTAAAACGTCAACATCTCCCAGACCGAATTGATGCGTTTTCCAAGCAATCCCATAGAGCACGACTAATAAGCTAACGATGATTAATAACGGGATTGAAAAAGTGAGTGGTCGTAGCCACAAGCCGATGATTCCCGGAATAACTAAAGTGAGTGGAAAGACACTGAAATTTAGTTGGTCGGTTAGACTGTTAAAAATTAGTACAGCATAACCTAGTAAAAGTGGGACACTGGTTATCGGTGGCATTTGCCAGTTGAGAACTAATAAGCTACCACAGATGAATTCAATCCAAGTAGACTGCAATTTGATGCGAGCGTGGCAATCGAAACAGGTCCCACGCTGGATCAAAACGCCGAATATGGGAATCAACTGCCAAAATCTTAATTGATGTTGGCAATTTGGACAAATCGAACGCTGATTAGTGTATAATGATTGCATGTCGCTCAAACGTTCGGCCATACAAGTAATGAATGAGCCGCAACAGGCGCCGCTGATAAAGATGAAACTATTGAGGAGTAACATTGAGAACCACCTTTCTATGACGTAAATACGTAAAGAAATCGTTGTGGCTTTATTGACACACCTCAAACATCATGTTAATCTAGTGAAGGTGCTTTTTGCAGACAGATTCCTGTATCAGGAATACAGACATGCTGACTGGTCGGCTGAGCGCACAATCGCCATCATCCAAGGGTTATTTTTTTAGTTAAAAAAGAACCACCTGGATGTGTGGACTTAAAAATCAGACATTTTTGGAAGGAGGACACTTTAGAACATGCCAACAATTAACCAATTAATTCGTAAAGGTCGTAAATCTAAAGTATCAAAATCAAATGCCCCAGCTTTGAACTTCGGGTATAACAGCTACAAGAAGGTTGCTACTAACAACCCTGCACCACAAAAACGGGGTGTTGCAACTCGTGTCGGCACAATGACTCCTAAGAAGCCTAACTCAGCTTTACGGAAGTATGCTCGTGTCCGTTTATCTAACTTAATCGAAGTTACCGCTTATATTCCTGGTATTGGTCACAACCTCCAAGAACATAGTGTTGTTTTGATTCGTGGTGGACGTGTAAAGGATTTACCTGGTGTACGTTATCACGTTATCCGTGGTACTTTAGATACGGCCGGCGTCGAAGATCGTCGTCAAAGTCGTTCTAAGTATGGTACCAAGAAGCCAAAGGAATAAGGAGGTAAATTAAATGCCAAGAAGAGGACATGTAGCAAAGCGCGAAGTTTTGCCTGATCCAATGTACGATTCAAAATTAGTAACGCGTTTAATCAACCACTTAATGTTGGATGGTAAGCGTGGGACTGCATCTACAATCTTGTACGATGCGTTCGATCAAATTAAAGAACAAACTGGTAACGAACCTTTAGAAGTCTTCGAAGAAGCTATGAAGAACGTTATGCCAGTACTTGAAGTTAAGGCTCGCCGTGTTGGTGGTTCTAACTATCAAGTTCCTATCGAAGTTCGTCCAGATCGTAAGACGACCTTAGCACTTCGTTGGATCGTTCAATATGCTCGTTTACGTGGTGAACACACCATGTCAGACCGGTTAGCACGTGAAATCATGGATGCCGCTAACAATACTGGTGCCTCAGTTAAGAAGCGTGAAGATACGCACAGAATGGCTGAAGCCAACCGTGCCTTTGCGCATTATCGTTGGTAGGATTTCTATGGTTTGGTTGAAGCTTAACTTTAACTAAACGTAACAACAAGGTGGCTATTATATGTGAGCATATAGTAGTCATTTTTTGAAAAAAGCTTTATAATTTTTCCTACTATATTAATAGTAGGTTTTGACTGTTAATTCCATTTAATTGAGAGGAGTAACACATTTTCTAATGGCTAATACAAGAGAATTTTCACTCGATAAGACTCGTAACATTGGTATTATGGCCCATATCGATGCTGGTAAGACTACTACTACCGAACGTATCTTGTACTACACTGGTAAAATCCATAAAATTGGTGAAACCCATGATGGGGCTTCACAAATGGACTGGATGGCCCAAGAACAAGAACGTGGGATCACCATTACTTCTGCTGCGACAACTGCTCAGTGGAAGGACCACCGGATTAACATTATCGATACCCCAGGACACGTTGACTTCACTGTTGAAGTTGAACGGTCACTTCGGGTCTTAGATGGTGCAATTACCGTCTTAGATGCCCAAGCTGGTGTTGAACCTCAAACTGAAACTGTTTGGCGTCAAGCATCAACTTACAACGTTCCTCGTATCGT
The DNA here is from genome assembly GCF_031085375.1 of Lactiplantibacillus brownii. Taxonomy (NCBI): domain Bacteria; kingdom Bacillati; phylum Bacillota; class Bacilli; order Lactobacillales; family Lactobacillaceae; genus Lactiplantibacillus; species Lactiplantibacillus brownii. The sequence continues at coordinate 970,094 of NZ_JAVCWF010000001.1, forward strand.
TTTCGTTAACAAGATGGATAAGATTGGTGCGGACTTTAAGTACTCTGTAAGCACGATCCATGATCGTTTACAAGCTAATGCCCATGCCATCCAATTACCAATCGGTGCCGAAGATGATTTCGAAGGGGTTATTGACTTAATCGAAATGAAAGCTGATCTTTATGATGAAGATAAGCTCGGTACGGAATGGGATACTGTTGACGTTCCTGAAGAATACAAAGCAGACGCCCAAGCTGCTCGTGATGACTTGATTGAAGCTTTAGCTGATATCGATGATGGCATCATGGAAAAATACCTTAATGGTGAAGAAATTTCTAAAAATGAAATCAAGGCAGCTATCCGTAAGGGGACGTTGGCACTTGAATTCTTCCCAGTTTTAGCTGGCTCAGCCTTCAAAAACAAGGGTGTTCAAATGTTGATGGATGCGGTTGTTGACTACTTACCATCACCACTTGATGTTAAGCCTTATAAAGCAACTGATCCTGAAACTGACGAAAACGTCGACTTGATTGCTGGTGATGACAAGCCTTTCGCTGCTTTAGCGTTTAAGGTTGCCACCGACCCATTCGTTGGTCGTTTGACATTTATCCGGGTTTACCAAGGTACCTTGGAATCTGGATCATATGTTTTGAACGCAACCAAAGACAAGCGTGAACGTGTCGGTCGTTTACTTCAAATGCATTCTAACCAACGGAAAGAAATCCCAGAAGTCTTCTCTGGTGATATCGCCGCTGCGATTGGTTTGAAGAACACGACTACTGGTGATTCATTGACTTCTATTGAACATCCATATCATTTGGAATCAATGGAATTCCCTGATCCCGTTATCCAGGTTGCTGTTGAACCTAAGACTAAGGCTGACCAAGATAAGATGAACGTTGCCTTACAAAAGCTTTCTGAAGAAGATCCTACTTTCAAGGCTGAAACTAACCCTGAAACTGGTGAAACTTTAATCGCTGGGATGGGTGAATTGCATTTGGACATCATCGTTGACCGGATGCGTCGTGAATTCAACGTTGACGCCACTGTTGGTGCACCTCAAGTTTCTTATCGTGAAACCTTTACTAAGAGCACTAAGGTTCAAGGTAAGTTCGTTCACCAATCTGGTGGTAAAGGTCAATATGGGGATGTTTGGGTTGAATTTACACCTAACGAAGAAGGTAAAGGCTTCGAATTCGAAGATGCCATCGTCGGTGGGGTTGTTCCTCGCGAATACATTCCTTCAGTTGAACAAGGCTTGAAGGAATCAATGGCTAACGGTGTGTTAGCTGGTTATCCTTTAGTTGACGTTAAGGCTAAATTGTATGATGGTTCTTACCATGATGTCGATTCTAGTGAAGCAGCCTTCAAGATTGCCGCTTCATTGGCCTTACGGAATGCTGCTAAATCAGCTGGTCCTGTTATCCTTGAACCTATCATGAAGGTTGATATCGTTGCCCCAGAAGATTACTTAGGTGATGTTATGGGTCATGTTACCGCTCGTCGTGGTACTATCGATGGGATGGAAGAACGTGGGAACGCGCAAGAAGTTCATGCGTTTGTTCCTTTAGCTGAAATGTTTGGTTATGCAACCACATTACGTTCAGCTACCCAAGGCCGTGGGACTTTCACAATGGCATTTGATCATTACGAAAAGGTACCTAAGTCTGTTCAAGCAGAAATCATCAAGAAAAATGGCGGCACTCCTGCCGAAGATTAATCTTTGATGTTAAAAAGTCGTTAAGCAATTTTGCTTAGCGGCTTTTTTTTACACAATTTTTTTTGAGTGTGGGCATCGCATTTTAATAGAATTGGGGTGATTGCTTATATGAAGCGTCGATTACTTGGTGTTCGAAAAAATTTAGATGTCACAGGGATTAATCATTGGAATGGTTGTTAAGGCTTTTCAATAATGATGGTTGGAAAATCATGAGTGACAAATAAATAGACGTTGGCTATGTGGTGCGTAAGCCTTGCGTATTGTCGCAGTGTCCTGTGACGGTGTTAGTTGATGGAGAACAGCGCTAGTCTCAAAATTGAAATCGTGTGATGTTTAGGATCATCTTGGTAGAAAGCCTGATGAATTTTGAACAAAAGGTGTGCAACGACTTGAAATCAAAACAAAACGCGCGTATGATGCTAAATAACGTCGTGCTTGAATTACTAATTCGTTTTAAGCCAATTGGTCAATGGTGATCACAGTAGGTTAAAACAAAAATGACTAGCAACACTCATGTGACAACGAAATGCTTGGTTCGTGAATAAAAGTTTAAAAAGACTACTATTTTCAACGAATTTATGTTACATTTATTGGTGCTGGTTCAAAAAAGGTAACACGGTTTACAACGATGGTTTAAAAAAGTGCGTCAGCACTTGCTATTACAAAGCTTTTCAGTTATTATAGATTGTGCTTGGTATTTAGAAGGGGTGTACTGTACACCCCGGCATCAAGTAGTCGTAGTTAGCTTTGATGTGAAAGGTTGCGACACGCCCGGCCACATTGTCATGGGACGTGGCGGTAATTTTCACGGAGCTAGTCTTATTTTCAAAATAGACGAAGGAGGTCACAACAATGGCAAAGCAAAAAATTCGTATCCGTTTAAAGGCATACGAACACCGTATTCTTGATCAGTCTGCTGACAAGATTGTTGAAACGGCAAAGAGAACTGGTGCTACTATTTCTGGTCCAATTCCATTGCCTACTGATCGGACCGTTTACACGGTTCTCCGGTCACCACATAAGTTCAAGAAGTCACGCGAACAATTCGAAATGCGGACTCACAAGCGGTTAATCGATATCGTTAACCCAACGCCTAAGACAGTCGACTCATTAATGAAGTTAGACTTGCCTAGCGGTGTAGATATTGAAATCAAGCTTTAATTTTTAAACTAAAATCAATTAATTGGAGGTGTACTCATGACCACTAAAGGAATCTTAGGGAAAAAGGTAGGAATGACGCAAGTCTTCACCGAAGCTGGGGAATTAATCCCAGTAACAGTTATCGAAACTGAACCTAACGTTGTGTTGCAAGTTAAAACCATCGAAAACGACGGTTACGAAGCAATTCAATTAGGTATCGATGACAAACGTGAAGTCTTAAGCAACAAACCTGCTCAAGGTCATGCAGCAAAAGCAAAAACGGCTCCTAAGCGCTTCATTCGTGAAATTCGTAATGTTGAGCTTGGAGATTACACAGTAGGTGACGAAGTCAAGGCTGATATTTTCGCAGCCGGTGACGCAGTTGACGTTACGGGTATCACTAAAGGTCATGGTTACCAAGGTAACATCCACAAAGACGGACAAAGTCGTGGACCAATGGCTCATGGTTCTCGTTACCATCGTCGTCCTGGTTCATTGGGTGCCATTATCAACCGGGTCTTCAAAGGTAAGAAATTACCAGGCCGGATGGGTAATCACCAACGGACGATGCAAAACTTAACGGTGGTTCGCGCTGACGTTGATAACAACGTTTTACTTATTAAGGGTAATGTCCCTGGCGTAAACAAATCATTCGTTACGATTAAAACATCTGTAAAGAGTAAATAAGAAAGGAGGACATAATACATGACTAGCGTAGCATTATATAAACAAGACGGTACGCAAAATGGTGACGTCACATTAAACGACGCAGTGTTCGGTGTTGAACCTAACGAAAACGTGGTTTTTGATGCCATCTTGATGCAACGTGCATCTTTGCGTCAAGGAACTCACGCTGTTAAGAACCGTAGTGCTCGTCGCGGTGGTGGTCGTAAACCATGGCGTCAAAAGGGTACTGGTCGGGCTCGTCAAGGTTCTATCCGTTCGCCACAATGGCGTAAAGGTGGGATTGTCTTCGGACCTACACCACGTTCATACAGCTACAAATTACCTAAGAAGGTTATGCGCTTAGCTTTGAAGTCTGTCCTTTCTCAAAAGGTCTTAGACAACAGCTTAGTTGCAGTTGAAGGCTTAGCTTTCGACGCACCAAAGACTAAGGAATTTGCTAACGTATTAAACAACCTCAATGTAGACACCAAGACTCTTGTTTTGGTTGAAGAGGACAATGAAAAGGCTGCTTTGGCAGGTCGTAACTTACCAAATGTTAAGATCCTAAAAGCCAAAGGTGTTAACGTCTTAGATGTCGCAAATAGTGACAAATTAGTCGTTACCCAAAAAGCCCTCGATCAATTAGGGGAGGCGCTCGCATAATGGAAGCACGCGATGTAATTTTACGCCCTGTCGTTACTGAAGCATCAATGGCTGGCTTGGATGACAAGCGCTATACTTTCGATGTCAACGTACAGGCTACTAAAACTCAAGTTAAAAAGGCTATCGAAGAAATCTTCGATGTCAAAGTTGTTAAAGTTAACGTCATGAACGTTAAAGGGAAGTTCAAGCGTCAAGGTCGTTTCGCTGGTTACACTAAGAAGCGGCGTAAGGCTATTGTGACCTTAACTCCTGATTCAAACGAAATTAAGTTGTTCAACGACGCTCAACAATAAATCTAATTTAGGAGGTTACTCTAGTGGGTATTAGAAAGTATAAACCAACCACTAACGGCCGTCGTAATATGACTGGTTCTGATTTTGCTGAAATCACTAAAACAAAACCAGAAAAGTCATTATTAGACTCACAAAGCCATACAGCTGGTCGTAACAGTTATGGTCACATCACTGTTCGTCATCGTGGTGGCGGTCATAAACAACAATACCGTTTAGTTGACTTCAAACGTATCAAAGATGAAGTTCCTGCAACGGTTAAAGCAATCGAATATGATCCAAACCGGACTGCTAACATTGCCTTATTGGTATATGCTGACGGTGTGAAATCATATATCTTAGCACCAAAGGGTTTGGAAGTTGGCATGCAAGTACAATCTGGTGTCGAAGCTGATATCAAGGTTGGTAATGCATTACCATTAAACAACATCCCAGTTGGTACTATCGTGCACAACATCGAATTGAAGCCTGGTAAAGGTGGTCAATTAGCTCGTTCAGCTGGTGCTTCCGCACAATTACTTGGTAAGGAAGGCAAATATGCGATTGTACGTTTGTCATCTGGTGAAGTTCGTTTAGTTCTATTAACTGCTCGTGCCACTATTGGTACTGTTGGTAATGAACAACATGAATTGATCAACTCAGGTAAAGCCGGTCGTACTCGTTGGCAAGGTAAACGTCCAACAGTTCGTGGTTCTGTCATGAACCCTAACGATCACCCTCATGGTGGTGGTGAAGGTAAAGCACCAATCGGTCATCCATCTCCTATGTCACCATGGGGTAAGAAGACTCTTGGTAAGAAGACCCGGAACAAGAAGGCTCGTTCGAACAAGTTAATCGTTCGTGGTCGTCGCCCAGGCAAACACTAAAATTTGAAATTACTGTAGTTCTCGAGAGGAGGTCACACGATGGGTCGTAGTTTAAAGAAGGGACCTTTCGCAGATTCGCATCTATTGAAAAAAATCGATGCTCAATCTGATTCTGACAAGAAATCTGTCATCAAGACGTGGTCACGTCGTTCAACAATTTTCCCAAGTTTCATTGGGTACACTATCGCTGTTTATGATGGGCGCAAGCATGTCCCTGTTTACATCCAAGACGATATGGTCGGTCATAAGTTAGGTGAATTTGTACCTACACGGACATTCCATGGTCATGGTACAGACGATAAGACAACGAAGTAATAGTTAGGAGGATAAAAGAATGGCTGAACAAGTAACATCTGCAAATGCAACTGCAAAAACTGTTCGTATCGCCGCTCGTAAGGTCCGCCTAGTTGTCGATCTTATCAGAGGTAAAAGTGTTGCTGAAGCATTAGCAATTTTGAAGTTCACTCCACGGGGTGGCTCGCCAGTAGTTGAAAAAGTACTACTCTCAGCGGTCGCTAACGCTGAAAATAACTTTGACTTAGATCGTGAAGATTTGGTCGTAAGTGAAGCCTTCGTCAACGAAGGACCAACCTTAAAACGGTTCCGTCCTCGTGCCAAAGGTTCTGCTTCACCAATCAACAAGCGGACAAGCCACATTACGATCACAGTTACTGAAAAATAGGAGGGATAACGCGTGGGTCAAAAAGTAAATCCAACCGGATTACGTGTAGGAATCATTCGCGACTGGGAAGCAAAATGGTATGCTGAAAAAGATTTTGCGACTTATTTGAACGAAGATTTACGCATCCGTAAGTATATCGAACAACGACTTGCCGACGCTTCCGTCTCCACCGTTGAAATCGAACGCGCTGCAAATCGCGTGAATATTTCAATCCATACCGCTAAACCAGGGATGGTTATTGGTAAGGGTGGTTCTGAAGTTGAAGCACTTCGTAAAGAATTAAACAATTTAACTGGTAAACGAGTACACATCAACATCATCGAAATTAAGAAACCTGATTTAGATGCTAAATTAGTTGGTGAAAGTATTGCGCGTCAATTGGAAGGCCGTGTTGCTTTCCGTCGTGCAATGCGTGGTGCTATGCAACGTACTATGCGTTCAGGCGCTAAAGGGATCAAGACACAAGTCGCTGGCCGTTTAAACGGTGCCGACATGTCACGTGTTGAAACCTACTCAGACGGTACTGTTCCATTGCATACGCTCCGTGCTGACATTGATTATGCATGGGTCGAAGCTGCTACCACTTATGGTAAGCTTGGCGTTAAGACATGGATCTACCGTGGCGAAATCTTGCCAGAAAAGAAATCTGCAGATAAAGGAGGAAAATAAACATGCTAGTACCTAAACGGGTTAAATTCCGTCGTGTTCACCGTGGTAAGATGCGCGGTGAAGCTAAAGGCGGTAAATCAGTTGCTTTTGGTGATTATGGTTTACAAACACTAGAATCACACTGGATTAGTAACCGGCAGATTGAAGCTGCTCGTGTTGCTATGAACCGTTACATGAAGCGTGGCGGTAAAGTATGGATTAAGATTTTCCCTCACAAGTCCTACACTGAAAAAGGTGTCGGCGTGCGGATGGGTAATGGGAAAGGTACTCCTGCAGGTTGGGTTGCCCCAGTAAAACGTAACAAGGTTATGTTTGAAGTCGGTGGCGTATCTGAAGAAGTTGCTCGCGAAGCTTTACGCTTAGCCGGCACTAAGTTACCTGTGAAAACAAAGATTATTAAGCGCGAGGAAGTAGGTGGCGAATCAGATGAAGGCTAAGGAAATTAAAGCATTGTCCACTACTGAAATGCTCGAAAAAGAAAAGTCTTACAAAGACGAACTCTTCAACTTGCGTTTTCAATTGGCCACTGGTCAGCTAGAAAACACCGCTCGTTTAAAGCAAGTTCGTAAGAATATCGCGCGTATTAAAACTGCGTTGCGTGAACAAGAATTAAACAAGTAGCCTATAAAAGGAGGCAATCAACGAATGAGTGAAGATACTCGTAATAGCCGCAAGGTTATCCAAGGACGCGTTGTTTCAGATAAGATGGATAAAACCATCGTTGTTGTCCGTGAAACATACAAGAATCATCCTGTATACGGCAAACGTGTTCGTTATTCAAAGAAATACAAAGCTCATGATGAAAATAATGAAGCTCATATTGGCGATATCGTCCGGATCATGGAAACTCGTCCTCTGTCAGCTACAAAGCGTTTCCGCTTACTTGACGTCGTTCAAAAAGCTGTTATTATCTAGTTTATTAGCTGAAGAAAATTAAATGAAGGGAGGACACTTACTGTGATCCAACAAGAAAGTCGTTTAAAAGTTGCTGATAACTCCGGTGCCCGTGAAATCCTGACTATCAAGGTTTTAGGTGGCTCAGGTCGTAAGACTGCTAACATTGGTGATATTATCGTTGCTACGGTCAAACAAGCAACACCCGGTGGTGTTGTCAAAGCTCATGACGTTGTTAAGGCGGTAATCGTCCGGACGAAGTCTGGTGTTCACCGTACTGACGGTTCATACATCAAGTTTGACGAAAATGCTGCAGTTATCATCCGCGATGACAAGACTCCTCAAGGTACTCGTATCTTCGGACCTGTCGCTCGTGAATTACGTGATAAAGACTTCATGCGTATTGTTTCATTAGCGCCAGAAGTTCTGTAATCACACACCGTAAATAAGGAGGTGCGCAACCTAATGTTGATTAAAACAGGTGATAAAGTTCGTGTCATCAGTGGCAAGGATCGTGGCCAAGAAGGTACTGTTAAATCAGTAATCAAAGCTAAGAACCGTGTCGTTGTTGAAGGTGTTAACAAGATTAAAAAACATCAAAAACCAACGAACGTTAACCCACAAGGCGGTATCGTTGATGTTGAAGCAGCTTTAGATGCTTCAAACGTTATGGTCCTTGACCCATCTACTAACGAACCTACTCGTTTAGGTGTTCGTCGTGAAGACGGGAAGCGTGTCCGCTACGCTAAAAAGAGCGGCAAAGATTTAGAAAACTAAAACACTGACTGAAAGGAGGAAGCAAGTTTCATGGAAAACCGTTTAAAAGCTCAATATGAAAAAGAAATCGTGCCAGCATTAGTTGACAAGTTCAACTACACTTCAGTAATGCAAGTGCCAAAGATGGCAAAGATTGTTTTGAACATGGGTGTTGGTGATGCAGTTACTAACGCTAAGAACTTAGACGAAGCAGTTGAAGAATTGACTTTGATCTCCGGCCAAAAACCTTTGGTTACCCGAGCAAAGAAATCTATCGCTGGTTTCCGTCTTCGTGAAGGCATGGCCATTGGTGCCAAAGTTGACTTACGTGGCGAACGTATGTATGACTTCTTGGACAAGTTGATCAATGTTTCATTACCACGTGTTCGTGACTTCCATGGTGTTAGCACGCGTTCATTTGATGGTCGCGGTAACTACACATTGGGTGTCCGTGAACAATTGATCTTCCCAGAAATCAACTATGATAATGTTAACCGTGTACGCGGTTTAGACATTGTAATCGTCACAACAGCTGATAGTGATGAAGAATCACGTGAGTTGTTAACTCAATTTGGCATGCCATTTGCTAAATAATCGAAGGGAGTTTATCTAAGTTGGCTAAAAAATCACAAATTGTTAGACAACAACGCGGTGCGAAGTTTGCAGTTCAAAACTACACACGTTGCGAACGTTGCGGTCGTCCACATTCAGTTTACCGTAAATTCCACTTGTGCCGTATCTGCCTCCGCGAATTGGCTCACAAAGGTCAAATTCCTGGCATGAAAAAGGCTAGCTGGTAAAAACAAACCCAAGTTAAAGGAGGTTAAACTTTCATGATGACTGATCCAATCGCAGATTTCTTGACTCGTATCCGTAACGCTAACATGGTACGCCACGACTCATTAGAAGTTCCTGCATCAAAAATCAAACGCAACATTGCCGAAATTTTAAAGAATGAAGGTTTTGTTCGCGACGTTGAATATATCGATGATGACAAACAGGGCATCATCCGTGTCTTCTTGAAGTATGGTAAAGACAACGAACGCGTTATCTCTGGTTTGAAGCGTATTTCAAAGCCAGGTTTACGTTCATACGTCAAAGCTGATGCTGTTCCTAAGGTTTTAAACGGTCTAGGGATTGCTATCATCTCAACTTCAGAAGGTGTAATTACTGATAAAGAAGCTCGCGCTAAGAAGCTTGGCGGCGAAGTTTTAGCTTACGTTTGGTAATAAATAATTAAGACGGGAGGTGCAAGTAAGTGAGTCGTATTGGTTATAAAACAATTAATATCCCCGCTGGGGTAGAAGTATCACAAGCTGGCGAAGTCGTTACGGTTAAAGGCCCTAAAGGTATCTTAACTCGGAACATTGCTAGTGATATTACGATGTCAGTTGAAGGCAGCGAAGTTAAATTCACGCGCCCAACTGATGACTTTAAGATGAAGGCATTACACGGTACTACCCGTGCTAATGTTAACAACATGGTTGAAGGGGTCACTAAAGGCTTTACTAAGAATCTTCAATTGGTCGGTGTTGGTTACCGTGCCCAATTGCAAGGGACTAAATTAGTATTAAGCGTTGGTTACTCACATCCTGTTGAATTCGCAACGCCTGAAAACTTAACAGTTGAAGTTCCTGACAACACGCATATCAATATCTCTGGTATTGGTAAGCAAGCTGTTGGTGATTTTGCTGCTGAAGTCCGGGCTGTTCGTTCACCTGAACCTTACAAGGGTAAAGGGATTCGTTACGTCGATGAATATGTTCGTCGTAAGGAAGGTAAAACTGGTAAATAAAGCAGCTTAGTGCTGTCCATAACTATATATAAGAGGTGACTATTGTGATTTCAAAACCAGATAAAAATAAGACACGCCAACGTCGTCACGCCCGTGTCCGTGGTAAGATTTCTGGTACTGCTGAGCGCCCACGCTTAAATGTTTATCGTTCAAACAAAAACATCTACGCTCAAATTATTGATGATGTAGAGGGTGTAACGCTAGCAAGTGCCTCAACATTAGATAGCGAAGTAACAGGCAACACCAAGTCTGAAAAGGCTGCTTCTGTTGGTGAAGTTGTTGCAAAACGTGCTGCCGAAAAGAAGATTGCTGAAGTAGTCTTTGATCGTGGCGGTTACTTATATCACGGCCGGGTTCAAGCTTTAGCTGAAGCTGCTCGTGAAAACGGACTTAAATTCTAATAAAGGAGGAATAATACCACATGACTTTCATTGATCCATCAAAATTAGATCTTGACGATAACGTTGTTGCCATTAACCGGATTACCAAAGTTGTTAAAGGTGGTCGTCGTCTACGTTTTGCCGCATTGGTAATCGTTGGTGACCACAAAGGACACGTTGGTTTCGGTACTGGTAAGGCTCAAGAAGTTCCAGAAGCAATTCGGAAAGCCTCCGAAGCTGCTAAAAAAAACTTGATCACTGTACCAATGGTCGGTACAACCATTCCTCATGAAACTCTCGGTGTATTCGGTGGTGGCCGCATTATGCTTAAGCCTGCCGTTGAAGGTTCTGGTGTTGCCGCTGGTGGCGCCGTCCGTGCCGTCATGGAATTGGCTGGTATTGATGATGTTACAAGTAAGCGTCTTGGCTCAAACACCCCAGTGAACGTTGTTCGCGCAACATTCGAAGGCTTGAAGAGCTTACGAAAAGCAGACCAAATTGCTGCTTTACGTGGCGTTTCAGTTGAACATTTAGCTGAATAGGGAGGACAAACAACATGGCTCAATTAAAGATCACTTTAGTGCGCAGTGCGGCTCATCGTCTTCCTAAGCAACGTAAAATTGTTAAGGAATTAGGTTTAGGCCGAGTTAACAGCTCTGTTCTTAAACCTGATGACGCAGCAACTCGCGGTCAAATCTTCCTCATTGCTCATTTGATCGATGTTGAAGTAATTAAGTAATTAAAATTTTTAAAGAGGAGGTGCCTACTAGATGAAGTTACATGAATTAACTCCAAGTGAAGGTTCACGTTTTTCACGCCGTCGCATTGGTCGTGGCGACTCAAGTGGCCAAGGTAAAACTTCTGGTCGTGGTCAAAAAGGTCAAAAGGCGCGTGGGAAAGTTCGTGTAGGGTTCGAAGGTGGCCAAATGCCATTGTATCGTCGGATTCCAAAACGTGGATTTACTAATATCAACCGTAAAGAATATGCGGTTGTCAACCTTGATGGCTTGAACCGTTTTGACGATGGTGCCGAAGTAACACCAGAATCATTGAAAGAAGCTGGCTTGGTTAAGAAGAGTGCTGCCGTTAAGATCCTTGGTAACGGTAAACTCGACAAAAAGTTAACAGTTAAGGCAAACAAGTTCTCCGAAACTGCCGTAAAGGCAATCGAAGCTGCTGGCGGTAAAACTGAGGTGATCTAACTTGCTGACTACCATGAAGGACGCTCTGAAAGTTAAGGATATTCGGAATAAAATTCTGTTCACGTTGGGCGTTTTGATTGTATTTCGTCTTGGCTCTTATATCACAGTCCCAGGGGTTAATGCACAAGCGCTGCAATCCGTTGCATCCTCTGGGCTGATAAGTATGTTGAATACATTCAGTGGTGGCGGTTTAACTAATTATTCCATCCTTGCTATGGGGGTATCCCCTTACATTACTGCACAAATCATTGTTCAGCTGTTACAAATGGACATTGTTCCGAAGTTTGTTGAATGGGGCAAACAAGGTGAAGTTGGTCGACGTAAGCTTAATCAAGCGACGCGTTGGTTGACGATTATCTTGGCCTTTGTTCAATCAATTGGGATTACGGCTGGTTTTAACTCTTTAAGTTCACTTAAACTTGTTAATAACCCAAGCGTGTCGACTTATCTAACGATTGGGGTCATCTTAACTGGTGGCGCCATGTTGACTACTTGGATGGGTGATATGATCACTGATCGTGGGATGGGTAATGGTGTTTCCATCATTATCTTTGCTGGGATCATTGCTCGGACACCAACCTCGTTATACCAAATTTACCAAGAACAATTTGTCAATGTTTCAAAGAGTCAATGGTGGCAGAGTGGTTTGTTTGTCTTGGGTCTGTTATTAATTGTTTTGATTATCGTCATGTTTGTGACGTGGGTCGAACAAGCTAATGACCGGATTCCAATTCAATACACTCGGCGTGCAGCTGGTGCACCTGATAGTAGTTATCTACCATTAAAGGTGAACGTTGCTGGGGTTATTCCTGTTATCTTCGCGAGTTCATTCATTGCAACACCACAAACGATTTTGCTTGGTTTCCAATCCAGTCATGGTGACGAAACTTGGTACACAGTCATGAGTAACATCTTTAACATGCAGTCAACGACCGGAGCAATATTGTATACTGTTCTGATTGTGCTTTTCACTTTCTTCTATGCGTTTGTTCAGGTCAATCCTGAAAAACTGTCGAAGAACTTACAAAAGCAAGGCAGCTATATCCCAGGCGTCTGGCCTGGTAAAGATACCCAAGACTGGGTTTCAAAATTGTTGATGCGACTAAGTACGGTCGGAGCCCTTTACCTTGGATTAATTTCCTTGATTCCATTGTTAGCCTCAGATATCTTTGGCTTAGATGAATCAATTGGTTTAGGTGGGACGAGTTTACTAATCGTTGTTGGGGTTGCCCTTGAAACAATTCGTCAAATTAAAGGGTTAATGATGAAGCGAGATTACGTCGGTTTTATTCGTTAATCAGCGAGTGTGTTGGGGAGACTCAGCACATTTGTGCATTATAGGAGGAAATTACGATGTCAACAATGAACCTGATTTTAATGGGTTTACCAGGTGCCGGTAAGGGTACTCAAGCACAGAAGATCCTTGAAGATTTTGATATTCCTCATATTTCAACGGGTGATATCTTCCGGGCAGCAATTAAGAACGAAACCAAGATGGGTTTGGAAGCTAAAAAGTATATTGACCAAGGCAACTTGGTCCCAGACGAAGTCACTAACGGCATCGTCAAGGATCGTTTGGCCGAAGCTGATACGGCTAATGGTTTTCTCTTGGACGGTTATCCTCGAAATATTGATCAAGCTCATGCGCTCGATCAAATCGGAAAAGATTTGAACAAGCCATTGGACGGTGTCATTAATATTCACGTTGAACCTGCAGTGTTAGTGGAACGGCTTTCGGGTCGTTTCATTTGCCGGACTTGTGGCGCAACTTATCATAAGTTGTACAAAATGCCAAAAGTTGAGGGGACTTGTGATGTTTGTGGCGGTCATGATTTCTATCAACGGGATGATGACAAACCTGCGACTGTTAAGAATCGTTTGGATGTCAACGTTAAGTTGAACACACCATTAATTGATTTTTATGGTCAAGAAAAATTGCTTTACAATGTCGATGGTGATCGCGACATTGATGACGTTTATAAAGACATCAAGTCAATTCTTGATAACCTTTAGTCTCGTAAGCCCGCTAACTCGCGTGGTATTTGCTTTTAAAGTACTGTTGTGATAAACTTATTCAGGTTTAGCCGTTGAATAATTTTAATGTTTTTAAACATAATTTAGATAACGACTGGTTCAAAAGTGGACCATCAACGTGGCAACACGAAACCATATAATAAGGGAGGGACTCATACTTGGCAAAGGAAGACGTCATCGAAATTCAAGGCACCATTAAAGAAACATTGCCAAATGCAATGTTTAAGGTTGAACTTGAAAACGGCGCTGAAATCTTGGCACACGTCTCAGGTAAAATTCGGATGCATTACATTCGGATCTTGCCTGGTGACAAGGTTACAGTCGAAATGTCACCTTATGATTTAACTAAGGGCCGGATTACCTACCGTTTCAAGTAGGCCGACGCTTTGTACCTTATAGGAGGTAAATATTCATGAAAGTAAGACCATCTGTAAAGCCTATGTGCGAACACTGCAAAGTTATTCGTCGTAAAGGCCGTGTGATGATTATCTGCTCTGCTAATCCAAAGCATAAGCAACGCCAAGGTAAATAATTTAACTAAGTCGGAGGTGAAAAATTAATGGCTCGTATTGAAGGAATTGACTTACCACGTGACAAGCGTATTGTCATCGGTTTGACTTACATTTTCGGTATCGGTAATACTTCTGCTCAGAAGATTCTTGCTGAAGCCGGTGTTTCAGAAGACGTACGTGTACGCGACTTAACTCCTGAACAAGAAGATAAGATCCGTGCCGTCGTTGACGGTTACAAAACTGAAGGTGACTTACGTCGTGAAGTTAGCTTGAACATCAAGTTACTTCAAGAAATTGGCTCATACCGTGGGATGCGTCATCGTCGTGGCTTACCAGTTCGTGGTCAACACACGAAGAACAACGCTCGTACTCGTAAGGGTAAAAAAGTCAGCATTGCTGGACGTAAAAAATAATTATAAGGGAGGTTTTCGAATTTTATGGCAACTAGAAAGACAACCCGTCGTCGTCGGGTAAAGAAGAACATTGAATCCGGTGTGGCTCACATCCATTCAACGTTTAACAACACGCTTGTTATGATCACTGATATGCAAGGTAATGCAATTGCCTGGTCATCAGCTGGTTCATTAGGTTTCAAGGGTAGTCGTAAGTCAACACCTTTTGCTGCCCAAATGGCCGCAGAATCTGCTGCTAAGGCATCAATGGAACATGGCATGAAGACTGTTGAAGTCGCTGTTAAAGGACCTGGTTCAGGTCGTGAAGCTGCTATCCGTGCTTTACAAGCCACTGGTTTGGAAGTTAGTGCAATTCGCGATGTTACGCCAGTTCCTCATAATGGTTCTCGTCCTCCAAAGCGCCGTCGTGTTTAATCTGTGACGTTCATTTTGAGGGCTAACTTCATTTTGTACGCACAACTACTAAACACCACGCGTTTTGAAAGGGGTAAAAGATAAGAATGATTGAATTTGAAAAACCTAACATTCATAAAATTGATGAAAACGACAACTATGGTAAGTTTGTTGTAGAACCACTTGAACGTGGTTATGGTACAACTTTAGGGAATTCACTTCGTCGGATTCTTCTTTCTTCTTTACCTGGCGCTGCTGTTACCAGTATTCAAATTGATGGTGTGCTTCATGAATTTTCAACGGTTGAAGGGGTAACGGAAGACGTTACGGCCATCATCTTGAATGTGAAGAAGATCGCACTTAAGTTGGAATCAGACGAAACTAAGACATTGGAAATCGATGTTAAGGGTCCTGCGAACGTTACTGCCGGTGATATCATTGGTGATGCGGACGTTGAAGTCTTGAATCCAGACTTGGCAATTTGTACGGTAGCAGACGGGGCACACTTCCATATGCGTATGACCGCTAATACTGGTCGTGGTTATGTTTCCGCTGAGGATAACAAACATCGTGAAGATGATATGCCAATTGGCGTTTTGCCTGTTGATTCATTGTATTCTCCAATCGAACGTGTCAACTACCAAGTTGAAAATACGCGGGTTGGTCAACGTGATGATTTCGATAAGTTAACCTTAGACGTTTGGACAAATGGTTCAATCACTCCAAGTGAAGCCATTAGTCTATCAGCCAAAATCCTGACTGATCACCTTTCAATCTTCGTAAATCTCACTGATGAAGCTAAAAATACTGACGTGATGGTTGAGAAGGAAGAAACGCATAAGGAAAAGATGTTAGAAATGACGATTGAAGAGTTAGATCTCTCCGTTCGTTCATACAATTGTTTGAAACGTGCTGGTATCAACACGGTTCAAGAATTAACTAACAAAACTGAAGCTGATATGATGAAGGTTCGCAACCTTGGACGCAAGTCACTTGAGGAAGTTAAAGCAAAATTAGCTGACCTTGGGTTATCATTACGCAAAGAAGACTAATACAAGGGAGGATATCCGTTCATGAGTTACCGTAAATTACAACGTACAAGTTCACAACGTCGTGCCTTACTTCGCGATTTAACAAGTGCATTGGTCGTAAACGGCCGTATCGAAACAACTGAAGCTCGCGCTAAAGAAGTTCGTTCAACGACTGATAAGATGATTTCATTGGCTAAGAAGGGCGATTTACATGCTCGTCGTCAAGCTGCTGCTTTCATGCGCGACATTGTTGCTGATGTTAAAGAAGAAGACGACAACGTCACTGTACAAACTGCATTGCAAAAGCTATTTAGTGACTTAGCTCCTAAATATGCTGATCGCAATGGTGGTTACACACGAATTTACAAGACTATGCCTCGTCGTGGCGACGGTGCACAAATGGTTGTCTTGGAACTCGTTGACTAATTAAATTATTTTACGGATCACTGGGATTGATGGTTGACGGACGCTATGATGTTGGTTACTGCAATAGGTAACTTTAGTCTAGTTCGGAAGTTGTTTATGTTATACATAGATGGCATATCGCAATCTTAAGTGATTTTTTTTGGCGCCAGCCAACGGAAGCCTCAGCTTTGTAAGTTAACTAACTTACGAGCTGAGGCTTTTTGTCTTGGACTTTTTTGGCTAATAAACCGAAATTATTGGCGAATTTCCAGAGGTAAGGTGGGTCTACAGCGTCAACTTCAGTCTAACGATCCGTTGCAGCCGAGTCCGTACGGGATTTATTGTGAGACAAAAAAAGGGCCCTGATTCAGCGACGAATCAAGGCCCAATTGAGTTTTGATTAATTATGGCGTGTGAGTAACTGTTGTGTTAGACGAATCAAGTTATCACGCGCTGGAACAGCTGGTAACTTGTTTAAGAGTTTGAGTGCGTCATTGGTGTACTTGGTGGCAAGCGCTTGTGCTTGTGTCACACCACCAGCGTCAATGACGAGCTGCTGAACACGTTCTAAGTCAGTTTGGCTAATATTACCTTGTAAACGTAGTAAGGGTAATAACTCGCGTCGAGCATCTGTCTGTAATGCGAAGATCAATGGTGAGGTGTACACCCCTTCGACGACATCTTCCAAAATTGGTTTGCCAATTTCGTGACTAGTTTCTTGATAGTCGAGAATATCATCGAGAATCTGAAAAGCCATCCCAATCGCCATCCCGGCTTTTTGGGCCCGCGCAGCGAAACGATCGCTAGTGCCAGATTCGAAGGCCCCTAAGAAACAGCTGAGCGCAAATAATTCGGCTGTTTTCCCTTGGATCTGTTCCTGATACTGTGCCATGGTGATATCAATATGATAATGTCGATCTTTTTGCTGGACCTCGCCGACTAAAATTTTTTCCATTTTTGAAGAGTTCAATTGAATACTCTTAAAACTACTAGAATAATGAGACAAAATCTTGAAAACAACAACGAACAAGTAATCGCCAGCATAAACGGCGACATCTTTCCCAAATTGGGCCTGAATGCTCGTCGTATGGCGTCGGAGCGTAGCATCGTCAATAATATCATCATGGATCAGGGTGGCCGTGTGCAGTGTTTCTAGGGAAGCTGCCAACGCGATCATTCGCTGCCGATCTGTGGACTTAAATTGCGAAAATAATAAACAATAAGCGGGGCGTAACAGCTTACCACCACTATGAATCATTTCCAAAATGGCTTCGGTAATGGCCGTATCCGAAATATTGATATTGTCGTTCATCAACTGCATGACCTGTTTTAGTTCCGGCTGAAGTGTCGGGTAATCGTGCCAGATTGGATGTAATTGCGTTGCTTGCATGGTAGCGTTAGTCCTTTCTTGATTTTTCATGGTTAAAACGTAGGTACTTTAAGATGGTCACATGAGTAAATAAATAATTGGCGGCAATCCCCAAGGCGCCACCGGCTGCTAAACCGATGATCGATAGGACTGGTAAGTAAAGCATGACGGTCCAAGTCTGCGCAATTAAGCTGGCAACTAACAATTGGCCAACGTTGTGCATCACCCCACCAGTGGCGGAAATACCAATCAAACTGACACGCTTAGGCCCAAGTTGCTTCACTAAAATCATTGAAAACAAACTCAGAAAGGCGCCGCCAAAACTATATAAGAACGTGGAGAGTGTCCCACCTAGCAAAGCCGTCAAAATGAGTCGTAGCCAGGTGAGGGTGATTACATCTCGAAAAGATAAGGTGAAGATTGCCACGATGGTGATCAAGTTGGCTAGGCCGAGCTTGGCGCCGGGGGCGAAGGCGAACGGGAAAGGAATCATCCGTTCCAGAATGCCAATGATTACCCCTTGGGCAACGAGTAGGGCAATATAAATATTGCGATGCGTTTTATTAGATTGTTCATACGAATTATTCACTAGTTTTTACTCCGTAACCAGCCCATTACCGCCGGATTGAACTTTCCCGGTACTGGACTTGATTTCAACCAAAAGTTTGTGTGGTAAACAAACGATGGTTTGGCCGGGTTTGTGAATCCAACCCCGGCGGACGCAAACTTGGTCCGTACAATTAGCTTTAGTAATAGCGACCCGTTTCGGTTCAAAGGTGACACGGTTGTAATGGCCACCTGCATCGCGGTAAGTATAATGTTGTGTTTTGGTGAGCGTCGTCAAATTGACCCGTTTCAAAACTTTACCATCATGTGACACGACCGCGGTCAAGCTGTGACGTTTCTTCTGCGCTGTTTTCTTAGCCACTTGAGCTTCACGAATTGCCTGTTGCCGCTGTTGATATGAGAACACGGCCAGCGGTGCAAAGGATAAGATCAGTAAGCCGACAATGAGGACAATGTCGAATGGCCGGATCATATCGCCGTAGCGCTTGAGCACGTGCCATGTTGAACGTAATCGTTGCATTGCCGGGCCTCCTTTTAGATTGAATAAAAAATGGTTCA
This sequence comes from Lactiplantibacillus brownii, assembly GCF_031085375.1. NCBI lineage: Bacteria > Bacillati > Bacillota > Bacilli > Lactobacillales > Lactobacillaceae > Lactiplantibacillus > Lactiplantibacillus brownii. Next base: position 989,078 of record NZ_JAVCWF010000001.1, read on the forward strand.
AGGTAAAAGCTACCCTTGAACCATCGGGAAACTATTTAATTAATTATAACGCATCTAGCGGGTTTTGACAGCATCGTAATGTGAGCTGACGTTGCCATACCACCAATGACCGAGGTGTTTTTGCATCCACGGAACAACCCAGAAGTCCAAACCAAATGTCCGGCCGGAACCGTTCATCAAGGCGAGGGCCGCAAAGACCATCCAGAGGTTGACCCAGTAGAACATCCCTGATAGGCAGAAGACCACAACCAAACCAATGGTGATGGCGTTTGCTAACCAAGTGAAGAGGCCAAAGAAGATACATAATGCCACGGCGATTTCCACACAAGTCATCAACTTCTGGAAGAAGAAGGCCATTTGCATGTTTGGAATGAAGACCTTGGTTACGGATTCGAACCAAGCAGGCATCTTGTCAAAGACAAGCAATGGATCTTTACCATACATGTATGACAAACTGAAAATCCCTTTAGCAGCCTTAGTGGTTGATTCACTGGCACCACTGGTTGCGGAAACTTGTAACCAAGAGAAGGAAGTCAATCGAAGTTTGTCAACAAACCATGATTCTTTCCCTTGTACCTTGGTCCAGCAATCCCAAAGCCACATGGCACCATAGAAGAAGCGTAACGGCACACTCCACAAGACGTTACCCATCCGTGACGTCCAACCGCGGAAGACATTCCGACGATTACGTGTCCGGAAGAATTCATGCATGAAGTACTGGAATAAATAATAGCCAGAGAAAATCTGAACATAATAGAGCCAGTTGATCGCATGTTTTAATAAGACCGCGATGAAACCGGAAACGTTCCAGTTATCAAGCACTTGTGCAACGGCATACTTAGAACCAATCGAGTCAACTGAGGCTTGATAGGCACCATGGAATGGCTTAACTTTCGTATCCGTATGGTCCACGTTTTTGATAATACCTTGAACCGCTGTGGCAGCTGTTTCTTCAGCACCTTGAACGATTTGTGGTACTGGCCGTGGTTGACCAGGTTCTTGATAGCTAGTGGAATCCCCAGCTAAGAAGATGTTTTTGGCATCTTTAGCTTGCATAAATTCGTTAGCGACCAAACGGCCACCACGAGGCGCAGTTTCGATACCAAAGTTCTTAACGACACTGTTGGCACGAACCCCAGCCGTCCAGATTAAGGTATAGGTTGGAATTGGTTCCTTGTCTTTCAAGGTGACATGATCTTCAAAGACTTCAGTGATCATGGAGTTGGTTAAAATATCTACCCCATGTTTGGTCATATATTTAGCCGCTTTACCGGCTTGCGTCCGATTTAACATGTTGATAATCGTTGGCGCTGCTTCAACCAATTGAATGGTGATTTCGCTAGGATCAAGCTTGTTGTCCTTAGCTAAAATGTCACGATATTCAATTAATTCACCAACTAATTCGGAACCCGTAAAGCCAGAACCACAGACGGTGAAAGTCAGCATTGCTTTACGTTTAGCTGGATCAAGTTCAGCCGCCCCGCGACGGATGATGTCTGCCAAATGAGCCCGTAAACTCATTGCTTGTTCAAATGACCACAATTCGTAGCCATGTTCTTTAACGCCCGGTGTCCCGAAGTCGTTAGATTCGCCACCTAAACTAATTAACAGTTGATCATATTGATAACTGCCGTGTTCAGTCGTGACGGTTTGTTGATCCTTGTCGATTCCCGTAACCGTGTCGGTAACGAGGCGGACGTTTTTGCGACGAGAGAATAACCGTTGCAAATCATATTGAATATGCTCTGGTTCAACTCGTTCAGTCGCAACTTCATGTAATTCGGTCATATACGTGAAGTATGAATGCCGGTCAATCAGCGTGATTTCGACGTCAGCATTCTTTTTGAAATGCTTAGCCAATTTCTTCGTCGCATAAACTCCGGCAAAACCCGCGCCGACAACGACAATATTTTTCTTTGCCATTGCGTAACAACTCCCTTGAATAAATAATGTAAAAAAATAATAATTCCACTTACAATTATATAAGTAATGTAAACGTTTGTCTATGAATTATTGATTAGAATGCATAATAAATCACATTATACCAAACTGGAATTTTTGCGTTATAATAAATGAATAGTTAAGCGTAACCAACGTTAGTACCATAGCATTTATTACTAATATTTTTATAATTACGATTGACTAACTTGAGAATTAACGTTAAGATTAATGTGAATTTTCATACAAAAAGGTTAGGAGTGGGAAATTATGAAGTTTAAGTCAGTTATTACAGGTGCGTCAGTTGTTGCCATTTCAGCATTAGCTTTGGCAGGTTGTGGGAGCAGCTCATCAAGTTCTAGTTCGTCATCATCAAAGAAGAGTTCATCATCATCTTCTTCAGCAAAAACGACCAAGGTCGCTAAAATGACCGCTGGGAGTAAAATGAAGGCGGGAACTTATAAACTCGCTGAACAAAATTATTCACATGGTTATAAGACAACGTTTAGTATTACCGTTAACAATAAAGGTAAGATTACGAAGTCAAATTATGACCAAATCAACAAGAAGGGCAAGTCCAAGGTCGATGATGCTTCATATAACAAGCAAATGAAGAAGATCTCAAAGACTAACCCTAAGACTTACGAACCTAAGTTGAACAAAGCCTTAGAAGGTGCGGCTGCTACTGGTAACGTTGGCAAGATCGACGTTGTTTCCGGTGCTACTGAATCATCAAAGAGCTTCCAAAACTATGCACAACAATTGATTCAAGCTGCCCAAGCCGGCAACACTAGCACTATCAAGATTAACAATGGCGCTAAGATGAAAGACGGCACCTACACCTTGAACGAAAAGAACTATTCACATGGTTACAAGGTAACGTTTGCTATGACAGTTAAGGACAACAAGATCACTGAATCTAAGTATGACCAAGTGAACAAAGATGGTAAGTCCAAGACTAACGATGCTTCATACAACAAGCAAATGAAGAAGATTGCTAAGACTGATCCAAAGACTTATACCCCAGCTTTGAACAAGTCATTGGTTAAGAATAGTGACCCAACTAAAGTTGACGTTGTTACGGGTGCCACTGAATCATCCAATACCTTCGTATTGTATGCTGAACAACTACAAAATGCTGCTCAAAATGGCGACACAAAGACAATCACGGTTGACAACATGGTCTTCTCTGACTAGCACTTATTACATTTAATTATTTTTTGAGGCCTGAGGCGTATCTGTCTCGGGTCTTTTATTTTCGGTTCTGACCGATAAAAGTGGCAGTCATGGTTGAGAAACTTTGTTATAATTACGATTGAAAATATTTAAGGGGAAGTCACGTTATGAAACTGAGAAAATGGATTCAGTTAGGATTAGTGCTGTCATTAATTGTGCCACTAGCAGCCTGCAGTCAAAATAAGGCAAAGAAGCAAGCGAGCAACCGGCCCAAACCGACCAAAGTGATTCAAACGCCGATTGAGGACACCCAATTTATGATGGGGACCGTGGTGACGTTACGGGTCTACAATAAAGGTAAGGATAAAGTGGTCGATGGGGCTTTCAAGCTTCTGAAAAAAGAAGCCAAGGAAGTCACGACTAATGCCAAAGAGTCGGAAATCGACAAGGTCAACGATGCGGCTGGCAAACATCCGGTCGTTGTTAGCAAGGACGTTTATCCGATTTTGAAGAAAGCTTATTACTATAGTAAGAATTCGGATGAATCGTTTGATATGGCGATTGGGTCGATCACGCAACTCTGGCGGATCGGTTTCTCGGATGCGCGGGTGCCAAGCCAAGCTGAGATTGCGTCGAACGTTAAGTTAGTTGACTATACAAAAGTCAAATTAAATGATAAAAAGCACTCGGTTTATTTAGCCCAAAAAGGCATGAAACTAGATCTTGGTGGGATTGCTAAAGGTTACATGACAGATCAAGTTCGCAATTACTTTTTGGATCATGGGGTTTCAACGGCCATTATTGACTTGGGTGGGAACATCTTTGTTATGGGTGATAGCCCTAAAGGAACCAAATCTGGTAATTGGACGGTTGGGATTCAAGATCCAAAACAGTCACGTGGGACCTCGATTGGCTCACTGCCGGCTAAGAATATGTCGATCGTGACTTCTGGGATCTATGAACGTTTTCTCAGAAAGAATGGTAAAGTTTATAGTCATTTAATGGACCCGAAGACCGGGGCACCTTTCCAGAATAATCTGATGGGTGTGTCGATCATCTCGAAGAAATCAACCGATGGTGATGGCTTATCCACGGCGACCTTTGACAAAGGGTTAAAGGGCGGCATGAAATATATCAACGGTAAGGCTGACCAAGGTGTCGGGGCGATCTTTATTACCAAAGATAAAAAAGTTTATGTTTCCAATAATTTAAAAAAGAAGTTCTCACTCTTTAGTGATACTGGCTACAAGTATGGTCCCGCCAGTGATTTGAAATAGTCAAAAACCAATCCTGTCGGTGAATGTGATATGATTAGAACCATAAAATGATGGAAATGAGGGACGACGGTGAGTCAGATTATTGACGTTGCACATTTAAATTATCGTTACCCGCAACAGTCGGCGGATGACTTAACGTTAAAAGATATATCGTTTTCAGTCGCGGATGGCGAATGGGTCGCTATTGTCGGCCATAACGGTTCCGGTAAATCGACATTAGCTAAAAACTTAAATGGGTTACTTGCCCCCGTTTCCGGTACCGTGACGGTCGATGGCCAAGTCCTATCAGAAACGACCGTTTGGGACATTCGGAAGAAAATTGGGATGGTCTTTCAAAATCCTGACAACCAATTTGTGGGCGCAACGGTCGAAGATGACGTGGCGTTCAGCTTAGAAAACCAAGGCATTCCGCGCGATGAAATGCTTGAACGGGTTCATGCCGCACTTAAACAGGTCGACATGGCTGATTTTGCGACTCGTGAACCCGCCCGGTTATCCGGTGGTCAGAAGCAACGTGTGGCTTTGGCGGGGATGATTGCGGCGCAACCGCGCATCTTGATCTTAGATGAAGCGACTTCAATGCTTGATCCGCGTGGCCGCTACGAAGTGTTACAAACGATTCAACAAATGAAAGCTAATTCAGATTTAACGGTTTTATCAATTACCCATGATATTGATGAAGCAGCCAACGCCAATCGTGTCTTGGTGGTCAACGATGGTCGTTTGGTCGAAGAAGGCACGCCGGCAGAGATTTTTCAACACGGTGCCGCGCTCATTAAAATGGGGCTGGACATGCCCTATGCCGAACGGCTAAAAGCCGCCTTGAAGCGTCAAGGGGTCCAGGTACCAGCGACATATTTAACGGAGAAAGGGATGGCAGACTGGTTATGGCAATTGATTTCAAACAAGTAGATTTTACTTACCAACCGGGCACGCCTTTCGCTACCAAGGCCTTAACTGATATTAATGTCACGATTCCAGATGGGTCTTATACGGCGCTAATTGGTCATACTGGGAGTGGCAAGTCGACATTATTACAACATCTTGATGCGTTGCTCAAGCCAACGAGTGGAACGGTCACGATTGGCGAGCGGGTGATTACGCCAACCACGAGCAATAAAGATTTAAAATCGCTACGACAACATGTGGGCATTGTTTTCCAATTTCCGGAAAACCAACTTTTTGAAGAAACGGTTGCCAAAGACATCGCGTTTGGCCCCCAGAATTTTGGTGTCAGTGAAGCGGATGCCTTAAAAACGGCAGCTAAAATGTTAGCGCTAGTTGGCCTAGACGCATCCTTATTAGAACGTTCACCATTTGACCTATCAGGTGGTCAGATGCGACGGGTGGCAATTGCGGGTGTTCTAGCCATGCAACCTAAAGTGCTCGTGCTAGACGAACCGACAGCTGGCCTAGATCCACAAGGGCGACTTGATATGATGGAAATGTTTGCACGTCTAAGGCATGAACAGCATCTCACGGTTGTTTTAGTGACACACCAAATGGATGACGTGGCTAATTATGCGGATCATGTGATCGTGATGGATCAAGGCCGCGTGGTCAAGACTGGGACGCCACAAGCAATTTTTAAAGATCCTCAGTGGCTCGTTGAGCATCAGTTAGGATTACCCAAAACAACCGCGTTTGCACAACAATTGATGGCTAAGGGCATGCAGTTTGATCCGGTGCCTTTGACAGAAGATCAACTTGCGGCGGCTTTAGTGCAGCAATTACCAGCGAGTGCGTTTGGGGGTGCGACGACCCATGATGAATAAATTGATTTTTGGCCGTTACATTCCTGGCAATTCAGTCATCCACCATATGGATCCACGAGCCAAGTTATTATTGAGTTTTTATTTTATCGGTATTATTTTTATTGCCAATAATTGGCCGACTTATGTGGTCTTATTCGCTTTTACGTTATTAGCCATTAAATTATCTGGCGTTAAGTGGTCATTTTTCATCAATGGTGTTAAACCGTTGATTTGGCTGATCTTATTCACGGTTATTTTGCAGGTGCTTTTTAGTGCCAGTGGTGGTCATGTTTACTTTCAGTGGGGGATTATCACCATTAGCCAACTTGGGTTGGTCAATGGGATCTATATCTTCTGTCGTTTCGTTTTGATTATCTTCATGTCGACGTTGTTGACTTTAACGACGCCGCCATTGGAATTGTCGGATGCCATCGAATATATTTTGATGCCGTTAAAAGTAGTGCACTTTCCTGTGTATGAAGTGGCGTTAATGCTGTCGATTGCCCTCCGATTTGTCCCAACATTAATGGATGAAACTGAAAAAATCATGAACGCGCAACGTGCTCGTGGGGTCGATTTTGGTGAAGGCAATATTTTTCAACAAATGCGTGCCATTGTGCCGTTACTGATTCCGTTATTCGTGAGTTCATTTAACCGAGCTGAAGATTTAGCTACGGCGATGGAAGCTCGCGGGTATCAAGGCGGCGAGGGCCGCAGTAAGTTTCGAATTTTAAAATGGCAAGTCCGAGATAGCTGGGCGACGGTCAGTTTTGTGGCGTTGACGATCGTGTTAGTCTTTTTACGGGCATAAGTAGGATTTTTTTAGGCGGGCAGTGTTGCCGCCTTTTTAGGTTAATGGAGGAATTTTTTAGTGACCAGATATAAGATTATCTTGGCATATGATGGCACGAATTTTGCCGGTTTTCAGCGCCAACCCGGTCAACGGACCGTTGAACAAGCTTTAACCAAGGCAGTGAATAAAATGGCAAAGGATCCAGCTACGCCAATTGTGATTTACGGGGCTGGCCGGACGGATGCCGGTGTTCATGCTTTTGGTCAGGTCGTTCATTTTGACCTGCCAACAGCGATAAATCCGGAAGGCGTGCGCCGCGGCTTGAATAGTCTGTTGCCAGTGGATATGTTAGTGAAAAAAGTTGAGGTCGTCCCCCTTGATTTTCACGCACGATATGATACAGTTGGTAAACGTTATTGGTACCGGGCGTATCAAAATGAGTTCGTTGATCCGTTCAAGCGGAACTATACGGGACATTTTAAATTTACGGCCGATATTGAACGGATTCAGCAAGCAATTCCGGCATTGATCGGTAAACATGATTTCACAACTTTTGTGGCTTCAGGCTCACAGGCACATGACCATGTGCGGGAAATTTATTCCGCCAAAGCCTGGGCATTAGCGGATGGTGAAATTCAGTTTGAATTTTGTGGGAGTGGCTTCTTATATAACCAGGTACGTATCATGGTGGCTGTCTTGATGGAAATTGGGCAAGGCCGGCGCACAGTCGACTGTATCCCGCAATTGATTGCTGCCAAGAATCGTGCTCAAGCTCGTGGTACTGCGCCTGCTTCTGGGTTATATATGAAAAAGGTCTATTATGACCGAGCTGAATTACAGTCAGACTTAAATTCTTATTGACTTCTCGGGGTAAATTCGGTAAACTAATCGTTGGTATTGTTTGCCCCACGATAAGCCCCGGAAATCTTATTGAGTGTCAAGCAAAACAGAAAATGGAGGAACACAACGTGCGTACAACATATATGGCTAAACCAGGTGAAATTGATCGTAAATGGTATGTAGTTGATGCAACTGATTTACCTTTAGGTCGGCTCTCAACAGTCGTCGCATCAATCTTACGTGGTAAGAACAAACCAACATTCACACCAAACGTGGATACTGGTGACAACGTAATTGTAATTAATGCAAGTAAGATTGCTTTAACTGGTAAGAAGGCAGAACGGAAGATTTATTATCACCATACTGCCTATGCTGGTGGTCTAAAGGAACGGACCGCTGGTGACTTCCGTGAAAAGGAACCTGAAAAATTAATTGAAACTTCAGTTAAGGGTATGCTTCCTCACAACTCTTTGGGTCATAAGATGGGCTTGAAGTTGCATGTTTATGCTGGTGCAGAACATACGCAACAAGCACAAAAACCTGAAGTTTTGGATATCTCGAACTTAATCTAAGGAGGAAACTACATTGGCTCAAGTACAATATCGCGGCACAGGCCGTCGTAAAGATTCAGTAGCCCGCGTACGTTTAGTACCAGGTTCTGGTAAGATTGTTATGAATGATAAATCAGTTGATGATTACATTCCATTTGCGGATATTCGCAAGGAATTGTTACAACCATTCGAAGTAACTGAAACAACTGAACAATATGATGTTTTAGTTAACGTTATCGGTGGTGGGTTCCACGGCCAAGCCGGCGCAACTCGTCATGGTATCGCTCGGGCATTGCTTGAAGTTGACCCAGATTTCCGCGGTCCTTTGAAGCGCGCAGGTCTTTTGACTCGTGACGCTCGTATGAAGGAACGTAAGAAGCCAGGTTTGAAGAAAGCCCGGAAAGCTTCACAATTCTCAAAGCGTTAATATTTTTAGAAAAAGCGTTGCATTATCAACATTTTCTGAATCCAAAGAAGAACACTCGTCCATTTGGGCGGGTGTTTTTTTATACCTCAATTGGCATGATAAGTGGCTTCGTTTTAACTGCGACGTTGTCAGAACAAGTCGGTAATTAGATACGGCGTTGAAAGAAATTTACAACAAAACTAGTTCCCCGTGTTTTCGAGGGGTAGTTGGGATGCGATGTACCAATACTTTACCACTAATGGGGCTAAACAATAGCAAAGAAACCGTTTTCGCATTCATAAAACAGTACTAGTATTTTATTAATTTTATGATAACCTTTAGTAGAGGGTAACAACTAAAATTCCTAGACATCTAAGGGGAGTATTATGATGCAGAAAAAGGGTAGAATAGCGAATTTCTTTATGGCTTTGTTGTTGATGTTACAAGTCTTGGCGATACCCATGGGTGTCATCAGTGCTGATGACACGACAGGCGCGTCGACATTAGGCGGCGGGGTGGAATTGTTCAGTGTTAAGCAGGGGGCTGATAAGCCAACGGAAAAGCTCAGTATTAGTTCGTACAGCGGTGACTATAAAATAGCCGCTAAACTGAACAATCAGAGCCAAACCTCATTTGATGGTGGGAAGATTAGGATTCGGCTCGATCGTCGCGACTTTGATCAGCCAACCGCGGAAGGACTAGCCAAGCCCGCCGATAACGATTACGCTGATAAGCTCGAAAGTGGTGAGGTGATTACCACTGACTCTAAGGACTGGATTATTGAATATTCGTTAAAGCAAGTAAGTCCAGGCGAAAATTTAGAAATTCCGTCAGTTGTGCGACCTAAGGATTTGAACGTCGATCAGACCCGCGGGACCATAGTTGAGGAAATTCTAGACCAACATAATCAAGTGGTTGCCACGGCCAATAAGGGTTATTACATTGATTCTTCGCCGCTGGTTGATCGCGGTTTCAGTATGGCGCAGAGTACCATTACCAACCAACAGAATGATTTAAACTATTATTACAATTATCAGGGTAAGGAAAATCAAGTGAAGCCGAATGGTGATGGCTCTTACACCACCTTATCTGATCAAACGACGAATATGTATGTATCTTATCTTTATGGCACCAATGATAGTCGCAAGATTGTAGTGACTATGGATCTAGGCAAGTTGAAGATTTTACAATTTAAGACGGATGCCCCGAATGGTTGGACCTATGACGCTGCCACTAAGAAAGCCACCCGGACTTTTACCCGAGATGAATTTACTGGCGACCAGCGGCAGCGCTATTTGCCACTTAAAGTTACTGCGGGGAGTCAGCTCAAATTTAACCTGAATGACAAGTATCAGGAGCGAATTGGCTATGAGGTGAAGTACGAGGGTAGCACTACGCCAATTACCATTGATCGCAGTTGGCCGGTAACAATTGCTTTGAAAGGCGGCCAAAATTGGGATCCGGTACCGGAGGGCAATGGGGTTCACAACGAAACGAATCGCAACCAGGCTGAAGTCGCGGATGTAAACGGGCAAACTAAAGTGCGCTATTCTGCGCAAGCGGCTGGTCAAATAGCGGGTGGTGGTTATCAGCATATTCCGGCCGGTGTGGAATTGCCAGTTTCCACATTAAAGGTTACGCTACCAACGAGCTTTTATCAGGATAATACTTTGCAAAGCTTTGCTTTAAAAATTGCTAAGACACCGAATTTACCGGGGATGACTGACAATCATTTATATGGGATTAATGCCGATGGTAGCAAAGAATTACTGAAAGACAACTTAGGTATTACCCCTTGGGATGCGACTCAGCTGACCAAAAAATATAAAGGCTTTCAATTGGAATTTGATCATCCCATCATGGTGACCAATCAGGATGCTGCTTTTGGATTTAATATCGTTACGACAATGAACGAACAACCCTTGCAGGATTTTCGAAAAGATCCTGAAAAGAAAGTTAAATATTATACGTTAGATTCGGTTTATGCGAAGTATCCCGGCTACTATAAGGATGGCTTTGAGAGTGGCCGTGGCTATGGGAACTTCTATTTATATAAATATAAAGAGGGCAGTCAGTCACAACCGGCTGATATTAGTAGTAATGACAAGGCAGATCAATTGAACGTCGTGAATGGACATGATTTCACGATTAAACGCAGTATTATTCTGCAAAGTAATTATGCTAATACTCAGCCAGAAAATGCCAAAGTTTACTTTTTTGTCCCTGAGCATATGCGGTTAGCAGCCGATCAGAGTGGTTTGAAGGGACTGGCTAAGCCGCAAATAATTCCTAATTTTCATAATAGTGGTCGAACAGCTATTGTCGCTGATTTATTACCAGTTGACAGTGATCAATATGGGTATACTAGATATGATATTAATTTGCCGTTAGATGCCGCTCAGCTGCGGCAGGGTGACAATTATAAAATTGAAGGCTATGTCGTTTATAACAACAATGATGGTAGTTATGATTTGACTAATCCAGCGGGAGCTAAGTCGATTGTGACCCCAACATTAACTGATGGTGATCCGTATCAATTATATACAGATACGAAAGATCCTAGTAAGGGATTTAAACTAGCTAATACAACCTTAAATTATATGCCAATTGCCGGCTTGAAAGTCTCTAATTTGGTGGCCAAGGGTGATGGGGGCTACTCATCTGATTTGGGTGCTTATGGTTATGCGGGTGATGTGATCAAGTATCGGACTAACCTATATAACGGTTACAGTGAAGCCGCTAAGAATATTGGGTTAGTTGATTATCTGCCAGTGGCGGGAGTGAATGGCTCAAAATTTGATGTAAAGTTAGCTGGCCCAGTAACTGTTACCAACCAGACGCCCACAACTGCCGGCCCAATTGACTATGCGAAAGCCTTTAAGCTTTATTATGCGACGGCTAAGCCCAGTTATGATGCTGATGATTATAGTCATTCAGTGGTTTGGCGAACGCAGTCACAATTAGCACCAACCGATTATCCAAAAGTAACCATGATTAAGATGGTATTAGATCCAACCGTCCCGTTTAACCCTAAAGCTGAAGTTAACTTTGATTATCCAGCGCAAATGTCGACGGCCGAAACACCAGAGGGTAGTCAGGCGATTAATCAAGTGCAATTGGTCAAGAGTTCTGGCACTGATTACAGTTATTACAATGTGAACCAAGCCAAAGTTACCATGAATTATCCGGTTAATGCTGTGCAAACGACCAAGGTAGATAGTGCCACGCAGCAACCACTTTATGGTGCTAAATTCCGGTTGTTGGATAATACCGGTCAAGCCATTGGAAACCAGCTATATGAAACGAATGCGACTGGTAAATTCCAAATTAGTGAGCTAAAGGCTGGAAAATACTATCTGGAAGAAGTGGCAGCCCCGGATGGCTATGTATTGCCACAAGGTGATGCGGCTAAAACGGCCTTTACCATTGGGACCACTGCCAATACGCCAACAACAGTGAAGATAACAAATGTTTCCAAGGCGACGCCACAAGGTAGTGTTCTAATTAAGAATCAAGACACAGATACCGGTCAGCCATTAAATGGTAGTCGTTTTAGGTTAAGTCGCGTCACCGCAATTGGTGAAACTAGTGTGGATGCTAACCTGGTTATTGAGGCTAACGGTCAACTCAGCCATGCTGGATTGCTTCCTGGAAAGTATCGTATTCGTCAAAATACAGCACCGAATGGTTACTTGCTCAATAGTCAGGTATTCGACTTCACGGTTAATTCAGGTGAAACCAGTAATGTGCTGGTGAAAAATACGGTTATTCCAGAACCGGTCAAAGGTCAGCTCACGGTTATCAATCATGAGAAAAATCAACCAGCTAAGTTGATTGCGGGTAGTGAGTTTTCACTGATCGATTCAAGCACTGGTAAACGAATTGATGAAAAGTTAGTTACCGATAAGAACGGCCAGATTATTCAAAACAATTTGCCAGCCGGTGAGTATCAGTTGAAACAAGTTTCTGTACCAGCAGGGTATGTTTTGAATACTGATACGCAAACAGTCAAAATTTCTAAAGATAATCCCACGGTTACGACTAAATTTGAAAATGACCTTAAACCGGTGACGCCTGTGCCAGTTAAGGGTCAACTCACGATTATCAATCATGAGAAGAATCAACCAACTAAGCTGATTGCTGGTAGTGAATTCGCGCTGATCGATTCAAGCGCTGGTAAACGAGTTGGTGAAAAGCTAGTCACCGATAAGAACGGCCAGATTGTGCAAAAAGATTTGCCAGCCGGTGAGTATCAGTTGAAACAAGTTGCGGTACCAGCGGGTTATGTTTTGAATACTGATACGCAAACGATTAAAATTTCAAAGGATACGTCTAAGGTTACGGCTAAATTTGAAAATGACCTTAAACCAGTGACGCCTGTGCCAGTTAAGGGTCAACTAACAGTTATTAATCATGAGAAGAATCAACCAACTAAGCTGATTGCTGGTAGTGAGTTCGCGTTGATTGATTCAAGTACTGGTAAAAAAGTTGGTGAAAAGCTAATCACCGATAAAAATGGTCAGATTGTTCAAAAAGAGCTGCCAGCCGGTGAGTATCAATTGAAACAAATTGCGGTACCAGCAGGTTATGTTTTGAACACGGAATCGCAAACGGTCAAGATTTCCAAGAATACTCCCACAGTTACGGCTAAATTTGAAAATGATCTTAAACCGGTGACGCCTGTGCCAGTCAAAGGTCAACTCACGATTATCAATCATGAGAAGAATCAACCAACTAAGCTGATTGCTGGTAGTGAGTTCGCGCTGATTGATTCAAACACTGGTGAACGAGTTGGTGAAAAGCTAATCACCGATAAAAATGGTCAGATTGTTCAAAAAGAGCTGCCAGCCGGTGAGTATCAAATCAAACAGGTTTCGGTACCAACTGGTTATGTATTGAACACTGAATCGCAAGTAGTCACTATTTCAAAGGAACAACCGACTGTTGCCGTGAAGTTTACAAATGAGGCCAAACCAGACACACCAACGCCGAAACCAGTTAAAGGTCAACTGACCATCATTAATCACGAAAAAGGTCAACCAACCAAGCTGATTGTGGGTAGTGAGTTTGAATTAATTGATCAGAGTACGGGCAAGCGTGTTGGTACAAAGTTAATTACTGATAAAAATGGTCAGATTGTTCAAAAAGAGTTGTCAGTAGGTGAGTACCAGTTGAAGCAAGTTTCTGTACCAGCAGGTTATATTTTGAACACTGAATTGCAAACGATTAAAGTTTCTAAGGCGACACCAACAATTACGGTGAAAGTTATGAATGCTGTTAAAACAGGCACGACGAAGCCAGATGCTGATAAGCCACAGCAACCAACTACTAAAGAGAACACTAAACAGCAAGCAGCTTCGGCTGTAAAGTCTGCAGATACGACAGCAACGGCGCGTGCCCAAACTAAATCAGGTGCTGTTAGCAAAAAATCAACGACTAAGCATTTGCCACAATCGAATGAACAGTTGTCGATGGGATTGCTTGTGCTGGGTATTGTGTTGCTCGTTCTGGTCTTAGCTTATGCTTGGAGAAAGTCAAAATCTACAAAACACTGAGTTAATAGTGTTTCTATGATGATAGCTTTATGATAAAAAAGCGACTCTTTCTCAAGAGTTGCTCATGAATTATGTTATGAGAAATCAATTCACTTACGAATTGGTTTCTTTTTTTTCAGTTTTCGTTTTAAATAGCTTGATGAAATTTAAGATCATGATGATATAACTTGTCAGTAAGTAGTGGCTTAAAAATTAATCTGCAAACGAAATGAGCCATCCAATGATTTCGGGGGCTATCTATACCGCATCTACTAGAGATCGGCTGGAAATTTGGCTATAAATCAATGAATAAAACGTTTTCTTAATATCAAAATGTTACTAGTATTTTATTGATACTATGATAACATTTAGTAGAGGGTAACAACTAAAATTTCTAGTCATCTAAGGGGAAGTAATATGGTGCAGAAAAAGGGTAAGATAGCCAATATTTTAATGGCTTTATTGTTGATGCTACAAGTGCTGGTGATGCCAATCGGCGTCATCAGTGCGGATACCACGACGGGGGCGTCGACGGTAAGTGGCGGTTTGGAACTATTTAACGTCAGAGATGATGTCAATCGACCAACGGATATTGTACAGATAAATGATTTTGACAGTCAGTATAAAGTAGCCGCAAAGTTGAATAATCAGACTGGTACGGATTTTGATGGTGGTAAGATCCGTATTAAGCTTAATCGTCGTGATTTTAGGGAGCCAACGGCGGATGGACTAGCTAAACCGGCTGATAATGAATTTGCAGATAAACTTGCAAGTAGTCAAGTCATTACCACTGATTCTAAAGACTGGATTATTGAGTACACACTAAAAAAGGTCAGTCCAGGTGAAAATCTGGAAATTCCTTCAGTGGTACAGTCGCTGAATCCTAATGTTGATCAAACGCCAGGCACAATCAACGAGGAAATTGTCGATAGTCATGATCACGTGCTGACGACTGCCAGCAAGAATTATAAGATTGATTCTCGGCCCGTCACTGGTACCGATTTTTCGATGTGGTCTTCAGGTGGGTTACTTTACTATTATAATTATCAAGGTAAAGAAAACCAGGTGACTGCGAATGACGATGGGAGTTACACTACCCTTGCTGATCGAAAAATTGGCATGTATTTAAGTAACAGCAAATATTCTTTTGATAGTCGTCAGATTGTCGTGACGATGGATTTAAGCAAATTGAAGTTGTTACGTTTTGATACGGATGCGCCAAACGGCTGGACTTACGATGCAGCAACTAAAAAAGCCACGCGCACTTGCACGTACAGCGCACTTGTTGACAGTAGTAGCAACAAACGAAACCTACCACTAGTATTGCCGAAGGGGACCCGTATCGATTTAGATCAGTATGGTCGTTATTATGACCCACTTAGCTATGACTTACAGTATGTAGGTAGCAAAACTCCCATCGTTACTGGTCGTAAAGGTAATGCAGAAGTTTCACTCAAGAGTGGTCAAAATTGGAATCCACGGCCTGATGGGCATGGCGTAAATAATGCAACTGGTCAAAATCGTACGTATGTCGGAGATGCTAATGCTAAAACTAAAGTGCGTTATTCGGTAGAGGCCGCTGGTCAAATACCTGATGGTGGCTACCAGCGGATTCCGGCTGGTGTGTCCCTGCCTGTAAAGGCTTTAAAGGGTATGCTACCAACTGATTTTTATCAAGATAATGTTTTGCAAGGCTTTTCGCTAAAAACGGGTCAAACGCTTAATTTGCCAGGAATGACTAATAATCATCTGTATGGCATTAACGCTGATGGTAGTGAGGACTTGCTGAAAGATAATCTGGGTGCTACCCCATGGGATGCAACTCAGATTAGCAAAAAGTATCAGGGATTCGAATTGAAGTTTGATCAGCCAATTATGGTGAAAAATCCGGATGCAGCTTTTGGTTTTAACATCATTGCATCAATCACTGAGAAAAGTATCCAAGATTTTCGCAATAATCCATCTCAGTTATTTAGAGATTATGGTTTAGGAAAGTTTTATGGAAATTACCATGGCTACTATCAAGATGAATATGAGCCTGGTTGGTCATATAACTATTTTAGCTTAAATAAGTATAACGATAAAAATTCGCAACCAGCTTTAATTAGAAGTGATGATCACAGTGATCAGGTGAGCGTGGTAAATGGGCATGATTTTACACTTAAGCGTAGTTTCTATTTACAGAATAATTACGCTAATACACCAATGGAAAATGCCAAGGTTTACTTTTTAGTCCCTGAGCATCTGCGGCTGGCAGCTGATCAGAGCGGTCTGCAAGGGTTGACTAATGTGCAAATAATTTCTAATTTCCATAATAGTGGCCGAACCGCGATTACGGGTGATTTAACACCGGTAGAGACTCAATATGGGTTTACTACTCATAGTATTAGCTTGTCATTAGATGCTGCTCAGCTACGCCAAGGCGATAACTATCAAATTGAAGGTTATGTGGTTTATAACAATAATGATGGTAGCTATGATTTAAGTAATCCGGCCGGTACTAAGTCAATCGTGACACCTAAGTTAGCTAGTGATCCCTATCAATTGTATACAGATACTAAGGATCCAACTAAGGGACTAAAGCTAGCTAACATGACCTTAAATTACATGCCAATTGCTGGTCTGAAAGTAACCAATTTGGTGGCTAAGGGCGATGGTGGTTATTCGTCCGACTTAGGTGCCTATGGTTATGCCGGCGATACCATCAAATATCGAACCAATTTATACAACGGTTACAGTGAAGTAGTCAAGAATATTGGCCTAGTGGATTACCTTCCAGTAGCTGGGATCAATGGGTCGAAATTCGACGTGAAGTTAGCCGGTCCAGTGACGGTTACTAACAAGACAGCATCGACAGCCAGCCCAATTGATTATCAACAAGCGTTTAAGGTGTACTATGCGACCACCAAGCCGAGTTATGGTGCTGGTGATTATAGTCATTCAGTGATTTGGCGAACACAGTCACAAATGGCACCAACTGATTATCCAAAAGTAACGATGGTTAAGATGATGTTAGATCCAAACATCCCATTTGACCCTAAAGCTGAGGTTAACTTTGACTACCCAGCGCAAATGACCTCAGCGGCAACGCCAGAAAACAGTCAAGCAATTAATCAGGTGCAATTGATTAATGGTTCGGGAGGTTATTACAATGTCAATCAGGCTAAAGTGACGATGAATTATCCGGTCAATGCCGTGCAAACGACCAAAGTTGATAGTGTCAGTCAGAAGCCGTTGTATGGCGCGCAATTCCGTCTGTTAGATAGTACGGGCAAGGCAATTGGCACC
The DNA here is from genome assembly GCF_031085375.1 of Lactiplantibacillus brownii. Taxonomy (NCBI): domain Bacteria; kingdom Bacillati; phylum Bacillota; class Bacilli; order Lactobacillales; family Lactobacillaceae; genus Lactiplantibacillus; species Lactiplantibacillus brownii. The sequence goes on from NZ_JAVCWF010000001.1 coordinate 1,006,635, forward strand.
CAATTATATGAAACTAATGCGAGTGGTAAATTTCAAATTAGCGCGCTCAAAGCAGGAAAATACTATTTAGAAGAAGTTGCAGCGCCCACGGGTTATATTTTGCCGCAAGGTGATGAGGCTAAAACGCCCTTTACCATTGGAACCACTGCGAACACACCAACAATCGTAAAAATAACCAATATCTCTAAGGCGACGCCTGAAGGTAATGTGCTGATTAAAAATCAAGATACAGCTACTGGAAAATTGCTAAACGGCGGTAGTTTCAGTCTTAACCGGGTGAACGCAGTTGGTGAAACTACGGTGGATCCTAATTTGGTGATTAAGACTAGCGGACAGCTCAGTCATGCCGGATTGCTCCCAGGAAAGTATCGTATTCGTCAAAATACAGCTCCGAATGGTTACTTGCTCAATAGTCAGGCATTCGATTTCACGGTTAATTCCGGTGAGACGAGTACGGTGTTGGTAAAAAATTCGATGATTCCAGCGCCAATTAAAGGTCAACTCACAATTATCAATCATGAAAAGAATCAACCGACTAAGTTGATTGCGGGTAGTGAATTTGAATTAATTGATCAGAGTACGGGCAAACAGGTTGGCACAAAGCTAATCACTGATAAAAATGGTCGGATTGTTCAAAAAGATTTGCCAGTGGGTGAGTATCAGTTGAAACAAGTTTCGGTACCAGCAGGTTATGTTTTGAATACTGATACGCAAACGGTCAAAATTTCAAAGGATAATCCCACGATTACGGCAAAATTTGAAAATGACCTTAAACCGGTAACTCCTGTGCCAGTTAAAGGTCAACTAACAGTTATTAATCATGAGAAGAATCAACCAACTAAGTTGATTGCTGGTAGTGAGTTTGAACTGATTGATCAAAAAACTGGCAAGCAAGTTGCCGGCAAGCTAGTCACCGATAAGAATGGTCAAATTGTTCAAAAAGATTTGCCAGCCGGTGAGTATCAGTTGAAACAAGTTTCTGTGCCAGCAGGATATGTTTTGAACACAGAATCGCAAACAATCACGATTTCAAAGGATCAGCCAACGGTGACGACGAAGTTTACGAATAAACTTAAACCGGTGACGCCAGAGTCAGTTAAAGGCCAGTTAACAATCACTAATCACGAAAAGAATCAGCCATCGAAGCAGATTATCGGTAGTGAATTCGAATTGACTGATCATAGTACTGGTAAGCGGGTCGCCGCGAAATTAGTGACGGATAAAAATGGTCAGATTGTTCAAAAAGATTTGCCAGCCGGTGAATACCAAGTTAAACAAGTTTCTGTACCAGCAGGTTATGTTTTGAACACTGATACGCAAACCGTTAAGATTTCAAAGGATAATCCCACGGTTACGGCTAAATTTGAAAATGACCTTAAACCAGTGACGCCTGTGCCAGTTAAGGGTCAACTAACAGTTATTAATCATGAGAAGAATCAACCAACTAAGCTGATTGCTGGTAGTGAGTTCGCGTTGATTGATTCAAGTACTGGTAAAAAAGTTGGTGAAAAGCTAGTCACCGATAAGAACGGACAGATTGTTCAAAAAGATTTGCCAGCCGGTGAGTATCAATTGAAACAAGTTGCGGTACCAGCAGGTTATGTTTTGAATACGGAATCGCAAACGGTTAAGATTTCCAAGGATACGTCTAAGGTTACGGCTAAATTTGAAAATGAAGCTAAGTCAGTGACGCCGGTACCAGTCAAAGGCCAACTCACGATTATCAATCATGAGAATAATCAACCGTCTAAGTTGATTATTGGTAGTAAATTCGAACTGATAAATCAAAAAACTGGTAAACAAGTTGCCAGCAAGTTAGTCACTGGTAAAAATGGTCAAGTCGTTCAAAAAGATTTGCCAGCGGGTGAGTATCAGTTGAAACAAGTTTCTGTACCAGCAGGTTATGTTTTGAACACAGAATCGCAAACAATCACCATTTCAAAAGACCAGCCAACGGTGACGACGAAGTTTACGAATGACCTTAAACCAGTTACGCCAGCGTCAGTAAAGGGTCAATTGACGATTATCAATCATGCGAAGAATCAGCCATCGAAGCTGATTGCGGGTAGTGAATTCAAATTGATTGATCAAAATACTGGCAAGCAGGTAGCTGGGAAGTTAGTCACTGATAAAAACGGTCAAGTCATGCAAGCCAATTTGCCAGCCGGTGAGTATCAGTTGAAACAAGTTTCCGTGCCAGCTGGGTATACTTTGAATACCGAATCGCAAACAATCACCATTTCAAAGGACCAGCCAACAGTGACGGCGAAGTTTGTGAATGAAGCTAAAACAGTTACGACAGCGTCAGTCAAAGGTCAATTGACAATCATCAATCATGAGAAAAATCAACCATCGAAATTGATTGCTGGTAGTGAATTTGCGTTGATTAACCAGAGTACCGGTAAGCAAGTTGCGGGCAACTTAATCACTGATAAAAATGGACAAATCGTTCAGAAAGAATTGCCGGAGGGGAGCTATCAACTCAAACAAGTTTCGGTCCCATCAGGTTATTTGATGAACTCCGATAGGCAAGTCGTGACTATCTCTAAAGACACGCCAAAAGTGACCATCAAAGTTGTCAATGAAGCTAAGCCGATAGTTTCCAAACCAACTGTTAAAAAGCCACAGCAGCCAACTGCCGAGGCGTCTGCAAAGTCGTCCTCAAAGGCATCTGCGAAGTCGTCAGCAGTTGCTTCAGTAAAGTCTGCGGCTACTACTCAGCCAGCTAGTTCTAAATCTAAGGCGGCAGCTATTAGTCGTAGCTCAAAGACTAAGCATCTGCCACAATCGAATGAACAATTGTCGATTGGTTTATTAGTTTTAGGTATTTTGTTGCTCGTTGTAGTTTTGGCTTACGCTTGGAAAAAAGGTAAATCCTCAAAACGTTAAGTTAATCATGTTTCTGAAGCAAGAAAGCGCACTCGTCCCCAATTAGGACGGGTGCGTTTTTTATGGCTGATGGCTGAAAATTAGCAGTCATTAGCTTAATTTTGTTGACTTTCAGCAGATCGTTCCTGATTGTGGTTACTATGAGCCCCTAATCGTGTGGCTAACCGCATGCCACGATCGAACATCTTATAAGATAACTTTCGCGCCGCTACCACGGCTAGGGTATCCATTAGCGTTAATTGATAGCGTGTTTTGGGATGTCGTGCTGTCACGGCCTTCAGCATTAACTGAGCAATATCGTCGCCAGTTGCTTTAAAATGCCACGTTCCCAAGGCATAGGTTTCTACCATTTTGCGGTATGCGGAATCTTTTGGTGTGGCTGCTAACATGTGGTCAACTGCGGTTTGTTGCCAGTTCGTTGCGGTACCACCTGGTTCAATGATCATGACATCAATGCTAAAGTCCTTAACTTCCAAACGTAAAGAATCACTCAAAGCTTCTAAAGCGTGTTTTGAGGCATAGTACCAGCCCCCTAATGAGGAATACAGTTGACCACCAATGGAAGAGTTATTGACGATTTTTCCAGCATGTTGGCGTCGCATTGTTGGGAGAACTAGTTGAATAAGATTGGCTGCGCCAAAAACGTTGACATCAAATTGACGTCTGGCTTCAGCGGGTGCCACATCTTCAATGGCCCCCATGGAGCCATAACCCGCGTCATTGATCAAAACATCAATGCGACCTTCATGATCTAGCGCTGCCTGAACAAAGGCCTGATTCGAAGCTGGTAGCGTCACATCCAGTTTAAGGGTATGAATACCTTGTGCGGCTAAATCAGCCATCCGATCAAGGCGGCGTGCACCGGCATACACTGTGTAGCCAGCTTGATGAAAGCGGATGGCAGCGGCCTTTCCCATTCCAGATGAAGCACCTGTAATTAAAGCAACTTGATTTGTCATTTTTTCTCCTCGTCGAACTAATTATTTTTTTGAGTTGTTGAGCGTGTACACACTATAAAAGAAAGACCTTTCTTTGTCAACTGATAATTACTAATAATTTCCAATGTTGACTAAGAATAGATATTCTTTTATAATTGAAACATGAAAAAGAAAAATGAACAGCGACCACAAGAAATCATTGATACTGTTGCGAAGATGATTATTGATCGTGGGATTGTCAGCATCACGATGCCGCAAGTGGCCCGGCGCGTGGGAATTTCACAATCAAACATTTACCTGTACTTTCATAATAAAGATGATTTGCTTAAGCAGACTTTCTTAACGCAAAAAAATCTGATTAATAATTACCTGTTAGCTCATTTTACGGATCAGCCAACCGTCACGGCAGCGATGCGATTATACGCCCGGATTATCTATCAATTTGCACTCGATGAACCAATTGCCATTGACGTCATGATTCAGTACGAAAATTCACCTATTATGAAGCAAGTTGATATTTCTGCGGAAGAAGCGACATTAGATTTTGATCGGATCACGGCACTAGTCAAACACGGCATGGTAACTGGTGAAATTCGTCGCACAGATCCCAGGGTCTTATTATCGATTGGCTATACGACGATTATTAATTACGTGCAAGCCGTCAATAATCGGACGATTGATCCAATCCAGGTTCCATTTGATGAAATTTTGGCTATGCTTGAGGCCATGTGGAAACAACCAGTGAACGGTTAAGCGATGGTCACGGGCAGCTTTAAGCAAAAATAGCGAGGATAAAATCGATTAATTAGGGCCTTTCGTTTGCAAGAAACTTTCAAGTCGAAGTTAGAGACTGCCATCTAAATAAACCGAGAAACCCTCAGTGGCTTCTCGGTTTATTTAGAATAGTGTCAGTGGGCAGGGCTGACAATCTGGTATACAATGATAACAGCTAATATAAGGGGAATTATAATCGATGACAAATAAAAAGATTACGATTAGGGACGTTGCACAACGCGCTGGCGTTTCAATTACAACCGTGTCGCAAATTTTAAACAGTAATGGTGGTCGATTTAGCAAGGCAACAATCGAAAAAGTACAGACTGCCAAAAATGACTTACATTATCAGGCAGACTACTTTGCGCGTCGAATGATTGTGAAAAAAAGTAAAACAATTGGCGTTTTGGTGCCGGACATTACAAATCCATTTTTTAGTGAACTAGTTCGCGGTGTTGAAACTATTTTGTATCAAGAGAATTTTATTACAATGCTCTGTACCGCTGACTCAGATGTCGTCAAAGAACAGGCCTATTTGACGGAACTCAGTCACCGTGGTGTTGATGGTTTTATTATCGCGAGTTCGGCCATTCCCAATGAAGCGATACGAACCGTTTGGCAAAGTCAGCACCAACCGTTAGTGGTGTTAGATCAAAAACAAGCTGCTGGAATGAGTGATGCTGTCATGAGCGATGATCGAATGGGGGGACGCTTGGCAGCGCAACATCTTCAGGCATTAGGGCATCAACAAGTGGCAGTCTTACTCCCAGCAAAGCCAACTGCCAACATCCAGGCGCGCTTGGCAGGAATTGAGACCGTGTACAATCGTCAGGCGTTAACACTTATTGATACCGATTTGACCAAAGCAGCTGGTGATGGCGCCGCCAAAGCCTTGTTAGCCTCGCCAGCAACGGCAGCAATTACGGTCAGTGATGAGATTGCTTTTGGACTCTATCATGGGTTGGTCGCGGCCGGTAAACGAGTACCGGATGATTACAGCATTGTTGGTTATGATAATGTTGAAATGAGTCGCTATGTATTCCCACCCTTAACGACGGTGGCGCAACCAATCTTTGAACTTGGTCAAACGACCGCCAAATTATTATTGAATCGTATTCAGAATCCAGACCAGGCCTGGATTGAGAAACGGTTACCAGTTAAATTAATTAAAAGAAATTCAACCGCACGCTTGAATTAAGATTCAAGACGTGTTATATTTTTGTCATCGAGTTAAAACGTTTTACTAAAACGTTTTAACAAAAATGTATCCGCTTTATTTAGCAACTGGAGGGAAAACAAATGAAAACAGTCACAGTTATCGGAAGTATTAATTTAGACCGGACGATCCGGGTTAAAAATATGCCTAAACCTGGCGAAACGATTCATACAAAAGAAATTTTTTCAGCTGGCGGTGGTAAGGGTGCGAACCAAGCGGTCGCAGCTAAACGGTCTGGTGCGACCACGAACTTCATTGGCGCAGTCGGTGACGATGATGCTGGTAAGGTTATGTTAGATCTGCTAGGTCAAGAAGAGATCAATTTGACCGGTATTCAAACTATTGCGAATTTAGCAACTGGTCAAGCCTATGTGACCGTTGATGATGCTGGCGAAAATCAGATCATGATCCATGCCGGTGCTAATGAGGCGTTTACCCCCGAGTATGTGCAAGCTAAAGCGGCGTTAATCAAAGAAAGTGATTTACTGGTTGCTCAATTTGAAAGCGCTGTCAAATCCACAATTGCCGGGTTTAAAGTGGCCCGATCAGCTGGTGTAACGACTATTTTGAATCCAGCACCAGCAATGGCAAAGGTTCCTGCTGAGTTGTTAGCGGTAACGGATATGATCGTTCCAAATGAAACTGAAACCGAAACTTTAACTGGGATTCACGTGACCGATGAAGCCAGCATGCAAGCAGCAGCGGCCAAACTACATGCGTTGGGAATTGCGGCGGTCATCATTACGATTGGGAGTAAAGGGGCCTTCTATGATGTTGCTGGTCGGCACGGTATTATTCCAGCTTTTAAAGTTAAAGCCGTGGATACGACTTCTGCTGGGGACACGTTTATTGGCGCCATGAGTAGTGCTTTAAATCCTGATTTCAGTAACTTGGAAGCTGCGATTCGTTATGGTAATTTAGCCTCTTCGTTAGCTGTACAACGCTTTGGTGCTCAACCATCGATTCCCTATCGCAACGAACTAATGACGAAAGATGAGGCGTAAACAATGAAAAAAGGGACTGTAATTAATTCTGATCTGTCACGGGTCATTTCTCAAATGGGGCACTTTGATCGATTAAGTATTGGAGATGCTGGGATGCCGGTTCCGATGGGGACTGAAAAAATTGATCTGGCCGTCCAAAATGGCATTCCAAGCTTTATGCAAGTTCTTAACAACGTATTGGCAGAACTTGAAGTACAACGAATCTATTTGGCAGAAGAAATCAAAACGGAAAATCCAGCGATGCTAAAACAAATTCAAAAAAGGTTACCAGAGACGCCCATCACGTTTATCCCGCATCGTGAAATGAAACAAGACTTAGCTAAGTGCCGAGCCTTTGTGCGGACGGGGGAAATGACGCCTTACGCGAACATCCAATTGGAAAGTGGCGTCACATTCTAAGTAACACGGTGTGAGATAAGCTAGAGGAGGAAATTTAAAATGAACGCAACCGCATTACTCATTGGTTTAGGACCGCTGCTTGGCTGGGGCTTATATCCCACGATTGCTTCAAAAATCGGTGGTCGTCCAGTGAACCAAATCCTAGGGTCAACTTTAGGAACCTTGATCTTTGCCTTAGTTTTAGCCTTAATTCAAGGACTAGCCTTCCCCACTGGGACCGACTTAGTTTTTTCAATTATTTCAGGAATCGGCTGGGCGAGTGCCCAAATCGTGACCTTTAAAGTCTTCGGGATGGTCGGTTCATCGCGAGCAATGCCAATTACGACTGCCTTTCAATTATTGGGAGCGTCCTTATGGGGTGTTTTTGCCCTAGGAGATTGGCCAGGGAACACTGCAAAAATTTTGGGTGCTTTAGCCTTGATTTTCATTATTATCGGGGCGACGTTAACGGTCTGGGCAGAGAAAAAGGATTCTGGCAATCGTCAAATGCTACGTCGGGCAGTCCTTTGGTTAGCGGTTGGTGAACTTGGCTACTGGGCCTATTCCGCTGCGCCACAGGCCACTAATATTGATGGAGTGCATGCTTTCTTGCCACAAGCGATTGGAATGTTACTGGCCAGTGTGGTTTATGCCATCTTTTTGAGCTTGCGAGGTGAGAAAGCTGCGATTACGGAAAGCATTTCATATAAACATATTTTCTCCGGTTTCTTCTTTGCTTTTGCGGCACTAACTTACTTGATCTCCGCTCAGCCGGATATGAATGGATTAGCGACTGGTTTTATCTTGTCACAGACCTCAGTCGTACTAGCGACTTTAACTGGAATCTGGTTCTTAGCGCAAAAGAAAACGCGTCGCGAAATGCAAGTAACTGTCCTAGGCTTAATCTTAATTTTAGGTGCGGCAACGGTGACCGTTTTAATCTAGTGCATTGTAGCCTAATATAAGACATTAAGTGTCCGTCTCCATCAGCGCGTTTTACTGTGAGGGGTAGCCTTGCCAGCTCAAGAACAGCCTGCAGGGCGCTTTCAAGCCAAAAGCCCACGTTTTAAAAAAGTCGGACAGAACTAACCTAGGTAAAACCGCCCAGCTAAGTGCCTCAACACGGCAAACGCGCTGATCCACTTCGACGTTAAATAGTGGTTGTGATCAAAGCACCGGTAATCTTAATATCCTTAAAATTCGATTAATATTAAAGATCACTGATTAGTGCAGGGCGGGCTGGATGATGCTCAGTGGTGAAATTTTTTAGAGTGTGAGGACCAACGGGTTGCTCCTGAGCATTGCCCAGCCACCACAATTACTCGATGGTTTTCCGAGTGGTTGTGATGGCGTAGCAAGCGGAGGGCGCAGTTGGACCGAACACGTTTCGACTGATGGTGAACTTCCAGCTTAGGAAAAGCCCGGCTTGTGAGACCGCACTTTGGCTCGCAAACGTGGCCACCACGTTCCAGCATCAATCCAGACCAACCGGAACGGCAAGTTAAACGGATATTTATGAATATGATATGCTACACCACTATAATTGAAAATTAAATTGTTAAATTTTAGTCGCTGATAGTGCAAACTATGGGCGACTTTTTTAGACTAAAAAAGGATCGTCATTAGTGAACCATGCGATCCTTTGGTGAGGTGTCTCAATGTGCTGGGTGTTGAAACAGTTTCTTTAAGACAATCAAGTTGGCCCCCAATAAACAACCGCAAATGAGTGCAGCGAGTATGACTTGTTGCAACAGTCGCCAGCTTGGTCGACCGGTGAACAACAAAATTGTGGCATAGCCAAGCGCCATTAGGACTGCCGACAATATGGCCAAATTTGATAGGGTTGATTTTAAAGGTAAAGATAACTGCTTTTCGATAAATTGAGGGCGCTTACATTTTGCAAAATGGACTAACCCCCATTGCAGATAGGAGGCTAGGACGACGAGAAGCGTGGTTCTCGTCCAAGTCACACTAAAAGCGAGTCCCAAGTAGAGGACCGTAGTGATTCCCATGAACCAGCCGTTGAGTGTGCTGATTAAGTTACGTGACGTTAAAGCTTGTCCAAGACTAATTGGCATAGTAGATTCCTCCAAGTTAATTTTAAATAGTTTAGCAGAGAAAACCGAAGTGACGCCAAGATTTACGCTTACAAACCCATGTTCATAAAATTAATTAATTTGAATTATATTGGTTTACAAATAAAGTCAACACTGCCTAACAATTATTTGCATAGTAGTTAATTATCAGTTAGAATGACAATTAAGATGGTTAGTAACTTAGGATAAACGGAGGGCTCAACAATGTTAGACATTCAGAACCTGACCGTGGCTTACGATGACACACCAGTTTTAACTGATGTTGCCGTTCACTTTAACACCGGCAAGATTACTGGAATCATTGGTCCCAACGGTGCGGGTAAATCAACGTTGATCAAGGCTATGCTTGGCTTGATTAACGCACAAACAGGTACGACGACGTATGGTGGTCGGCCGCTTAAACAAATGCAGTGTCAATTAGCCTATGTCGAACAACGGAAGGATCTAGATTTATCGTTCCCGATTACGGTGTTTGAGGTCGTTCTTACGGGAACTTATGGTCAATTAGGATTATTTCGGCGACCCGGAAAAGCGGAACGGGCAGCGAGTTTAGCCGCGCTGGCACAAGTCGGTCTAAGTGAATTTGCTGATCGTCAAATTGGCAATTTATCTGGTGGCCAATTGCAACGCGTTTTCGTAGCGCGTGCGATTGTGCAACAGGCAGAAATTATTATTTTGGATGAACCCTTTGTCGGGATTGATCTCCAAAGTGAGGCCGCCATTATGACGATTTTGAAACAGTGGCGTGACGCTGGTAAAACGATTATCGTGGTCCATCATGATTTAAATAAAGTATCACGTTACTTTGACGATTTGGTGATCTTGAACCATGGCATTGTGGATGCGGGCACGGTGGCTGAGGTGTATCGACCTGCCAATATTGCGAAAACTTTCAGTAAGGATCTTTCAAAGGTACTGTTTACGGGTGCCGAGGAGGGTGCGTTATGACAACGATTACGACTTTTGTGGCCGCACTCGGACGTTATGATTTTCTACAAAGTGCCTTGATAACGGCGATTATGGTCGGGGTGATGTCCGGTATTATCGGCTGTTTCATTATTTTACGCGGAATGTCTATGATGGGGGACGCTATCTCACATGCCGTATTGCCTGGGGTGGCCGTAGCATACATGTTAGGGATAAATGTGTTGATTGGTGCGTCAGTTTTTGGCCTCCTAGCTGCCGGATTGATCGGATTTGTGGCTAGTCATAGTAAGTTAAAAACAGATACGTCAATCGGTATCGTATTTTCGGCATTTTACGCGTTAGGGTTTATTCTAATCTCGCTTGCAGAGAGTGCCACGAATTTACATCACATTTTATTTGGTAATATTCTGGCCGTGAGCGATACGGATATCATGACCACAACGGTGGTGCTGGGCTTGGTGATCCTCTTTGTCGTCTTTTTCTACAAGGAACTCCTAGTGACCTCGTTTGACGCGACGTTTGCCAAGACCTATGGCTTAAAAGTCCAACTATTGCACTATGCCCTAATGCTAGTTTTGACGCTCGTCACGGTGTCAGCCTTACAGACGGTTGGGATTATTCTGGTGGTTGCGATGCTTATTACGCCAGCTGCCACGGCGTTTTTGTGGACGGATAAGTTGGCGACGATGTTAGTTTTAGCTGCGACGATTGGTGCTGTCGCTGCGGTGATCGGTTTGTACTTTAGTTATACCTTGAACTGGGCTTCGGGTCCGGCAATTGTGTTGATTGCAGCGATTATCTTCGGTATTTCATTCTTGATTTCGCCTAAACAAGCGCTGTTCACCAATTTACGGCGGCCAAGGCAGGTGCCAGCATGAAAAAGAATTTCGTTGCCGTGTTGGCAGTGATTCTCATGATCAGTGGCGTGGCGCTATTTCTGCAACAACGCCAGCAAGTTGAAGCGGAGACGACTAGGCAGCCCGGTAACTTGCGGGTGGTTAGTACCAATTCGATCATAGACGACATGGTGAAACAAGTTGGTGGCGACAAAGTGACGGCTTACTCAATCGTGAAACGGGGAACGGATCCCCACGAATACGAGCCACAACCCACAGATATTACCGCTACTGCGGATGCTGATGTGGTTTTCTATAACGGTTTACAGCTTGAAACGGGCGGCAACGGCTGGTTTAAAAAGTTGGTCAAAGCTTCAAAAAAAGATTTTGATGAGGACGTCTTTGCGGCCAGCCAGGGAGTAACGGTTCGCTATCTAACGACGAATCGACATGAAGCCGATCCTCATGCTTGGTTGGATTTAGCCAATGGGCAACAATACGTTGAGACAATCAGTCGAGTGTTACAGCAAAAGGACCCCGAAAACGCGGCATTTTATCAGAAGAATGCCCGAGCCTATCAGGCCAAGTTGGCGAAATTACATCAAAGTTCGCAAGCAAAATTTGCAAAATTACCAGCCAATCAACGTTTATTAGTCACTTCTGAAGGGGCGTTTAAATATTTTGCAGCGGCGTATCAGATTCAGGCGGCTTATATATGGGAAGTCAATACTGAATCACAAGGCACCCCCGAACAAATGCAAGCCGTGGTGAAAAAGATTCGACAGTCCAATGTGAAAAATCTATTTGTGGAGACCTCGGTGTCACCCAAGTCGATGCAAAAGCTATCACAGGAAACCGACTTGCCGATCAAGGCGACTTTGTATACAGATTCGTTGGGAGCGGCTGGGTCGACTGGTGCCACCTATTATCAGATGATGCACTGGAATCTAACCAAGATTTACCAAGGCCTGGCTAATTCATAACGAGGTTCAAACGGCATGATGGTCGGGATTCGATTCATTGAATCGTTATTCCCATCCTGATTGAAACGAATTATTAATTATCCGTTTCTGTTGACTAAGATGTTCGCTGTGAGGCAGACCAACCGGAACAGCAAGCTGAGTTTATAAATAGAACGATTTTCTAGCCTGGGACCATCGCCCTGGGCTTTTTTTAACAAAAAAACTCCCCATCAAATGATGAGGAGCATTGGTCAATTACTGCTGCGAACGATGAGCTGTAATTAACGTTAATAATTGCTGAAACTCGGGTGGTACGGCGCCTTTGCCACTACGATGAACGTAGTCGGTCGCGTGCCGCAGGGTCCCATTTGAAACTTGCTGACTGCTTCGGTAATGACTTTCAAGTGACAGCCCGATTTCCCATTCGATCTTTGTGATTGGGGACTGCGTCAGTGGTTCACTGCGAGTCGGCCAAGGCTGTACTAGCCCCATCAATTCTTTGACGAGTGGTGGGAGCGTTTGGCGATCAATGGAAAAATGGGTGTGCCAGTAACTGGCCGAAAACCAATGTTTTAGCGTTGGCCAGCGGGTCTCGTGAACAATTAACCGCTGAGGGCCAGTTTCACACCGAAGCTGATAGTAACCGTCATCATTTCGCAACTTAAAGTACAGAGTTGCCACTGCTACCGGTTGGTTAGACATGTTTCATTCTCCTGATAAAAATTTTCCAAATTGGTGCATACCAGTATTATGGACGCACTTGGTCGTTTACACAAGTAATTCTTACGCTAATTCGTAAATTTATTTAAACAGTAGCGATTACTAAAGCGTGGTATGCAAAAAGGCAACAGCCGATTGACTGTTGCCTTTAAGGTCACCCCTAACTGACGAGACAGTTTACCGGGTGATTTTAATCTTCTTGTTCGAAAGATAGTTCCGTCATGGAGAGTTCTAAGTCGTCTAAAACGTCATTTTCACTGAGAAAAGCCGCCCACGCTTTTGGTGTTTGTTCGCGTGTGTGGGGCACGATTTTGCCACGGATATTTTCGATGACTTCATCCAACATTTTATCAGCTTGACGATTGATTTCAGCGTCATTAAAACGGCGAGCGGGTAAGCGATCCATATTTTGTTTGTTCAAATAGTCGGTGCATTTATCCATAAAGATACTAATCACTTGTGAGTTGTCAGCAAGGTATGTTTTTAACGTGTCATTGTCCAAGATGTTTCCTCCTACTAATCTGGCTAAGTGCCTATCACTACTATAACACAGCGTGCTGTTTACTCAGTTTCCAAGGCGCTGTGCAAAATTTCTAATAACTTTAATTGTGGTGGTGTCAAAATATGGGAGGTGCGGTAAACAATGCTCGTGATGAATTCAGGCTGTTCATCATCGAGCAGTTCTAAGCGGACAACATTGTCATTGTAATGATCGACGACATTAGTGAGAAAGCCCACCCCGACATTTTCGGCAATAAGTTTCATTAAAACATGGGTGTCATTGGATCTAAAAACAATATTTGGACGAAAGTGATTGCGGCGGGTCAGCTTGTTAAAAGCATTATTATGCACGAAATTACTATTGAAGAAAACAAAATTTTCGTGTCGTAATTCACTAAAGTAGAGTCGCTTTCTACCGGCCAGTGGATGTTCACGTGAAACGAAGATGCTAAAGGGTTGGCGGTCGAACTCTTCAGCAAGCAAGGTTTGATAGGAGAGGGGTTCCACCGAACCTAATAACGCCATGTCGACGCGCCCATTACGAACGGCTTCACGCAGGGCAATTGAACCACCCTCGACGGTTTGAATCGTCGCTAACAGTTCTGCAGCGGCTAGTTTGGCCGCAATTTGTGGAAAATAATGATTTTCAATAATTGGCGGTAAACCTAGCACAATCTGTTGTTGAGTTAAATTGTGGATTTCTTGTTTGGCAATCGTTAGCTGACGGAGAATGATCGCGGCGTGTTCTGCTAACTGCTCACCACTAGCAGTGGGGCTCAATTCGTTATGTACTCGATCGCGAATAATTAATTTTGTATTGAATTCAGTTTCCAATCGTTTAATGGCGGTCGTGATTGTGGGCTGACTGACATTGAAAAAAGTTGCCACTTTTGAAAAGTTTTTTTGTAAAATTAATTGATGAAAATAGTCTAAATCTTTTGTGTTCATGATAACTCCTTTATAATAGGCGTTTTTAGCAACCTTATAAATTTTATTTATATCATAGCACATATTTGACTATATGTTTTCTAGGGCGCTAAACTGTTGTTTGTAAATTGATAAGCGCAAAGCTTTGATGAACGTTCAGGGATACGGTAGTCTGTTAGCCGTTAGAGCAATCAGTTCATTCACTTAACTTATTAAATAAAAAATGGAGGAATTAATTATGACTCAAACTGCAGATCGAATTTTAAATAACCCATTTTTAAATAAAGGGACGGCGTTCACGAAAGCGGAACGTCAACAATTAGGTTTAACTGGGACGTTACCTAGTGCCGTACAAAACATTGAAGAACAAACGACCCAAGCTTATGGGCAATTCCAAAGTAAGGCAACTCGCTTAGAAAAACGGATTTTCTTAATGAATCTGTTCAATGAAAATCGGACATTGTTCTATCATTTGATGGACCAACACGTCGTGGAATTTATGCCAATCGTATATGATCCGGTTGTTGCGGATTCCATCGAACAATACAATCAATTATTCTTAGATCCTCAAAATGCGGCTTTCGTTTCAGTTGATGCGCCAGAAGACGTTGAAGCTACTTTGAAGAATGCTGCTGAAGGCCGTGATATCCGCTTAGTTGTGGTTACGGATGCAGAAGGTATTCTAGGGATGGGTGACTGGGGTGTCAACGGGGTAGATATCGCGGTTGGTAAGCTGATGGTTTACACCGCTGCTGCCGGGATCGACCCATCACAAGTCTTACCAGTTAGTATCGATGCTGGGACGAATAACCAAAAATTATTGGATGATCCAATGTATCTTGGAAATCGTCACAAACGAGTTTATGGTGATCAATATTATGATGTGATCGATAAATTCGTTGTTGCTGAACAAAAGTTATTCCCAGAATCACTCTTACATTGGGAAGATTTTGGTCGTTCAAATGCCCAAGTCATTTTGGACAAATACAAGGACAAGATTGCAACTTTCAATGATGATATCCAAGGTACTGGGATGGTCGTTTTAGCCGGAATTCTAGGGGCTTTGAACATTTCTAAGGAAAGCATTAAAGATCAAAAAATCTTATCCTTTGGTGCTGGGACTGCCGGCATGGGGATCGCCAATCAAATCATGGACGAATTGATGCAAGCTGGCTTGACTGAAGCTGAAGCCAAACAACATTTTTATGCGGTTGATAAGCAAGGGTTGTTATTCGATGACACCGAAGACTTAACACCAGCTCAAAAAGCATTTACGCGTTCACGGAGCGAATTCAGTAACGCTGACGAATTGACTAATTTAGCAGCCGTCGTTAAAGCCGTTCATCCAACTGTAATGATTGGGACATCAACTCAACCAGGTACCTTTACCGAAAGTATTATTAAAGAAATGGCTGCCCATACGGATCGACCAATCATCTTCCCATTATCAAATCCGACGAAATTAGCAGAAGCTAAGGCCGAAGATTTGATCAAATGGACCGATGGCCGTGCTTTGATCGCCACTGGGATTCCAGCTGATGATGTTGAATACAAGGGTGTGACATATCAAATCGGGCAAGGAAACAACGCCCTCATGTACCCAGGTCTTGGTTTCGGCTTGATTGCGGCGACTGCCAAAGTCTTGAACAGTGAAACCTTATCCGCAGCTTGCCATGCTTTAGGTGGCATCGTGGATACGTCTAAGCCCGGGGCAGCAGTTTTACCACCCGTGGCTAAAATTACAGAATTTTCACAAACGTTAGCTGAAGTTGTGGCACAAAGTGTGCTCGACCAAAAGCTGAACAAGGAACCAATTGCGAGTGCCAAGCAAGCAGTTGCTGACATGAAGTGGGTCCCAGAATACAAATAGTAGTGGTCGCATTAGAGAAGCGAATCGATTAGTTTTAAAAAAATGTTGAAAGTGGGAATAAAAACTCATGGCTGTTTTATGGAATTCGATCCAAAGCGTGCTCGTGGTCGTTTTGATCATGGTGCTTGGATTTATCTTACGTCGGACCGGTTGGTTTGCCGATAGTTTTGCGGGAAATATCTCAAAATTTATTAAGAACATTGCTTTGCCGGCTTCAATCTTTGTGTCGGTATTAAGTCGCTTGACACGTGGTCAATTAGGATCATTTTCAGGCTACTTAGCCTATGCTTTCTTAGCGGTCATCATTGGTTATGTGATCGCCTTCGCGTTAGTCAAGATTATGAAGGTCCGTCCTGGTCGTAAAGGAATCTTTATTAACGCGGTCGTCAACGCCAACACCATCTTCATTGGCTTGCCTTTGAACATTGCGTTGTTTGGTGAGAACAGTATGACTTACTTCTTGGTTTATTATATTGTCAACACGGTTTCAACTTGGGCGTTTGGGGTCTTCTTGATCTCCAATGATGATCCAACTAAGCCTAAGGAAAAGACGCACAATAAGATTGACTGGAAGAAAGTTATCCCAATGCCATTAGTTGGGTTCTTGGTTGCCTTGGTCTTCTTATTATTGAATATTCCAATTTTGAAGATTTCCTTCATTAATTCAACGTTAACTTACGTTGGTAACTTAGTGACACCGTTATCCTTGATCTATATTGGGATCGTTTTGGCGGATGCCGGGTTAGGGAGTATCAAGTTTGACCGAGATACGGTGGTTGCCTTGATTGGTCGATTCATCTTGTCACCAATCGTGATGATTGCGGTCATCATGGTCGCTGGTAACTTGGGGGCTAACTTCCCAACCATGGCTTCACAAACGTTGATCGTTCAATCTGCCACACCAATGCTCGCTGTTTTGCCAATTTTGGCGAACGAAGCCCATGGTGACGTGGAATACGCGACAAACGTGGTTACGACCAGTACCGTTTTGTTTATTATCGTCGTCCCAATCTTAATGTCATTGATTCAATTTATCTAGAATTAAAAATTGATTAAAAAAGGAAGCGAGCCGTTGGGCTGGCTTCCTTTTTCTCATTTAGGCTCGTGGGGGGTTAGAAAAGTTTGGCCACAATGGCTAAATTAGGCAAAAGTGCTAATTAACACGCTTTCAATTGCCTTTTTTAAAAAAATAATCAGAAATCCTTGACTAATGTGGTGAAAGTCCATAAAATTAAGTTCGTTGCATTAATAAGAATTCAATTAGGAGGCACTCATTACTATGAAAGAATCACAGCGGTTACTGGTCAAGAAACCAGTGAACCCAGCGAGTTTTAATCAAGGTGGCTTAGCTAAGTCCCTTGATGCCTTCAGTTTAACGATGATGGGAGTCGGGGCGATTGTTGGTTCCGGGATTTTCATTACGCCTGGGATCATTGCCGCAAAGTATGCCGGTCCCGCTGCGATGCTGTCATTCGTTATCGCAGCCGCGGTTTGTTCGTTGGCGGCATTATGTTATGCCGAGTTTGCGTCGACGATTCCATTAGCTGGGAGTGCCTACACATACGTCTATACGGTCTTTGGCGAATTTTTAGCTTGGATTCTCGGTTGGTCCTTAATTTCCGAATATTTATTTGCGGTTTCGTCTGTTGCGGTGAGTTGGTCAGCGTATTTCCAAAATTTACTTAGTGGTTTTGGCCTAAAATTACCCGCGTTTTTGGCCGCTGCGGCCGGAACTGCCGGTGCCCCGCATGCGGGTTTTAATCTGATTGCTTTTGTGGTTGTTTTAGCGATTTCATTGCTATTGGTGGGTGGCGTTCAAGAATCCACGCGGGTTAATTCAATTATGGTCATTGTTAAAATATTAGTGATTGTCCTCTTTATCGGCGTGGCGATTTTCTTCGTCAAACCGGCTAATTTCCACCCATTCATGCCCCATGGGGTGAATGGGTTAGTCAAAGGGGCGTCACTAGCTTTCTACGCATATATTGGCTTTGATGCCGTTTCAACCGCTTCTGAAGAAGTCAAAAATCCTAAGCGGGATATGCCAATCGGTATTATCGGATCGTTGATTGTCGCTTCAATCTTGTATGTAGCGATGGCGGCGGTGTTGGTCGGTGTCGTGCACTATACAAAATTAAATGTCGGTGATCCAGTTGCTTATGCCTTGGCAGTGATTCATCAAAACTGGGCCGCTGGGATTGTTTCTCTCGGTGCGGTTGTCGGGATGACAACGGTATTGATCGTCATGTTATATGGTGGGACCCGGTTACTTTTTGCCATTAGTCGGGATGGCTTACTACCAAAAGCCTTTCAAAGTCTAAACACCAAGACTAAAGTTCCCGTCAAAAGCACTTGGATCTTTGGGATTATTGCTAGTATCTTTGCTGCCGTGATTCCACTTGATAAAATTGCGGAACTAGTTAATATCGGGACGTTATTTGCGTTTGCGATGGTTTCAATCGGGGTCGTCTTCCTCCGTAAACATGAAACGTTGCAGCAAATCAACAGTTCATTCAAAGTGCCATTCTATCCGGTCTTACCCGTTGTGTCGTTCTTAGCTTGCTTGTACTTGATGATTAATTTGCAAGCTTTCACGTGGCACATGTTTGGCATTTGGATCACGATTGGGATTATTATCTACTTTGCTTATAGTTACCGGCACTCACGAATTCGAGCAGGGTTACGTGCAAAAGAAAATCAATAATATTTTTAAAGCGGGCCGATTTTTGGGCTCGTTTTTTATTTTGGGAACATGTTATAATTAAGCTTATTCTATACGGTAAGGGTTTGGGAGGGGTTGCGGATGCAACGACGATCTAATGCGTATCATATCAGTGTTTTGGCCGTTTTAATTGCCATTGTGATCATTCAAAATGTGGTACCATTTTTCGGCTATATTCCGATTTTGGGTTTGAGCTTGACGACGATTCACGTGACGGTTATTATTGCGGCCGTTGTGCTGGGGCCAAAAGATGGCGCAATTGTTGGTGGTGCGTGGGGACTGATTGACTGGATTCGCGCATTCACGGCGCCAACGAGTGCGTTGGCACCATTAGTCTTCACCAATCCACTGGTTTCGGTTTTGCCACGTGTGTTGATTGGGGTAGTTGCCGGTTGGACCTTCATCTGGTTGCGGCGTCACTTAAAGCCAGCGCCAAGCCTCCTAGTGGCAGGAGTGGTGGGGGCCTTAACGAACACGATTTTGGTTTTGGGGTTAATTGGGACGCTGTATCGGCATACGGCAGCAGGTTTTTATCAGGTCGATTTAAGCAAATTAATGCCCTATTTACTTGGAATCGTTGGCACAAATGGGGTGCCTGAGGCGATCTTAGCTGGCGTATTAGTGCCGCTAATTGGGCTACCACTCATGCGTTTTCGGCAAGTTAAAAAGTAAATGGGTTGAGCCGGTCAAGAGTAGCCTTGTTGCTGGTTTAACGCTAAATATCTAAAGGTTGAAAGTTAAAAATTGCCGGTCTGCACCACTACGTCAACAATCCGGTAATGAAAACTAGTCGACTACTGCCGCTTCCGGTTGTTGCCGATAACATGCGGACGAGGGACCGGTTCAAGCCATAGAAACGTCTTGAACCTCGCCCGGAAACTTTGCCAAATCCGCAAATCTCCCGGACCGTCCGTGGTGTAAGGCCGGCAAAAGAACGCCGGTCAAACACTACCTGCACGTCCGATGCTATCAGCAACAACCTCCAGCTAAGTCAGTAGTTATTTATGCTTAGCGGAGTCAGTCAAAATCGGTGTGTAGTGTCGGCGAGATTAA
The DNA here is from genome assembly GCF_031085375.1 of Lactiplantibacillus brownii. Taxonomy (NCBI): domain Bacteria; kingdom Bacillati; phylum Bacillota; class Bacilli; order Lactobacillales; family Lactobacillaceae; genus Lactiplantibacillus; species Lactiplantibacillus brownii. The sequence goes on from NZ_JAVCWF010000001.1 coordinate 1,026,448, forward strand.
TCGGCGTTTTTGGCTGACTAATCTCGCGGGGCAATTCAAAGACGTGTTTTGTCGGCTTGGAATTGAGGCGTCAGACCGTACCTTGGCTGGCGCCGTCCCCCCACAGCACACCGATTTTGACTGACGGAGCGCTAAATTTAGGTGAGTCTACTTTAGACTTATGGGTTACCGATACTACAACATTTGTGGTGCTTTTGAGTCTTTCAACCTTTAGTTAAATATCTGATATAACAAAAACGAGATCAAGGAATTTTCCCTGATCTCGTTTTTGTTATTGAACCGCTTGAACTTGTTTTTGACTAATGATTACTTTGTTGTGATATTTATCCACGATTTCAGGGTCAGAGCTTTCAAAGGTGATCATGTAAGAATTCGTGTAGGCTTTAGCAATTTCGCCTGTAAAATTTTGACCATCGAGCTTAAAAGTGACTTTAGTGCCGATTTCCATGCGTTAGCCTCTTCTCTAGTTAGTGCCATTAAATATAACATGGCTGAGGGAAATGTCAATCAAACACCTTGGTGAAGCGCCGTTTTAGCGGTAGTTTCGAGCGGTGAAGGCCATTATTTGAAACTACCTGAAGTCATAGCCAAGCCTGGTAACTGTGATACTGAGACTAGCCAACGTTTTCCGTGCTTAAATAGTTTAAAAATGTTGTCGTTAGAATTTTCAAAATGAGTGGCGTTATTCATCTCTTTCGCTTAATTGTTTAGGCATTTTTGGCCGTTGACGAGATGAGATGAAAAAGTGGTTTCTTCAGCAAAACCCCAAGTCATCTTGTGTAATGGGTGGCAAACTTGATTAAGTGTGTCCCGTCCAATAAAATCAGGTCAATTAACAAACTAATTAGGGGACTAACGTGGGCTTGAAAATTAGCGGGTTTGACTATTTTATGAATAAAAGTTGAGTTTGATTGTATTTTCACTTATCAGTTGATATGATAAGAGTGAATCGATTGGTTTCGCTTACTCAAGTGAACCAAATAGTTTAATAAAGGGGGGACCACTATGAATCTCGGATTAAGCATTTTATCCTTGGCGCGGTTTCAATTTGCAATGACCACGGTATTTCATTTCTTCTTTGTGCCATTATCAATTGGATTAGCACTAGTTGTTGCAATTATGGAAACAATCTATGTTGTGAAAAAAGATGTGCTTTACAAACATATGGCGCAATTCTGGGGACGGATTTTCTTACTTAGCTTCGCCGTTGGGGTTGTAACGGGGATTATTCAGGAATTTCAATTTGGGATGAATTGGTCTGATTATTCACGTTTTATGGGTGACATTTTTGGGGCACCACTAGCGATTGAAGCGCTGGTTGCGTTCTTTATGGAATCCACGTTTATTGGTCTTTGGATGTTTGGTTGGGATCGTTTTAATGCCAAAATCCATTGTGCATTTATTTGGTTAACATCGATTGGGACGATGATCTCTGCGATGTGGATCTTAGCGGCCAATAGTTTCATGCAAAACCCAGTGGGCTTTATGATCAATGCCAAGACCGGTCGTGCACAAATGACCAGTTTTAGCGCGGTCATCAAGAACCCACAGCTTTGGGTTGAACTACCGCACGTGTTATTTGGGGCATTTGTCACGGGGTCGTTTGTGGTTGCTGGGATGGCAGCCTTCTCGTTGCTCAAAAAACGCAATGTTAAGTTTTTCCGTAAGTCACTCAAAGTTAGTTTAATTATCGGCTTGGTAGCAACGATTGGTGTCGTTGCTGTGGGTGATTTACAGACGCGTTACATTATTAAAGAACAACCGATGAAGTTTGCCGCTACCGAAGGGTTATACAAAGACTCCGGTTCACCAGCAGCTTGGTCTGTGATTTCCAGCATGGATACTCAGAACCACAAAACCAATTGGTCAATTGATGTGCCATATGTTTTGGATATTTTAAGCTATCATAAGCTATCTGGGAATGTTAAGGGTCAGAATACGTTAAACAAGGAATTCCATGCCAAGTATGACAAAAAGTTTGGTAAGAACATGAATTACTATGTGCCAACCAAAACCTTGTTCTGGAGCTTCCGGGTCATGACGATTTCTGGCGGTCTATTTGCATTAATTGCCATTGTTGGCTTGATCTTTAATCGCGCCGGCTCAGAGTTGATTCTCCGTCAGCGTTGGTTCTTATGGGTGCTCGGTATTTGCACGTTCTTACCATTCGCTGCCAATACGACTGGTTGGTTGATTACTGAATTGGGTCGTTATCCATGGGTAGTCTATGGGCTCTTAACGATTGCGGATGCAGTTTCACCAAATGTCAGTGTGGCGTCCTTGTTGATTTCTAACATTGTTTACTTCTGCGTCTTTAGTGGGTTAGGGGTTGTCATGATTGTGTTATCACGGCGTGCCTTGCATCACGGGCCAGACGACTTGTTGAAGGCGGCTGACGACGCACCATACGATCCTTATGGTAAGGGGGCGCTCAGTCATGAGTAACTTACAATTATTATGGTTTGTGTTAGTCGGTGTCTTGTTTAGTGGGTTCTTCTTCCTAGAAGGCTTTGACTTCGGTGTTGGGATGACAATTAAGAGTTTGGCCCAAAATCGAGCTGAACGTGACGTGGTCATTCAGACCATCGGGCCACATTGGGATGCCAACGAAGTGTGGTTGATTACTGCTGGTGGGGCGATGTTTGCTTCGTTTCCAATGTGGTATGCGACTTTATTCTCAGGCTTTTATCTCATCTTGTTATTGATCCTAGTTGCCTTGATCATGCGGGGCGTTTCATTCGAATTTCGTAGTCGTATGGAAAGCGATGCTGGTCGTAACTTCTGGGAATGGGCTGCAGCGATTGGGAGTTTCTTGGCAGCATTCCTGTTTGGGATGATGTTTACCGCGATGGTCAAAGGAATGCCAATCAATGCACGTGGCGATATGACTGCGCACTTTACCGATTACGTGAACTTGTTCTCAATCGTTGGTGGAGTGGCTGTTACCTTACTTTGCTACTTGCATGGTCTCAACTTTATTCGGTTGAAGACGACTGGAACCTTACGTACCCGGGCGTTACAATGGGCTAAACCATTGTATTGGGTGCTCTTTGCTGGTGAAGTTGTGTTTGCGATTCTATTGTACTTCAACACGGACTTCTTCGTGAAGAAGCCAATTTCAACGTTGATTCTAGTGGTCGCATTGGTCGTCTTAACTTGTTTGGCGACTTGGGGCGTTTATGGTAATCATGAATGGTTATCCTTCATCAGTAGTGGACTTTCCTTAATTGATGTTGTTGTCTTATTGTTCAACGGCTTATTCCCACGAGTCATGGTCGCTAACAACGCTGCCAACAGCATCTTGATTAAGAATGCCTCGAACTCACCGTATACGTTACATTTGATGACGGTCATTGCGTTGAGCGTGCTCCCAATTATGCTGGTTTACTTTATTTGGAGCTACTGGGTCTTCTATAAGCGTTTAGCGTCTTAATGAGTTTTAACCACCAAATAGTTAATGTGGTGGTACAATTAAATTGCACGAACAGGGTCGTGACTTGGCCGAGTGCCAAGTCGCGGCCTTTTAATATTTAAGCGGGGGTGACGGAGATGTTTGATCCGGCGCTATTTAAACTCCCTGGCATGCGGCGGTTGACGGTGATTCTAGCCTTGTTAGCCGTCGTTGAGGGGATTTGTATTATTATTCAAGCCCAATTTTTGTCGGTCGCCATTGTGGGCTTATGGCACTTGAAGACCTTGGCAACGATCGTCCAACCCATGTTAATTTTTGCGTTAGCGTGGATCGGCCGCCGATTGTTAGTTGTCTTTAAAAACCGACTGATGTATCCCATCGTTGAAAAAACGACTGGTGATATGCGGCGTCAAGTGATGCAAAAATTGTATCGCTTAGGGCCAAGTTATGTGGCCAAAACTGGGACAGGAAATGTTGTCACGACGGCTTTGGAGGGTATCGATAAGGTTCAAACTTATTTGATGCTTGTTGTGATCAAAGTCATTGATATGATGGTCATTCCGTGGGTGGTTTTACTTTATATTGCTTGGCTGCGCTGGCGAGAAGCCTTGTTCTTATTAGCTATTTTTCCATTAATTATTCTATTTATGATTATTCTCGGCTATGCTGCGCAAGCGAAGGCTGACCAACAGTATGTCGGCTATCAACGGTTGTCGAACCATTTTGTCGATACCTTACGTGGTTTACCAACGCTCAAGCAATTGGGATTAAGTAAGCAGTATGCCAATAACGTTTATCGGGTCAGTGAAGGTTACCGGAAACAAACGATTGCGGTAATTAAGATTGCGATGTTGTCGACGTTTGCCTTAGATTTCTTCACGACTTTATCCATTGCGGTCGTTGCGGTTTTCCTTGGTTTTGGATTGATCAATGGCACGATCACGTTATTGCCTGCGCTAGTGATCTTGGTGTTGTCACCAGATTACTTCCTGCCATTGCGAACCTTTGCCAGTGATTACCATGCGACATTAAATGGGAAGAACGCTTTTGCGGCGGTACAAAAAATGTTGGCCTTGCCAGTGCCAACGGATCGTGAGCAGTTAGGGACGACGCCACTTGACTGGCAAGCGGATAGTACGTTGCGCTTGCAACAAGTTGACTTTAGTTATGATGAACACAAGCCAGCGCTAACTGATGTGACGCTGCTGGCGACCGGTTATCAGCGTATCGGGATCATTGGGGCCTCTGGCTCTGGTAAATCCACTTTGATCAACTTATTGGGGGGCTTTTTAACGCCAGATGCTGACCATGGGACGATCCAAGTTAATGGTCAAACGGTCACTCATTTAAGTCAAACGGCTTGGCAACAAAGCTTTTTCTATATTCCACAAAATCCTTACTTATTCCATGCCACTTTGGCAGAAAATATTGCGTTTTATCAGCCACATGCTGGGATTAGTGCGATTGGTCAAGCCGCTGCAAAAGCCGGCTTGACTGACTGGATCAAGACATTGCCTGAGGGCTTAAACACCCAGATTGGTGAAGGTGCCCGTGGCGTCAGTGGCGGGCAGGCACAACGAATTGCGCTAGCTCGGGCCTTTTTGGACAGTACGCGAAAAATTCTGTTGTTTGACGAACCGACAGCGCATTTGGACATTGAGACCGAAGCAGAATTAAAACAAACGATTCTGCCCGTTTTTGAGCATCATTTAGTCTTCTTTGCGACGCATCGACTCCATTGGATCAATCAGATGGATTATGTGCTAGTTTTGGATCATGGTCAGATTGTGGAACAAGGGACGCCAGCCGAGCTCACAGCACACAACGGGGCGTATGTCCGGTTACGTGATGAAATGGTAGGTGCAATCTAATGAAAGACTTTTTAACAACTTTTAAACATGATACTTGGGTCATGCCCTATTTACGCAAATATAAGAAGTTATTGGCGTTAACGCTGTTTCTAGGTTTAATGACTTTTTTCTGTGGTTCCGCGTTGATGTTTAACTCGGGATACTTAATCAGTAAAGCGGCGCGGCATCCTTATAATATTTTGATGATCTATGTGCCAATTGTCTTGACGCGTGCCTTTGGGATTGGTCGGCCGGCCTTTCGATATGCCGAACGAATCACCAGTCATAATTGGGTGTTGCGTATCGTTTCAGATTTCCGAAAAAAGCTCTACCAAGCGGTTGCTAAGCATGCCGTAGCGATTCGGCAGAACTTTCAAACAGGGGACGTTCTCAGTATTTTAGCCGATGATATTGATCATATTGAGAATCTCTATCTGCGGACCGTTTTCCCGACGGTGATTGCTTGGACGATGTACCTGATCATTGTGATTGCACTCGGTTATTTTAGCTGGTGGTTCGGCTTACTCATGTTGCTGATGCTTGGCTTGATCGTCATTGTGATGCCACTCTGGTCAGTACTGATAAATGGGGCGCGGGAGTCTCAGAGTCGCAAGATCCAACAGACGTTTTATACGCAGTTAACGGATGCCGTGATGGGATTGGGTGACTGGTTGATTTCTGGCCGCCAAGCCGACTTTAACGACCGACAAACTGCGCCAATTGATCAGATTGCTGATTTGCGGCGGGCAGATCATCGCTTTCAATGGTGGCGTGATTTTACGATTCAATTGTTGTTTGGAGTAATTTGTATTGCTTTATTGATCTGGAGTAGTTTTTATTGGACGAGCAATGCGGCCAGTGCCAACTGGATCGCTGCGTTTGTGTTATCGGTCTTTCCGCTAGTTGATGCTTTTCAATCGGTCAGCCAAGGTGTCAGTGAATGGCCAAGTTATCAACGGTCGATTCGTCGGGTCAATGCATTAGACACGACCCCAACGGATGAAACCGATCAGACCACGTTGACTGAGCCATTTAGTGTCCTACAGGTTGCCGACTTGAACTTCCAGTATCAGGAGGGCAGTCGTCAGATCTTCAAACAGTTAAATCTGAGCTTGCAGGCTGGTGAAAAGTTAGCCCTATTGGGACCGTCTGGAACGGGTAAAAGTACCTTGTTGAAGCTAGTTCTGGGCGATTTGCAGCCTACTGCTGGGACAGTACAGTTGAATGATGTGCCGATTAGTCGGCTACAAACTGAACGAGCAAAATTATTCGGTGTCTTGGACCAACAACCTTACTTGTTCAATACTTCGATCATGAATAATGTCCGCATGGGTAATCCGGATGCGACGGATGCACAAGTCAAAGCAGCGCTCAAATCCGTTGAATTAGCGCCATTAATCGAAGGCTTGCCTGATCAGTATGACACGGTCGTCGAAGAAGGTGGCGCACGTTTTTCAGGCGGGGAACGGCAACGGATTGCGCTAGCCCGCATTTTGTTACAAGATGCCCCAATTATTATTTTGGATGAGCCCACGGTCAGTTTGGACCCAATTACAGAATCACATTTATTAGCCACAGTTTTCCGTGTGCTGCACGATAAAACAATCCTATGGGTGACCCACCATTTAGCAGGGATTAACTATGTTGACCAAGTCCGTTTTTTGGAAGCCGGCGAGTTTGATATGGCCGGCACGCCGCAAGAATTATATGCGACGGCACCACGGTTTAAGCGATTATATGATTTAGATCAAGGACATGATTAAAGTTTGGATTATACTATCGCATTCATATTTACGCATTCATATTTAAAATGTGGCATTAATTGTCCGTCTCCGTGGACCAGCTCGTTTGCTGTGGGGGCAGACCTGCAGCCAAAGAACGGTCTGCAGGGCGCTTTCAAGCCGAAAACCCGCGTCTTAAAAGTCGGCCAAACACTAACCTGGGGAAAACCACCTAGCTAAGTGTTTTGGCACGGCAAACGAGCTGGTCCACTCCGACGTTAAATAGTAGTTTAATCAAAAAGATACTGATAGCCCAGTATCTAATGAAAGGCCAATTGATGTTAGAAACGCTGATTAACGTAGGGTGGGCTGGATGATGCTCAGTGGTGAAGTTTTTCAGAGTGTGAGGGTCAACGGGTTGCTCCTGAGCATTGCCTAGCCATCACAATGACTCGGTGGTCTTCCGAGTGGTTGTGATGGCGTCCCAAGCGGAGGGCGCAGTTGGACCGAACACGTTTCGACTGCTGGTAAGCTTCCAGCTTAGAGAAAGCCCGGCTTGTGAGACCGTACTTTGGCTCACAAACGTGGCCACCACGTTCCAGCATCAGTCCAGACCAACCGGAGTGGCAAGTTAAGTGGATACTTATAAATATGATAGCTACAATACATCAGTGGTTTTTAACTGATGGTTAACAAAAAGCCGATTGGTAACGACTCAGTATTTGCTGAGGGTTACCAAATCGGTTTTTTTGTGGTTTGTCTGAAAAAGACAGTTAAATCGGATTGACCGTAATCAGACGATTGGTGAAAGAATTAATAACTAATTCTACATGATACTGATCATTCGAAACATAATTGTTTTTACCACGTCGCACGAGTCGACTGGCAGGCGTGTCAAGGACTCCCTTGACTAAAGTTTCAATTTCCGCGTGCGTGAGATTAGTTTGCAACTTTTTATTAACGCGTTGATAGACTAATTGGGTATAGCAAATCTGATTGCTGAGTTGTGCCAACGTTTGGCTGAGATGGCTATCCGGCAGGTGTGAATGCGCCAATTTTGTGGTCTGATCGTTCGCCTTAATGATTACGTACCAATAATTGGGTCACTAGTCGGCGAATAGTTTGTTGGGTGGTACCTGCTGGCAGGTCATTGATCAGGCTCAAAGCTTGCTGCGTGTAATTGGTCGCGAGCTGCTGAGCTTGTGTCACACCACCTAAAGCGATGACTTGATCGCGGATGTTCAATAGTTGGTCGTTGCTGACTTCTGTCCCAGGCATCGGCAATTGTTTCGCTAAACTTGGGTCCGTCTGGAGCGCATAGATCAAGGGCAGGGAGTACACGCCATCTTTTAAATCGGCTAACACGGGTTTGTGAGTGAGCTTTTCATCGCCGGTATAGTCGAGGATGTCGTCAAGCATTTGATAAGCGAGACCTAATTGATGCCCAATTTGTTGTGCCAATTGAACGATTTCTGTTGGGGCTTTAGCCAAATGGGCACCTTGTTCACAGCTTAAACTAAATAAACGCGCTGTTTTGCCTGCCGCAACAGTTAAATAATCTGTTAAGGTCGTGCTCGGCTTGAAATTGTGGGCCATCTGATCCAGTTCACCTTGCAAAATACCTCGCATGGCCGCGGTATTACGTTTGACGTCTTCGCGTGTTAAAGCGGCAATCAGCACTTGATCGAAATAGCAGGTAAATAGGAGATCACCAGCATAAATCGCATTGCGTTGACCATAATCTTGATGAATCGTGGTGACATGCCGGCGTTCAGGAGCTTCATCGATGACATCATCATGAATTAACGTTGCCACATGGAGTAGTTCCATGGCGGCTGCTCCTGCTTGCAACCGAGTTGGATCTTGATCTGGACCGAATTGGCTAAATAGGTAGAAAAAGCCCGGCCGTAAAAATTTTCCTCCGGCAGCTAAAAGTTCGTGAACACGCCCATTAATTGCTGGATTATTAATTTGGACTTGCGCCAAAAGGTAAGGCTTTAGCGCCTTTAACTGTTGATGGACTTGTGGATTTGGTTGCCAGATATTCTGAATCATGCTTTTTCACCCCGTCAGTGGGGGTGTGTCAAAACTTGCAGCCCCACGCATTCTAAAATACAATCTAACTTAAAGGTACAAAACACTCGAAAACTTGTCAAATAAAAGGGGAGTCTATTCTTGAAACCGAAAGTTTTTTTGGAGTTTGTTGAAATCAAATCGTTGATTGCTAGTGTTTTACCATTTGTACTCGGCAGTTTGTATGCTGTCTATAACTATCACCAAGTGCATCTCGGCTATTTACTTTTATTTTTCATCGCTTCTTCCTTATTTCACATGGCTACCAATGCTAATGATAATTACCAAGATTTTTTGCATGCGCCACGCGATAAAGCCAATCAGGAATTTTTGGAAGCAACGAATGTGGTTGGCGTTAATCAGATTTCGATTAGCCAAGCGCGGACAATCACGTTCGGTTTGGGTGGGGTCTCGTTGCTACTTGGTCTGTGGTTGGTCACACAAACCGGTTGGCCGTTGTTGTGGATGGGACTTTATTCGTATGCCGTCGGTTACTTTTACGCTGGTGGGCCAAAACCGATTTCAGCCGGCCCGTTTGGGGAATTCTTTTCCGGCTTCACGATGGGCTTCATGATATTTTGGATCTCGGTTTATATTAATACCTTTGATGTGGCACCAATTACGTGGCAGTCAACAGCCAACGTCTTGATTTCCGCAGGGTTAGCAATTTTTGCGATTTCAAATATTATGTTGGCGAATAACATTTGTGACCGGGATGAGGACATCGCCCTCGGTCGGCATACGATTGTGTCCTATTTTGGCAAACGCGTCATGTTACAAGTTTTTGCTTGGAGCTACATTGTCGGTTACGTGTGCTTAATGATTGCGGTTTGGTTAGGGGTTTTGCCTAAGCTAAGTTTGTTAACCTTACTAAGCGTCATTCCAGTGTTGAAAAATACGCGCCAATTTATGCGGAAGCAAGTTAAACGTGAAACCTTTATTCTGGCAATCAAAAACGCAAGCATTATTTGTTTGACCTTCGTTGTTTGCATGGGTTTAGGATTGATTTTTGATTAGTGCAGTGGAGCTATTATATTTATAAGTATTCGCCCAGCTTGCCGCTCCGGTTGGTCTGGACTGATGCTGGAACGTGGTGGCCACGTTTGTGAGCCAAAAGGCGGTCTCACAAGCCGGGCTTTTCCTAAGCTGGAAAGCCCACCAGCAAAGGAAAATTTCACCACTGAGCATCATCCAGCCCGCCCTGCGTTAAATAGCGAATCTAATACTAACTGTTTCTTTTCAGGCTCTGACTTTAACTATTGTCTAGATTAAAATCGCAATTTAACGTCGGAGTGGACTAGCTCGTTTGCTGTGTCGAGACACTTAGCTGGGCTGTTACCCAGGTTAGTGTTTGGTCGACTTTTAAGACGTGGACTTCGGCTTGAAAGCGCCCTGCAGACCGGTCTTTGGCTGCAGGTCTGCCTCACAGCAAGCGTGCTGGTCCACGGAGACGGACAATTAACAACTGAAAAATATAATAGCTATGATGCACTAATTTCGAAGGTGTTCCTTAATGGTGTCAAATGAAACTGCTGGGGTTACTTCTATCGTAATGATTGGTACAATAGAGAACATAAACGGAAGTGAGGTGAACGACACATGTTAGCGTTGTTAAATGGCATTTTAGCCTTTATTGTGATTCGCAACATTGGGGTTGAATCACAACTTGAGATTCGATCCAAATATCGTTGGGGTCAATTAGTTGTTGCTGGTGTGCTAGTAGCCTGGGGTGCCGGGACATACGGTGGTTTGACCAGTTTTGCAGACTTACTGTTTTGGTCCTTATTCATGACTGTCAATATTATGATGGGAACTGGTGGGGTAGCCACGCATCGCATCGTTTCGGCGGACGGTTAAATTTGAAGATATCTCAGGCATTCAGATTGCCGCAATTCCGACCATTCCTTCAATCGAAAAAAAGACCCGTGTGATCGTGAAGTTCATCTTAAATTCGCATCGTGAAATTAGTATGGTCTTTACTGGAACCGTAACGACGGTTAAAACGGCATTGCAAGCCAAGTTTGGGCAGCATGTCGCAATCGAAGTTTCAAAATTTGAATAGTTTTTTATCTCAAGTACGTTGATCAATGACGATCAGCGTGCTTTTTTGCACGCAAAAAAGGTTCGGGAGCTACCCCGAACCTGCAACTAAAACTATTATGAATTATTTTTCGAATGGATAACGGTAATCCCATTGTGCACGAGCCGCCGTCATGACGTCCATCACATCGGTTGTCTTGCTGAGACTAGTGTTTTCAAGATCGCCAGCAATCATTTTTTGCATGTCAGCAATTTCGTAATTCATTGCTTGTTTGTAATCGCCAGCCTGAATCGTTTCAGTTTTCCCAGTTGAATCGGTGAATAGGGCAGTCGTAGCACGTGGGTAAGTGTCAATGGTGAAGTAACCCTTTTCGTAAGCCACGATGCCTTGTTTAGGCATCTTCGCCCGAAACGTTAAGGCCACGTTAGCGAGTTCATCGTTAGCGGTACGCAAACTAATCGTCTCAGCTTCATCAACACCGGTACTAAAGCGATGCATCGTTGTCCCGGTGATATAAGGTTTGGCGGTCAAAAATTCACGGACAAACGCCAACGCATAGACGCCAATATCCAAGAGCGCGCCACCAGCTAAATTGGGATTAAAGAAGCGCCCAGCTGGATCGGGTTCTTTGAAGCTACCGAAACTCGCCTGAACCATTTTTAATGGTCCAAGTTGGCGTTCGTTCGCAAAGTCATGCAATTTCTGATAAAGTGGCATGTGATATAACGTCATGGCTTCAGCTAAAACGAGGTGCTTTTTAGCCGCCAAATCTTTGGCCTGTGCTAATTGCGCACTGGACATGGTGATAGCTTTTTCACAGAAAACATGTTTGCCAGCTTTTAAGGCGGGCATAATGGTCTCAATATGGTAGTTGTGGGGAGTTGCCACGTAAATGATGTCAACTTGTGGATCTGCAAGCAACTCAGTCAAATCACCATACGCTTTGGAAATGTGATGTTCCTTAGCGAAAGTGTCCGCTTTGGCTTGCGAACGTGAACAAACGGCATAAATTTCACCATCTGGTTGATCAAAATAGTTAACGAAACTGTGAGCGATGTTACCAAGGCCAACAATGGCCCAACGATAAGTTTTAGACATCTAAAAAATCCTCCTCAACAAAATTTTGTAACCAACCCCATTTTAGCAGAAAAGCAGATTATTGACGTTTTAATTTAAGCGAAAAGTCGGTAAAATAGGTGACGTAATGATCAGATTCAGAAAGGATAACAACAGTATGGCCAAAAAACGGCGGGCGAGTCAGTCCAATGGCATCTTAATTAAGAATCAGCAGATTCAATGGGTGAACTTACTTATTGTGATTATCGTAATCGGTGGGCTCGGAATGGCAATTAGGTCGAAGTTTGTGGCCGACGTTCCAGCGACTGCCGTTCAAACGAAACGGGCCAAGCCGACCGTGTTGTCCCACCCAGCCTTTATTAAAAAACTCGCGCCGGATGCCCAACAGATGCAGACAAAATACCACGTACTAGCAAGTATCAGTCTGAGTCAGGCCATCCTGGAATCCAATTGGGGGCGGAGTGCCAATGCGCGCCAAAATAATAATTTATTTGGGGTGAAGGCGACCGGTCAGGAAAAAGGTAAGCTGATGGCGACTAAAGAGTTCCATGACGGGGCTTACCATCAGGAAAAGCAACGTTTTCGGGTTTATGACAGTTGGCATGCCTCGATGGTCGGACATGCCCGGAAATTAGCGTATGGCACGCCTTGGGATAGTAAACATTATCAAGCAGTCATTCAAGCGACCGATTATCAGACAGCTGCGGTGGCTTTGGTGAACGCGGGGTATGCGACTGACCCGGCCTATGCGCAAAAATTAATTAATATTATTCAAAAATACGACTTACAACGGTATGATAAGAAGTAAGTTCTTTATAATTAAGTCAATCAAAACAATCAGGAGGTTATTATGCGACAACTTGAACAACGCATTTTACAAGACGGTCGGGTGTTACCTGGCGAAGTGCTAAAGGTTGATGGTTTTTTAAATCATCAAGTTGATCCCGATTTAATGTTTGCCATCGGTTCAGAATTTGCTCAGCTTTTTCGGGGGGCTGGGATCACGAGAATTTTGACCGTTGAATCTTCTGGAATTGCGCCGGCTGTGATGACCGGTTTACAATTGCACGTCCCAGTCGTATTTGCGCGGAAACATAAATCAATCACGCTGATTGACGATTTGTTCACTGCCGAAGTCTATTCATATACTAAAAAAACCTCCAATCAGATTTCGATTTCCAAGAAGTTTTTGCATGCAGATGATAAAGTATTAATTATTGATGACTTCTTAGCAAATGGGCAAGCAGTCCAAGGGTTATTTGAAATTTGTGATCAAGCAAAAGCTGAAATTGCTGGCGCTGGGATGGTCATTGAAAAGGTCTTCCAAGCGGGTCACCAAATGATCAAGGATCGCGGGGTTCGTTTAGAATCATTGGCCCAAATCACATCGTTTGAAGGGAACCAGGTCCATTTTGCCTCTGAAACCACCAACTAGATTAAGCGAAAGCAGGCGATCCCATGCATGTTGAACTTGGAATGTTAGTGCTCATTTTTGTGATTAATTTTGTCTACATTACGTTGAATACGTTGCGATTCTTACTGGTTATGCGTGGGTATCGCTACTTTGCGGCGTTTATGTCGGTGTTGGAAATCACGATTTATGTCCTGGGCTTGTCGTTAGTTTTAAATCGATTAAGCAACCCAATTAACCTAGTCGTCTATGCGTTAGGTTATGGGGTCGGGGTCTATGTTGGCATGATGTTAGAAGACAAACTCGCCTTAGGTTACACAATGATTTCCGTGATCTTGCCGGACCCCAAGTCGCCACTACCAGGAGTCCTACGCAGCAATGGTTTTGGCGTCACCCAGCATGTGGCCTATGGTTTAGAAGGGGAACGATTGGCGCTAGAAATCTTAGCTCCCCGTAAGAATGAACGCCGGTTATACGATTTAATCAAGACGACGGCACCAAATGCTTTTATTATTGCTTATGAACCCCGTTATATTTCGGGTGGCTTTTGGCTGAAACGTGTCAGACGGCGGAATGCCCGGCAAAAAAAGTGAGCTGGGACTTGCAACGATGCGGCAGGGAACGTATGATTATAAACGGATAAGAATTTCGGTAATTTAAATCTATTTAATGAGAAGAAAGTAGGGACGAATGTGGACAACTCGGTTTTAAATCCAGGTGGTACTTTAGGCATTATCGGTAATAGTACCAACGGTGTTGGATTGGTAATTGCCGCGCGCAATGCTGGCATTAATGTCGGGGTTTACGGTGATGACGAAAATACTGAGACCATGGAACTGGCAGATTTTCGTGTTGTCGGGGCCCTAAATGATCAGCAACAGTTACAAAATTTTGCAGAACGTTGTGATGTCGTCACGTATGAATCTGAAACGGTCGATGCGTCAGTGATTAACTTTTTAGCTGGTCACACCCAAGTGCCACAAGGGGCGGATGCACTAGAAATTATGCAAGACCGCTCACTCGAACGTGCCTTCTTTAGTCAGTTAAACTTAAACGTGGCGCCATCTGCGACTATTGTTAGTTTAGATGACGTTTATCAAGCGATTGGGTCCATTGGCTATCCAAGCATTTTAAAGCCGATTCAAAAGGGCCTTGGTCAAAATCGACAGTTAGAAATTAAGACGCAGACGGATATCGTCAAGGCGGCCGATTTACTAGACTGGGGAACTTATTTGTTGGAATCATTGATTCCCTACGAAAAAGAATTGTCAGTCGTTGTTGCCAAAACGTCATCAGCGACGGAATATTTTCCAATTGTCGAAAACCGTTACAAAAATCATGAGTTAGTCACGACAATCGTGCCGGCTCAGATTGATTCCGCGGTAAACGATGAAATTTTACGAATCACGACTGAAATTAGTGATAATTTGAGTTACACCGGTATTTTTGAAGTCGCTTTCTTTTTAACTAAGAGTGGCAACTTGTACGTTAAACGGGTGGTGCCAGCGATGCATCAAGCCGGGTATGTGTTTGATCGGGCCACGAATATCAGTATGGCCGAGCAACATTTACGAGCAATCGCGGGGTTACCGTTAATGCCGATTAAAACCTTGATGCCGGTCGTGGCTGTTTATTTCACGACGGCACAAGTTTCAGGAATTCGAACACAGTGGCAGATCAAGCCAAACTGGTTCTTTAATTTCTATCATCGTACGAAGTTACAATCAGAGAAGACGGTCGTCGCTGGCCACATTCTGGTTGAAGCAGACACGGTGAAGGAAGCCTTGGATCAGATTGATGATACTGCAATCTGGCGAGAAGCCGCACCAGTGAATGATAATAGCGCGGAAGCAGATGCTGAATAATTAAATGTCTTTAGATAGTCGTTGAACCTTTATGGTTAGCGGCTATTTTTATTGTTTGTCAGGTTTGAAACTTATTGGATTAATGATGCGTTGATTGCGCAAGATTTGTTACAAATTTAAAGCGGTAATCGATCCGTTTTGCGATGGGGTATTGGTATAATTAAACTATGTGAGCTGCAGTTTTGAGATTGGCTAACAGGGAAAAAATAATTTTAAGCGCAGCACCGTGTTTTAGCTATTAAGGAATATTTTGGGGCTAATCAGCAGATCCAGTCCTGATTGGTTCTCATTTGAATTAAGCTTGCCAAGATATGATGGTTAAAAACCAATTTGACGTCGGAGTGGACCAGTGCGCTCGCCGTGTCGAGACACTTAGCTGGGCGATTTTGCCCAGGTTAGTGTCTGGGCCGACTTTTAAGACGTGGGTTGCGGCTTGAAAGCGCCCTGCAGACCGGTCTTTGACTGCAGGTCTGCCCCACGGCGAACGTGCTGGTCCACGGAGACGGGCAATTAACGATGACAACTTGGCTGAGTGAGGACTTGAATTTCAAACGATTAACAGCAGTTGTTTCGCTAAATCAAAATCACAGTTGGCGCGCGGGTTTTTACACGCCAAATTGAGCATTAACGCCCAAAATTTGCTATAATATTTGTTGACTGATTTTTAGAAAGGGTGGCGAACAGCGTGTCGAAAGAAAGCCTATTGGCAAAAATGAACGACAAGCAACAAGAAGCCGTATTAGACACTGAAGGACCGCTACTAATTATGGCCGGTGCGGGCTCAGGTAAGACCCGAGTTTTAACCCATCGAGTAGCCTATTTAATTGAAGAAAAAGGGGTTAATCCCTGGAACGTTTTAGCAATTACATTTACGAATAAAGCGGCGCGCGAAATGCGTGAACGGGTCGGAAAATTGTTGGGCGAATCGGCGCGCGATGTCTGGGTCTCCACGTTCCATGCTTTGTGCGTGCGGATTTTACGACGAGATATTGACAAAATTGGTTATAATCGGGCCTTTACGATTGCCGGAACCAGTGAACAACGGACATTAGTTAAGCGAATTTTAAACGATCAAAACATTGATTCTAAGAAGTTTGACCCGCGTTCGATTTTGTCAGCCATTTCAAATGCCAAAAATGATTTACAAACGCCCGCGATGTATAAAGAGTCAGCGGCGAGTCCGTTTGAAAGTATTGTGGCGGATGTCTATGATCAATATCAACATGAATTGGCGGCGGACCAGGCCGTAGACTTCGATGATTTGATCATGTTAACGATCCAATTGTTCCGGAGCAATCCAGAAACTTTGGGTTGGTATCAAGATAAATTTCATTATATTCACGTGGATGAATATCAAGATACCAATAATGCGCAATATACTTTGGTCAATATGTTGGCAGAAAAGTATCAGAATCTTTGTGTGGTAGGGGACGCCGATCAATCCATTTATGGTTGGCGTGGCGCTAATATGGAAAACATTCTTAACTTTGAGCAAGATTATCCGCAAGCGGACAGTGTCAAGTTGGAACAAAATTACCGTTCCACGAAGACGATCTTGGCAGCTGCCAACGATGTGATCAACCATAATACGACGCGACGGCCTAAAAAATTGTGGACGGAAAACGATGAAGGCGACCAGATCTCTTATTATCGTGGGCAAAGTGAAAATGACGAAACCCATTATGTTATTTCCAAGATTCAAGAAGAGATGGCAAAAGCAGACTTTAATTATGGCGATTTTGCCGTTTTATATCGTACGAATGCCCAATCGCGTGTGATGGAAGAATCACTCGTTAAGGCGAACGTACCATATACGATGGTCGGGGGCAACAAGTTCTACGATCGTAAGGAAATTCGTGACGTGCTCTCTTATTTGACTTTGATCGTCAATGACCAAGATTCGATTAACTTTGAACGTGTCGTCAATGAACCTAAACGTGGCATTGGTCAAACGAGTGTTGACAAGCTGCGGGCGTTTGCGGACGAAGCCGGTTATTCTATGCTGGAAGCGGCTAGCAATGTTGACATGGCGAATGGCATCTCAACGCGCGCTAAAGGTGGTATTGCAAAATTTGCCGCTACGATGAATGAATTACGAGCGATGCGCGAGTATTTATCAGTAACCGATTTGACCGAAGAAATCTTGAAGCGGTCTGGCTATATGAAGGCCTTGAAGGATGCTAAAGCTTCGAAACCGTTAGAATCACAAACACGAATCGAAAATATCGAAGAATTCTTATCTGTTACCAAACAATTTGATGATGGTTATGAACCTGAAGATGAAGAAAGTGATAAGTTCGTTGATTTCTTAGCGGACTTGGCATTAGTTTCCGATGTTGATAATGTGGAAGAAGAACCACAAGCCGTGACGTTGATGACGTTACATGCGGCGAAAGGTCTGGAATTCCCAGTTGTCTTCATGATTGGGATGGAAGAAGGCATTTTCCCATTATCACGTGCGATGATGGACGAAGACGAGCTTGAAGAAGAACGACGGTTGGCGTATGTCGGGATTACCCGTGCTGAAAAGAAGCTGTATCTGACCAATGCCTATTCACGGATGTTGTATGGCCGTCGTCAAAGCAATCAAGCGTCACGCTTCATCGAAGAAATCGACCAAAGTTTAATTAAAAATGATAATCAATTAGAAGGCGGCTTATCGAGTGGCCCAGAAGTGCCATTTGCCACGAAGAAAGCTTTAACGCCTCGTTACAAAAAGAATCCAGTCGGCACACGACCAACGGTTAAAAAAGCTAGTGGAACCGGTGCGGATAAGAACAGCTGGCGGATTGGCGACAAAGTCAAACATCGCAAGTGGGGTACGGGTACCGTGGTGAAAGTCACTGGTGCCGGTGAGGACGCGGAATTGGATATTGCGTTCAAGTCTGAAGGCATCAAACGCTTGTTAGCAGCCTTTGCACCGATTCAAAAAGTTCAAGATTAAACCTTTGAGGGGGCAAAACACATGGCAAAACAACCCATTGAGTCTTTAAATGCCACTACGGCGGCGACTGAAGCTGCGGATCTGCGGGTTGAGTTGAACCAATGGCGGCAAGATTATTATGATAATGACGCGCCGAAAGTTGAAGATGATGTTTATGATCGTGAATATGCCCGTTTGGTCGCTTTAGAGACGGCTTTTCCAACCATTGTGACGCCAGATTCACCGACACAACTGGTCGGGGGAACGGTCAAAGCTGGTTTCACGAAAGTTCAGCATCCGATTCCAATGTTGTCACTTGGTGATGTCTTTTCACAAGGTGAATTGCAAGAATTTGATGAGCGGTTACGTCAAAATGTTGATGAACCGTTTGATTATAATTGTGAATTAAAAATTGATGGTTTAGCGCTTTCATTACGCTATGAAAATGGGCGCTTGATTCAAGGGTCGACGCGAGGAAATGGGACGATCGGCGAAGATATTACTAAAAATATTATGACGATTGCCTCAATTCCACATCAATTGAAGCGGCCACTGACCGTGGAAGTTCGCGGAGAGTGTTATATGCCTAAAGCAGCGTTTGCTGACCTGAACGCTCGTCGTGAGGCCGCCGGAGAACCTGTTTTCGCCAATCCGCGTAATGCGGCTGCTGGCTCGTTACGCCAATTGGACACCAAGGTGACTGCGGAACGGCAATTGAGTACATTTATGTACAACGTTGCCGATTACGCGCCATTGACTGCCCGGACGCAAAGCGACATGTTGACGGAATTTGCTGACTTAGGCCTAACTATTAATCCCGATTTCAAAGTGGCTCACTCGATGACGGAAGTTTTCGATTATATTGATCATTATCAGCATGAACGGCCAGATTTGGCCTATGGGATTGATGGGATTGTTATCAAAGCCAATCCGTTACCTTTACAGCGGTCATTAGGGGCTACTGTGAAAGTGCCGCGGTGGGCGATTGCTTTTAAGTTTCCACCAGATGAACAGCCAACTTTGCTTGAAGATGTCGAATGGACGGTGGGGCGTACCGGGGTAGTGACACCTACTGCGGTGATGACACCGGTCCAACTCGCTGGGACGACGGTGGCTCGCGCCTCATTGCATAATCCAGATTATGTTCAAGCTAAGGATGTGCGCATTGGGGATACGGTGTTACTGCATAAGGCCGGTGACATTATTCCGGAAATTGCCTCAGTTGATTTGAGCAAACGGCCCAAAGATGCGGAACCATTACCGATTCCAACTCATTGTCCTTCTTGTGGCGCACCATTGGTCCATTTGGAAGATGAAGTGGCACTTCGTTGTCTTAATCCGAAGTGTCCCGCCCAAGTTCAAGAAGGTTTGGTGCACTTCGCCTCACGGAATGCCATGAATATTGATGGGTTAGGGCCGAAGTTGATCGCCCAATTGTATACGAGTCAACTAGTGACGGATGTTGCCGATCTATATCGGTTAACCAAGTCGCAATTACTCGAATTAGATAAAGTAAAAGATAAATCTGCCGAAAATCTCTTGACAGCGATTGACCGTAGTCGCAATAATTCACTTGAACGATTATTGTTCGGTCTCGGGATTCGACATGTGGGCGCGAAGGTTGCGCGGTTGATTGCGCAACATTTTGGTCGTATCGAACCGTTGATGGCAGCGGATCAGGCTGAAATCGCGGCGATTGATTCCATGGGCGATATCATTGCGAATGCGGTGGTACAGTATTTTGACAGCGCGGATGTGCAAGCGTTGATCAAAGAATTGCAAGCCGTCCACGTGAACACCACTTATCAAGGACCGAGCGAAACGGCCACGCAGACGAGTGACAGCTGGTTTGCTGGCAAACGAGTTGTTTTAACAGGTAAGCTCCAGCGCTTTACGCGACCAGCGGCAACCGAATGGCTCGAAAATCATGGCGCCACAGTGACTGGGAGTGTGTCTAAAAAGACAGATCTCGTGGTTGCGGGCGCCGATGCTGGGAGTAAGTTGCAAAAGGCACAACAGTTGGACATTACCGTCTGGGATGAAGACCGGTTCAGCACGACTATGAGGGAGGATGCAGAAGCGTGAACATTAAACGCATACGCACAGTTGGCTTAGTGGCAGTCCTTGCCATGGCATTAGCGGCTTGTGGAAATTTAAAAAATTCATCATTTGGGTCTAACAGTACGAGTACCACGACCACGGGATCGAAAACGACCACGACAACGGGGTCAACGGATTCAGAATTCTATCAAGGGGTCATTAAGAACGGTCGTTATACGCCTAGCAAATCACGGGGCGTCAGTGTGGCTCAAAATGACAACGTCATGAACTTGAAGAGTTTTGAAACTGGACTGTTGGACGTCTCGAAGAAGCAATTTTCAACGAGTAAGTATGTTTATCAAGAAGGTCAGTACCTGAATACCGCCACGGTTCAAAATTGGTTAGGTCGTAAGTCTAAATCAAACGCTGAAGGCTTAAACCCGGTTAACAATGGTAAAAAGGGTGCCACGACGCGTAACCCAATTTATTTACAACAGTTGGAAGAACAAGACTATATGATCCAAAGTGGCAGTAAACTCACACTTGGTGGTGTCACGGTTGGACTTGGGATGAACTCGGTTGATTATTACACCAAAGTTCAATACGGGGCGACTTACGAAACCGATATTTCCGATACGGTCTTAACGGAACAAGGTAAGAAAATGGCCAATACCGTCTTACAACGGTTACGTCAAAAATCAGCTTTGAAGAGTGTGCCAATCGTTTTAGCACTTTACAAGCAGTCATCGAATGATAGTCTAGTAGGTGGGAACATGGTCGCTTATGCGGTTTCTAAGAATGGCTCAACGGCTATTTCTGATTGGAAGTCGTTGAATTGGCAAAATTATGTCTTCCCAGCAACCTCTGAATCGAAGAATTCTGGCGCGAATAGTAATGATGAATCTGATTTCAGCTCATTTAAATCACACGTTCAGAACTTCTTCCCGAACTTATCTGGTGTGACGGCGAATGCCCACTACAAAGATAAGTCTTTGAGCAAGTTGAGTGTGAACGTCACGACTAAGTTCTACAGTGAGACCGAAATTATCAGCTTTACCCAGTATTTGGCGACAGCTGCGAAGCGGTATTTGCCATCTGGGGTACCTGTTGAAATTACAGTCAAGAGTGCTAATGGTGATGTTCAAAGCTTCTTAGCACGAACGGCTAAGGGGAGCTCTTATTACACCCATGTCTTTAGTGATCAAGGGGACAATTAATTATTATTAGGTAGAAAGAAGGAAATTTGATGGCTGAAGAACGCATTAATGCTGAACAAGTCGCCCATGTGGCGGGTCTGGCAAAATTAGAATTCACGCCGGACCAACTGGAGACCTTTACGGGTCAACTCGAAAAGATTATTGGGATGTTTGAAGAATTGAGTACGGTTGATACTAAAGGGGTTGCGGTGACGTCACGTGTGACTGATCGCCACAATGCTTTACGTGAAGACGTGGCGGTCAAAAGCAATGATCGTGCGGCTTTATTGGCCAATGCACCTGAAACGGCTAACGGCTTAATTAAAGTGCCAGCAATTATTGATGAAAGTGGGGACGGCGAATAATGGACTTTTTCAACCAAGATCTAACCAGCCTACACACCGACTTAGTGAACAAAAAGCTGAGCGCTGAGGAATTGACGAAGGCCACGTTTGCCAATCTTAAGCAAACGGATGCTAAAATCGATGCTTTCTTAAATTTGAACGAAGACGCTGCTTTAACTGCAGCGAAAGCCTTGGACACGAAAGGGATTAATCCAGCTAACGTTTTGGCTGGGATTCCAGTCGGGGTCAAGGATAATATCGTCACAAAAGGGTTAACGACCACTGCGGCCTCAAAGATGCTCGAAAACTTTGTGCCGGTTTATAATGCGACGGTTGTTGATAAGATGACTCAAAATGACATGATCATCGTTGGTAAGACCAACTTAGATGAATTTGCCATGGGCGGGTCTACTGAAAACTCAGCCTTTAAAGTGACTAAAAATCCTTGGGACGTCAGTCGAGTTCCTGGTGGTTCTTCTGGTGGTTCAGCGGCAGCAGTTGCTGCTGGTCAAGTGCCAGTAGCTTATGGTTCTGATACCGGTGGTTCGATTCGTCAACCAGCTTCCTTTAATGGGATTGTTGGGATGAAGCCAACTTATGGTCGAGTTTCACGTTGGGGCTTAATTGCGTTTGGCTCATCTTTAGACCAAATCGGACCAATGACCCGGACCGTCAAAGACAACGCCACGGCGTTAAATTTGATTGCCGGTAACGATGTGCATGATGGGACGTCTTCTAAGCAAGCAGTGCCTGATTTTACCGCTGGGTTAGATGGCGATATTAAAGGCATGAAGATTGCCTTACCAAAAGAATACATGGACGAAGGCATTGATCCTAAGGTACGTGAAGTGATTAAAGCGGCCGTTAAGCAGTTTGAAGCGCTGGGTGCGACCGTTGAAGAAGTTTCTTTACCACACAGTCGTTACGGTGTTTCGGCTTACTATATCATTGCTTCTTCAGAAGCGTCTTCAAACTTACAACGGTTTGATGGCATTCGTTATGGCTTCCGAGCCCAAGACGTGAAGAATCTGGAAGATGTTTATGTGCGGAGTCGTTCCGAAGGCTTTGGTGATGAAGTGAAACGACGGATCATGTTGGGGACCTTCTCCTTATCTGCCGGTTACTATGACGCCTATTTCCACAAAGCTGGTCAAGTTCGGACGCTGATTATCAATGATTTCAACAAAGTCTTTGAAGACTATGATTTGATCATTGGCCCCACAGCGCCAACACCAGCCTTTAAGATTGGTGACGAGATTTCAGATCCAATCACGATGTACATGAACGACGTTTTGACGATTCCAGTCAACTTGGCTGGTCTACCAGGAATGTCCATACCAGCTGGTTTTGCGGACGGCATGCCAGTTGGGCTACAATTGATCGGTAAATCATTCGATGAAAGCACTCTCTATAAAGCGGGTTATGCTTTTGAACAAGCGACTGATTTCCATCAAGCTACCCCAGATTTAGGAGGTCAGAATTAATGAATTTTGAAACAACTATTGGGCTAGAAGTCCACGTTGAATTAAAAACGAATTCAAAGATCTTTAGTCCGTCACCCGTACAATTTGGTTCTGAACCAAACGCCAATACAAACGTGATTGATTGGGGCTATCCTGGGGTG
This sequence comes from Lactiplantibacillus brownii, assembly GCF_031085375.1. Classification (NCBI taxonomy): domain Bacteria; kingdom Bacillati; phylum Bacillota; class Bacilli; order Lactobacillales; family Lactobacillaceae; genus Lactiplantibacillus; species Lactiplantibacillus brownii. The sequence goes on from NZ_JAVCWF010000001.1 coordinate 1,050,025, forward strand.
TTACCAACGGCCAATAAGGGAGTTGTCGAAGCCGGAATTAAGGCTGCGACAGCGCTACACGCTCAGATCGAGCAAGAAACTTACTTTGACCGGAAGAACTATTTCTATCCTGATAACCCGAAAGCTTATCAAATTACGCAACATGAAAAACCGATTGCGCATGATGGCTGGATTGAAATCGAAGTTGATGGGGAAAAGAAAAAAGTCGGCATCGAAGAAATGCATATTGAAGAAGATGCTGGGAAAAACACCCATGAAAACGACTATTCTTATGTCGATTTAAACCGGCAAGGCACCCCGTTAATTGAAATCGTCTCAAAACCAGAAATCAATTCGCCCGCAGAAGCTTATGCTTACTGTGAAGCGTTACGGCAACGAATCCAATTTACTGGTGTTTCGGATGTTAAGATGGAAGAAGGGTCAATGCGGGTCGATGTCAATATTTCGATTCGACCAGCTGGTTCTGACAAATTTGGTGTTAAAACCGAAATGAAGAACTTGAACTCTTTCACTTACGTTAAGAAATCTCTGGAATTCGAAGAACAACGTCAACAACAGGTGCTCATGTCTGGTGGCCAAGTGCAACAAGAGACTCGGCGTTTTGATGAAACGTCTGGTCAAACGATCTTGATGCGGGTCAAGGAAGGTAGCGATGATTATCGTTACTTCCCAGAACCAGATATTCCAGCGGTTTCCATCAGTGATGACTGGATCAACGAAGTACAGAAGACTATCCCAGAAATGCCAGGTTCACGGCGTGATCGTTACGTCAATGACTTTGGCTTGACGGCTTATGATGCGGGTGTTTTGACGCAGACGAAGGAAATGTCTGATTTCTTTGATGCCACAGTCGCAGAAGGAGCCGATCCTAAGTTAACTTCGAACTATTTGCAAGGGGACGTCAATGCGTTCTTGAACGAAAACAAGGTTGATTTACAAAATACCAAGTTAACGCCAGCAAACTTAGCTGGCATGATCAAGATGATCTCCGATGAAACGATTTCAAGTAAAATCGCGAAGAAGGTCTTCAAGGCGATCATGCAAGGTACTGAGCCGGTTAAATGGGTCAATGACAAGGGTTTGATTCAATTATCAGATCCAGCCAAGCTACAACCGATTGTTGACAATGTTTTAGATAACAACCAGCAATCAATCGACGACTTTAAGAATGGGAAAGACCGCGCCATTGGTTTCTTAGTGGGTCAAATCATGAAGCAAACACATGGTCAAGCTAACCCTAAAGTCGTGAACAAATTATTGATGACAGCTTTAAATGCACGGTAATAAAAAGAGTGTGTTGATGGGCGGGAGCTGCTGAGCATTGCCTAGCCATTAGTTCCATGCGTTTTTGGCATGGTGCTAATGGCGTAGCAAGCGCAGGCCGCTGCCCATCATAAACACGTTTCGACGATAAAGTTAGAAACGTGGACACCAATTTTTACTGTTAGACGCGGAGGAAAAGGAACATGCGTAAACGGGCACGGATCATTTATAACCCGACATCGGGGCGTGAAGCACTCGCTCATGACCTCGTTGAAATTCTTGGAATTTTTGAACAAGCTGGGTACGAAACCAGTACCTATGCGACAACGCCAGCGCCTAATTCAGCGGCTGATGAGGCGCGTCGGTGTGCCAAAGACGGGTTTGAGTTACTCGTAGCGGCAGGTGGTGATGGGACCATCAATCAAGTTGTGAACGGTATCGCCGGTTTGAAGCGGCGACCGCGCATGGCGATCATCCCCGCTGGTACGACCAATGATTATGCCCGGGCCTTACGCATTCCGCGTAATGATCCGGTTGCGGCGGCAAAGGTCGTTTTGAAAGATCAAACTGTCAACATGGATATTGGTCAAGCTGGTGAGCAGTATTTCATTAATATTGCGGCTGGTGGGTTGTTGACGGAGCTCACTTATGATGTGCCATCACAACTGAAATCCATTTTTGGCTATGCGGCGTATCTTGCTAAAGGCGCCGAATTATTACCTCGGGTTAAACCAGTCGAAATGGACCTCAAGTATGACGGGGGCCATTTTACGGGCAAAGCCTCGATGTTTTTCTTAGCGTTGACTAATTCCGTTGGTGGCTTCGAACAAATCGTCCCTGACGCTTCATTGGATGACGGTAAGTTCACCATGATTATTGTGAAAACCAGTAATGTGGCTAAAATGCTGCACCTGATGACGTTGGTCTTAAACGGCGGCAAGCATATCAACGACCCCAGCATCATTTATGTGAAAACACGTAAAGTGGTTGCGCGGGCGTTAGATGACCGTTTGATGATCAATTTAGACGGCGAATATGGTGGCGATGCGCCAATGACGTTCCGTGATTTAAAGCAACATATTGAAATGTATGCTGACACGGATCGCATTCCGGACGACGCCATCACTGATCCTGAATTACAAAGTGCTGAACGTAATTTTGTTTCGGCGGTCGATCAATTGCCAGAAGCAAAAACGGATGCTGAAACTGAATAACTTGCTTAAATTACCGTTTACCGATACAATGGTGGACGGTAATTTTTTTAGAGTGTGTTGATGGGCGCAAGCTGGTGAGCAAGGCCTAACGATTGACTTAATGCGGTTTTGGCATTGAGTCGGTCGTGTAGCCTGCGGAGCCCGCTGCCCATCAAAAGCACGTTTCAAAAAATCAAACACAGTTCGCGTAACCAAAGAAAGTAAAAAGAGGAAACGAATACATGAAAGTTGATTTACCAGTTTATAAAGGCGAAGTCTTAGATGTCACCATCATGGACTTAACTTATCAAGGCATGGGTGTGGCTAAGGTCGATAACTACCCAATCTTCATTGAAAATGCCTTACCTGAAGAAAAGATCTCTGTCAAAGTCACGAAGACGACTAAGAATTTTGCGTTTGGTGACGTTGAGAAGATCCAACAAGTGAGCCCACATCGCGTTAATCCTAAAGGGCGTGTTTACCGTCAAACCGGGATTGCACCATTACAACACTTGGAATATTCTGAACAATTAAAGTTCAAGCAACATCAAATTGCAGAATTGTTTGCGAAGATTCACATGGATGATGTTGAAGTGTTACCAACGATTGGGATGGCTAATCCGACGCAATATCGGAACAAGGCCCAAGTCCCAGTGCGTCAAGTCCAAGGTAAGCTAACGACTGGTTTCTTCAAGAAAAACAGCCATCAATTAATGCCGATTGAAGATTACTATATTCAAGATCCAGCAATCGATCATGCGATCGTGGTCGTACGTGATATTTTACGTAAATATCATGAAACGGCTTTTGATGAATTTCATCATAGCGGGACGATTCGGACGATTATGGTTCGTCGCGGTTACTATAGCCATGAAATGATGATCGTGATTGTGACGCGGACGAAACATTTGCCAATGGCGGATGTCGTCGTACAAGAGATTCAAGCCGCTTTACCAGAAGTCGTCTCAGTTATCCAGAACGTTAACCAAAAGCGGACTAACGTCATCTTAGGCCCAGTTAACAACGTGTTAGCTGGTAAGTCAACTATCAATGACCAATTGTTAGGCTTGACCTTTGCGATTTCAGCGCCATCATTCTATCAAATTAATCCACAACAAACTGAAAAGTTGTATCAATTAGCAATTGATCAAGCCGGCTTGACTGGTAATGAAACGGTGATTGATGCGTACTCTGGGATTGGGACGATTTCTTTGACCATGGCGCAACATGCTAAGCAAGTTTACGGTGTGGATATCGTGCCTGCCGCGATTGATAACGCGCGTCAAAACGCTGACAAGAACGGTATTACTAATGCGAAGTTCGTATTAGATAGTGCTGAAAAGGCAATGGCTAAATGGGCAGAAGACGGTATTAAACCTGATGTGGTTGTCGTTGACCCACCACGTAAAGGGCTGGATGAAGCCTTTATTGAAAGTGCTGCTCAAATGGGACCAAAACGCGTGGTTTACATTAGTTGTAACCCATCAACTTTAGTTCGAGATGTCCAACGTTTCGGTGAACGGGGCTATCATATTGCCGCACCAATCCAACCAGTCGATCAATTCCCACAAACACCACATATTGAAAGTGTTACGGTGTTAGAAAAAGACTAGATAAATTTTTAAAGCAGTCCCAAATCAATTTTTGATTTTGGGGCTGCCTTTTTTAGTGTAGATAGTGGCCGGTTGACTCATTTGGCCTAAAAAAGACATCAAGCCCTAAATTGGGATTGATGTCTTTTAATATTTAATGAATGGACCGCGACTGAGCGGCTTTGATCAATTGTGCCAGTCGAACGGGTTCCTGTTGCTTGGCTGCAGCGGTTGCCGCTTGTTCAACTTTTTTAGTCAATGCGGCAAGTTGTTTCGTTGATAAGGTTGGATCAGCGGTGCGTGCGGCTTGGACTTTGGCAGTGACGGCTGCTTTGACCGCTACGGAAGCTTGGGTTTCAGCAGTCTTCGCTTGTTTTTCGAGCCATTTGGCTTGGCTGACGCTTAATGTCGCCCAAGTTTTCGGCAAGACAAAGGTATTTTGACGTTTAATTAAAGTGGTGTGTACCCCGGTATCCTCGTAAAGCCAGCGCCAAAAGTGAGTCTCATAAGTCCAGCGCGTTGTTTTAGTGATCAAGGTGGCCGACTTCACGTTAGCCGTTTTAACGTGATTAGTCGTTTTTAAATTAATCGCGGTATGTTGCCGTTTGTTGGTTGTCGTAGTCCGATAAACGTAAATTTTTTCGGTGTTGGACTGCTTAACTGGTTCAAATAACAATAAGTTGACGTATTGATTAGAAACAGCTGATTTTAAAGTGGTCCTTTGTGTCGTCGTTGTTTGACGCATGCCCCAATGTTGGGTATCGTTACCGATCATTAGAATGGCGGCCCCGACCAATAAGATCAAGCCGAGATCGCCAACAACATGTCGCTGCCAACCTTTTTTGAAAGCCAAATAACCGACAATAAAACCAATTAACCCCAGACTTAAAATAATCAGAATCATTGAATGTCACCAGCTTTCGGAGTGCGTTTAACCAGTAGGGCGAAAATCATGCCGAGCATACCCATTGCCGTAGCAACTAAGAAAGCGGCATGGAAACCTTGCATCGCTGCGGCATAACTCTGATCGCGATAAGCCAAGGGGGCACTAGTGAGGAGGGCTTTGACCGGTTTGGCATTGGCCGTGACATTTGCGAGCACACTGCCTAAAATGGCGGTCCCCATTGAAGTCATGATCTGGCGCATCGTACTGTTAATCGCCGTCCCATGGCTGAGCTGAATTCCTCGTAGATCAACCGAACTTGCCGCCGTTAATGGCATGGCAACTAAGGCGACACCACTCATTAACACGACATATTCCATGATAATGTAAGTGTAAGGTGTGTGTTGCGTGAGCATCGCAAATGGCAATGTCCCAAGGGTGAGTAGGAACGTCCCCATCAATGCCAGTCGGCGGCCACCAATATGGTCATAGGCGCGACCACTAATTAGGCTGATGACGCCATAAAGTAGCGCTCCTGGTAAGATCATTAACCCAGATTCTAGAGGCGATAATCCTCGGACATTTTGCAAATACATCGGTAAGACCACTTGAATCCCAATCATGGCGGTATTTGCGAGCGCCGTGATCATCGATGCAATGGTAAATGATGGAATTTTGAGTAAACGAAGATTTAACAGTGGCTGCGCTTGTGGCCACTCCCGCCGAACAAAAGCAGCTATGAAAATGAGACCGAGCAGAATGCTAATGATGACTGTTTTAGATGTCCAGCCGTCATTACCAACCGAAGAAAAACCGTATAATAAACTACCGAAACCAATCGTTGACCAAGCAATCGCCCAGCCATCAATCGGAGATTTTTTCAGCGGAATGACGGGGCGGACGGTGTAGCAGGCCAAGACTAGCACGATTAAAACTGGCGGAATCATCATGCCAAATAAATCACGCCAACTTGCATTGTCTAAGATCCAGCCAGAAACAGTCGGTCCTAAGGCTGGGGCTAAACCGATGACAATACCACCGAGGCCCATCATTGCGCCACGTTTTTCCGGCGGATAGATGACTAGTAAGACGGTTTGAATCGTGGGAAAAGTCACCCCAATACCGACCGCTTGCACGAGTCGACCTAAAAGAATTAATTGAAAATTACTAGCGGTGTAACTAATAATCAAGCCAATCAAAAAACAACTCAAAGCGGCCGTGTAGATCAACCGTAAGCTGAAATTGTTCAATAACCAGGCACTGACCGGGATCATGATCCCCATGACGAGCAACGAGCCGGTCGTCAGCCATTGGACGGTCGCACTTGAGATTGAGAAGCGCGACATCATCGTCGGATAAGCCGTTACGAGCATGTTAGTGGTTAGTGCAGTACAAAAAGTCCCTAAAACTAATGTGAGCGTTAGCCAGAGTTGACTATAACGTTTACCATTCGTATCCATTATTTTTTTAGCCTCATTTAATAGTAATTTTAAACTGTTTAAATCAGTTTAGAGCCATTATAAGCTATTTCTTAAAAAAAATAAACTGATGGGTGGCGTTTACATAACTAACTTAATAAAATGGGTTATAATAAGACACATATGAATCACGAGGGTGGGGAAATAACATGGTTAAAAGAAGAACACTAACCCAAGCAAAAGTGTTGGCTACGGCCAACCAACTAATTGAAGCAAATGGATTGAATGGTCTAACGATTCGCGATTTAGCGGTGGCGTTAGATGTGCGCCCACAATCTATTTATAATTATGTTGATAGTTTAAGCGATTTACTGGATCAGGTCGGGCTGCAATTCGTCCAAGGCGTTACGGATCGATTGACTGAGCAATTGAATAATGCAAGTAAAGAAGAAAAGCTGATGGTTTTTGCGCAAGAATTCCGTGATGCTTGCAAACGGCACGTTGGTTTAGCGCCATTATTATTGAGCCTAACGGATTCGGTGAAGAGTCCCAAGACACAAAAGGCCTTAATAAAACTCTATCAAGATATGTTTAGACCACTTCAATTGGACGATAGCTCACGGGTTGAAAATACCTTGTATCGTTCAACGTTGTTTGGTTTTATCATCCAAGAACTAGGTGGCTTTTTCACGTTGTCGCCCGCAGAACTGGATACCCGGTTCACACAAGTCATGCAACTGGCGATTGATCAGGAAAATGTGCAATAATCTATAAAACGCAAAACACTAACTTTGACGAGTTAGTGTTTTTTTGAACCAATTACTTTGACACACACAGTAATTGGTGGTAAATTATATTTATTGAAATTACTGTGTGACACATAATAGTTTGTTTGAAAGGAAGGTCAGCATGCAACCGGAGATTTCGAAAGAAACGATCCGTGGTCATACCACAACGATCGTACTGAATATTTTGGCTCAGGGTGACAGTTATGGTTATGCCATTGCGAAGACAATCAAGCGGTTGAGTCATGGCGCTTATGATATTAATGAAGCGACACTCTACACGGTTTTTCGTCGGCTGGAAAAAAACGGCGAGATCACCAGTTATTGGGGAAGTGAGACCCAAGGTGGCCGACGAAAGTATTATCAAATTTCTGCGCAAGGTCGGCAGACGTTAGCTCACAATATTGAAGAATGGCATTTTGCTAAGAAAGTTATTGATGATTTGATTTTAGGAAGGATTGACGCAGATGACAGAAAAGATTGAACAATTAGTTGTGATGCGCTTAAATACTTATTTCAAAACCCAAACGATGACGCCAGCTTTGACGGAGTTAAAAACGGAATTGGCGACAGATTTAAATGAAGCAGCGAACGATAAAGCGGCTAATGGGCGTGATCCTGAAGCCGCGGTGGCAGAAGCTTTCAGTGATTTTGGTGACATTAACGCTTTGATTCAGCAAATTAATGCCGAAAACGGCAACAATCAAAATCTACATGCGCATCATGTGGTGATGGATGATGATGGTATTGAAATTAATGATGGTGAAACGTTGAAAATCAACGCTGATGGTATTTATTTGAATGGCGGCCGATCTTTTAGCGCGGACGCTGACGGCGTATCTATTAATAATGGCGCCATTAAGGCGGATAGTGATGGACTAAAACTTGGCAATATCGTCATCAACAGTGACGGCATCAATCGTCAGACCCAACCAGATTTTCGGCCAGACTTTGGTGAACCGGTCCCACCAGTAAATCTCGCGGGTGAATATCATGATAGTTTGAGCTTGGTCAACGAACAACGCTTTGAGTTAGCAACGATTAAGGACTTATCAATCGCTTACCGTTCAGCACGGGTCAAAGTCTTACCAACGGTTGGTGGCGAAGATGAAATTATCGTTCGCGAGTACATGAACCATAACAATGCCGCCTATAATGCGGTGACGACACAAACTGGGTCTGCGTTGACGATCGAACAAGGCAAAGTGCCTTTCCTGATTCCATTGCGGGTCCATGTCCAAATCCTGATACCAGTTAAATTTACCGGTGACTTAAAATTGGCTAGTCATTCAGGGTCGGTCTTGATGGCTGGCTTACCGCAATTGAAGCGCGTTAATTTACGGGTAACGAGTGGTAGTTGTAAAGTTGATACAGTGGTTGCGCAAGCCTTCAGCGCGGATGTGGTTTCAGGAAGCTTAGCTATGAACCATGTTCAGGTTGCTGAACAATTAGGCATGTTGGTCAAGAGTGGACGGCTCAAGATGACGGCGGTACAAGCCGGACAGTATACCGTCAATGTGACTAGCGGTAGTATTCAAGGAACGCAACTTATTGGTAGTGGGAGTTGGACTGCTAGATCGGGATCGATGAAGTTGGCGTTTGATCAACTGACAGGCAATCTTAATTTGAACGCTAAAAGTGGGACAATTAAATTTGAACTACCGGCGGATGCGAGCTACCACTATGAATTGGAAGCCCATAGTGGTCGAGTGATTGCACCAGCGAACGCGCAACCAGAACACCTTGCGGATGGCTATCAAACGGGTCAAGTTGGCGCAGCACCAAAATATAAAGTGCAAGGCCGCACGACTTCTGGATCAATTCATTTGTATTAAGATTAACATTTAGGCATAAAATTAATGAACAGGGACTGATTTGGTGAAACTACCGGTCAGTGCCTGTTTTTTATGATGACCAAAGTCCCGATAGCCCTTTTAGATCAACGCGAGTAATGAATTAGCCTGATCTTTCTGAAAGTTCACGTAAACTTTTCTTTTCAGTTTGTAAATAAACGGGCTATAATCAAAGCAACGAGTAAACAGAGAGCGGGGATTTCACGATGGGGATTAGTGAACAACAAATTATTAAACGGCTGGTACCGACCGTTTTGCGGGTGCGCCAGACTGATTTCTATCGGGTGATCCAACGCACCGTGATGCTGACTTTTCCTTTTGTGTTGATTGGGAGTTTCAGTCAAATTATTCAGGTCACCTTGTTAACGAAGACTGGTTTTTTGGCAAGCATCTTTCATCTCTCCACTTGGGTGCCTTATTATAAATATCTACATTATCCTTTTGATAGTCTAACCAGTTTAACTTTGGATAGTGTTGCGATTGTGGCGGCGTTTGGGGCCGCCAAATACTATGCAAAATTACATCATCGTGATGACCAGTTGGCAGGATTGAGCGGGGCAATTGCGTTGTTACTGATTGCCTATCAATATTCTGATCAGTCTCCGGATATGTTTAACGACATTTTACTGGGAACTAATGGCCTGACCAGTGCCATTCTAGTCGGGATGGTGATTGGGCTGTTATTCCGTTGGTTTGGTCGACCAGCCGATGAACCGCAAGAATCGCATACTTCTCAGATCCTTGATCGGACTTTTGCGTCTTTGTTACCAATGACGTTAGGATTCTTATTGGCGGTGGGTGTGGGCTTAGCTTTGAATTGGTTCATGTTATTTGATTATTCAGAACAGACTTTGGATCAACTCCAGAAAATCGCGACGACCAGTCATAGTGGGTTAATGACTTTTGGGATGGCGGCGTTAACGCTATTGATGGAAATTTTCGGCTTTGCTGGGCCGTTTCAACAGCGGCTCCTTGCCAATACCCCAACAATGACGACCAATCTCAATTATGCGCTCAGCCATCACTCGGCAATGCACGTGCCCTATCGGTATACCGCGCACACTTTATACGATGCTTTCGGGACATTCGGTGGTACAGGGATGTTGCTGGCACTTATTATTGCGATTGTGATCAGTAGTCATAATCATAATTATCATGTGGTTGCACGCTGGAGCTTGGTGCCGGCGCTGTTTAATAGCAATGGTCCAATGATGACAGGGTTGCCAGTGCTCTACAATCCGATCTATTTGATCCCATTTATCGTTGCGCCGCTGGTCAATATGGCCATCGGTGCGATCGCCATTTGGCTACAATGGTTACCGCCGATGGTCTATCCGGTTCCACTAGGGACGCCGGGACCACTGATCGCGTTTATTGGGACGAATGGTAACCTAGTTGCGTTATTGCTTGGTGGCGTGGATTTGGTGATTTCCGTGTTGATCTATTTGCCGTTTATGCGCTTAGCGGAAGCCACGCTACATGCCGCGCATGAGGAAAGTCTGCGAACGGAGATGACGAGCAATGAAAATTAATCTTTTTCAACGTCGACGCCGAAATAGTCTGCGGGTCTTACTGTTGGTTGCACTTTTCATTGCGGCACTGATCTGGCCGGCGTATCAATGGACCCAAGCCAACGTTAAATCAATGGCGGGGCGGCATGATTCGCGGCTGTCACCGGTCATTTTGATTCCGGGGAGTAGTGCGACACAAAACCGTTTTGATCGACTAGTGACTCAGTTGAATAAGGCAGATAAACAGCGACATAGTTTAATCAAATTGACGGTTAAAACGGATGGAACGGTCAAATCAACTGGCACATTGCGACCACGTGATAACGAGCCATTTATTGTGGTTGGTTTTGAAAATAATAAAGATGGTTATAGTAATATTCAAAAACAAGCGCGTTGGTTTTCTATTGCCTTTAAACAGCTTGCGCGTCGCTATCAGTTTAATAATTTTAAGGCGATTGGTCATTCCAACGGTGGTCTGATCTATACGTATTTCTTTGAGCATTATTTTACACGGGATGATATTACTGTGAAAAAATTGATGACGATTGGGTCGCCATATAACTTTTCGGAACCCAACCTCAGTCACAAGACACAAATGTTAGCGGACTTTATCAAATACCGTGATCAACTTCCGAAGCAATTAGCCGTCTTCTCTGTGGCGGGGACGGAAAATTATGATTCGGATGGGCTAGTGCCTGCGCGCAGTGTGGAAGCCGGCAAGTATGTGTATCAAGGACGTGTCAAGCACTATACCGAAGTGACGGTGACCGGTGATAACGCGCAACACTCGGATCTCCCACAGAATGAACAGATTGTTAGCTTGATTCAGGAATACATTTTAGATAGCAAAAAGAAGACGCCAACTAAATCACTGGTGGGTGCTAACTAACGAACCTATTAAGAATTTCGTCTCCGTCTTGCGGCCAAAATTTTACAGCTTAAAAGTTAGTCAAACACTAACTTTGGTAAATTCCTCCAGTTTAGTGTCTCGAAACAATTTATGGACTGGTCTACTCTGATTTAGTCCAGCCCAACCGGAGCGGCAAACAACGGCCTATTAACAACTATGAGCACTCAAAAAAGCAATTGGTCCTGACTTCACATTAATGAGTCAGGGCCAATTGCTTTTTTACGGTCATCAATCCCATGTACTGGGGGTTATTTGAATTTAGCGAGTTCTTTAAAAATCGGTTGATATGCCTCCGCGAGTTGTTCGTAGATGGGGAAGAGGGCCTGATAGGTCTGAACGTTGGTTGGGTTTGGCACTTGCGAGGTGGTGTTACCCACCAAGTGATGAACTTCAGCCAAGTTCGTGATTAGGCCGAGACTCTCAAAGCCTAAAACAGCGGCACCTAGACTTGACCCCTCGGTACTAGCAGGGACGGTGACGGTAGTATCAAAAATATCTGCTAGGATTTGCCGCCAGGTCGTCGAGCGAGCGAAGCCACCGGTTGCTTGTAAGTTGGTGAATGGTCCGGTTAAGGCTTGGACCATCTTTGCCACGTGTGCGAGGTTGAAAATGATGCCTTCCATGGCGGCCCGCGCCATCTCAGCACGCGTGTGGCGAGCGGTTAAGCCGAAGTAAGCGCCGCGCGCATTTGCATCCCAAAGTGGCGCTCGTTCGCCATTGAGATACGGATGCATCAAGAGACCATGGCTTCCGGCAGGCACCTTAGCTGCTAGACTGGTGATCAGGTCGTAAGTACTTTGACCGGTGGTTGCGTTTGCGGCAGTTTCTGCGGCAAACAGCGTTTCTTGAACCCAATGAAGGACGTTACCACCATTATTGACGGGACCACCTACGACCCAACGATGTGGGGCTAAATAATAACAAAATAGCCGACCTTCTGGATCGAGTTTGGGAGTATCGGTGACGACTCGCACCGCTCCGGAAGTCCCAATTGTCACGGCGGCAATCCCAGGATCAATCGCATTAACGCCTAAATTTGCCAGACAGCCATCACTGGCGCCCACAATAAGGGGCGTGGCGGGTGATAAATGTAACGTGGCAGCCAGTTGTGGGTCAAAACCAGTCAATTGTGTCGTGGTATCAACCAGTTGTGGCAGTTGCGTGGCTTGAACTTGTGCCAGTTTCAAAGCTTGGGCATCCCAGTCAAAGGTTTGCAGATTAAATAGCCCAGTCGCGTTTGCCAACGAATAATCGGTCACGAGTTGGCCGCAAAGCCGATGTAAAATATAGGCTTTGATATCCACGAACCAACGGGCTTGTTGATGCAAAGTCGGTTGTGTTTGTGCCAGCCAGACTAGTTTTGAGAGTGGCGTCATTGGATGTAGCGGGGTTCCGGTATGGCGGTATAACTCGTGGGCGTTCGGTAGCGCACGTAATTGTGCCGCGGCCGCCGCAGCGCGGTTGTCCGCCCAAGTATACATGCGGGTGAGTGGGACGAATTGGTCATCAAGTAAGATCAAGCTATGCATGGCGGCGGAAAAGCTCAGGCCAGCGACTGGCTGGGTTGCTTTAGCCGCTACGGCCGTAATGCCTGCCACGACGGCGTCATAAATTGCCGTGGGACTTTCTTCTGCCATGCCAGGGACCGTTTGATACAGCGGGTAACCGTGATTTTCACTGGCGATGATTTTGCCAGCTTGATTATATAAAATGACTTTGGTACTGGTAGTGCCAATGTCGACGCCAATAATTTCTGCCATAATTGTGTCCTTTCACTGAGTGATTACTCCTAGTTTAGTCAACTTTGGTAGCGGTCGCAACGAGAAATGTCCGACGATTTGTTAAATTGTGGTAAAATTTGGTCATGGAGGTGGGCAGCGTGTCTGCAAAAGCCACACATCGTAATCGCGTTTTGACCTTGATCCGGTCGTATTACCCGAACTTGAGTCACACGGATCGCAAAATTGCGGATTACATCGTTCAGGACCCCGTGAAGACGGCAGCCCTATCAATTTCAGACTTAGCCGCGGCAGTGGGGGTTTCCACAGCCACTATCTCGCGGTTCGTCAAACGAATCAGTTTTAATAATTTTCGCGATTTTTCTCGCGAACTGACTGCGGCGGAACCATTAGAACGAACCAACGCCGAGGCCTTTCGTGATGTTGAAAAACAAACTACGTTGAAGGGAATTGCGAACTCGACCTTTAACAGTATCCGTAGTTCGCTTGACCAGACCAGTCAGGTGATGACCGAGACAGATTTGGCGCAAGCAGTCAAATTGTTGACAACCGCGCGGAGCATCGGCTTTTACGGGCTAGGTGGTTCAGCGGTCGCCGCCTTAGATGGTTATCATAAATTTGTGCGGACCGGCATTCCTTGTGCGCACAATAGTGATTATGATATGCAACTCATGCAGGCGGCTCAAATGACTGCGAAAGATGTTGCTGTCGTTATTTCACATACTGGTCGCAACCAACAAACGTTACAAATTTTAGCAACATTGGCGACGCAACATGTGCCGGTGATTGCGTTGACAAGCTTTGGCAATTCTCCTCTGGCGCAGGCTAGTACCGTTGCGTTTATTTCGGTCGCCGAGGAAGTTAATTATCGATCAGAAGGCTTAACATCTTTGATCGCACAGATGAGTATTATTGATAGTTTGTTCTTAATGACGGCGGTCCACGGTAACGATAAAATGGCCGCCAGTTTAAGCCGCGTCCGGCGAGCAATCAGCCAAACGCGGACGGAACTTTAGTTAGATTTTGTAAGATGGGATGGATGGTATGACGAAACGACAACAATTTCGGCCGGTATATGCCAAAACACGGGGCGCAAAATGGCGCCATCGTTTGGGCTGGCTACTGGTGTTGTTGCTCATTGCGGGGCTCGTTTGGGGCGGGATGCAATGGCTACATCACCGACAAGCCGCGGTCGTTAAAGGGTTTGATGTCCGGGGCATCGCAGTCACGCAGAATGACGGCTATTTAGATTTTGATGCGCTGGCTCAGGACGGTTTAAAGTTTGTGTATTTAAAATCAACCCAAGGTGCGAGTTATACGGATGATAATTTTTCTAGCAATTATTCACGGATCTTAGGCACAAACTTGGGGGTTGGCGTTTCACAAGTGTTTAGTTTTTCCAGTTCTGGGAAGGCTCAAGCCGCTTATTTTGAAAAGGTGGTCAATAACAATATTGGTAATCTGCCGATTGCCATTCAAGTCCAATATTATGGCGACTATACGGCAAAAACAGTTGACGTGAAAAGGGCGCAAAACCAGTTGCGTACCTTGGTGTTGAAACTTACGGATCATTATGACCGAAGTTGCGTCATTTGGTCGACACCTAGCGTCGCCAAGCAAATCGTCAAACCTGTGATCAAGCAATCGCCATTGTGGCTGGACACCAGTAATACGCAGCATCGTCCGACACGTGTCTTATTCATGAGTTATTCGCAACGAGCAGTCTATCGTCAAAATGGGACCAGCCAAGAATTTACCGGCGTACTCTTTAATGGCGGTAATGAGGCTTATCAAAAATTAGTGGCCGCTGGGTTGAACTAAAGGTTTAACCGGCCAAAGAGACAAAAATTGCGACCACCAAATGGGTCGCAATTTTTAATCGGCGGCTTGGTCAACTGCACTCGGCGAAAGAATCACATAATTGCGATTGTCCGCTTCGTCGAATAGGCTGACTGGCCGTTGTTCGTTGGCTTTCACTTCCAAGTGGAAGCCATATTTATCAAGAAGCACTAATTCACTCGGTGAAATTGATTCCACCGTTGCAGGCATCCCGCGGCCATCGATTCGGATGATCATGTTTGGATCAATTTCGAGCTTATGATCCCGGTGATGTTCTTCGTCGCGATAGGTCCAAGTGCCTGCATAAAAGACTGCTAAGTCACCCGTTGCAGTTTTTGAAGTGTGCTGTTTGCGGAAAAATGTGCTTGAGAGTCCTGCTAGTAATGATAAGCCAAATAGAATGGCGCCACGTCGCTTCACCGGATCAACCTTCTTTCATTAAGTTTACTCTTAGAATATACCACTAATGAAAGGGGCACGTCACGCAATAACTGATTCTTAGCAAAGCTTTTAGAACACTGTTACTTGTTGGTAATGAAAGTAACATTTCGTAAAATAATTGATGGCCTAATGTGTCCAACAAAATTGCTGAAAGCAGATATTTAATTAAAAAAACTGGTAAACTATAATTATCAATAACTTTAGTTCTGCGTAAATTAAACCGGTTACATGAATTTGGAAGGAGTCTTAGTATGTTAAAATTAGGAATCATTGGGACGAATTGGATTACTCAACAATTTATTGACGCTGCTAATGAATCTGGTGAGTGGCAGTTGACCACGGTGTATTCGCGACATTTGGCACGCGCTAAAGAATTCGCGGCGCACAATCATGCGACAGAAACTTTTACTGACTTAGAACAATTTTTTAGTCAGGGAAGTTTTGATGCGGTCTACATTGCTTCGCCCAATAGTTTACACTTCGAACAGGCTAAACTGGCGCTAGAGCATGAGAAACATGTGATTGTCGAGAAGCCAGCGGTGGCTAATCAGGCTGAGTTTGAAGCATTGGATGCTTGTTTACAAGCTCATCCGAACTGTTTATTGTTTGAAGCCGCGCGTCAAATTCATGAAGTGAACTTCAAACGTGTTCAGGATCAATTGGCTAAAATGACCCAGATTCAAGGCGCAACGTTGACTTATATGAAATATTCGTCACGTTATGATGCGGTTTTAGCGGGGGAAGAACCTAATATCTTCTCACTAGACTTCGCTGGTGGCGCATTACAAGACTTGGGTGTTTACTTGGTTTACGATGCTGTGGGTTGGTTTGGTATGCCCGAAGCCGCGACTTACTATCCAACGTTGATCCGAACCAAAGTTGATGGCAAAGGCGTGGCCGTTTTGCGTTACCCAGACTATACGGTAACTTTAAATATTGGCAAAACGAGTAATTCGTTCTTGCCGTCTGAAATCAATGGTCGCCGCGACGCACTCTTAATGGATAACGCCGCTGAACTTGGACGTATCATCTATCACAATGACAAAGGTGAGTCAGAAAACATTGGGGTGGAACCAGATGATAACCCAATGTTGGCGGAAGCCCGTGACTTTGCGGCAGTCATCAATGATCCGGCTGGTCATCAAACTGAATATCAAGCATGGCGGCAACTCAGTCGCGATGTTAATAAATTATTATTTAATTTACGGCAATCTGGTCACATCTATTTTAAAGATGCAGAATTTAATTTGCCGACTAAATAGAAACGAGGAACTATGTTAGACGTATTTAAGGAAAAATTTGCCGCGGCGGGATTCACCGAAATGTCGCCGATTCAAACGGCAGTTGCCACACCAATGGCCGCTGGAACGTCAGTCTTAGGACTAGCGCCGACCGGTTCTGGTAAAACACTGGCCTTTACTTGGCCAATGTTGGAAAGTTTACGCGTGGGTGAGGGGACACAAGCCTTGATTTTAGCCCCTTCACAAGAACTTGCCATGCAAACGACGGGGGTTGTCCGTGAATGGGCGCAACTTATTGACGCAAAAGTCTTAGCCATTACTGGTGGCGCCAATGTTAAGCGTCAGACCGAAAAGCTTAAACAACATCCAGAAGTTGTGGTTGGGACACCAGGTCGAGTGACCAATTTAATTGCGGATGGTAAGCTCAAATTGGGCCATTTGAAGTTGATGATCATTGACGAAGCCGATGAATTGTTGACAGATGAAACGTTAGACCAAATTCGTGAAATCTTGGATGCGACATTTGCAGAAACGTTACAATTGGGCTTCTTCTCTGCGACCGAGACAAAGATCTTAGATGAATTGCCACGTTGGTTTGGGCAAAGCGTTGAAAAGATCGATGTGCGGGCAATTGATGAAACCCAAGGTGTTGTGCGGCATCGGACGATGGAAGTAGGTAACCGTCACCGGGTTGACTTATTGAAACGGATCAGTCGTGTGGATCATTTGCGGGCGTTGGTCTTTTTCAACAAGATGCAAGAGTTGCAACACGTTTCACTAGAGTTACGCCATCAACATGTCAGTTACGTGGCATTGACCAGTAACCAGCGACAAGTCGAACGTGAAAAAGCGCTACGCTTATTCCGTCAAGGCAAGGTCGAATTACTGTTGACGACCGACTTGGCCGCGCGAGGCTTAGATGTGCCA
The DNA here is from genome assembly GCF_031085375.1 of Lactiplantibacillus brownii. Classification (NCBI taxonomy): domain Bacteria; kingdom Bacillati; phylum Bacillota; class Bacilli; order Lactobacillales; family Lactobacillaceae; genus Lactiplantibacillus; species Lactiplantibacillus brownii. The sequence goes on from NZ_JAVCWF010000001.1 coordinate 1,067,620, forward strand.
GAACTCCCAGCAGTGATCAATTATCAGCTGCCTAAAGATGTGACGACTTATATTCATCGTAGTGGCCGTACGGGACGGATGGGCGCAGAAGGTCTGGTTTTAACTTTAGGTGATGACCATGATATTCGAGACTTTAAGAAAATGATGAAGTCAACGGATTATGAGGTGAAACCGGGGTATTTGGTGGATTATCAAATTGTGGATACGAAACCTGATAAAGTTAAACCAGCGTTGACCTTTGACCACCCAAGTCGTGTGACTGAAGCTGCCAATGGTCGCCATCGTGTTGAAGGTGCGGGTCATCCTGATACCGTGAAACGTGGTGCGGCACCAAGCCAGCCCGTTTCAGTTCGTGCGAGTGAATTTGAGACGCCTAAGAAACATAAGGGGCACAATAAGCACTCTAAGAAAAAGGGTATGCGAAAGAAGAACCGCGATCGGTTTAGTAAGTAACGATTGAAAATTATTTCAATCCGTGAGATGATATTTTACGGATTGATTTTGGCCCCATAGCACAACTGGATAGGGCACCCGCCTCCTAAGCGGTTGATTCCGGTTCAAGTCCGGATGGGGTCATGATAAAATCGCTTCACACCAACGCGTTAAGCCGGTGTGAAGCGATTTTTTGTCGGTAGGATTTAGCTTATAATGACGTCTTATCCGCACGATTATTTTGCTAATTGTTTGACATAATCTGAACGTTTTGAAAATGGAATTGCAATGATATTCTCAGAGCCAAACAGATTTAGTATGGTGCTATCAATTGGTTCTTCATCGTTAATAATTGCATAAAAAGAAGTGTTAGGGCGAGTTTCTTTGGTTTGGATTGTATCCATAGTAATGGATTTTGCATAATATTCATTACTAGAAGTATTCATAGTTTTAATTAATTTTTCTGGTATATCTCTAATTCCGGGGATTGAGAAGTCATAATGATGAATCATTCCAGATGGGCCGATAATATTTGGACCATTGGTGACACGGATATTATGAGATTCAAAGAAGGTGGCCACCTCATTAATAAATAAAGAAGTGATTCTTTTATTTGAAAGCATAAACATATCATTGGTAAAAAGCATCGCTTGTATCAACAAATTTTGTTTTATCGGATATTCCTCAATAGATGTTTCGATAAAGAGTTCATTATTCTCGATATTTATTTTCACTGAAAAAGCATTCAATTGTTCTTTAAGTACACTCAGTCGTTTCTTGGATCTGGCTAAATACACACCATCAGATTCCAAATCATCAAGGACATAACCATAGTCGGTTAGCTTTATGCGGTTATTTCCCTCTGTTACAGCATAAAGGACAATGGCATCGCTATGTCTATCTAAAAAAGGCGTATCGATTCTGGTAACGCCTGCTTGTATTGCCGACAGAGTGATGTTCTGTTTATAAAAAACTTCAACTGTTTTTCTTAACTCTGAAATAGATGACATCAAGAACGCTCCTTTCGAAGAATTAACAGACGTGATTATTCTTCGTACTGTTCAGTATTAGTATAAATTAGAAACTGCTCTAAGGCTATAAATAACGTTGTAATATCATTAATTTCATCAGGAAGTGGAACTGCCACGGCGTCTTTTCTGAGGCCATCTATCTTATGGTAGATGTGCATATGATTTTGTGGTATTTCAACACCGTTTGGATTTAAATGAGTCCCATTATGACTATCAATGCGAATAAGGGAATAAGGATGTCATTAGTTGTCATAAATCTAATGTGTAAAATATTTTTGCACAATCTAAGCAATGATAGTCATGTGATTTATTTAAGCGAATATCACTGGTGGTTAGGGTAAACATGTCATTAGTTAAAACAGCTACAGTCTGTGGTTGTCATCTATAAACTCCGCAGGTATTGGTAAATTCTATTTGTGTTAATGATAGAAAATTCTATTGCCTGTTATCACAAATGAAAAAGTCGGCTCCTAAATGACGGCTAACTTTTGGCCCGACCGATGATATAATGACTTGAGATGATAACGAGACGACTGGTTATACCAAAGCGTGACGGTAACCAATCACATGATAATGATTGAAATGGAGAACGACTAATGACTTATTTATTACTATTACGTGGCGTCAACGTGGGTGGTCATCACCGCGTACCCATGGCGACTTTACGGGAGTTGTTTGTGGCTGCGGGCTGTACGCAGGTCCATTCCTATATCAACAGTGGCAATTTATTCTTTACTAGTGCCCAAACCGTGCCGGCAGTTGAACAACTTACTGCGACTATTTTGACCACTAATTTTGAGTTTCCTATTGATTTTCGAATCTTGACCGAAACTGAATTTATGGCAGACCTGGCACAAGCACCGAGTTGGTGGGGCCAAGCGCCCACTTTACGCCATAATGCGTTGTTCAAATTGTGCACTTATGAGCACGACCATGATACCTGGTTACCGACGAAGTTGACGGCTTATGATCAAGTCTTGATTACGCCCAACGTTATTTTTTGGACGTCGACACTACGGGTTAATTTTAGTCGATCATTTTATTCGAAATTGCTAGGCACCGCCTTTTACCAGCAAACGAGTGCGCGTAATTTTAACACGACGATGAAATTAAAAACGTTATTTTTCAACTAAAAAACGACTCTGGCATTTTAAATTAACCAGAGTCGTTTTTGTATTTTAAGTGAGTTGATTAGCGAATGACGATGACATTACATGGGGCGTGGTCGACCACATAACTGGTCGTTGAACCCACCGCAACCCGGTGAGGAGAATCTTTGCCAGTTGCCCCTAAAACAATTAAATCTATTTCAGAATGTTGTTTGGCGTATGCTTCAATCAAGCGTTTAGGATTGCCATACGCCACTTCATCTTTGAAGACGGGGACGGTGGTGGTCTGAACGAATTTACGTCGGTCAGCCATGGCCGCTTCTGCGTGTGACCCCTCGGCATTCAGCAATTCAGTCAAAACAGGGTCGAGCGCTGGGGTATGATATGCACTATCATCCACAACGTACAGCGCCGTTAACTTCGCCTGATGCCGCTGGGCAATATTGACCGCTTCATTAAACGCGGTTTGTGCAGCCGCTGAACTGTCCACGGGAACTAACACATGCTGATAAGTACTTGGCATGATTAACCACCTCCATTAATTTGCCTTAATCATAACGGATTACGAGACGTTTAGGAAGCTAAATGCACCTTTAAAGTAAGTCTAATAGCCTAATTATGTTGGAACGGGTATATTATAACTAACATTGGTTTAGAGGGGATGAGTCGGATTAAGCAAGTTGCGAATCAGTTGTTGAAATGGGAAGACTGGATTAATCACCAACGCTATTTTCACGCGTTACGTTCAACCTTAACTTTGCTATTTCCATTCGTGTTGATCGGAGCATTTATTAATATCTTTAATCAGGCTATTTTTCAAAGAAACGGGTTTTTAAATCATATTTATTATTTGAGTCATTGGTTGCCCGGTTTTAAAACGATGACGCTTTATACCACACTATTGAGTTTGACGGTCAATGGCCTAATTGCGGTTGTCGCAGCATTTACGGCGGCGAACTTTGCGGTTCGAAGCCTACGTCGGGATAACTTATTGGCAGGGTTAACGGCGGCGTTGAGCTTTTGTTTGCTGAATTTCAATTACGCCGCCTTTACTAAAAATAATCAGACCGACAGCGCACAATTTTTAATGGGTAACTTGGGCTCACAAGGTATTTTTCTGGCACTGTTAGTCGGATTAGTGACGGGCTGGCTGTTCAACCACTTAGCCTTTAAGCCGCATACGCACCAATTGGTTGAGACGCGCCGTCATTTGCTTAGTCGAGCGAAGGATAATTGGTTGCCAATGGGGGTTTCGCTAGGTGGTTTTAGTGTACTTAGCTATGGCATTGGTCTAATCAGTAAAAATGGCCTAAATGGGTTATTCTATAGTGTTTTCCGGCTACCATTTGCCAATCCAGGTTCTGTGTTATTAATGATAATCAGTGTTACTTTTCTCAGTAATTTCTTCTGGTTGATTGGCATTATTGGGCCAATTGATTTCAGTGGTAATAGTTCGGTCAGTACCGTCCAAAACTTAGAATACGCCTTGCAACACGGTTCGGCTTGGGGGGCTCCCAACCCCATTACCCTCCACACGGTATTTGATAGTTTTGCCAACGTGGGTGGACCGGGGATGACGTTAGCGCTCGTGATTGCAATTTTGTGGCGCTCGCATAACCAAGACTTTCGTACGGTTGCCAAGGCCAGTTGGCTACCGAGTTTGTTCAATTTTAATCAACCATTGCTTGTTGGATTGCCAATTATGTTCAGTCCAATCTTGGCCGTGCCGTTTTTGTTGGCGCCGTTGGCCAGTTTGTTGATTACTTGGACAGCATTGAAGCTTCAGTTAATGCCGCCGGTGGTTTATCCCGTTGGCCGAACCATGCCGGGCTTTTTGATGGGGTGGTTAGGTACGGGTGGTGATTGGCGTGCGTTAGCCGTCAGTTTGGTTAATCTAGCGGTAGCGACGGTAATCTATTTGCCATTCGTTTTGCTAGAAAATCGGGTCGTTGAAGGGGGTGCCACGGATGCGGCGTAATTGGTGGCGTTGGTTAGTTGGCGTGATCTTGTTGATAGCGGTTTGTTGGCCCGCCTATACTTGGTCCAAAGCAAATATTAAAACGTTGAAAAGTGCTGGTCGAACTCGGATGGCCCCTGTTATTATGATTCCCGGATCGAGTGCGAGTCAAAATCGTTTCGATGATCTGATCACAGAACTGGGTAAAGAAACGCCGCAAAAGCACAGTGTTTTAAAGTTAACGGTGCAGACGGATGGCAAAATTAAATATAGTGGGTCCATTCGGCAAAATGATAATCAGCCGTTCATTATTGTCGCGTTTGCGAATAACCACGATGGTAAAGCCAACATCGATAAGCAGGCCGTGTGGCTCAATATTGCGTTTAAGGCGCTGATTAAAACATATCAGTTTAATCATTTTCGGGCGTTGGGGCATTCGAATGGTGGGCTGATTTGGACATTGTTTCTAGAACGTTATTTGAAGCAGTCACCAAAAGTGCACATTGATCGGCTAATGACGATTGCGGCACCTTTTAATATGGAATCAACGAGTACCACGACGAAGACTGGCATGTTTAAGGAACTGTATCAATATCGACAAGGGCTCCCAGATAGTCTGACTGCTTACTCGATTGCGGGTACTGAAAACTACACAAGTGACGGCACCGTCCCGTATAACAGTGTTAATTTTGGTAAGTATATTTTTCAAGATGAGGTTAAGCATTTTACGGAAATCACAGTGACCGGTGCCAATACGGCACATTCAGATTTACCGCAAAATAAGCAAATCGTTGCCTTGATTCGACAATACTTGTTGGACGAAAATGTCCCTAATAAAATTCGGAAACAAAATCAGCAACAAATGCGCCAATAACAAAATGAGCCTGGGAAAATTGAAGTGCAATAGAAAAGTTAGACAAATGGTAATTTAATTTATGCTGCTAAGGCTTGAGTCCTGTAACTTATAGGGCTTAAGCCTTTTGTCTTCATTGAAATTCGATCATGATTAAACCATTCAATATAAGCGTTTAGGATACCGCGTAATTCGGTAATATTCTTGATCTTGTATTGGTTCAAACACTCCCGCTTAAGTAGACTAAAGAAACTCTCTACGGGTGCGTTATCATGACAATTCCCTTTTCGGGACATGCTTTGAATAATGCCCATTTCTTTGAGCTTTGATTGATAACCAGGAATTTGATATTGCCATCCTTGGTCGGAATGGAGGATTGGGTGAAGATCATTTGGAATATGCTTTTGGGCTGTCCTTAAGGTCGCTTTGATTAGCTTCTTATTAGGTGAATAACTTGTCACTGCTGAGAGCACTTCCTTACTGGCTTCGTCAATAATGACTGAGATATAGCTCCATTTACCATTATATAGTGCCACTTGGGTTACATCAGTGTGCAAGACAGTTAAAGGCTTGGTGGCGTTGAACTTTTGTTTGAGCAAGTTCGGCGCAATCTTACCAACGGTCCCCTTATAGGAGCTATATTTGCCAGTATGTTTGGAGAATAAGGTCACTTTAAGATCCATATCGGTCATGATTTTTCGAATTGTTTCTTCGGAATACGTGAATCCAGCATCGATGGCCTCTTTATGCATACGTCGATAACCATAGCTGGCTCCAGAATTAACATATTCCTGTCGAATAAAATGTTTGACCTTAGCGTATTTATCAGGTTTGTGGTTACGCTTTAAACGGTCATAATAAGTCGCTCTAGGCAATTTAAGCTTGCGTAGTAGTTCCTTCAACGGATATCGCGACCGTAACTTAGAGACAATATTAGCTTTTACTTTGGTTGTTTCCTGGTTATGGTCGCTAGTGTTTTTAAAATGTCACGATCCAATTCAGCGTTGTGCAGTTGCCGCTTTAATTCAGTGATTTGTTGTTTGTATTTTTCCTCTTTAGTTGCGGTTAATCGTTTTGGGGAGCGGTTTTGATTCTTATGTTTACTCATGGTTGACCTTCTTCCACGAGGTTTAGGACGCAATCCAGCCACACCTTGTTCCTGGTAAATTTTCATCCAACTATTAGCCTGGCTACTGGAAATTCCAAAGTGAATTGCGGCTTGGTTACGACTGATCTCGTGAGTTTGAATATAGTCTACCACGCTTATCTTATAATCCTGTGAATACTTGTTACGATGATGACTTACTTTTAGTGAACTCATACCATGAACTTGAGCACGTTTTACCCATGAAGAAACAGTACTATGCCGGGCAATCTGATACTTTTGTTGTAATTCATTTAATCCAATCCCCCCATCCAAATATTCATGAACCACCTTAGCTTTAAATTTACTGCTATATTTAGTCATAATAAAAACCCCACAATCGTTAGACTCATCTGTCTAACAATTGTAGGGCACTTCAAAATTCCAGACTCATTTTTGCTGATTCTAGGTTCGACAGTGAGTTACCGGCGAGTATGGCGGCTAGATCGATGGTGCTTAATGACTTTTGTTTTATGTGCGCGCACGGGACGCCTGAATTTCAATCGCAAGCGTAAGACAGTCCGTGGTGTGGCGCGGCGGGCCGCGTTAGCCGTTAGTGTGGGTGTACAGGCAAGGCTGGCGGTGATCCCCAAAGTTAACGCCAGCAAGCCGAGTCGTGGTAATTTCATCCCATAATTCCCCCTCAATGATGTCTTAAGGTTACCGGTTTAAGTCTAGAAGGTCAATTGTGGTTGGCTGATTATTTACCAAACTTTTACACAGTGTTAATGAAGAATTAACGAAAACTGTCGGAATATGATTGTATTTTGGCAGGGTTTCCTTTAAGGTGAAGATATTAACAAAAAGGGAGTTACTAACAATGAATATTGAAATTTTAAACTCAGCCATCCAAGATCTTCATTTCCAAATCATTTATGATCGCGATGAAAGTAAAGACGAACCTGGCAAGGGCCAATTCAGTTACACGCCAGCCAACGATGATGTTAAAAAGACATTTGGTGATGATGTTGTCCAGGCACAACTTGAAGTAACTTATAAAGAAGACATGTACGATTTATCAGCGACTGTTTTTGCCATTGTTCGTTTAAGTGGCGAATTAGTTGGGATCATCGAACGTCAATCCAACGATAAGAAGATTGAAGACGATGAACAAGCGATGTTAGATAACTTGAATAATGCGATTATCCCAGCATTGTCCGCAAAAGCCCGGGCATATGCCGCATTGCTTTCAACCGAAGCCAGCAACTTTGCCATCATGCCAGCTGACTTTGATAATCAACAAGCAAACTCAACTGACGCTGAATAAGGTCAAACAGGATTGGTTTACCAAATTTTTTGGTAAGCCTTTTTTCATTCTAAAGACTACACTTATGCCTGAAATAAGCTGGTTATTTAGTTAAAAAGTGTTAATTAGTTGTCTGTAAAAAGTTAGGCTTTAGATTGTGTAACCGCTAACAAGCATGCTATAATGTGTTCGAGCCTAGATATGAACTGTGAACTAACCTCGGCGATCAGTTGGAAGTGTCAAAAGGTTTTTTGGAGGATTTTGCCATTATCGCATTGGTTCGTCGCGCTTAATAGTCCTTGTCAAAGATGGGGGTGGCGGTTTGAGTGAAGTTGAGCCGTCAACACACATACTTTTTCAATCTGCAACTGCGCACATAGAATTGGCAACCATAACGACGATCAAGTAAGTAGTGCCTGAATCACGGCTTTGACGTGATTTGGACACTATTTTTTTGCTTCAAACAGGGGGCATTGATACGACAAGTTCAATAACCCTTGCGTTCAAATAGCTGAAAACGGCATTGTGAAAGCGTATACTTAATGGTGAGGGGAGTGACCGACATGTTTAAACCAATGGCATCAGTTTTTACGAATCATCAGATTGCTGGGCATTACCGTGCCATCGATCGAGCTCAGAAGTGCATCGTGCCATTTCATTTTGAAATTCAAGGCGTTGAGTATCCGAAACCAGCCCGGGAACGGAACTGGCTGCGGCGCTTATCCGGAACGCGTAGTGAAAAGTATGCAGTGGTGGAGTTAACACCAACGAAAGTGATCTTGTGGTCGCCTGAACAACGTAATTTAGGTGAGATGGCCTTAGCTGATGTGAAGTTGATTCAAGTCGGCGCGATCCGTTGGCACGTGACGCAAGGACTAGATCCGCGCCATGCTTTTCGAGCAACGATCTTTGTGGTGACTGATAAAGGTAATTATTATTTTGCAAATTCTGATATGGAAGTTTTACCCGCAATTTTTAAGTTTGCACATAGCCACCAGATTCCGGTGGAAGATCCATTACGATTATTGCCATTATTGAAACTCGGTTGGAAAGTCGCGGCAGTGACGTTGCACGAAACCTATGCACAATTATGTGAGCATACCGGCTATCCAAATTCTAAAGTTTAATCTTAATAAACACTAAAACACCCCTTACAGGTTTGAGCCTGTAAGGGGTGTTTTAGTGTTTGGCTTTTTTTGGGTCTAGAATTTTTGGTGTTGGAAAGTATTTCCATTCCAAAAGTACTAGGCCCTTTTTGATAACAAAAAAAGCATCTAAGCCTCCCTAGTGCTATGCTTTAAGCGACTAAACTCAAGATAAGCGGGGTAGGAATAGATGTCTCAACTAGATAATACACTTAAATTACTGGGAATTACAGACACAAACATTCAGGTGTTCGGTACTCGTGAGGAATTTAATGGTCGGGGCTCGGGTCGCAAAAAGTATTTGGTCATCCAGGCAGAGCTTACCTACACACTCAGGCGCTGTCCCAGCTGTGGATACAATACGTTGCACCCTAACGGACACAAGCTCACTCATGTCCACATTTCAGGACCCATGGACCGGCCCGTAATTCTAGAGCTAAACAAGCAACGCTGGCGTTGTAGTAACTGCCATAGCACTTGTACGGCCACCACTCCAGTGGTATCAACCAACCACGCCATCGGTCACGGACTAGCGACTCATGTGCTGAAGCTAGCCAGTAAATCACTCCCGGCTAAGACTATCGCCAGTCTCACCGGTATTTCGACAAACTCAGTTCAGCGTATTTTGACGGCTAATATTCATCCACACGCGAGCCGCCGGTTACCGATTAATCTATGCTTTGATGAATTCCGTTCCACGCACGGCTCCATGTCGTTTATTTGCATTGACGCCGACACTCACAAATCAGTTAAAGTACTTAGCGACCGCCTTAATAGAACCATCAAACAGTTCTTTCTTAGTCAGTACAGCACCGTAGAACGGGCCGCGGTTCAACGCGTCATCATGGACATGAACGCCTCCTATCAGGCATTCGTGCACGAACTATTCCCTAACGCCGAACTCATTATTGATCGGTTCCACATTATTCAATTAATGGGCCGGACGATGGATACCATTCGCACTCAATGTTTAAAGCAACTCGACAAGCATTCGCGGGAATATAAAGTACTGAAATCACTATGGCGCCTATTCCACAAGGCCACCCCTGACGCACAAAAGAGCCGCTACCTCTTCGGCCTGAATGAGTACTCGACCGAACAGAACGCTATTGATATTGGAACCGATACGTTTCCGGCCTTCAAAACAGCTTATGAAACCTACATCGATCTCCACGATGCTTTGATGGGGCGTCACGCTGATGAACTCAAGAATATCATCACTAACTATCAGCCTAACGGCACGCCCCTAGATACGGCCATGCATACCCTACGAAAGAATCTTAATGGAGTAATTAATGCCGCCAAATCGTCCTACTCTAACGGACCGATAGAAGGCATCAACCGTAAGATCAAGGAGCTCAAACGTGCTTGTTATGGCTTCTCCAATCAGGCCAATATGTTCACACGCGTCTACCAGCTGATTGCCTAGATTATCTACCACAATAACGTCACGATGGTAGGCTTATTTGTTATGCCTTCAAGTACGATATTCAGACGACACACCAGATTAAACGCCGCAACTAATAAAAAAACAAAAAAGATCTCCCACACGAGGAGATCTCCAAAGGATAGAAACTATCCTTCAACACCATTTGACAAAGAGCCCTTTTTTTAAACGAGACCTTGTGCTAACATCGCATCGGCAACTTTAGTAAAGCCGGCAATATTGGCACCGCTCAAGTAGTCACCACTGACATGATACTCGTCAGCTGCGGCAACCGATTGTGCAAAAATCGTTTGCATGATCTTTTTCAAACGGGCGTCAACTTCCTCGAAAGTCCAGCTTAAACGCATGCTATTTTGACTCATTTCTAACGCTGAGACTGCAACACCACCAGCATTGGCAGCTTTAGCAGGTCCGTATAGCAGGTGAGCGGCTTGATAGGCAGCGATAGCTTCAGGTGAACTTGGCATATTAGCACCTTCAGCAACAGCTTTAGCGCCGTTAGCAATCACGATTTGTGCTTTATCAGCGTCAATTTCGTTTTGCGTGGCACAAGGGAGCACGATATCGTAGTTTAATTTGGCTGTCCAGACGGAACCGGTGTGATATGATGCGCTGTCAATGCGGTCAGCGTAATCTTTAATACGTCCACGTTCCACTTCTTTGATCTGTTTAACGGTTTCAAAGTCGATCCCATTTTCATCAATCACGTAGCCATTGGAATCGGAGCAAGTAATCACTTTGCCACCAAGTTCAGTGACTTTTTGAATCGCATAGATGGCAACATTACCCGCGCCAGAAATAGCGACCCTTTGACCAGCAAAAGTTAGGTGATTGGTTTGCAACATTTCAGCCGTGTAGTAAGCCAAACCGTAACCAGTAGCTTCGGTTCGAGCTAGTGAGCCGCCATAAGAAAGGCCTTTACCAGTCAAGACACCACGATCTGCGCCACGCAACCGCTTGTATTGGCCGTATAAGTAGCCGATTTCGCGACCACCGACGCCAATATCACCAGCAGGAACGTCGGTATCAAGGCCAATATATTTGCTGAGCTCGGTCATGAAACTTTGACAAAAACGCATGATTTCATTGTCGGATTTACCCTTGGGATCGAAATCAGACCCACCTTTGCCACCACCAATTGGTAAACCAGTGAGGGCATTTTTGAAGATCTGTTCGAAACCTAAAAATTTTACGATACTCAGGTTCACGGAAGGGTGGAGCCGCAATCCGCCTTTATAAGGGCCGATGGCAGAGTTGAATTGAACCCGGAACCCGCGATTGATCCGTGCGTGACCAGCGTCATCTAACCAAGGTACTCGGAATTGAATGACACGTTCTGGTTCGGTTAACCGTTCCAAAATGTTGGCGTCGATATATTCAGGATGTGCCTCAAAAACAGGCGTCATCGTTTTAAAGAAGTCATGGACGGCTTCCAAAAATTCGGATTGGTTCGGATCGCGTTGTTCAATAATGCTGTAAACCTGTTGTAAATAGTCGGTTGCTTTGCTCAATATGATCATCCTTCCATGTATACGTTAACTATGACTCATATTCTAATGGTTTTGTTCGTAAAATGCACGAGTTAAATTGACTAACTTTTAGTGACTTTTTAGTGATTATGCCACACAACTGTCTAAAGCGACTGATGCCTAGCAATAACCACATTGATAACTAGCTGTTCTGGTTAGGTTGGGAGACAGCTGAAACATTTTCATCTTACGTCAATCAGTGATTCTAATAGTGATTGGTTTTTTATTAGGTCCTAATAGTGTCACTACCTTTTGATTAAAGCCATAATTTAACGTCGGAGTGGACCAGTTTGTTTGTCGCGCCCTACAGACCGATTTTTGGCTGCAGGTCTGCCCCCCACGGCGAACAAACTGGTCCACGGAGACGGGGAGGTAACCAACTATATAAGTGAGCTGTGTCCAACTGCCAAGTTTCAACAATTCGCCTGGGACGTCGTTCGGTGGCTTAACATAAGTTTGGCTTTGCGTGCAATTTTTTTGTGGGGGTCGTATTCTAGCGACATACCGATTGAGGGGGGATCAGGATGAAACGACAACAATTGATCATTGCGGCAATCGTTGGTGGCCTACTTTTAGCGGGAATTAGTGGCGTGGTATTTAAACAAGTTGCCACTGAGAAACCGATCCACCGTGATACGAATCGTGCGTCGATTGTTGTTAAAAAGCCGCAACCAGCACCTAAAAAAGCCCCGAAAGTGGTCCATCACGCCGGGAATTATACGAAGGCGCAAGCGATTGCGAAGATCGACACGCTAATTAAGAATGGACATATCATGGGGACCTTGTTGATCACTAATAATGGTCCGGCTGGCGTGGTCACTCGGACGTATGGTTACGCGGATGTGGCTAGTGCGAAGCTGAGTAGCGCTAACGAAGTTTACCCGTTGGCGTCATTACAAAAAGCGCTCACTGGTGCGGTGGTTCAATGCCTGATCAATCAGGGAAAGCTGCGAATGACCACGCCTTTGAGCAAGTATTTTCCACAAATTCCCTATGCTCAAAATATTACCGTACGTGATTTGTTAGATCATCGTTCCGGAATTCGGATGGGTGAGCCGGCCCCAACGACGGTGTTACCGGATGAAGCCGCCCAGATTAAATTCACAGTCACGCATCTGACCTCTACCAATAATCATGCGTACGCGTATTCCAATGCCAATTTCACCTTGCTAGCGGGAATGATACGCCGAGCAACCGGCCAGTCATACTTGACGAATCTAAAGACGTTTGTGTTGAAGCCGTTAGGAATGCGGCACACTTTTGCCTATAACCAGATTCCCGTGAATACGGTCGATCCAGAAGCTTATCAGCTCACGAGCGGGGATTCGCGTCCTGTGACGATTTCAAAAGCTTTACAATCCAGTGAGCTTGGCTGTGGCAGTTTATACAGTAGTGTTGGCGATTATTATAAATTTATTAATGCTTTATTGACTGGCAAGCTTGTCGGTCATGCTGGATTTAATGAACTGTCCGCGCAACAACAGTTGAACTATGCGGCGGGGATCTATTACCTCGGTGATGGCAATATCCGGATTGGTGGCAGCGATAATTCCTTCAACACGTATTATATGGGGACGACGAGCGGCAAAATTGGCGTCGTCTTGTTCGATAATCAGGGCAATTTCAGAGGTGACAATGGGATTGGTTACGAGATTCAAGCGATTTTAGCTAAATCAGATTTATTTTGAGCGAGGGAGTTGATAAGATGTGTCTCAAACACAGCTGGTTGGGAATTATCAGCCTCCTTTTGGGGCTGTGGTGGGGACCAGTAAGCTGTCATGATGACTTGGCTACCATGGTGTACGTCACGATTCCCACGCCGACCGTCACCACAACGGCCGAGTCACCTAATAGTGGCAAAGTCGTGCACCATCAAACGACCCAGATTCCAGCAGGGCAACTCTATATAGGCGCACGCCACGCTGATTATTTGAAAACACGTTATTTACCGTTGACGAGCTTGAGTGGACAGCGACTGGGTTGGGTCGCACGTCGCGACGTCCACGTGGTGACGACTGTGCCGGCCAAGAAGAAGTTGCCCGTCTGGGATAAACAAACCTTGAACGGCCGCTTACAAACCAAAGAAAAGCCCCGCCGCGTCACGGTGACGGCAGGGGGACCGATTGGGACGGCGCAAGCGCGAACCAGTTGGACGACCACGACGAAACGACTGGCATCGGCCGATTTTCAAGTCATTCAACGTATCCAAACGCCTTTAGGACGCTATTATCTGTTGCAACATAATCAACATGATTATGGTTGGGTTGCGGCGCAAGCCTTTCAGTATGAGCGGGTGAGCTACCAGACCATTAGTGCTAAAACTTGGCAGCGGATTGATCAACTGGTTGCTGATCAAGGCGTGCAGGGTACTTTACTGGTGGCGCAGGCGGATCGTGCCCGGCCAAGTATTCGAAGTTACGGCTTAGCTGACCGGCAGACGCACCGCGCGAATACTGCGGCAACGATTTACCCGATTGCGTCATTACAAAAAGCGATGACGGGGGTCATGATCGGTCAGTTGATAGAAGGGCACCAATTGAGTCTACAAACCACACTTGCGCAATTCTATCCACATTTAAAAGGGGCCAACCAGATCACGATTCAGCAATTATTAAATCACACTTCCGGTATCATCATGCCGGAGGTCGCCCCGCCTAAGCAACTCTCAGAATCGGCTGCGATTCGTTGGGCCTTGCAACATTTGACGGTCACGGACCAGCACACTTGGCATTATTGTAGCGCCAACTATACCTTGCTAGCTGGGGTGATTCGACAGCTCACTGGGCAGTCTTATGGCAAAAATTTGCAACAACGCATTTTACGCCCCACTGGCATGACCCAGACGATGACTTGGGACCAGTTCGACCAGCATAACGTCGTCACGCCTTATTTACCGGATGGACCCGCGACTAAGATGTCCACGGCACTCTTATCCAGTGAACTGGGCGCTGGCGATATCGGGACGACGGTCACAGACTATTACCGGTTTGCCGCGGCATTTAATCAGGGTGTCTTTTTGTCAGCCGCGATGCAAACCCAGTTGACGGCGGCACGCACGAACACGTATGCAGCCGGATTTTATTACGGCTTTGATGGCGCCCAACACGCGTCAGGTTTTGATAATAATATTAGTAATTTTTATAGTCGGACTGCTGCTGGCGATTATACGGTGATCTTATTTATGAATCGTGGTAATCATCAACGTGCCAAGCAGTTAGTTAATGAGATCATGACGGAATTACAAACACGATAATTGGCTCGGCAGGTTAAATAAAGGCGGTGATTTTGACTTAATCGCAATAAAACTGACGCTGTTTGGCAGATGAGGGGGAAATCTTGATGCAACGGTTACCGTTATTAATGGGGGTCGGAAGCTTGGTTTTATTGCTAGGAGGATCATTGACCGCTCAGGCGGATACGACGGATTTTGTGCGATTACGTGAGCCCACGAATCAAGTGGCAGTCTACGATCAATTGCCACGGAGTACACGGACTTTGGCTCGGCCGCAACAACGTCAAGTTTCAAAAAGCGCAGTTTTCAAAGTTTTACAACGGCAGCTAGGGGCAAGCGGGATGTATTTGAAATTAGCCCAGCTCGGTTGGGTTCGGCAAGCGTCAACCATACAGTTGACGCATGTCAGGGCCAATGGAACGCTAGTCATCTTTAAACAAGCCCCGATGATTGATCAGGTGAGCGAATTGCCTGGTCAAACGACGCTGACTTTGACGACTAATGGCCCCATCGGCACGCAAACCCACACCGATTATCGCGACGTGTCGGCGAAGGACTTGCGGCAGGCGCATGTCAAAACGACACAGGTAGCTTGGACTGATTTAGGAAAATTTTATCAGTTACAAGGTCACCAGGTGAGTGGCTGGGTCAATGCGAGCACGGTGGTTTTGACGACACCGTCCAAGCACAAAAAATCGGCCACTAAAAAACAGGTTAAACGCGTCCAAACTAAACGTCAAAAAGTGGCCAAACCGACTAAAAATAAGCAATCAGCCGCGATTAAGCACCAGGCAAGTCAATCAGTGAAAACCAAACGACCCGCTAAGCCGACGTCGACCATTTCCACCGCGACGATGGCTAAGATCAACGCGCTCATTAATCAGAATCACCTCATGGGGACCTTGTTAGTGACGAACAGTGGTCCGAAAGGGGTGCAGATTCAATCCTATGGTGAAGCGGATGTGGCTAAGCAACAAGCCAACACCAATAATGAAGCGTATCCCTTGGCCTCACTTCAAAAAGCGGTAACTGGTGCTTTGATCCAGCAGTTGATCAATCGCGGTAAGTTGCGCATGACCACGCCGCTGGCTAAATTTTACCCGAACGTCCCATATGCGAATCAAATTACGATTCGAGAGTTGCTCGATCATAAGTCGGGCATCCAAATGGGTGAGCCGGTGCCAACCAGTATTTTGCCGAATGAAGCAGCAGCCGTAGCGTTTACGCTGAACCATTTGACCTCAACTAATGACCACGTTTGGCACTATTCGAATGCTAATTTCACAATTCTGGCAGGAATCATCAGCAAGGTTACGGGGCAATCTTATTGGCACAATGTCCAGACGGGAATTATCAAGCCGTTAAAATTACGAAATATGTATTTGTATAACCAAATTCCTGCTCGTGCGGTCACACCGTTGTCCTACACGTATACGGCGACCGGTTCAGTTGCTGATCCCATTTCAGACCCGCTGCTCTCAAGTGAGCTCGGCTGTGGTAATTTATATGCCAGTGTCGGCGATTATTATACGGTCATCTATAATTTGCTGGCGGGACACTTGGTGGGTCTAGCGGGGCTCGCGCAACTGTCAGACCAGGCGGCCTTGCAATATTCTGGTGGCATTTATTATCAGGCCAATCAGCGGGTTCGAATCGGTGGTGCCGATAATTCGTTCCACACGGTTTATGAAGGAACCAATAATGGGCGCGTTGGGGTCGTGCTCTTTACGAATCAGAGTCGTTGGAAAGTTGCTAATGCCGTTGCGGTACAGATCCTACAGTTAATTGATCCGTCATAAAGTTTCGATGCAAGGCTCGCTAAGGCGGGTCTTTTTGGCTATCAACTTACCGGAAAAGTTCGCAGTTTGAGCGGTTTAACGGTATTATGGGGGTATGAAATTTTTGTAGAAAGCGTGTGGATGATGACAAAAAAACTAAAAGTGATGACGATTTTTGGAACGCGCCCCGAAGCTATTAAAATGGCCCCAATCGTGTTGCAATTGCAACAACAGACCGATAAGTTTGTCCCCATTACGGTCGTGACCGCGCAACACCGAGAGATGCTTGATCAAGTGTTGACCATTTTTAAAATTAAACCTGATTACGATTTAAATATTATGCGGCCTAACCAAACTTTGGCAGGGATCACGAGTCGCGTGTTAACGAAACTGGATGCAATCATGACCGAGGTACAGCCGGATATCGTACTCGTTCATGGGGATACGACGACCACTTTTGCGGCGAGTGTCAGCGCATTTTATCATCAGATTCCCGTTGGTCACGTCGAGGCTGGTTTGCGGACTTGGAATAAGTATTCGCCATATCCGGAAGAAATGAACCGGCAGTTGACGGATGTTTTAGCAGATCTGTACTTTGCGCCGACCGCGTTGAGCCGGGAGAATTTGTTGAAGGAAAATCATGCGGATGCTCATATTACCATTACCGGTAATACGGCCATCGACGCCCTAAAACAAACGGTTAGTGCGGATTATCATCATGCGGCACTGGATTTGATTCAACCTGGACATCGGATGATCCTACTCACGATGCATCGGCGGGAAAATCAAGGTGCCCCTATGGAAGCGGTGTTTAAAACGATTAAAGCCGTCGTTGCGAGCCATCCAGACGTTGAAGTGGTGTATCCGGTCCATTTGAGCCCGGCAGTACAAACGGTCGCTAAGCGTATCTTAGGCCATACTGATCGGATTCATTTGATTGACCCATTGGATGTGGTGGATTTTCATAATATGTCGGCCCGTAGCTACTTCATCATGACGGATTCGGGTGGCGTGCAAGAAGAGGCGCCATCGCTAAATAAGCCAGTGTTAGTGTTGCGCGACACCACTGAACGACCAGAAGGGGTCACGGCCGGAACGTTGGAACTCGTCGGGACGCAACCCGCACACGTGCAAGCTGCGATGGAACGGTTACTGGATGATCAGGCTGAGTATGATCGGATGGCGGCTGCCAAGAATCCTTATGGGGATGGACATGCGGCCGAATATATTTTGGCTGCGATTTGGAAAAGGTTTAATTAGTGAGATAAGCGGCATGTAAAACGTTCACGGCACAATTAGTGCAAAGTGAGCGTTTTTTTAGTGCGGTTAATTACGGCTATTAATGTTTACAATAAATCAATATACTTTGTAAATATTTACAAGCATGCTAAAATACTTGTAATATAACATGAACACAAGATTGACTATTCGGAGGTGGATTGAAATGAATAATGTGATTATTATCAAAAATATTCAAACTTGGTTAAAAGAAAATCAGCGGCCGCAATCTTGGCTGGCGGAACAAATTGGTCTCAGTACAGCAATGATTAGCCAGATATTTAGTGGAACAAGAAAACTGCAAACTAAGCATTTGTTACGAATCTTGAAGGTGACGGGCTTGCAAATGGCAACGTTAACGTCGGCCTCAACTGATCAATTAGCTAATGATATCCATTATGAGTTGAGAGGAGCTTTTTCGAATAAAAATTCTGAAAAGACGTTTAAACGGTTACTCTGGGATATTAAACGATATGTCGATCTTGAGGAGACCATCAATGACTAAGGAAAAGCAAATGGCACGTGTCCAGTTTTCCGAAATGGTTGCAGAATATGCCGCGAATAGTTTCCTGATTGACAACGTTGGCCTAGATTTATTTATTGGAGCAGATATAGAAAAGTTTATTGCTCAAAATGCACAGGTGATTTATCAGAATATCGATGATGCTAACTTTTCGGGCGCGTTGATTCACTATCGTGGAAAAGTCTTTGTAGCACTGAATACAAATCAATCTTTAAGAATGCGGTACTATAGCGCTGCGCATGAAATGTGCCATTTGGCTTTCACTAAGTCGCTTTTTGGCTCTGATAGTAAAAAGCTCAATGACATGGCGTTATCGGCATCTTTTGACGAAGAGCGCGCCGCTGACCACTTTGCAGCGGCGGTGATGTTACCAAAAGATGCCGTGACTAAGATTTGGGATAAATATGTTCAAAATCAGCCTGAGCCACCTTTGACCATGGTGAAAGAGGCGGTCATTCGAATCGCAAACGTTTCATCAGTGCCATACACAGCAGTTTTTCGGCGATTAACTGAGCTCAATCTACTTTCAAATCATCAGTTGATCAAATGGGATGAGACTCATTGGCAGACCTATTTAGCTCAGTCGGATTTTCCGCCCAGTTTATTAGATCAAAAAATTCCATTCAAACAGTTTAGTGGCCTGGCTGATTTTGTGCAAGCGATGGTTGAGACACACCAGATGACTTTCATGGAAGCGGCTAATTTATTGACCGATTCAGATCCACAACGAGCTCTAAAGTATTTGAATTTACGTCAGGAACAAGTCGAACGGCTTGCTAGTGAAGATGATGATGAATAGGCAGAATGCGCGCGTCTTTATTGATACGAACATTTTAATATTTGCAGAAAATTATCAAAAGGAAAATATTTTTGATTGGATTGATAAGCTTTATGGTCATGTTTGGATTCATAGTGATGTTTTAGCGGAAGTCCTGCAAGGGAAGGCTAAAATTGAACAAGAAATTTCGACCAGAAAATGGGCTATTTTTGACCCCGCCGAGTTGTCTATAGATGAAAATGAAATCTATGAATTTTATATAGAAATGATTGAAACCGCGATGCAAAGCATGAATGACGCACGAGCAAGGCAAGGAAAACGTGCAAAGAATACGGCTGACACAGGTGAAATTGCAACATTGGCGGTCTGTCTTTTACAAGATGCCCAGTTGATTTGTTCTGACGACGCGGATATTGCTGAAGTAGTTGCTAGAGAAAGATACAGTTATGTGGATGAACAAGATCAGTCAAAACTTATTGTCCAAGACACCGCCGCAGATTTTTGTTACTACGCGGTTGTGGAAGCTGGCTACTCAAAATCAAAAGTACGTCATTTTTATAAAACACTCTTTGAAAGTAGGCCGCTTAGAGCGCGTCAACTTGCTGCTTGGGATCATCGCTTTGATACTTTGGAATAGTGATTTTTCTGCTAAAAATAGATTGAGTATGACACCCTTAAATAACGCAACGGATAAACTTCAATGAACAATAAAATACTTTTTGCAATCAAAAAAACGACTTCACCTAGGCTATTAAGTGAGGTCGTTTTTATGACTAAAACGAGTTATTTTTCTTCTTCAACCACATAGAGTGGCCGGTGTTTGGTTTCAAGATAAATCTTACCGATATAGTTACCGATAATTCCTAGGCAGGATAATTGAATCCCACCGATGAAAAGCATCAAGGTAACCATCGAAGCCCAACCACCAACACTGTTGCCAAACATTAATTTACGGATGATCACGAAGATAATCCCGATAACGGCTAGAAAGGCAAATAGGCCACCGATAAATGTCGCCATTTTTAATGGAACATCGGAAAAGTCGACGATTCCTTCAATGGAGTAGTTAAACAATTGCCAGAATGACCAGTGCGTTTCACCGGCCGAGCGGGGAGCATTCTCAAACTTTAAGTAGGTCGTTCGGAAACCAACCCAGTTAAAGATCCCCTTAGAAAACCGATTGTATTCTGGCATCGCTAAAATGGCATCGACCATTTGACGCGTCATCAAACGATAATCACGCGCATTGGGAATGATTTGAACTTTAGAAATCTTATTAATGACTGAATAGAAGGTCCGTGAGAAAAATGACCGTAAAATTGGTTCACCTTTCCGGTCCTCACGCATGGTCCCAACACAATCATAAGCGCCACTTTCAAGCGTTGTCAGCATTTTTGGCAATAGTTCCGGTGGATCTTGCAAATCAACATCCATGACCGCAATGTAGTCACCCTTGGCATGTTGTAAGCCAGCTGCTAAGCCAGATTCTTTACCAAAGTTTCGTGAAAATGAGACGTAGTGGACGACATCTGGATGGGCGGCGTTTAATTTGCGGAATTCGGCCAGCGTCCCATCGCTAGAGCCGTCATTAATAAACATATATTCATGGTGAATATCTTTAAACTCATCTGGATGGTCACTGAAGACCTTCTCAACGGTGTTATAAAAGATTTCAATTGTGGGCTCTTCATTGTAGCAAGGCACAATTAAACTCATGGTTTTCATATAAAAGTATCTCCTAAGTCCCTTTTTTTACTATCTATTAGCTTACCACAATGGATTTAAGATGTTTCAATTTTCAAACAATTGTATAATTGACTGAACTAAGTTAAATATTGGAGAAACCGTGATGAAATTAAAAGAGCGTTACCCCAAAACAGCTAAATGGATTGAAATTGTTATTCGGCGTTATAACCAAGCTAATGTTAGCAATAATTCAATAATTTTAGCTTACTATGCGTTAATGTCAATTGCACCAATTATTTTGATTATCGGGAATATTGTGGCGCGTTTTAACTTGCAAACGCGCCAGATTTTGGCGTACGCCCAGGAATTTATTCCCAGTAATATCTATGCGACGATTAAACCGATCCTACTATCTTTCTTGTCTTCAAGTGGGAGCGGAAGTTTGTCGATTGGGATCGTGGTCACGATCTGGTCGGCCTCACAAATTATTGCGGCCATTCGTCGTAGTTTAAATGAAGCCTATGGTGTGACGAGTTCGCAAGGCGCCATTGTGACGCGATTAATGGCCTTCTTATTAACGTTAGGGTTGTTGTTACTGATTGTTGGGCTATCGATTTTCTTCACTTTGAGTCAAGTTGTCATGGATGCAATCTTGAATTTGACCAATACCTCGGCAGCGTTTATTCCCAAGTGGTGGGCTAAACTGTTAGCCAATAAAAACTTGATTACCTTTGTTGGGATGTTCGTCTTAGCGATGCTGCTGTATTATTTTGTGCCGAATGCAGCTGTGAAATTGCGATACATTTGGATTGGCGCGCTAGTGACCACTATTGGTTGGTTAGTGATCTCGCAAGGTTTTCGACTGTATGTGGAGTTATTTGCACAACGGGTGACCTCATATCAAACTATTGGTAGTTTGATCGTGCTAATGTTCTGGTTAAATTTTTCTGGGATGTTGCTGATGTTTGGCGGGGTCGTGAATGCGTCCGTGCAAGAGTGGTTTGAGCACACGATCAAAGCGAAGTCGCCACGCGTGATGCGTCGGTTGCGGCAACGGTTTAGTAAAAAGTAGCGTCTGCAGATTTGTTGCGTTTCAGACGCACTTTTTTGTGTTAAATCGGTTAATTAAGAACATTAGTAAAGTTTTCGTATTAAACAGTTAGTTTTTTGTGTATAATGGTGTTCGTGTGAAAAAAGACTAGTTACTTTCAGAAAGTCAAATAAAACGGCGCCAAGCGCGCCACAGGAGGAGAATATAGTGATTCATCAGCTTCTGGCAGAGTTCATGGGAACCGCCTTGATGATTATTTTTGGTGTCGGTGTCCATTGTAGTGAGGTTTTGAAGGGAACCAAGTATCGTGGCTCAGGTCATATTTTTGCTATTACGACTTGGGGTTTTGGGATTACGATTTCGCTATTTATTTTTGGTAATGTTTGTATTAATCCAGCCATGGTTCTTGCGCAATGTTTGTTAGGTAATCTCCCTTGGAGTGCCTTCATTCCTTATTCAATTGCTGAAGTTTTAGGTGGGGTCGTTGGTGCTGTGATCGTTTGGATCATGTACGCGGACCACTTCAAAGCATCAGAAAATGAAATTTCACCAATTACCATTCGTAACTTATTCTCCACAGCACCAGCTGTTCGGAATTTACCGCGGAATTTCTTCGTCGAATTCTTTGATACCTTCTTATTTATTTCAGGTATCTTAGCGATTTCACAAGTGAAAACGCCTGGTATTGTGCCAATTGGCGTTGGTTTGTTAGTCTGGGCCATTGGGATGGGGCTCGGTGGTCCTACCGGTTTCGCGATGAACCTGGCGCGAGACATGGGTCCACGGATCGCACATGCCATCTTACCGATTAAGAACAAAGCAGACAGTGACTGGCAATACGGTATTATCGTTCCTGGGATTGCCCCATTCGTTGGTGCTGCTTGTGCGGCGTTGTTTATGCGCGGATTTTTCGGAATTTAAATAGATTATTTTAAATAAAGATCAATATTGTATGAAAAATAAGCTCAGTCTAATTTTTTGCCAGTGTGCAAATGTTAGAGTGGGCTTATTCTTTTGAGGGGAACGATCACCAGCTCAGAATGAGGCATATTTACAATTATCAGTTTGGGTTAAGGCGGTAGCATTCTTCGTCAGTAGGAATAAAATATGGCAAATAACTGACAAATCAACCGATGACTTTATTCTTCACTTTTTTTTGATATAATACGATAGTGACACTTTATTATTTGGAGGAAATTTAATTGAAAAAATACGATTACTTAGTAGTAGGTGCTGGTTTATTCGGTGCAGTTTTTGCCCACGAAGCTGCTTTAAAAGGGAAAAAGGTAAAAGTGATTGAAAAACGTGATCACATCGCTGGCAATATTTATACCAAAGAAATTGATGGTATTCAAGTCCATCAATATGGTGCGCATATCTTTCATACCTCAGACAAGGATATCTGGGATTATGTGAATCAATTTGCTGAATTTAATCGCTATACTAATAGTCCTGTTGCAAATTATAAGGGCCACATGTACAACTTGCCTTTTAATATGAATACTTTTAGTGAGCTTTGGGGAGTTCGAACACCCGCTGAAGCACAAGCTAAGATTCAAGCTCAGAAGGATGCTGCACAGTTAAGTGGTCAACCTAAAAATCTTGAAGAACAAGCAATTTCTTTAATTGGTACTGATATCTATCAAAAATTAATTAAGGGTTATACCGAAAAACAATGGGGCCAAAAGGCTACCGATTTGCCGGCTTTTATTATTCGTCGCTTACCGGTTCGTTACACTTATGATAACAATTACTTCAACGATACATACCAAGGTATTCCAATTGGTGGTTACACGCAAATCGTCGAAAAAATGTTGGATCACCCGGAAATTGATGTTGAAACTAATGTTGATTTCTTTGAAAATAAGGACAAATATTTACAAGATTTTCCTAAGGTTATTTTTACAGGAATGATTGATCAATATTACAATTATCAATTAGGAGAGTTGGAATATCGGTCATTGCACTTCGAGAGTGAAGAATTAGATACCGACAATTATCAAGGTAATGCAGTAATCAATTATACCGATTCAGAAACACCATTTACTCGGATTATTGAACATAAGCATTTTGAATTCGGTAAAGGTGATGCTGGTAAAACCGTTATCACGCGTGAATATCCGGCAGACTGGAAACGTGGCGATGAACCATATTACCCGGTCAATAATACTAAGAATAATAGTTTGTATAAGCAATACGCTAGCTTGGCTAAAAAAGAGGGCAATGTGGTATTTGGTGGTCGTTTAGGGCAATATCGTTATTATGATATGCACCAAGTTATCCATGCGGCCTTAGTTACAGTAAAGGCAGAATTATAGAAAATATATTTCATCTTTCACCTGTAGATTGTGACTTGCTTTTTATGCGCGACACTTGCTGTTGCTCGTTATAGTGGTGATGGGGGAATCTAGATGCGCCGGTTTAAACGATTTATAATTGTTGTATTGTCATTAATAGTGTCTATTGGGGTAGCATATGGTTCTTATCTTTCGAATAGGGATCATGTCTACACTGCTTCGACACTAGTGATTCTTGAAGCAAGAAAAAGTGATGAGTTAAAAACACAACAAGACTTGCAACAAAAGGTGAAGGCTCTTTCTGAGTATACACACAGTTCAGAGCAAATGCAGTATCTGTATAAAAGAACACAAAATGTTACAAATATGACAAGCGATTACGATTCTTTAAAGTCATCGTATGGAGTTACAACGACTGATAATTCAACTGTTTTTTCAGTGTGGTCAAATGATAAAAATAAGTTGTCCGCAATGCGAAAATTAAAGGTTGGTTATAGTGGGATTCGGAAGCATTTGACTGGTTCTCATCAGTATATGATCCGAGTAATTAGAAAGCCTCAAATTACTGGTAGCTTTATAACATACGGTGGGCATAAGCTATATAAATTTATGGTCTCTGGTGTTTTAATTGGAATACTGATAGGAGTTTTGTTGGTGAACATATTTGACGGTGATAAAAATGACAAGCAATAGACGTTTGGACAAGAAAATAATTTATTTGTTTGGCTTAGTTTTTCCAATGACTGTTTTTTTAGTTGTTCTTGCACTCAAGGGCGTCCATCCGTTTGGCAGTACAGCATTGTTCTCAAATGATATGGATGAGCAATATATTGCTTTTTTTAGTTATTATCGCAGAGTATTGCTAAGTTCACCATCTCAATTTTTATATTCTTTTTCTAATGGATTGGGAGGGAATATGATTGGAATATGGGCTTATTATTTGTTGAGTCCATTTAATCTGATATTATTGTTCTTCCCAACTAATGCGACAGCTACGGCTGTAGTAGTATTGACCACTCTAAAAATTGGTTTTGCTGGCTTGTCCATGACCATTCTTTTAGTTCATAAAAATAGAAAAGTTAATCGTTTGTTAGTTTTGTTGCTTTCAAATAGTTATGCATTGATGTCGTATGTTATTAACTATAATAGTAACATCATGTGGATGGATGCCGTTGTGTTATTACCACTTGTAATATTGGGTGTTGAACGGATTATTGATAGAAATAAAGGGGTGTTGTATAGCGTCACTCTGGCGTTGGTAATCATAACCAATTATTATACTGCATATATGACGGCGATATTTGTCTGTATTTACTTCATTTGGTATCTGTCTTTGAAAAAAAATGTTACCTTTAAGATATTCGCAAGTAAAGGATGGCTTTTTGTTAGAAACTCAATGATTGCTGGAATAATTTCGGCGGTTATTGAAATGCCAAATCTATATGTTCTGTCGCAGTCTAAAATACAAAACCAAACGTCTTGGAGTGGCAACTTTCTATATAATCCTTTGCTTTTGCTTGTGAAAACGATTGGATATTATTACGATGACACATTGCCAATTATTTTTGTTGGCAGCTTTGCATTAACACTTTTTGTATTATATTTTTTCAATCAGAATATTTCAAAAAAAGAACGGGCAAAAACAGGCTTGATATCATTGGTTTTGTGGTTATCTGCCTGTTATGATCCTACAGTAATTATGTGGCATGCGTTTCAAAGACCAATTGGTTATCGATACCAGTTTATGTTCGTCATAGGCTTTTGGATAATTGTGATTGCTTTTCGCTCAATAGAGAATTTAACAAGAGTATCTTTTAAATCTTTGGTCGGTTTAATAGAATTTTTTGTACTGATAGTGATTTTTGCTATTATGGTCAGAAAACAATTTACGTTATTAAACAATGCCGCATTGTTTGGAACACTTCTGACGGAAATAATAGTTGTATTTTTACTCTACTATCTGCATAGAAATAAACCCCTAATTGTTTTTGGATTAATCGTGGTAGTAAGTTTTCAGTTAGGAGCAAATGCCTACTTTTCTTATAATGGGATTGCGCTTGCAAATAATACTAAAATTGATGCTTATTATAACGATTTGAACCTTGCTCTAAAAAGAATTCCGAAAGATACTCTAAAAAATTCAAGAGTTGAAAAAACTTTTTTAAGAGACTCTGATAAATTGAATGACTCATTTCAAATGGGCTATAATGGTGGATCGGTTTATTCTTCGACACTTCAACAAAGCGTTGCAAAGTTTTACAGAATAATAGGACAACCATCGCGTCCGGACAATATGAATTATTTCTTGTCCTACACGAATGGTACAGTGCCAATGGATACATTACTTGGATTTAGTTATATATTCGGTCAAACACGTCATGACAAAAAAAGTCCAATAATGAATAATATTGAATCAAGATATGATCTCAAAACATATAAGAAGTTGTCAGAAAAGAAAAATGTTGGGATTTTTAAAACAGATGCTTTACCAATTGCATTTGTTTCAAATGGTAATGTTGGTGATGTTAAACTAAGAAACAACACAGCAATTTACAACCAGCAAAAAATTATTAATGGCGTGTTTGATAATAAGACTACGTATTTCAAGCAGTTAAAAGTAAAAGTTGTTAAGTCGCAAAATGTGGAAAAAGAAGAACTTAAGCGCGGCCAGATAATTAGAAAATCAGGCAATGGCAAGTCTTGGGTAGAATTATCCGTAAATACTAGTCTATCAAAACTAGTATATGCAGAAGTAAGAAATCAATTACTTGCAAAAGCAAAACTTACAACTGATGCTGGTAAAGTATTGTCATTTCACACATTAATTAATAATCCCATTGTATTGTCTATCCCGAATGGGGGGAAGGATACGATTATACGAATGGAAGTTGAACAAGACAATTTAAGTTTATCTGATCTTCGCTTGTTTGAGTTTAACGGCCTGCGATACAAGAAAGATTTGAAGAAAGTGCATGCGGAAAATCAAAACAACAATATCCAAGTAGCTGGTAACAAGGTTTCAGGAACATTGAAAGCGGACCAAAATAATGAATCAATAATTTTGAGCATACCCTTTGAAAAAGGGTGGCAGATGCATATTGATGGTGAGCAAGTAAAATATAGTAAAGTTTTTGGAACCTTTATGGCTGTTAAAGTAAAAAAGGGTACACATCATCTTGAAATGAATTATGTGCCACCTTATTTAGCACTTGGATTTATCATGTCTATTATTGGAATTTTGTTATTGGTGTTTGAATTCTTTTATGAAAGAAAACGACAAGATTTTTGGAGGGGAAATTGAGTATGTATGCTAATGTAAAACGATTTTTCGACATTATTGTCTCTATTTTGGCGCTTGTGTGTTTTTCTCCATTCTTTTTGATTGTATTTGTACTGGATTTGTTTGGAGATAATCGTGGTCCACTATTATACGCGCAAGTACGTGTCGGAAAAAATCATAAAAAATTCAAAATTTTAAAATTCAGATCCATGATTGTAGATGCTGATAAAAAGCTAGCAGCTGATCCCGAGTTGTTTGCAAAATACGTAGCGAATAATTACAAATTACCAAGTGGAGAGGATCCACGAGTTACAAAATTGGGCGCTTTTCTACGTAAAACAAGTCTTGATGAAATTCCACAATTCTTAAATATTCTAAGTGGTGAGATGACTCTGATTGGTCCACGACCTGTTGTTGAGCCCGAATTAAAGGAGTACGGAAATGAAGTTGACCTTTTATTATCTGTGAAACCGGGAGCAATGGGGTATTGGCAGGCAAATGGCCGCAGTAACATTGGATATCCTGAACGTTGTAATTTAGAATTATATTACGTTAAAAATGCATCACTTGGTTTTGATTTGAGAATATTATTTAAGAATATATATTCGATCTTTCGTAGTGAAGGTGCATTTTAAAATAGAGGAGAAATAAAATATGAAGGTTGATTTAGAGTCGATACGACGGTTAATAGTTAGATATTCAATTTTGATTATACTTTTTGTAATTGTTTTTGGGGGTATTGGATACACAGCGTCTAAATTTTTACTGAATAAGACATATACTGCTCAAAGACAAATAATGGTTAAACATAAGAAACAAACCGAGACTCAAATTCAAATTGATATTAGTCTTATGCCAAATTATTCAACAATCGTTAAAGATCCGATTATTTTGAATGAGGCGACAGGTCAATTAAAGAAAAAGTATCCAGAGCTATCTGAAGCAAGTCTACAAAATAATACAAATGCTTATACTCAATATAAATCAACAATATTTGTGGTTCAGTCACAAGCCAAAACAGAGCGTCAGGCAGTTGATCAAGTAAATACAATTTCAAGAGTGTTTGCTAGCAAGATAAATACGATTACTAATGCAGGCGAGATTAAACTTATGGCAGCAGCTCAGAGTGGAAATATGCAGTCACCCTCAGATACAAGTATTGCACTTATTGGAGCAGTAGTAGGCTTGTTGTTTGGATTATTGGTAGTATTGATGAATAGTTATAAAGAGCAAAAAAAGAGTAGAACTTCTGGGAGCAAAAACAAATTGCGGGGTTGATCATTTTGACATTTTTACTGGTACCCATAAGTTTATTGAATAAAGTACTCGTTTCGGGTGTGCCGGGTATTATGAATACTGTACCTCTATATTTATTCGCAATCATGTTTTTTTGGCAAGTTAGAAGTAAAAAAGTACGGTTAGAGGATTTGACGGTTAGTAAAAAGGCATATGTTTTTTTTGTAGTTGCCTGTTTGGCACAGATAGTGACTGTATTTAGGAGTTTTATAATTACAACAACCAATAGTACGATACCTGTGAATTTGTTTTCTAATATTGGGAATATGTTGGTCACCTTTTCCGCTATTATTTTTTACTACTATTTCTGTGATGCGATGTTTACGTCTGAAAAGGCTATTAGTAGTTTTCTTCAATCGGGAATTGTAACCTTAATAGTTTTATATATGCTGGTAGTAATACCGCAAATCATTACCACGTTTACGCCTGCTTTAGATGGATGGGTTAATTTTGTTGGAAGAGTATTTGAAGAACGACATCCAGGAAACACATTATTTTATTTGAATGGTAGTTATGCGACCACGGAACATCGTGTTAATGGTTTTGCACCGGAGGCAAGCTTTTTTGCCGCAATGATTGGGATTATCTTTATTCCTTTATTGCTGTCTGCAATCCATAACCGATATGATGTTTTTAAAAAAAGAGTTAGTCGATATTTTTATTATGCATTATTACTATTGACAATGATTATTTTGATGTTTGCAAGAACAACCACTGGATTTTTGATTGTCTTTTTGGCGATTCTTATTTTACTACTTATTGTTCATGGTCGTGAAAGACTGTTTGTTATGATAATGTTAGGATTTATTCTAATCTTAGTTATTGGATTATATATAGCTAACCCAACTTTTCAAACGTTGGTTAATTCATACTTGCTAAAAAAACAAGGCACCGATAATCGAATGGGCGGAACTATTTCATTATTTAAGATGTTCCTTAGTTATCCAATCTTAGGTGTTGGTAGCGGTGCTACAGACTACTTTATGTTTAAGTACGTACCAATATCTACAACAAATAATTTAGAGTTTTATAGTAATTTCCTCCCGGCTCAGAGTTATCCAGTACAGTCAATTTGGGGAGAATTTTTTGCTTATTTTGGGGTAATAATTATGATTCCAGTTCTGATCTATATTGCCAAAAAAGTAAAAATTGCTATAGGTTTACGCAAATGGCTGCATGAAAAAAATGTAGCTGATCATCAATCAGTCGCACTATATACGTATGTGATTGATGCGTTCTTGTATTCACTTATATTTTTTGCGGTTTTAGCATGTTTTTCATTCTCATGGACGGAATCATACTATTTGTTGTTCTATTCATTTTATATCGTAATTATTAATAAGCTAGCATTGCAGGAGAAGGGATAAAAACCATGAAGATAAAAGTTTTAGTTGCAGCACACAAGCCATATGAAATGCCTAATGATAATCAAGTATATATTCCTATTTTTGTGGGAAGCAAACTACATTCTCAAATACCTGAAAATTATGTTTCAGATGGAACAGGTGACAATATTTCATTGAAAAATCCTCACTTTAATGAGTTAACAGCACTATATTGGGGATGGAAAAATTTGGATTGTGATGCATTAGGACTAGTACATTACCGACGTTATTTGACGGAAAATCATATTCCTAGACGAAATTTGAATGAAATTTTAACTGCTCAACAAATCGAAAACTTGTTTCAAAATAACGATATTATTGTTCCTAAAAAAAGGCATTATTATGTAGAGTCTAATTATGAGCATTATATTCATGTTCATTATCCCGAACCGTTAAAACAAGCTAGACGAATCATTAGTCAAGAATATCCTGCATATCTAAGTGCGTTTGACCTGGTAATGCACCGTAAATCTGCTCATATGTTTAATATGTTTATCATGAAACGAAAACCTTTAAATGCGTATTGCACATGGCTATTTGATATTCTTTTTAAACTTGAAGGCTGCATTGATATTACTGGTTATGATAAGTATGAAACGAGAGTATTTGGTTTTGTGAGCGAAGTCCTATTAGACGTTTGGTTAGAAAAGACGAAATATGTTTATGTAGAAGAAAAGGTCTTGTACTTGGAAGGTCAGAATTATCTAAAAAAGGGCTTTGAAATGCTTCAGCGCAAGTTCAATCCTATCCATGATTAAGGAGATTAATAATGGATTATGATATTAGTGTGATTGTTCCGGTATATAATTCCGAAGCACATTTAAAACATTGCTTTAGTCAGTTTAAAAACCAAATTTTAGATGAAGTTAGATTGGAAATTATTTTTGTGGATGATGGTTCACAGGATGATTCGCTAAGTATGCTGAATGTATTTGCAAAAGAAAATCAAAATGTGAATGTAATTCATCAGTCTAATCAAAAGCAAGCTGCAGCTAGGAATACTGGATTGCGCGCAGCAAGAGGGACTTTTGTTGCGTTTGTGGATTCAGATGATTCCTTTTCTAACAAGTATTTTAAACGATTGTTTGAAAAATCATGTGATGCTGACTGGGTTATTTCAGGCATCGAACGCATATTTAAAGCAGGAACTGACAAAATTGATACTGCGTGTTTTAAGGATCTTAAAAGTTCTGATAAAATACTTAGTGCATACGCTA
Source organism: Lactiplantibacillus brownii (assembly GCF_031085375.1). Classification (NCBI taxonomy): domain Bacteria; kingdom Bacillati; phylum Bacillota; class Bacilli; order Lactobacillales; family Lactobacillaceae; genus Lactiplantibacillus; species Lactiplantibacillus brownii. Next base: position 1,099,314 of record NZ_JAVCWF010000001.1, read on the forward strand.
GTAGCAATACTGAAATGGATGCCGGAGTTTGGTCTAAACTGTATCGAAGAAAATTTCTTTTTAAGCATGAAATATTTTTTGAAAATGGAAATTTTTTTGAAGACAGTTTTTTTAATTTGAAAGTTATTGTGCATATCGATCCCCAAAGAATTCGATATATACAGCAGACATATTACAAACTGGTCAAACAGACAGGATCAACAACGACTCAATTTAATGCAAATATCGATAAACTTGCTGGAAATTATGTAAACCTATGTAAAGGATATTTATTGAATAGTGATTTAAGTGAAGATACAGTTGATACTGTAATTGATAATCTAATTGCTCGTACCTTGATTCACGTTATTCATCACCATATAAAATATGATGAGAATATAAAAAAATATCCAATAAAGAAAATAATAAAACGTTTCGTGTCGAGTAATTATATATTCACAAATAAATTGCCCAACTCATATCGAATTGCACTTTTAATGCTGAGGTTTTTCCCGAGTTTTTATTGTTATCTTTATAGAAGTAAGAAAGTTGGAAGAAAATGAAGTATGTTTTAAATGTGACCTATGGTGAAAAAAATAATGCAGGTAGCAAAGCTAAAGCAGACGTTACGGAAATATTAACCAAAAAGCTGCTGTTCAAGGCAATTCAGTTTCAACAATTAGAGTCGCGAGCTGAAAGAGTTCATTTAGGCTATTCTAAAATTAAACATGTTTTGGAAAATGTCCATTCTGGAGATACCTTGGTGATACAATATCCAACTTATAATGGACACACACTTGAAAGTTTACTTTTAAAAAAATTGCAAGCCAAGCATGTAAAACTCATTGCTTTTGTACATGATATTGATGTTTTACGGTACGAAAAAAAGATTTTCTATAAAAATGTTGCTTGGGAATGTCGATTACTTAATAAATTTGATGTAATTATTTCTCCTAATTCACGAATGACCCAATTATTAAAAAGAAATGGGCTAGTACGGCCAGTCGTTAATCTTCAAGTATATGATTATTTGCAAGAGCAGTCTTTCCCAATGAGATCCACGCAATTCCAAGCAATAAGTTTTGCAGGAAATCTGACAAAGTCAACATTTTTGAGTAAAGTTAAGATACCAACGGATTATTTGTTACATTTGTATGGAAACAAGCCCGATGCGAATGTGCTAGAAAATAAGCGTGTTAAATATCATGGCTCATTTAGTCCTGAAGAATTAATCAATGTGATGCCCAATGGTTTTGGTTTAGTTTGGGACGGACCGAATCCGCGAGAGCTCTCTGGAACTATGGGTAAATATCTTGGGTATAATAATCCACACAAAGTGTCCTTATATCTGTCTGCTGGTTTACCGATATTAATTAGTGATAAGGCAGCGATTTCTGATTTCATTATCTCCAATCATGTAGGAATTATCGTGAATAATCTGGACGAATTGGCGTTTACTTTGAAGCAAGTGTCCTCAAGTGACTTTTTAGTATTGCAAAAGAATGCTCAAAAGCTCGGGGGGAAGTTGCGTGAGGGGTACTATAGTCAATTGGCAGTACAGCAAGCGTTAAACATGTTGTAAAGGCTATCTGGAGGTTGTATTGAAAACTAGAAATTCTGCGTTTGAGCTGTTAAGAATAATAGCTATGTTTATGATTGTGCTGTATCATTCAGTGTTCTGGGGGCCGTTAAACCAGATCACTTCATTGTCAACGAATCGAATATTTGCTCAACTTTTTCTTGTAGGCGGAAAACTAGGTGTAAATCTATTCGTGATGATTAGCGGCTATTTTTTAGTAACTTCGAAGGCTAAAATTGAAAAAGTAATTCCAATGTGGAAACAAGTATTTACATATTCTGCTGGTTTTTTAGTAATTTTCTTTATGATTAATCGGGGTAATGTGAATATTAAATCATTACTGCGCGGCTTTTTCCCAATGGTGTTCAATGAATATTGGTTTGTAACCACTTATTTAATGTTATATATTTTGGCACCATATTTAAATAGATTGATTAAGTCACTTCCTAGCCGTTTCTTGTTGAGGCTAATAGTTATATTAACTGTAGTTATATCAATACTACCAAGTATTTTTCAGAACCAAATGGCGGTAAGTAACCTAGGATGGTTCATTTTATTATACATTATTGCTGCGTATCTGAGACTTTACGGAGTTCCTTCAAAGTTGATAGCAAGACACTTCAATGTCTGGTTTTTGGCTATTTCGGCGGCATTACTGTACGGCTCGATTATTATTATGGATCTTGCTAGTTTGAAGTTTACTGTTTTTAAGGGTAAAGAGTTACATTTTGCTGGGCAAGAATCGATTCTATTATTGTGTTTTTCGATTTCAATATTTATTTGGGTCATGAATATTACACCATTTAGCAATAAGTTCATTAATCGAGTTTCAGCATTAACTTTTGGTGTGTACCTAATTCATGACAATGAATTTATTAGGCCTCTTTTGTGGCAGCATTTAGTACCTGAAAAGTTATTGTTCCGTAGTTCCATGTATCCAATTAGTATTATTGGAATTACCGTGCTGATTTATATTATTACATCATTCATTGAATGGATACGTCAACAAGTTCATTTCCGGAAGCGAGGTTAGGCACATGAAGGTAGGCTTGGTTGTACCATATTTATCAGGGCATGGAGGAATGGAAACGGTCCTAAAAAGTTTCGTTGATCATTATGATGACTCAACTTTATCTGTTTGCTTCCCCCAAGGGGTACAAAGTACAGATTTTTTGACCGATATACTAAAGCAACGTTTAACAGTAAGAAAAGTTCCAAATAAGAAGCTTGTTAGACAAACCGTGGGTGTGTTCAATTTATCAAAATATATTTTGAAAACTGATGCAGATGTTATTATTTGTATGAGTTCTATGCTAATTAAATTGGTGGCTAAGCTAAGATCATTGTTTAAAAAACAATTTGCAATCGTATCATGGCTACATTTTTCTATTACTGATGAAGATGCACTGAATTATAATGATTTAAAGTTAGCTGATTTTCACTTTGCGATTAGTAGTGGAATAAAGAAGCAAATGGTCGCTAATAAAATATCAGCAAATAAAATATTTACAATCTATAATCCAATTTCAACGATGAACAATCATGTAATAGAGAAGAGTCATGATGGCGTGACTCGGTTTGCTTATATTGGGCGAATGATGTGGGAGAGACAAAAGAATTTAAAAGAGATGCTGACAAGTTTTAAAGACGTTAAAGGAAATTATATTGTATATATGATTGGTACCGGTAGTGAAAGTGACATGCACAAAATAAGTTCATATATCAAAGAAAATCATATGGATAATGTTATTCTCAAAGGGTGGCAACATAATCCGTGGGGTTCTGTGCCGGCTATTGATTACACTGTATTGACGTCAAAATTTGAGGGCTTTCCGATGGTTCTGGTTGAATCAATAGCTCGTGGAGTGCCAGTTATTTCTAGTAATTGTCCAACCGGACCGGATGACATTGTTAATAATAGTAATGGTGTGCTATATTCAGTTGGAAATACGATAGAGTTGCAAAGTATTTTACAAAACGCTATTGATAACAAAATTTCGTTTTTAGAAGATGAAGTTTTAAAAAGTGCGACTAAGTTTTCTAGCGATGTATATTATAAAAATGTGTCCACGGCGTTAACTAGAATAAGTAATAATTACTGATGTCTGTCATATTTTTAATCCGAAAACATATGATTGACCTGTTAATTGTTGACGTATCAACTATATCAAAAAAATAGCGACCAATTCCGGCAGTATGCACTGGTCCCTGTCAAGTTGACACTTGAAATAATATAAAATTTGTTTGTTCTATCTTGATTTATGAAATGGCTTGACTTCGGTATTCTACCAGAGTTTGACCATTGTTTCTTGTCGATCGAACGTAAGTACCTAATAACTGACCGGCTATGATTGGCAATAAATACACGATATGATTACCTCATCAAATTAAATGGTGAGGTTTTTATTATGGATAAACAAGATATCGTTCAGGTTAAAATGCCCCAGAAGACCTTCGCAACAACTCCCGTTGTTCCTAGTCGCGCAATTCAATTAAAAGTTGGCTCCAATAAATCTGTGATTATTTACAACAAGGCAAACAGCTACATTGTTGATGCAGTTTTAATGTGCAGAGCGGCGATAAAATGTAGGAAAATGGCGATTTAGAATTGTCGGTTTTCCTACATTTTTTTGATATCATAAATCACATTGAAAATGAGGAGGTTCTCAGTGTGAGATATGATATCAGACAAGGAGTTGAGATGTACGTGAATAATAATATTAAGCCAAATTACGCAGCGCTGGCCCGTCAGTATGGAGTAGATTATCGAACAGCTAAACGCGCATTTCGAGAAGTACAGAACAACGATACGATAAAGACTAGCAGGCCTAAACGGCCGAGTTTATTGGATCCTTACCGAAAAATAATACAAGATAAATTAGAATTGAACTGTTCTGCTAAATCGATTTATAAATTTATTGAGAAGAAGGGATTTCAAGGCAAATATACGATTGTCCGAGAATACTGCGCTAGTATCCATAAAGAGCGAATCCGTAAAGCGACTATTCGAGTGGAATATACGCCCGGATTATCTGCACAAGTTGATTGGAAAGAAAATATGACGCTCTATGATGCAAATGGTACGCCACATAATTTCAATATTTTTCTTTACGTGTTGCCATACTCAAAATTGAAATATTTAACGCTAATTTTTGAACGTAGTCAAGACACATTGTTTGAATGCTTGGCCGAAGCATTTGAGCACACCGGAGGCGTTCCAAATGAAATTTGGTTCGACAATATGAAACAAGTCGTCGACCATACAAAATCAGCCTTTGGTAAACCGATATTCAACGAAAGATTCAAGCAATTTAGTCAAGATGCTGGTTATAAGCCCATCGCTTGTCGTGTATTCCGTCCGCAAACTAAAGGCGTTGTAGAAGCCTTGGCAAGAACAGTCGAACGACTTAGGCCGTATAACTATGAATTTGAAGATGGTGTTGAATTAATCAACTTAATCGATGATCTGTGTTGCGACTTAAATAGTGAAGTGTCACAAGCTACGGATCAAGTTCCGCAAGAAAAATTTGAGGCCGAAGAAAAAGAGTATCTGCACGAATTGCCAGTTGATCTATTAACACCCTTCTTTGAGGAAGACATTACCCGTGTCGTATCGAAGGAATCAATGATTAACTTTCGTAAGTGCAAATACTCTGTGGATCCGCGGTATATTGGTAAAACAGTTGATATTGAGTTAACCAATGACCAGCGGCATTTACAGATTTATTATAACGGAGAACCAATCCGTTCGCACGCTATTACTACGTATGCCTTTAATTATGATGACAATGATCGAATTAAAATACTTAAGCCAGATCTTTTGAAAGACCATAGTGAACAGGATATTAAAGCTTACATTGCCGAGCACATGACTCAATACGATTCAACATGAGGTGACTAACATGACAAAATTTCAAGAATTACTAACTAATCTAGACGCATTAGGTATGAATAAAATGCATGCTTATTTGCCAGACTATTTAGATGATATCAATGCGCAACAACTAACTTTTACTGACGCCATGCTCAAGTTAACTGATATTGAATTGAGCTGGCAGTCAGAATTACAAATAAAGCGGATCGTTGAACGTGCGCATTTTCCGCAGGAAAAAACGCTAAAATCATTTGATTTTGATTTTCAACCAAATCTCAATCGACAAGAAGTGAAGGAATTTCAAAGCTTGGCATTTATTGAGAAATGTGAAAACTTGGTCTTCATTGGTAGCCCCGGAGTGGGCAAGACCCACTTGGCAATTAGCATTGGAATTGAGGCTTGTCAGCAGGGAAAACGGACTCTTTTTATTAATTGCCATGAGCTGTTGGTCCGACTAAGGTCGGCCTATGAAAAAGGTACTTTAGACCGAAGTATTCGCCGATATTCGCGATATGAACTTCTGGTAATTGACGAAATTGGCTATCTGCCAATTGATCATGATGAAGCAAATTTGCTTTTCCAGTTAATAAATGCACGATATGAAAAACATTCGACAATTATTACCAGCAATAGCGATCTATCTGCGTGGATCGAAATTTTTCACAATCCAATTGTGACCGCCGCCATCCTCGATCGTATTGTACACCATGCACATGTTATAAAGATTAATGGCAAATCTTACCGCTTGAAAGCAACAAATTAGCCGCCACAAACCTACATTTTTATCCGCCCAAAACCTACATTTTTACACCGCCCTTGACAGTTTTAAAGGCGGTGTTCAATAATGCTCATTGATCCAGCAAAGATTAATCAAGTTTATATTGTTTGTGGCAAGACAGACTTACGTCGTGGAATTGATGGTCTAGCAGCTGTCGTACAGGAACAATTTGCATTAGATCCATACAATCAGGCTTTATATCTATTTTGTGGTACCCGCAAAGATCGATTCAAGGCGCTGTATTGGGATAAAGATGGTTTTCTATTACTTTACAAACGGATTGAAGCCGGCCGACTACAGTGGCCGGTCAATCAAGATGAAGTCCGAAAGTTAACCTATCTACAATTATCAAGACTTTTGGGAGGATGGTCACTAGATTCGACCATTCATAAAATTAAACCGCCAAAAGTAAATAAAGCGCTTTCTGTTAGTGGTAGGTTATGATAAACTCAATAACAAGAAAACGTAGAATGAATGGTTATATGATGACGTCAGAAGAAGAAATTACTAGTTTAAAAGCGCAAATAAAAGAACAAGCGGAGATCATTGATTACTTGACCAAAAAACTATTCGGCCAAAAGACAGAGAAAATTGATGGTAATCAAATCTCTTTATTTGAGGAAGAAAATCGTGTTTTTACCGAACCAGAGCAAACTGGGCGTACCTTTGTATCGGCAACTTCAAGATTGGAAGCGCCTCGGCGTGGATCTAAGTGAGACAACCATTGCCAATTGGGTGATCAAGGTCAGCCAAATTATGGTGCCATTATATGAGCAGTTGCGTCAGCAACTGGTTCAACAGCCCTGCCTGCAAGGTGATGAAACGCCAATCGAAGTGTTACGTGAACCTGGTAAAGCTGCCAAATCAGAATCCTATATGTGGGTGATGCGAAGTGTTACGCATCAGGCAAAACGTGGCGTCTTTTATGCTTATGGCACCAGCCGTGCCAGTAGCTTCGCCGAATCACTTTATGCCGGTTTTACGGGGACCCTTCAATGCGATGGTTATGCCGGTTATAATATCTTAGATGATTCAGTCATTAGGGTTGGTTGTTGGGCACGCATGTCCGGCGAAAATTCTATGACGCCGCCAATTCTGGTAAAAGCTTTAAGATGAGTCCGCCATTGGCATTGCTCAATAAAATGTTTAGCAATGAGCGTAAATGGCAGCATCTATCGCCACGAGTGCGCCGCCGACGTCGACGCAGTCAGCAACGAAAACTGTTAAAACGTTTTTGGTGTTGGATCGATACGATCGATGTTTTACCTAAGAGTCGCCTAGGCAAGGCCGTTGTTTATGCTCGAAACCAACGGGCCACGTTAAATCGAATCATTAATAATGGTTCCGTTGACTGGAGCAATAATGCCTCGGAAAGAAATATGAAGACCTTGGTCATCGGGCGTAAAAATTGGTTATTCAGTACTAGCCAAGCTGGTGCTAAAGCCAATGCGATTTGGATGACTTTAATTGAGTCAGCCAAGGCCAACGGCGTTGATCCGTCAGCTTATCTCGTATATCTATTAAAAAACATGCCACAACTTCCAACATTTGCGAATTCGGCAGATTTAGAGGTTTATTTACCATGGAACTTCAAACTAAAACCGAAAGTAATCAGTGATATCAAACAAAGCGTAGTTGCTTAGATGCGTGGACAAAATAACCCGAACTCTCAAAAAAAACGAGAGTTCGGGTTATTTTTCACTTTTCAATACGGTCAGTTATTAGGTGCTTACTATGATTACCTTATCAAATAAATTGGTGTGGCATTTATTATTGATGTGCATGATATTGTCAGGGTTGAAATGCCATACAATATTAACTTCGAACCTTTAACTAAACATTCATCTATGTTTCAGATCATTGAGTCTCTTTAGTATTGTTGGCTTTAAAATTAAAATCATTCCAATGTAAATTGCTAACCCTACCACTATTTGTTCAATTAAAGCGACAACAGAGATTCTCATTTGTATGTTTAAGTTGTATATGACCAGAAACATAATAAATGCTGACAAGAGATATTTCCAAAAATTTTTAAATAATCTTGAAAATGCTAAGTCTTTTCTCACACAAAACAATTGATAAGCAGTTACTGTGATTTCTGAAAATAGTGTTGCAAGCATTGCCCCACGAACACCCCAATAAATAATTAGAGGAATATTAACGATAATATTCACTAATGCGCCTAATACTACAGACTTTGTAAAATCCTTTGTCCTTTTTGTGGGTAAGAGGTATTGTTGTCCAATTACATTACTAAGACCAATCAAAATGATGACCGGTGCTTCGATCATTAATAGGATATTTACTGAAGCAAATTTTTGTCCGAAAAACCAGGGTGCAAAAGTTGTGGCGATTCCCGCTATTCCAAATGCCATCGGTGTTGATATTGCTAACACGAAATCAAATGATGCATATAAATATTTTTTGACTTGCTTGAATTTTCGCTTTGCATATAGATTGGCAATATGTGGTAGCATAACGGTACCAGTTGCGGTCACTACTGCCAATACAATCTTAACGAGCTTGTCAGAGTAGTCATAATAGCCCGATGCGGTGACTGAGTCTAATTGCCACAGCATTGTTTTATTCACTGCTAGGTAGACTGTAGTGGCCACTTGAGGCACAAATAAGGATAAAGAGGGTAACAAGTGTTTGAGCAAACTTAGTTCATGCCATTTGGGTTTGGAGATTGAATTTATAAGATATGGCCATAAACTGATGTTTCCAAACAATTGTGATAAAGACAAAATTAAAATATATTTTCCAACATCTTGGCTAGTCTTTACTAGTGTAAAGATTGCAACTAATGAAGCAATTTTTACAAAAGTATTACGGACAACTGTTTTTTTGAAGTCCTCAAGTCCCATGAAGTACCAAGAAATATCAAACGCACCGGCAATAATATAAAATGATTGATAAAAGAAAGCAACTTTGAATTGAGTTTCAGTGAACAAGAAAATTAAAAAAGCAATGTACGCAAGTGCGATTGTAGTGATTTGTAAAAATTCAATTTCCCAGAACACTCTAGATCTTTCTTTCAGGTCATCTCTGATAAAAGCAATCTCACGGTTTCCATAAATAGTAATTCCAACTGTTCCTGCTAGTAGAAAATATGTAATAACTGAATTGGTAGTTGCATTGATCCCTACACCTGTTGGGCCAAGCACCCGAGAGATGTATGGCACAGTTAATAATGGTGTTAGCAGGATTAGTATATTATAACCAGCATTGTATAGATAATTTTTCACTAGCTGCATTATGTTCCTCCTAAGACTATTTCACTAAAGTGATTGAATATGGTGAAAATAACCATTTAATTTTATCATACAATCTATAGGAAAAGTATTTTTTGAATGTATTTGTTCGTGATTTGTGACATGAAAAAGATGCCCGGAATGTCAACTCAAGCGCAACACCATGGAGCCAGGCCGTGAGCTAGCTTGCAAGCGCGGCCTCAATAAGCTCGGCGGCGTTAGCGTAGCCGAGTGTCATGCGATGTTTTTGATTCAGCGCCTCTTGAACCTTTGCGATGTCATCATCAGAGAAACCATGTAGCGATAGACCCTTAGGGATGTACTCTCGAATCAAACCGTTCTGGTTCTCGTTACTGCCACGTTCCCAAGGTGAGTAAGGGTGCGCAAAGTAGATCTGAGGCCCTTGAATCTGGTCCAACAGTTTGAACTCAGAACCGTTATCAAAAGTGATGGTCTTAAAGTAGCCAGGATGCTGATCAATGGTAGCTTGAAGCTCTTTTAAGCAGGTGTCTGCGTGGTAATTGGGAATCTTGACGATGATCTCATAGCGGGTTCGCCGTTCGGTCAGGGTCATCAGTGCTGGTTCACTAGCCTGACGCTTGCCTTTAACTAGGTCACCCTCCCAATCACCAAAGCGTTCACGGTTATTGATAGTGTCTGGTCGTTCATCAATTGAAGTGCCAGCCAGACGCTTGTTTTTCCGCGAGTGGTTGTGACGATTGGACTTTACATGGCGTCGGACCTTGGCTGGCAGGTCGATGTTCTTAATGTCTAAGCGGCCTTGACCAATGTACCGATAAACAGTCGGTGTTGAGGGGCATGGTTTGTCAGGATGAGCCTGTTTAAAGGTATGAACAAAGCCATCAACACTATCAATCCGTGGCCGGCGTTTAAGTACTGTTTTAAGCATCTTGAAGAACAGCCAGCAGGCTTCCTCTAAGCCTCTGAAACGGCAATTTTGACGGGCTTTTTCGTGGCGAATTTGGCTGGTATCCGCAAAGTATTCGGTGAAAAAGAGATAGTCAGAATTACGCTGTTGAACAGTACCACGCCTGATTTCACGTGAGATGGTGCTACGACTACGGTCAAGCCGACGGGCAATTTCAGCCTGAGATTCTCCTGCATTCAAATACGCTTGGATTTCGCCTCTTTCTTCCGGGGTAAGTTGTTGATAATGCTTGGTAGTGCTATTCTTGGATTGGGTCATGGAGATGTCCTTTCTAGAGTTTCAGCACTTTAAGTTTAGGTCTCCATGGCCTATTTGTATAATTTGAACTTGTTGCACTTAGATTTTAAATCCGGGCATGAAAAAGATGGGCGTATGTTAATATATAATTATATAATTTTTTAAATATAGTTTTATAAACAGGAGGGCCTACTATGCTTCTTACTTTTGAAGCATAAACAAGTTAATGAGTAAAAAACAGGGATATAAAAAGTGGTTGATAATTCTGTGTGTGATAATGCTTTCTTATTTTTTATTGATGGGTTCAAGTAGTGAATCAGTAATAAAAATGTTTTTGAATATTTTTATTGAACACAGTAAGGTTCAATTGATAACTATAGGCTTTCTAACTGTGATATTTTTTGTGATAGTTTTGTTGATTCCAATATTTTGGGTAGCAACAGGATTCTATTTGACTTTGTCATTGTTGATTGCAGTAACAAACCATGAAAAATTTCAGCTAAGAAATGAAGGAATTCTTCCATCAGATATTTCTATGATTACTTCATTTGGCAAAATTTTGTCCATGATAAGTCCCATATTAATAATAAGTTTTGTTGGAGTTTGTATAGTAATTTTTATGGGAAGCTATTTACTGACTAAGAATATAAAATTTAATGTGCATTGGTCCGTGAAGATGCTATTCGTATTAACAATGTTTGGATACATATATGCACTTAATAATTTACAACGAGAAAGTTCTATTTTTTACACTGTTGGGCAAGCAATGGGAGATGATCCCAAATACTATGATCAGTCTGAAGCTGTGGCAACGAATGGACCGATAGTGAATTTCTTTAATAATACTAATGTGAAAGTAATGGATAAGCCCAGTGGATATTCAAAGCAAAGAATGAAACAGATTGTTTCAAAGTATAGAAAGGAAAGTCAACGAATAAATGCACATAGAATTACTAAGAAGCAAACGGTAGTTTTTATTTTGTCCGAAAGCTTCAGCGATCCAACAGCAGTTCCAGGGGTGACTTTAAATTATGATCCAATGCCATATACGCGCCGACTGATGAAGCATACTACAAGTGGCAACATGATTAGTGACGGCTATGGTGGTGGCACCGCTAACATGGAGTATCAAGCACTAACTGGTTTATCTTTAGGGAATTTTTCGGCAACTCTACCCACTCCATACTCACAGTTGGTAGTTCATCAGTCAAAAACATTTTCGTTTAATAACCTATTTAAATATAGCCAGGCAATTCACCCATATTCGGGAACTTTGTATGATCGGGAGCAAGTATTCAAAAAAATGCAGTTTGATAGATTTAACTATTTACAGCATGGTTATTCGAAACAAGATGAAAAAAAGTTGGGTACAAATCCATACGTTTCTGATAAAGCAGTTTATACCAATTTGCTAACACAACTAGAAAACAAGCAAGGATCACAATTTATACAATTATCCACTATGCAAAATCACATGCCTTATACGACTAATTATTATCAAAAAAATCAATTCAATGTAAATGGGAAAATGTCACAAAATGAGAAAAACGAAATTCGAGTGTATGCTAAAGGAATTCAAGAAACGGATTCCGCAAATGAATATTTAATTAACAAATTAAAGAAGATAAAGCAAAATATTACCATTGTTTTCTATGGTGATCATTTACCAAGTATTTATGCACATGTTAATTTAGAAAAAAATGGTGTTGTTATGCATGAGACACCGTATTTTATATGGTCTAATCACTCACGAGAAGCGAAGGTTTCATACGCAAGTCGTATGGGAACGTATGGTTTTGGCAGTGAAATGTTGCAGGCAACTAATAGTAAAGTAACACCTTATTATGCATTAATTCAGCGAGTTAATGAACAACTTCCCATTGTTGCTTCTAAGGTTTCTAGCACGGCTTCTGATCCAAATTTACCAAGTGGGGGCATGAATCTAGTTGATAATAAGAAAAATAAATTGATGACTATTCAGAGTTTGTCAAATAGTCAACAAGAGTTGCTGCATGATTATCAATTAGTCCAGTATGATTTTACATCTGGAAAACATTATGCATTGAATGAGTTAACTAAGTGAGTACTTTTCGATGGCTTTGAGAAGTTGACAATGGAGACATTTTATTGAAGATATACTAATAACCGATGTTACCGATTTTAACTCCAAAGTTATTTACTAAGTGAGTTGCATAAAATATTAGAAACATTGTGCCATTTTTCAACAGATGTGGTTTATGTAATCTGTTATTTATTATAGATGATAAGCTTACGGAAGCAACTGTCAATCATCTGGTCTGGATAGTATTCGACTACTAAAGTTTGTAGTGAAAATGGATACGGTTTTTGGTGCACCAACCATAATCGAATTCTAAGTGTTAATTTCCGACACTTCACGTTACAATAATAGCAGTAATCAACGAAAATCTTGTGGACAAAGGATGTTAGTGACATGAACGATGATGGACTTACGGTATTTCCAGCCGATTACAATTCTTCGTACCACCTAATCCTGAGGCGGGGGACGGAACATTATGCCTATTACTATTTTAAAATCGATAAGCTGGATCAGCGGATTATCTTCTACGATGATGTTGCTCGTAGTGGCATTTCGATTAAAACGCAGATTACGCGCCAATTTATGCGCAATTTAATTAAAGCGATTGGTTGGCATCCGGTTGGCAACAGTATCATTGTTGAAATTTATAATGTGGAACGACAGACGTCCAAGGCGACCCGCCTAGTCTGCGATATTTGAGTAGATAATCATTCTTAAGAGTCCCATTACTGATGCTAAGTTGGTAATGGGCTTTTTTCATCTGTTGTGGTCGATCAGCCGTTCTCAAGTTACGATAACCCGAAATAATTCAAATAGGCATTGAATCTCAGGCAGCCAATCAGTATACTTTGAAGTATGTTAAGTGACTTAACCTTTTCTAGAATGATAATGAGGTTCAGTTATTAGCATTGATTGATCGGAGAAGCTGTGCGAGGCCGAAAAATGCAGGTTGTAATGATTAGCAATTGACTGTGTTAGTTCATGACAGTCGCATATCGACGATAAGTGATCTGATCGTGGTTACTTTTTTGATTGACAAAATAAAAATAAGGGGAGTATGGGGGAATGTTAAAGCAACAGAAGTATTATCAGGCTGCAGATGACCGTCATAGCGGTGGGAAATTTTGTCCGAACTGTGGGCAACCAGTCGCAGCCAAGGATGATTTTTGTGGTCATTGTGGTTTTGATTTAAAAGCTTTTTGGCACAAGTCTAAAGCTGGATTACATGAGGAAATGCCGGCTAAACCGGCTAAGTCACAACCAAAGCAACCGGTAACGACGCATATACGACGGACACGGACTAAGTCACCAATGCCGGTCTGGTTCTGGGGAATCGTCGGAATGATAGGCGTCTTAGTGATTGGGAGTTACTTATATGGTCAACACTATTATCAGCCAGCCAATCAGCTTGATCGTGATATGGCGGCGCTAAAAACAGGTAAAGGTTTGGCAAAACAAGTGACGAGCACCGATCCGTCGCTAAAGATTACTACGGATTCGGTTAAACCGATGGTGGCTTACTTTAAGCATGATGCCAAGGCATTAGCGAGTCTGGCGAGTGATCTGAAAACCAATGCGGGTGTCAATCAATACGGAATTCAATTTGTCCGAACGGGTAAGGCTTGGCTATTTTTTGACAAATACCAATTACAAGTCCCGTCGATTTATGCTAATTTGACGACTAACCACGAGAATGTTTCGTTAGCTGTCAACGGGAAGCAAGTTGCCAAGTCGACAAGTGCTAGGTATATCAAAAAAATTGGTCCCTATGTACCAGGTAACTACACGTTGACTGCTAAAGGGAAAGTTGGTCAGCATGAAATTACTAATAAAGGGACTCACTATCTGCATACGAACGGCCAGACGGTAAATCTGGATTTGCGTACGATTTCACTGACAGTTGAAGGAACGCCAGACACCGTGATTTATGTTAATGGCAAAAAACAAGGCAAGATTCATAGTAGTGGCACGCTTGCATTAAATGAATTACCTTGGTCCAATCACATGATGATGATTGGTAAATATCAGATTGGGTCGAAGACAATTACCTCGACAGCCGCAGATATTAGTGCCGCTGAAGGTGAAAAAATCACTGTTAAATTTCCTGGAACCATGAGTACTGATAGCGCGACAAATCTTATTGGCAATGTCTTTAGTGCCGTCAGCCGTTATACAAATACTGGTAATCTGAAAGACGCGACGAACTATGATAATCACAGTTTAGATGACTACTTCGTTAATGGTACAGATAATGTGAATTATCAGGAACTCGTGAAAATGGCCAAGGGTTACTATGACAATCACGACATTATTGGGGTCAGTTATCGGCCAACGCTGGTGTCAGTAGTGCCGGCCGCAGACGGTAAGAGTGAGATTACTTACGATCTTAAATATGACTTTACTAATACTAAAGATGAGCGTCTCCAAGTATTCCGGTATACAGCAACAGTCGAAAAGAATGGTGGCCATAATAAGATCAGTAAGATTAGTGCTGCCAAAAAAATTCGTGATTACACTAATAGCGATAATAGTTCCGACAACTAGGGGGAAGTAACGAATGACTAAATGTCCAAATTGTGATGCGACCGTGAAGCCAGGTGCAAAATTTTGTACACATTGTGGCTTTGATTTGACTAAAGCTACGCCAAAATCAACGCAGTCAACTTCAGCGGCAACGGATACGGGTGTACCAGACTCAGCACAAACACAAGAAAACACGAATTCGACCACGCAGGAACAGACACAAGTTAATCGTCGCGAGCAAGTACAGCGATTACAATTTACTGCAAAAAGTTATTTCAATTGGTTATTACAGACGTGGAAAACCCCGACGACTAATATCGCTGGGGAAAGTTATTTTGCCTATCTCTCGTTTGTGATTGAAGCGTTATTAGTGACAACCACAGCAGTGACGCTCGTTAATCGTTTTTTAACAGCCTTTAATCGTTCACAGTCCGCGATGAATGCCAGTAAATTAACGTTTGGGACTGATTTGAAAATTTTATTGGTCGTTTTACTGGGGATGGTGTTCTATCTAGGAGTTGGTTTTGCAGTCAGCACTTTAGGAAATCGGGGGATTAAAATCGGTCTTTCAGCTTATTTGGCTCAATTTGCTCGACTGACGAATGCTGCGATGATTGTGAATCTACTACTTTTGGTTTCGGTCTTTATGGTCAATATGACTGGCAATATTTTCCAACTATGGGGCAGCCTTAAACTCGTTTTCGTATTATTCAGCCTTGGTTGCTTGATCTGGCAACTTGGGTTAATTTTATCGATTACGAGCGTTACTGATCAGCCAGTCATCAGCAAGGCTTATCTAGTGCTAATTGCGGTAGTTATCGTCTCAGTATTAAGCTATTTGATGACACGTTTAATCAGCCAAGATATTGCGACAGAAATGATTAGTAAGGCCAACGACTTGATGACACAGTTTTCAAGCTTGTTTGAGATGTTTGGACGTCGATAATAACAAAAAAGGGTCCCCACTAACTACGCCATGGTTGGCAGCGGTTAGTGAGGACCTTTGTAACAGCGAACGGTGGTTAATTAAGCCTTGGGGGCGTCGATGATCGGTGTTTCGACCGTTTCAACGTACTTGGCAGCCAAGGGTTCAGCGACCAAGTTGACACCTTCTTTGGAGAATAGTTGTGCGGCAGCTAAGTCAGCCATCGCCTTGGCAACAACTTCCTTGGTCAAGCCATCACTGGCGTAGTGCAATTTCAAATGGTGAATCTTTTGGGTACTAGTTTTGAAGCTCATGTCTAAAGTTTTCATCGATTATTTCCTCCTATAGTTAGGCAACAGTTGCGTCATATTGATAAAAGTTAGTAATTTTAGCGGCATCGAATGTTTGGCCGGTTAAGGTTTCGAGCGCTTTACCAAAAGTGGTGAGTTGTTCGTTAGTGGCTTCCTGAGTAATGGCGGTAAACGTTTGCTTCCGCACGACGTTATCACGATCTTTCAATTCAACGGCTAACGTTGATTTCAACCAAGTTTTGTTCATGGGGGTGACCTCCTTAAGTTTTTGTAGGCTGGCCAGCTTACATTAATACAGACGGCTGACGGGGCTAAAAAGTGCAACAGCTTGAAAATTTGTTTGTGAGGACAAAAAAATCCGCTGGAAAGTTTCCAAATAGCGGAATTTCCAGCGGATCAGTTAGCGTGATCTAGAAGCTAAAATCATGAGTCGTCTTTAAGACAGCGGTCGTAAATGGTGCGGCGGCAAGTTGTGCGACGAAATTGCCAAGTGCTTGAATCTGTTCTGGTTTAATCTCGGCGGTGACGTTGGTGAAAGTCCGCTTAGCGGCGTGCGCGTCATCAGTTGCCACGGTGATCGATAGGGTGTTTGCCTGCCAATTTTGCATGAATGTATCCTCCTTGACTGTTTTTTGTAAGCTTACAAGATACCAACGGCTAGGGCTGGCAAATAGTGCAATTATTGCTCAGATTCATAGAGCGCTTGCGCTTTTTGCAGTAAACTTGCGCGCCAGTTATAGACGGTTCGACGACTCACGCCATGAGTTGCCATGATTTCGGCGACCGTTTGCTCGTCCAAAAAGAATTCCGTCAAGTAGATCCGTTCACCGGGGCGGCATTGAGCTAACAAACTGGTGAGTAGGTCAGTTAATTGCCACTGACGTTCGCGACCAACCATGGGGGTAATACTCAGTTGTGCGGCGGCAGTCATTGGCACTTGCGACTGACTGCGGAGTGTTTGTTTGCGCAGATAATCGAGCGTCCGCCATTTGATCCGACGAAAGGCAAATTTGCGAAAGTCAGCGAGATTTTCTGGTAAGTCTGGGTCGTAATTTTGATAGGCTGCTAGCCAGGTTAAATGGGCCGTGGTAACACAATCCTCAAATTGGGGATGGCCTTTGGTGACGTTCGCCGCTTTTAAGGCACCATATAAGAGGCGTTGATGAGCTGGTTCTGCTAATAAGTCGAAGGCTGCTTGGTTTTCAAGTCGATCAGTACGCATGGTTAATTCCTCAAATCGTTAGGTTGCCTTGGCCAAGGTTGACTTTAGCTTAACGAAAGTGCGACTGAATCACGAGCAGACGAAAAGTGACCAAATTTGTATAAGATACAGCTAATTATGGCATTTCATAGAGAATTGGCTTTATTTAGACGAATTGTCTGGTATTCCACGTACACAGCTGGTACGCTATGGTTAACTTGATTGGTTATTCCGTTAGTTAATCATTAACTGAGTACACAAGCTAGTGAGAATGCCGGATCATCGGTAATTGAGAGGAATTGTGCTATGTTTAATAGTAACAAGCTCCATCATGACTTTAATGAATATGTCTGGTCAAAATTACCAAATGCGTTTAATTTAACTCAGCCACTGCAACTGCTGCAATGGGCTCAACCTCGAAAAATGATTAAAATTAACCTTCATCATACTTTTCTTATTCTTGACATGAGTGCCCTGAACTGCCTTGAAAATGCCATTGTTTTTGATTCACAATTAGGGCTGTTAAAGACGATACAAACAACGCGTGAGCTCATGCGACAATATTGGCATCAAGCCGATTACTGGCACCGGCCCTTGCTCGAACAAATTGCGCGCGTCAATCACATCACGGCCAGCAAGATTCCTTTTATTAAGGGCGATGTTTGCATGATTCCATTAGGCGCGAGTACCCAAAAGTCGACCAGCTGGTTTAGTAGTCATTTATTGACCGCTCAAGTAAAGCGCACCGCCAAGCAGACCGAATTAAGCTATGGTCAACGGGTATATGTGACCGTTGCTGGGAGCCTCAAAGTCATTCAGCGCCAAGTGAAAGACAGCCAGCAGATGCAGGCGGCATTGCGGCTCAATATGGCAACGAACTTACAGTTTATGTGTGGCGAGTTGCCCGCAACCGAAGTTGATCAACAGGCGTGGGGCTACGGACAAAGTTTGATGCGTGACTTCGCATGGTATGCCTATGAATCCAAAGGACTGATTTTTACGACGCAAGAGATCCGGCAAACGGTGAACAATTTTTTTGGTAAAATTTAACTTTTTTGGTAAATTAGAAGCTAGTAACGTCAGTCAATGACAGGAGCACAAGTTTAATGACAAAAAAGATTACCAAAATTATGGCGCAAAAACGTTCTGGGCGTTACAACGTCTATTTAGATGATAAGTATGCGTTTCCGATTAGTGAGTCGGTGATGATCAAGTTTCGCGTGTTCAAGGGAATGGAAGTCGATGAGGCACTCGCTGCGGAAATGGTAGCGGCCGATGACATTTCCAAAGCGTACACCCGAGCTTTGGATTATCTATCCCATCAATTGCGCACGGAAAAGGAAGTTCATGATAAACTTCGTGATGAAGAAATCGATGAACCGGTGATTACCGCGACCATGCAGCATCTACGTGAGCTGAATTTACTCAGTGATGAACAGTACGCTGCGGCCTATGTCCGGACGGCTAAACGAACCTCGGATAAAGGCCCCCGGGTGATCCGACAAAAATTACGCCAAAAGGGTGTCGGTGAGCAACTGATCGATGACGCTTTGGCCGGGCAATTTACAGCTGATGACCGGCTTGAGAATGCGACGGATGCCGCTAAAAAATTGGCAAAACGCTACCATAATCAAGCTTTTAAAACGATGCAACAAAAGATCCGCCAAGGGCTGATGACCAAAGGCTTTGATAGCGAAATCATTACCGCGGCAATCGCTGATTTGGCGTTAGAACCGGATATCGATGAACAATGGGACGCACTTGTTAGCCAAGGTGAAAAGCTATGGCGCCGCAACCGTAAGTATGCTTTCTCGGAACGTTGCCAGCGCACTAAGCGCAATCTTTATCAAAAGGGCTTTCTAATGGATGATATTAATCGATTTATTGACGAACAGGTTGCGGATGACTGAAATGCGGTAAATAGATACGCGCACGTCATTAAAATCTGTTATAATGTTTAATGAAATTCGATGAAATTTTCACCCTATGTTTTAGAAAGTTGGGCTTAAACATGACGCGCGAAGCTAAAGGACCTAAGGAAGGCGACTTCATTACGATCAAAAGCTATAAGCACGACGGGAGTTTACATCGAACTTGGCGCGATACAATGGTACTCAAAACAAGCGAAAATGTCCTAATTGGTTGCAACGATCACACGCTCGTCACCGAAGATGATGGCCGGCGGTGGGTGACTCGCGAACCGGCAATCGTTTATTTTCATAAGCATTATTGGTTTAATATCGTGGCGATGATTCGCGATAACGGGGTTTCATATTATTGTAACTTAGCGTCACCATACGTTTTAGATAAAGAGGCTTTGAAGTACATCGATTATGATCTGGACGTCAAAGTCTTCCCCGATGGTGAGCGGCGGTTATTGGATGTTGATGAGTACGAGGAGCATGGCGCCAAATGGCAATATCCGACCGAGACCGATCGCATTTTAAAAGCCAATGTGAAGGTTTTAGTAGATTGGATTAAGCATAAGAAAGGCCCATTTTCACAAGAATACATTGATATCTGGTATAGCCGTTATCAAGAATTATCACGTCGGCAATAGCTCTGCTGGCGGCGAGCCAGTAGCGTAATTTAGCAAAAAGACATCCGCTGGGTGTCTTTTTTTTAACCTTAACGCGTAGTGCTAGTTCCGTAATATTTCTAGTGAAGCACTAATTTATGCTAAGTCCGCTTTTACCTTGAGCTAGATTGCTATGAACCTTGATAATGTTCCATAAAAATAGTGCCGCTAATCGGCTACCTAGGCCGATTAGCGTTCGGGTTCCAGGATGTTCAAAATGGCCAACGATATTCAAATTATTAAAACCTGTTTCAATATATCGTCGTTGATTTTTTAGAAATGAGGAATTTATATGATCTGTTTTCCTCATGTTCTTTCGCAGTGGAAACCAGAAGTTGATTCCTTGTGATTTTAATCGTTCTTGAAGCTTCCGGCTCAAGTATCCGCCGTCTGCTAAGACTTGATGAGCCGGTGCTTCTCGTAAAAGCTCTTCAACTGGTTTTCTATCATCAACGTTTGCTGGTGTCAGTTCCCAGTTCACAAAATAACCGTCATTATCCATCACCGCATGTAGCTTGAAGCCATAATAATATAGTTGCTTGGTTGCGTTATAGCCTTTATGAGCTACACCTCGTAAGACTTTTGCTTGATTACTTCGTCTTGCTGAGACCAAAGTGATTGGGGCACTATCAATGATTTCATAAGTGCTGCCATGCCGATATCGCTTCAATAGATACTGACGGATCAACTTCATTATTTGAAGAAGGTCGCGACACCGACGATTGTAACGACTTCGTTCTGGAACAACCACTCCGGAAGCCGCCAAAGTTTGATGGAAGTGGGTTTCTGAAGGGTCACGTAACGCTATTCGCGCAAGCATACAAGCGATAATCGTGACGTCATTAACTTTTAGTTGACGATAATTTTGACGAAAACGAAATCTTTTTGGCAATAGTTGGTAAATTGGTGTAATTATTTTGATGAATTCTTGGACGGTTGCTTGAATTAAATTGAATTTTGGGATAGCTTTAAGGAGGCCTTGCATTTACGGTTCTTCTTTCTGGGTTTAGTCACCTTAGAAGCTACCGCAAATGCGGGCTTTTTGCATATAATTTGATTTAATCAATGAACTATCCGACAAATGTTACAAGACTAGCACTACGCGTTAACCTTATTGTCGATCAAGTGTGGTATCAAAACAAATCGGGACGATGCTGAAGTCAAAATTTATCTATAAATTTACGTCTCCGTGGACCAGCACGTTCGCCGTGGGGGCAGACCTGCAGCCAAAAATCGGTCTGCAGGGCGCTTTCAAGCCGCAGCCCACGTCTTAAAAGTCGGCCAGACACTAACCTGGGAAAAATCACCCAGCTAAGTGTCTCGACACGGCAAACGAGCTAGTCCCCTCCGACGTTAAACAGTGGTTGTCATCAAAAAGATATTGGCAAAGTTAAAATCTGCTAACAACTAATTAATATTAGTATCACTGACTAGCGCAGGGCGGGCTGGATGATGCTCAGTGGTGAAATTTTCCTTTGCTGGTGAACTTCCAGCTTAGGAAAAGCCCGGCTTGTGAGACCGCATTTTGGCTCACAAACGAGGCCACCACGTTCCAGCATCAGTCCAGACCAACCGGAGCGGCAAGTTAAACGGATACTTATAAATGTGAACGTTACATGGCTACCGGCTAATTTAAGGTACTGTCACCAAATATGTTACAATTAATCACGTGATTTTAAGGGAGTGAAGTTAATGAGTGTGCTGAAAAGTCTCATGATGTCCGACACGATGATGTGCCAACGATAGTGTCAGCGGAGCTAGCCATTCGAATGAAGGAGCTCGCTTGCTGACAGACGCAAGGAGCAAAAATGCAAAAAAATATTAAACAATTAACACAACTAGATCAAATTTTAACCAAAGTGGCTGAGTTCACGCACAGTACTGTGGCGGCAGAACAGCTTGCAGCCAGTCCAATTTTGACGGATATCACGGCAGTACGTGACCAATTAGCGTTGACCGCTGAGGCCCACCAATTGTTGTTGAATTCAGTTATGCTAACCTTTTTCAACTTAGATGATTTGAAAGTGATTCAAACCAAACTGGATCAAGGCATGTTGTTAAATGCCACGCAATTAGGCGTTTTGGGGACTTTCTTGACCAGTGGACAACGATTAATGACCACATTACGGCATCATGCCAAATTAGCGCCGAAACTGGTCGCCCTAATGACACCGGTGACAGGTTTGAGTAGTTTACAGCAACGTTTGACGACTGAAATCAAACATGATCAAGTTGCCGATCAAGCCACACCGGAATTGACGCAAGTCCGTCAAAAAATTAGCCAACAACGGCAACAGGTCCAGGCAGCTTTGACCCAATTTGTCCAAAAACATCCACAAGCTATCCAAGGTCGACGGTTAATCACCCGCAATGACCATGTTTGTGTTCAATTGAAAGCTAATTATAAGACCCGTTTCCCAGGTCAAATTATTGATCAATCCGGAACTGGCTCAACGGTTTTCTTTGAACCCAAGATGGCCGCACAACGGGGGCAAATTTTGGCCGAGTTGGTCGCGGAAGAAAGTGCCGAAGTTTACCAGATCTTAGCGACATTAACGGGTGATGTTCAGGAACGTTGGCCACAACTGATCCAGAACCAACAATTGATCAGTCAATTGGATCAACTCATGGCTAAGGGGCAATACGCGTTAAGTACGCGGAGCTGTTTGCCAGCGTTAAATACGACGCAACATTTGAAAATTGTTAATGGTCGACACCCATTATTGGGGACAAACGCGGTACCGTTAAACGTTGAATTGGCGCCCAAACAAGGCTTGATGATTACTGGGGCTAATTCCGGTGGGAAAACAGTGGTCCTCAAAACGATTGCGCTATTTGCTCAGATGGTACAAGTTGGGCTAGAAGTGCCGGCTGATTTAGGCACCGAGATCCCAGTCTTTACGCAGATCTGGTTAGATATTGGTGATAATCAGAGTTTAGCTGCGCAACTTAGTACGTTTGCGGCAGAAATGACGACCTTAGTCACAATGACTGATGGCATCCAACCGAATGCCCTAGTTTTACTCGATGAAATTGGTAGTGGGACGGACCCAGAAGAGGGTTCTGCACTGAGCATCGCGATTATTGATTACTTGCGCGCTGCCGGAGCCACCATTATTGCCACCACTCATTTTAGTGCGATCAAGAGTTATGCCGTGGCTTGTCCAACATTTGTCACGGCCACGATGGCCTTTGATCGAAAAACGCTGGAACCAACTTATCACTTGTTGCTACATCAAGTTGGTGCAAGTGAAGCGATTTGGTTGGCGGAACGTTTAGGCTTAGCGCCAGCAATTTTAACTGCGGCACGCCAGCGACTTGAAAAATAATAACTAGAAGTCAGTCCAATTGGGGCTGGCTTTTTTTGCGCGACCAATTAACTCAAACACTAAAATTGACCGGCTGTGAAGTTTCCACGACATGCCACCAGGAAACGTAGACGGGTGAGCATTTGACACCACTGTCCTGCGATTTCATTATGGTCATAGCATAGGAATACAGTATCACAAGCAAGTTGCAGTCATTTTACACTTTGTTTAAGAAATACCACCACAAGTTACAGCTGCAATCCGCATGGTTAACCGTTTCGTGAGCCAATTAACTTGATAAACTGATTATAGATTAACACTTGCTTTTTAGCCTGAATCTCGGTATATTGCATACAGTAAACGAAAAAAGGGTAAAGGAAGTGACGGCTGTGGCGTTTATGAAATTAGATAATGGCGAATTACTGAAAAACATTCGTCAATTTGCTAAGAAAAATGGCTTAACGTTAGCAGAAGTGGCGACGTTAGCTGGATTAAGTGCCAGTGCCATTTATAGTTGGAAGAAGCACACGCCGTCAAAAGGCACGTTGAATGAAGTTGCCCAAGTGTTGGGGACGAGTTATGCGAAGTTGGTCGGTAAAGCCGGTCACGCGGATGAGACGACGGCGGTCGATTTGAAAAAAGTTATTGAGAATCGAAAAAATCGATTTGAATACCATGGTCAACCGGTGTCGGCCGAGCAACTCAAGATCATTCGGAACGTTTTAAAAACGATGTTTGAACGGTAGTAAGGTTAAATTTCATATAATTGCAGACGAATTAAGTGCAAGGCCGGCAAGGTTAGTGTAAACTATTCACCAAGATTCAAGTTATTTTCGAGTCGTCAAAAAACTTGCGAAAATGCTTGACGTGTCTGCGAGATTGAGGCACAATATCTTCAATCATTCAACAAGTTGGGAGATGGCGAATATGAAAAAAGTCACCACTGCGCTGGCCAAGAAAAATATTAACCAGCTATTAACGATCGTTAATCAGGGCCACGAATCTATTGAGGTGGAGAATCCCAATACGCAAGATTCTGCGGTCATGGTCAGCATGAAAGATTGGCTACAGATCGTTGCGACCTTAGCCAAACAAAACAATCACGATATGGAATTTAGTTAATCAAAAAGTTGGACGCGCGCACTGTAACTGGTGAACGCGTCCTTTTTGTTTAGTATGAGTCATTTAAAAACAAAATCGCCGGAGTTGGAAGTATTAATGGCGAAAGTCTTAAAAGATGAACAAAATAAAAGAACATTTCCGCGTACTTGCAGAAATGTTCTTTATATTTTTCTAAGCTAATGATCGAACTTTGCTGATTAAACAGACTATCTCGTTAAGATAAAGCTATTTTGCTTGGCTTTCAGCAAATTTGGTTTTGATATAGTCGGCAGAGATTTGTAACTTTTTGAGTTCTTCGTCCGTTAAATCTAATTGAACCTGTTCGACGATACCATCACGACCAACGACGGCTGGGTATGAGAGGTAAACCCCGTATTCTTCGCGGTAGTTAGAAACGGGAAGTTCTGTCAAGGCATCGTTAAGGACAACGTTGGCTAAACGGACAGCCGCAGTGGCGACCCCGTAACTTGTGTATTTCTTGCCATGGAAAATGGCGAACCCACCTTGACGAGCCGCTTTATCAAGCGCGACGAGATCGAGGCCGCGGTCTTTGGCAAGCTTAGCAATCGGTTGACCAAGTGCGCGAACGGTTGACCAAGCAGTAAATTGGGAATTACCATGTTCACCTAAGTTATAGCCGGCAACTGAGCGTGAATCAATGTTTAACTTTTTAGCGACCGCGCGTTTCATCCGTGCAGAGTCTAGCAAGGTACCAGTTCCAATGACGTGCTGCTTTGGTAAACCAGTCACGGCTTGATAGATCGAGGTAATGACATCGACGGGGTTCGTAATGGCAATAATAATCCCATTAAAACCACTGGCCTTGATCTTTTCAGCGACCGCCTTAACTTGGGTGCTGGTGAATGGTAGTTCGGCAAAGCGATCGTTATTCGGATTGTCTTGGAGTTTGATATTCCCCAAAGCGGAAATAATCACATCGGTGTCCTTCAACGCTGCGTAATCATTCACAATAATATTGGTGTGGGTTGGCAAATTAGGCATTGCGTCTTCGAAATCAATGGCATCCGCATTAACTTTTTCGGTTTTAGGATCAATTAAGACTAAGTCGTCGGCAAAACCACCGGCAACGATGTAGTGGGCGGCAGTGGAACCAACGTGGCCCATGCCGATAATAGCAATTTTTCGTGACATATGTTTAAAACACTCCTTTGAATTTTCATTCTTCTTAACTAAATTACCATTATTCTCATCAAATTTAAATAGTTTTTCGAACAAACTTCTGATTGGTCGCCAAAAAAGTAAGCTAAATTAAGCCGCGACGAAAGATTTGTCCAGTCTTTTCACCGAAAAAAGCCAAGTTTCAGGATAGTGTTAGTCAACTGAAAAATAGGGTATAATTAACTTGCGTTTGTCTCATCTGTTGTCATGATGTGGCAACTCGCGGAGACATTAAGTAATACATACAGCAAAAAGGGAGGGGCGACTGTGCTTAAACGCCTGAAAGATTCGTCTTTAATGTTTTGGTCGCTCGAGATTTTGATTGTGGCGGCATTGATCTGGGTTTGTACGAAGCTTGGCTTCTTGTTTCAGCCAATTGGGACTTTTTTAAACGTCGTCTTCATGCCAATTGTGATTTCGGGTTTCCTATTTTATATGCTCAATCCGCTCGTCAAGTTATTAACGAAGGTTCATTATAAAAAGTTTCGCATTACGCGGACTTGGGCCGTGACGATCGTGTTCTTGCTATTGATCGGTGTCTTAGCGTATGGCGCGGTATCACTAATTCCACGCTTAGTCTCACAGGTGACGCAATTAATTTATAATTTACCTGGGTTAGCGACGGAAATGCAAAAGGCCGCGACTAAAATGATTAATAACAGTTCGATGTTGCAAAAAGTTGACGTCAGTTCTTACATGAAACAACTGAATGGTCAAGTCAGCAAGTATGCGCAAACGTTCCTGTCATCTTTATCAACGAGTATCGTGACCGTGATCTCGACGATTACGAGTGTGACGATCATGGCAATTACCATTCCAGTCGTCTTGTTCTACATGCTAAAGGATAGTGAAAAATTCATTCCAGCTATTAGCCGATTCTTGCCACGCAAACAACGGCCAGAAATTGTTGGCTTGATTCAAAAAATGGGTGATACCATTTCCAGCTATATTAGTGGGCAAGTGATCGAGTGTTTGTTCGTCGGGACCTTCACGGCGATCGGGTATATGATGATTTCACAACCTTATGGCTTATTACTTGGCGTCGTCGCCGGAATGGCGAACATTATTCCTTACTTGGGACCCTATATTGGGATTGCCCCATCCTTGATCGTGGCTTTCACGGTCTCGCCGATGCAAGTGATATATGTTGTTATTATTGTGGTGATCGTGCAACAAGTTGATGGTAACTTGATCTACCCGAATATTATTGGACGGACGTTAAAAATTCACCCGCTAACGATTATTATTTTATTGTTAGCCGCGGGGAATATCGCCGGAATTTTAGGGATGATCTTAGCCATTCCTTTTTATGCGGTCGTGCGGACGATCGTCGTGTATCTTTACAATATTGTTGAGTTGCGTAATGAACAAGCTTTGCGCAAGCAGACGACGGTGTATCAGCCACAACCTGCTAAGGCGACCAAACCACTGGTTCAGAAGTCTAAAAAGTAAAGCGGTTGGGTGTGGTCACTTGCAGTGTCTCGGTTGATATCGTTTCCAATAAGTAAAAAAACTTGTTTTTGAAGGCCGGTAACTGACGGCCGATTGAATCCAGTGTGAGCAACACTGGATTTTTTATGGAAAAATCAGTAGAATATGTAAGGTTAAGGCTAACGATGTTACGAACGAAGATAATGATGAATCATAATGTTTTTGATGAAAGGATTTTTTATGAATAAAGCAGAACTACAGGCAGCGGTCGATACGCGACGGACCTTTGCGATTATTTCTCACCCGGATGCTGGGAAAACCACGATCACTGAACAAATGCTCCTTTTTGGTGGCGTGGTACGGCAAGCTGGGACAGTTAAAGCTCGGAAGAGTGGCAACTTTGCCAAGTCTGACTGGATGGAAATTGAAAAGAAGCGGGGCATCTCAGTAACAAGTTCCGTGATGCAATTCGATTACGATGGCAAACGCATCAATATTTTGGATACACCTGGACATGAGGATTTCTCTGAAGATACGTATCGGACACTAATGGCAGTCGATTCTGCCATCATGGTCATTGACTCAGCGAAAGGGATTGAACCTCAAACTAAGAAGTTATTCCAAATTTGTAAGATGCGTGGGATTCCGATCTTTACCTTCATGAACAAGTTGGATCGCGATGGTCGCGAACCGTTGGATCTATTAAATGAAGTTGAAGAAGTTTTAGGGATCGAAACGTATCCAATGAACTGGCCAATTGGGATGGGTAAAGGACTGAAAGGCTTATACGACCGGTATAACCACCGCGTTGAACTTTATCATAATGAAGCTCATGGCGAAACGTTCTTACCACTAGACGCTGACGGCAAGCTGGACCCTAGCAACGAGTTGACGAAGGACAGTATTTATCGTGATGTGTTGGAAGAAATGGAATTGATCGAAGAAGCCGGTAATGACTTTGATGAAGCCAAGATTGCGGCTGGGGACATGACGCCGGTCTTCTTTGGGTCAGCGTTGACTAACTTTGGGGTCGAGACTTTTTTGAAGACTTATCTCAAATACGCGCCTAAGCCCAATGCGCATCAAACGCGGGATGATGAAACAATTAAACCAACGGATGATGAATTTTCTGGCTTCGTTTTCAAGATTCAAGCAAACATGAACCCGAATCATCGGGATCGGATTGCCTTTGTCCGAATCTGTTCAGGTGAATTTGACCGCGGAATGGATGTTTTCTTACAACGTACCGGCAAAAAAATGCGCTTGAACAATTCGACACAATTCATGGCGGATACGCGTGAAACGGTGGAAACGGCCGTAGCCGGAGATATCGTAGGACTTTATGATACCGGTAACTTCCAAATTGGTGATACCATCTATACAGGTAAAAAAGCGATTCAATTTGAAAAGCTACCACAATTTACCCCAGAATTATTTATGCGCGTCACCGCTAAAAATGTGATGAAGCAAAAATCCTTCCACAAAGGGATCGATCAGTTGGTTCAAGAAGGGGCAGTTCAACTTTATACCTCTTATTCAACTGGGGACTATATTTTGGGAGCGGTCGGGCAACTTCAATTTGAAGTGTTCAAATTCCGGATGCAAAATGAATATAATTCCGAAGTTGTGATGGAACCACTTGGCAGCAAGACCGCGCGCTGGATTGATCCAGAACAATTGGATGAAAAAATGTCCAGTTCACGGAACTTACTTGTGAAGGACCGTAATGGCGCACCATTATTCTTATTTGAAAATGCCTTTGCGGAACGTTGGTTTGCAGAAAAGTATCCCGATGTAAAATTGACAGCCAAGCTGTAAGCCAATGAGCAAGTGGCTGAGTTGAACGGTATGACGACTTAGGAGGCGTTTTTGTGAACATCTTAATTGCCTTGATTCCCGCGTTGGGCTGGGGCTTAAATCCATTATTAATTTCAAAACTAGGTGGTAAACCAGTCAATCAGACGTTAGGAACTGGTGTTGGCGCTTTGATCGTTGGGATCATTGTCCAACTTGCCGTGCGACCAACTGTTGATATGGCAACTTTCTGGTTGAGTGCTTTGTCCGGAGCTTTTTGGGTCCTAGGGCAAATTGGGCAGTATACGTCTTATTCACGGATGGGTGTTAGTACCACGATGCCGATTTCGACGGGGATTCAATTAGTCGGAACGTCGGTTATCGGCGTGCTCATGTTCGGTGAATGGGCTGGAACTGGCGCTAAAATGGTGGGCTTTGCCGCCATCGTCTTGATGATTATCGGGGTCGCCTTAACTGCGGTCACCGATAGTCCTGCTGGGCGTAACGGTCTGATGAGTGGCTTGATGGTCCTAGTACCGACAACGGTCGGTTATTGGGTCTACAGTGCCTTACCAAAGGCTGTTTCAGCGTCAGGAACCGCTATCTTCTTCCCACAAATGCTGGGGATGTTTTTGGCAGCGGTACTTTATGCCCTAATTAGCGGTCATGGCCGAGCATTTAAGGAACGAACCAGTTGGTTAAATGCGTTTGCTGGGATGATTTTTGGTATCTCTGCGTTAGCTTATATTTTTTCCGCCAAAGCCAATGGTGTTGCGACCGCTTACGTGATTACGCAAGTTAGTGTCGTGATTTCGACTTTGGGTGGTTTGTTAGTTCTTAATGAAACGAAATCGTCGCGTGAATTACGACTGACTATTATTGGTCTCGTGTTAATCGTGGCGGGTAGCGTGATGACTGCCTTTATCGGTTAAAGGTGGGCGATAAAAGTTTCGATTGGTTAGTAGCCAATCGAAGCTTTTTTTGTTTGGCGGTAAATTTGAGACTTAGCCGGGAGTATTACCTGAAAATGCCATGGTGGCGTCCTAAAATGAGAGTATCAAAGGTGAGGGGACGAGCATGATGCGATGGCAATGGTTAGTTTTAGGAGGTACTTGTTTGGCATTGGGGTTAGTACAGCCAATTCAGGCTAATGCGGCCAGTCAACGGGGCGCGATAACCGCCGTACCAACTGAAGCGGTTCAAGTGACCGCGACGAAACGGTTGGTAAACTTGCGAGGAAGTGCCAGCCAATTACAGGTAACCCCAGGTGTGACGGTCGATGCCAGCAAGCAATCAACTTGGATTCAACTGGCGCAAACCACGGTGACCACTAAAGGCCAAGTTAGTCGTTATATTGAGATTAAGAATCTTAAAACCGGCGTGCGGGGGTGGATTTTAGCCCCCGCGATTCGACCTGTAGCGACCGAACAATTGAGTCCTAGCGTGAAAATTAAGCCGGTAACGATGCAAACAACAACGAAAACGGCCCTTTATCAGGTGAACGGGGCAGCTCAACCGGCCCGTTTGACCGTGGTCGGCCAGTTAGCTCGTGGCGATGAGTATCAAGTTACACAGACGCGGCAAGTGACGACGGCTGGTCGCACGAGTCAATACGATGAGGTCGGTCATCAAGGCTGGGTTTTGGCGACTGCCTTAAAAGTGGCGCCGATAGTTGGGTCGACAACCAAAGTGGGGACTACTGCTGGCATGACAACTTATCGGGTGACGGGAAATGCGCTGAAAGCACAAACGACCGCCAAATTACCGACCGTGGCCTTGGTTGGACATGGCCGGTATACCATGAATCAGATTAACTTTGCCCCAACGACGGCGTATCTTAAAACTGGCTCGTTGCAACAAACACCTTCAACGTTAGATCAATCACGGGGTTATTTGACCCATTATGATTTCAAAACTGAGCTCTATTTGCCAATGGGGGATTACCGTGGCACTCTATTGAATGATCCGCAAAGTGCTGCCTTTTCAAGCAACAATCGATATTTGTACGTGTTGTATGTAGATGACCGCACAGCAGCAACTAACGCGGCGCAAACTGGTTGGGTCGTGCGATATGATTGGCAACGCTTGCTCAAGTTAGGTGCCGCCAAGTCTGGTCACATGGCCATGATTCGCCAAGCCGTGTTAGCCGCTAACGCCCATAAGTTGACGAAGCGTGATCGTGAAATCTTAGCTTGCTTGAAGTTGGGTCCCAAGTTTGATTCCGGGCATGCGCAGTCGTTAACGTTAAATCCTGTGACCAATGAATTATGGTTCGTACAAGATTTCGGGAATGAACGGCCCAATGCAGTCGAACGGTTGAATCCGAATACCCTTAAACCGGATGCGAAAGTTGTGTTCAATCTGTCGCCGCACACCGGTATGGGCGATGTGTTGACTTTTGATGATCAAGGTCACGCCTACTTCTGGACCCATGCGGCCGATTCGGCAACTAATCAGCCCGTTGGTGGCGTTAAGATTTACCGCGGGCAAATTAGTACCCGTAATGTCAGTTTTCAATTGGTCGCGCAGTTACAGACACGACCAGGGTTAATCGCGCAGTCGATGAGTTATGATGACGCTGCTCGCCAGCTTTATTTAATTGCGGATGAAGGCATTACCACAGTGCCAGTGATGGATTTAGGACACTTAACGTCGCGCGTGGTTGGCGAAAGTGATTTTGGCGCTGATCGTGAGTTTGAGGGGTTAGTCTTCATGCATCATTCTGTCAACGGTTATTTGCTTACCAATCGTGGCGTTGAATTGATGAAGTTAACGCGTCGATAATTAAAGTATAAAGGTCAACGTTTACTTGGCAGATGCCAAATGAACGTTGACCTTTTGGGGTTAAATTTCGAAAAAGAAGACAAGCATCAAAAACGGCTACTAAGCGTTTGTTACCACTGAGTACTATTCTAGACCAACCGGAGTTATACATCAGTTTAGAACAAACTGTCCGCTGGATCTAAGTCGGTCAAATAGCGGCCTGGCAAGTAGCCCCGATTTTGAATCCGGTACCAGACGACACGATTGTCATCAACGAGTCGTTCGGTCAGGATAACTTTTTCGCCATGCGTGACCGTGGTCAGGTAGCGGCCATAAGGTTCTAAATAAGTGTGAACCTGTTTACCCGGAACAAAACTGACGATCCCCGTTTGTTGCACCTGGTGGGCGTCCCGGGTACGGTAACCGCGTGGCAGCTTTAGGAGTAGCTGATTGCCATTGGTCAGTTGAACTTGTGTTTCGGGAATCCATTGATTATCACCGATGTTATACCAAGTGTCACCATCGTTTAACTGAACGCGCAGATAGGTTTTATAGACGCTACCCGGTTGTAACGTGGTGAGATAGGTCGTCGAAGTAGCGCCTGGATTTGGAAAAACAGGCGTCAACTGGCGAATCTGCACGTAGCCGGTACTTAAATCAGTTTGGTGCCAGTTCTGATTGCGATAAAAGAACAAGACGGTCTTGGAAGTTGTGGTGTATTCGCCGGTCAAATCACCGACTGACCGGAGTAACTTAAAACCAGCCACGGTTGGCGCCATCACCTGATACGCCGTGCCCAACGGTCCCCGAGTCATGGTTGGGAGTCCGATCAATTGACGCTGGTCAATATCATAAGCATAGGCCCAAACTGGTTGTCCGGCTTGGCGTTCGTAGGTCAAAACAATCTGAGCTTGTGGTTTTGTGAACCAGCGGGTCAAGCCATTAATGTTTACTAAATGATAACCAGTGATGTTGACTGCTGGCAGATGAATTTCGTCGCCAACGTAGCCTGCAATCATATCGGGGGCTTGTAATTCATGACCAGTCGCATCCAGGTGGTGGACGAGAATTAAGGCTTCCGTGTGATTAACCATGGGAGCTTGATCTGACGTGGTCGCTGTCACGTTCGGCGTACCGGTCGCCGTGGCCGCATTTTGAGGATCTGGGCTATTTAAGCCATGGAGCATTTGTTTTAAACGATCAAAAATGTGCATGTGACCACTTCTTCCATAATTATTCTAATTATTTCTAGTATAACGCATCCGCCCGCGAGTTTGCATAGCTTAAGTAAATTGTAAATGTCTCGATGGGGTCGGTCGTGTATACTAAGATTAAATAGGGGGCTGGGACGGATGAATTTAAAGCAATTACGCTACTTTTTGGTGGTGGCCGAAGAGGGGCAGATGACGGCCGCAGCGAAACGACTGCACGTCGCGCAACCACCACTGAGCTATCAAATCAAGCAGCTAGAGTTAGACCTCGGCGTAACACTGTTTAAACGGTTGCCCCAAGGCGTGGCGGTGACGTCGGCTGGGGAATTGCTAGTGGGTTATGCGCAACAACTCACGCAACTATCTGCGACGGCTGAAAACAAGGTTCGGGCATTAGGCCGTGGTGTGACCGGGACACTAAACCTTGGGACTGTGTCGTCTTCCGGCGGTGTGATGCCGAATCAGCAAGTGCTCACTTGGTTACAGCAGCACGGCGACGTCCAACTAGAAGTCAGCGAGGGGAATACGTTCGAATTATTAGATGATCTACATAAACGATTGTTAGATATTGCTATTTTACGCACTCCCTTTAATCAGCAACACTTGGTCTGTCGTTATTTTGCCGCGGAACGGATGGTTGCGGTGTTACCAAAGCGCTACACGCAATTTAACCGCCGTCGTCAATTGCGACTAAACGATTTGGCCGGACTGCCACTGATTAAATATCGCCGTTTTAACGAATTATTTCATGTGGCCTTTTTGGAACAAGACTTTGAGCCTCAATATGTCATGACTTGCGACGATGCGCGGACCGCGATGCACTGGGCGACCCATCAAATTGGTGTCGCACTCGTTCCACGGTCGTTAGCGGAGACTTATGACTCCGGTCAAGTGCTCATTCGGTCATTGGCGGATCGGCGTTTTGAGACGCAACTAGTATTAGCGACGACGCCAGAGTCATTGGCGACACCGTTAGTCGCGGGTTTTATGGCGCAATTTCCACAAGCCCAAACTTTAGACTAATTTTTGCTATCTGCCATCTAATTTTTTAATAATGATTTTTTGTGAAAGGCTGGATTATCGGGAATGATTCCGGTTACATCGACTTCTAAGCCGGAGTCACTAATTTGCTCGTCAATCGCTAAACTCGCCGTCATTACAGGGATTGTAAACGATAATTGTAAGGATTAGGCGCAGCCCTTAGTAAATGGTAAACTTACAAGTGAAATCTAAAAGGCGAAGGTGAGTTTAGTGATTTATTCATTATTATTAATGCTCGGTGTGGGTGTCTTAGCGGGCGTTTTTGGGGCAATTCTTGGCATTGGTGGTGGGATGATTATTACGCCCATCTTGACGCTAGCGATGGGATTAGATATTAAGTACGCTATTGGTGCCAGTATCATTGCAGTTATTGCGACCAGTTCTGGGTCAACGATTGCGTATTTAAAAGATGAAATGCTCAATTTACGGGTGGCGATGTTCTTAGAAATTGCTACCACGGTCGGGGCCGTACTGGGGGCCGTCTTGACGGGGCTTGTCCATGCGACGTTCTTGTATTTCTTATTTGGCGGTTTACTAGTCTTTACCACTTACAATATGATTCGCAAGTTAATGGGTAAGGGACAAGGTGATCAGGACGCACACGCGGATGAATTAGCGACTAAGTTAAACTTAAATGGAACTTATTATGATAAGGCCTTATCAAAACAAGTCGATTATCAAGTTCAAAATGTGCCTGGTGGGTTTGTCATGATGTTTGGCGCTGGCTTAGCCAGTGGCCTCTTAGGAATCGGCAGTGGGGCCTTCAAAGTCCTAGCTATGGATACAATCATGCACATGCCACTAAAGCCCTCCTCAGCGACCTCAAATTTGATGATGGGGGTCACGGCCGCGGCCAGTGCGATGGTCTATTTCTTCAATGGGTCGATCAAAGCCGGGATTGCGGCACCATTAGCAATCGGTATTTTGCTAGGGGCCTTGATTGGGACGCGCATTATGCAACATTTGAAGCCACGGTTGATTCGGATGTTATTTGTCCCAATCATGTTGTACTTAGGGCTACAAATGATTGCTAAAGGATTTGGGGTGACGATCTAATGAGTCAAAAGGATTCTAAAGCGAAAGAAATGCATCAAGTTGAACTGATGATCGGTCAGATTTTAAGAATCGGGGTCGTTGTCTCCGCCACGGTGATCGTCTTCGGGATTATTTTGATGTTGATCCAAGGCGGCGGTGGCTATCCTAATGGGGTCCAACCAACTGGTTTTAGAACTATTTTTACTGGGGTGCTTGCTTTACGGCCATTTGCAGTCATCATGTTGGGACTTTTCTTATTAATTTTGACCCCAACACTGCGAGTCGCTGTTTCGATTTACGCTTTCGCTGTGGAAAAAGATCATTTATATGTTTGGATCACGACGGCGGTCTTAATCATTTTGATCATTGCTTCTATTATCGGTTATTTTGGAAGTTAGGCCGGCCACAATCAATTAAAATTTAACTAAAATTCCGACTTCAAAGACCAACGAACTGGTTAGTCTTTGAAGTTGGATTTTTTTGTTTTAATCGCAGCGGGAAATTGGGCGCCACTCAGGATAGTGACGATATAGTGGACTGGGCACTATGACATCATATAAACAATTTAAATAATAAGAGTACACTGATAAATTTGTTCTGGCGAGTTGTTATTTTTCCTTTTTAGCTGTTTTGACTAATCAAATATCGGCTCAATTTGATGAAAAAGGTGTAAATTGAAATTATTTATTAAGAAAAATAACTCAGTCTAAAACATTGTGAATCGATCTTGGACTTAGAGACATAAACGGCTATTTAAAGGCACTTTTATAATTACGAAGTTGTGAATAATTGGCTTGTAATCATAATTAATTAAGTCAATTATGACGAAATAATGATAAAAATTAGAATTTAGCATTGATTTTAATTTATTTATAATATACAATTACTTTAACTTTTCGAGGGAAAAGCACACACACACTATTAAGTTAGAGGGGTTGGGGTTTTATGAATTTAAAGACAGCTGCTAAAGTAACTGCCGTTGCGGGGGCATCATTATTGTTCCTCGCAGCCTGTGGTTCAAAGAGTAACTCAGCAACATCAAGTAAGCAGACCGCGACGATTACAGAGAAATCCGAATTACCAACGATGGATTTGTCTAAGTCAACCGATGTAACTAGTTCAAACATGCTGAATAACACCAATGAAGGGTTATACCGGTTAGGTAAAGATAGTAAGGTTACACCCGGAATTGCCAAATCAACCACTGTTTCTAAAGATGGTAAAACATATACGTTCACTTTACGGAAGAACGCAAAATGGAGTAATGGCGACAAAGTTACCGCTAAAGATTTCGTTTATGGTTGGCAACGCACTGTTAATCCCAAGACTGCGTCACAATACGCATACTTATATTCAGGCATCAAAAACGCTGACGAGATCAGCAGTGGTAAAAAAGCTGTTTCTAGTTTAGGCGTTAAAGCTGACGGCGACTACAAGTTGACGGTTAGCTTGGACAAGCCAATTCCTTACTTCAAGAAATTAATGGGCTTTGTTAACTTCTTCCCACAAAACGAAAAAGCCGTTAAGAAGTATGGCTCTAAGTATGGGACCACCAGTTCTGATATGGTCTATAACGGCCCTTACACAATGACTGGTTGGAAAGGGACTAACTTAACTTGGTCATTGAAGAAGAACAAAGATTACTGGGATGCTAAGAACGTCAAGATGAGTAGCATCAAGTTCCAAGTTGTTAAGGATGCCTCAACTGGTTTGAACTTGTTTAACTCAAACAAGGTTGACGATACGATCCTTTCTGGGACTCAAGTTAAGAGTTACAAGACCAACAAGAACTTCAAGTTACGTAAAACTGCTTCGACATTCTACGTTGAATTTAATCAAAAAGACAGCAACTCTGATTTAGCTAAGGCTTTCCAAAACAAGAAGATTCGTCAAGCCTTGTCAATGGCAATCAGTCGTAAACAATTCGTTAATGATGTGTTAGCTGATGGGTCCACTGAAGCTAAGGGTTATGTTTCATCTGACTTAGCAAAGAGCCCAACCAATAACAAAGACTTTGCCGACGATGCTTATGTGGCTAGTGGTGTTGAATATAACATGACTGAAGCTAAGAAGTTATTGAAGGAAGGGTTGAAGGAAACTGGTCAATCCAGCTTGAAGATCAACTTACTTTCTGACGATACTGATGGCGCTAAGAAGTCCACTGAATATGTTCAAGGTCAATGGCAAAAGCTTTCTTCCAAGGTTAAGGTTTCTAACCAAAATGTGCCATTCAAGACTCGTTTACAACGGTCACAAAATGGTAACTTTGATACTGTCATCTCTGCTTGGAACGCTGACTTTACTGATCCAATCTCATTCTTGTCACTCTTTACTTCTGACAACTCATACAACAACGGTAAGTACAACAGCTCAACCTATGACACGGCTATCAAGAATGCCACTGGTAAAGATGCGAATAACGAAACCGCTCGTTGGAATGACATGGTCACTGCTGAAAAGACGTTGATGACTGACCAAGGGGTTGCGCCAATTTATCAACAAGC
Source organism: Lactiplantibacillus brownii (assembly GCF_031085375.1). Lineage (NCBI taxonomy): Bacteria > Bacillati > Bacillota > Bacilli > Lactobacillales > Lactobacillaceae > Lactiplantibacillus > Lactiplantibacillus brownii. The sequence goes on from NZ_JAVCWF010000001.1 coordinate 1,136,949, forward strand.
TGAAGCTCATTTAACCCGGACGAGTTTGAAAGGTATCATCTACAATACGGCCGGTTCACAATACAACTACAAGTATATGTATGTTAAATAGCGACTAAATCTGAAGTTATTAATGTGTGTGCTTTAACTGAACGAATGTGAAACGAAGGGGTAAGGATTGACACATTGTTAATCCTTACCATTTTGTTTTATAATCAGGACTGTCATCATATTTTAAGGCTAATTTAATAGAATGCGAGGAATTCTAATGAGAAAGTATCTCTTAAAGCGGATATTTTACTTATTCCTGACGTTATTCATTGTCGCAACGGTCACGTTCTTCTTAATGAAACTAATGCCAGGGACACCGCTTCAAAATGAAGCCAAGTTGACTGCTAGCGAAAAAGCGTCAATTTTAGCGCAATACGGGTTAGACAAGCCCGTTTGGCTCCAATATTTAATCTATATTGGGGGAATCTTCAAAGGTAGTTTGGGTTTATCTTTCCAATTTAGTGATCAAGCCGTGAGCTACTTGATTGGTAGTCGGATGGGTCCCTCAATGCAATTAGGTGGTCAAGCCATGGTCGTTGGGGTCATCTTTGGGATTATCCTCGGTGCAATCGGGGCGATTCGGAAAGATACTTGGGCCGACCGGTTGGCAACGATTGTTTCAATTTTAGGGATTGCGGTCCCCAGTTTCGTGTTAGCCATCTTACTGCAATATTACCTTGGTTTGAAATTGGGTTGGTTCCCAGTTGCCGGTTGGGAAGGCTTCGCCTATACGATCTTACCAACGTTAGCGCTAGCTGCTAGTCCGTTGGCCGAAACAGCCCGGTTTATCCGGACGGACATGGTCGACGTCTTGAGTTCCGATTATATCGAATTAGCCAAAGCTAAAGGGTTATCGAAATTCGGCATTGTTTATCATCATGCCTTACGAAACAGTTTGATTCCGATGGTCACCTTGATTGGACCATTAGCCGCCGCCTTAATGACGGGGTCGATGGTGGTTGAAAATATCTTCTCGGTCCCTGGGATTGGGGAACAATTTGTGAAGTCGATCTTAGTTAATGACTACCCGACCATCATGGGAGTCACAATCTTCTATTCCGCATTACTTTGCTTGTTGCTGTTATTGACCGATATCGTCTACGGCATCATCGATCCGCGGATTCGCTTAAGTGGAAATGGGGACTAGTTAATGGTAGATAATCCAAATAATATTGAAATCAAACCCGGCGACTTCGAGCCGTTAGACAAACAAGCCGGGCCTGATAACGAAAAAATCGCAGCACCTTCCTTAACCTTTGGGCAAGATGTTTGGCGGCGCCTGAAATCCAATAAGACGGCGTTCACCAGTTTTATTGTTTTAATTCTGTTGTTCTTGATGGCCTTTGGAGGTCAAGCCTTGTATCATCATGACCCCAATAACCAAGAACCTAAGTATGCGAACTTGCCTCCCAAGATTCCGGGGGTCGGTATCCATGGCTTGAATGGTCATATCAACCAATCAGGTGCGGATGTTGACGCCTACAAGCAAGCTGGTGCCGGTTCTAATGTGCATTACGTTTTAGGGACAGACTATTTAGGTCGGGACTTATTTGCCCGGATCATGTATGGGACACGGGTCTCACTTGAAATTGCGTTGATTGCCACCCTGATTGATTTAACGATTGGGGTCGGGTTCGGGATCCTATCCGGTTGGATGGGCGGACGAGTCGATTTGTTAATGCAACGAATCATTGAAATTCTCTCCTCCGTCCCATCATTAGTTGTCATGGTCTTGATGGCGACAGCCTTCCAGAAAACTGGGATGGCCTCCATCATCGCCGCCTTGGCACTGATTAACTGGACCACGATGGCCCGTTTGACACGTGCCCAAACGCTACAGCTGAAAAACCAAGATTTCATTTTAGCTGCCCGGACTTTGGGTGAGTCTGCACCGAAGATTGCTTGGAAACATTTATTACCAAACTTATCTTCCGTGATAATTATTCAAACAATGTTTACGATTCCAAACGCGATCTTCTTTGAAGCGTTCTTGAGTTATATTGGGATTGGGATCAGTTCACCACAAGCTTCGTTAGGGACGTTGATCTCTGATGGGCAAAAGAACTTCCAATTCCTACCATATCAAATGTGGTACCCAGCAATCGTCTTGATTGTGTTAATGCTGGCCTTTAACTTATTAGGTGACGGTATGCGGGATGCGTTTGATCCGAAGTCGAAACGATAGGGGTGTAGCAACAAAATGGAAAATCCTGAAAATGTCATTGAAGTGCGGAATCTACAAATTGATTTCCACACCTATGCGGGCGAAGTTAAAGCCATTCGTGATGTCAGTTTCGACTTGCGTAAAGGTGAAACGCTAGCCATCGTTGGTGAATCGGGCTCTGGTAAATCAGTTACGACCCGATCACTAATGGGGTTATTAGCACCCAATGCCGTCATCAAGGGCGGTAGTATCATGTTTCATGATGAAGATATTATCAAAAAATCAGAAAAAGAAATGCAGCATATTCGTGGTAAGGATATTGCCATGATTTTCCAAGATCCAATGACTTCATTGGACCCAACGATGCGGATCGGGATGCAAATCGCTGAACCGTTAATGAAGCATAAAGGGTTGAAGAAAAAGGAAGCCATTGCGCAAGCTTTGGAAATGTTGAAATTGGTTGGGATTACCAATCCTGAAGGCCGGATCAACGACTATCCTTATCAATTCTCTGGTGGGATGCGACAACGGATCGTGATTGCGATTGCGTTGGTCTGCTACCCAGAAGTCTTGATTGCTGACGAACCAACCACGGCGTTGGATGTCACGATTCAAGCTCAAATTTTGGACTTGATGAAGGATCTGCAGAATCGGATCGATACGTCAATTATTTTTATCACCCATGATTTGGGCGTGGTCGCCGGAATGGCTGACCGGGTTGCCGTCATGTATGCGGGTAAAATTGTTGAGTATGGGACCGTCGATGAGATCTTCTTCAATCCGCAACATCCTTACACTTGGGGACTGCTAAACTCAATGCCAACTTTGGATACTGAGGGTGGCTCATTGACCGCGATTCCAGGGACCCCACCAGATTTACTCGACCCACCAGTTGGGGATGCGTTTGCGGCGCGGAGTGATTATGCGATGAAGATCGATACGGAACAAGAACCACCATTCTTCAAGGTTTCTGATACGCACTATGCCGCAACGTGGCTATTGCATCCAGATGCCCCTAAAGTGACGCCACCGGCAGAAATTGTCCGACGTCAAAAGAAGTTTGCGGCCATGGAAAAGCCAGAACCACCGATCAAACATGAGACGAAGGAGTAATCAAAATGCCTGATGAACGTAAAAAAATTCTAGAAGTCCATCATTTAAAGCAATACTTTAATGTTGGCAAAAAAGATGAAGTCCGGGCCGTTGATGACGTCTCCTTTGACATTTATGAAGGTGAAACGTTTGGTTTAGTCGGTGAATCCGGTTCTGGGAAGACTACTGCGGGCCGTTCAATCATTCATTTGTATGAACCTACGGATGGTCAGATCATTTTTAACGGCAAAGACGTGTCGAAGTTACGCACGAAGGCTGAAAAACATGAATTCCGCCGTGAAATTCAAATGATTTTCCAAGATCCGTATGCGTCATTAAACCCGCGGATGAAAGTTAAAGATATCGTGGCGGAGGGGATTGATATTCACCACCTCGCCAAAGATGATGCAGACCGGACTAAGCAGGTCGAAGACTTACTGGAAACAGTTGGTCTGAACAAGGACCATTCGAGTCGTTATCCGCATGAATTCTCCGGTGGGCAACGGCAACGGATCGGGATTGCCCGGGCGCTAGCGGTGGAACCAAAGTTTATCATCGCTGATGAACCCATCTCGGCATTGGATGTCTCCATTCAGGCCCAAGTGGTCAACTTGATGAAGGAACTTCAAGAAAAACACGGCCTGACTTACTTGTTCATCGCGCATGATTTGTCGATGGTTAAGTATATCAGTGACCGCATTGGGGTCATGCATTATGGGAAGATTCTAGAAATCGGTCCCGCGGATGAAGTTTATACGCATCCGTTGCATGCTTATACTAAGAGTTTGATTTCAGCGGTACCGGTTCCGGATCCTGAATTCGAACGAAACCGCAAGCAAGTCGTTTATGATGCGTCACGTGAACATGATGACAAGCAACGGCGGATGGTTGAAATTGCCCCAGGACACTTTGTTCGGGCCAGTGAAGACGAAATCCCCATGTATACGAAACGCGCGCAGGATGCTGGTCTAGTGACCGACTTTCCTCGTAGCTAACTAAAAAACTGTTCAGCTATTCTTGTTTTAAGAATAACTGAACAGTTTTTTTAGTGTTGCCATTGATGATAGGCCGTTGGGGTCAAAATAGCTCGTAGGATCATCGCTGTGAGCGCCGACAGTCCCTGGGGATCAGCGGGGTAGTCACCAGCTTGAACCCCAGACACATAATGAAAGACGGGTCGTGTCAAAAAGTAGCGAATGAGATTGAGGTCAACCGCTTGAAAGACTTGTGTTTGAATCCCTAACTTTAAGGCTTGTTGAATCTGTTGATTCGCAACGTCGTCCAGTTTTAAGGGGGCTTGTTGTTTAAATTGGCTATCGTCGATTAAGACTTGAATGGCGGTTGCCATTGCTGGTTGCGCCATCGCAAATTGGTAGAGTCCGGCAATACTTGTGGCGGTTTGGTCAACTAAAGGTCGGTCGCTACTGAAGCTAGCAACCACCGCTAAACTCATTTGATGGACGGCTACGGTATAGGTGGCGTTAAGTAACGCTTGTTTGTTTTTGAAATAAATATAAACGTTGGACTGCGGAATACCGGCTTGTTTGGCCACTTTAGTCGTCGAAAATGGGGCGAGGCCGTCCGTTGCTAATAATTGAATGGCGGCTGCGATTAAGCGGTCATACTTTTGTTGATCCTTGATTTTCATGATTAAAACTCCTTGCACCTAATTTAATTCAAGTTTAACGCTTGACAAAATATAAGTCTATCTTTTATAATGACTTTTGTATTAAAGATAGACTTATATTTAATGAAAAGAGATCATCATAAATGAAAATTATTTTAACCGGCTCATTGGGCCACATCAGCAAACCAGTTACTGAACAGTTGGTTAAGTTAGGGCATGCGGTTACTGTGATCAGTCACAGTGCCGCACGGGCCGCGCAAATTACCGCATTAGGGGCGACACCGGCGATTGGCAGTATTGATGACGAAGCATTTTTAACACGAACTTTTCAGGGAACGGATGCGGTTTATCTCATGATTACGGCGGCAACAACGACCGGCGACATTTTTGAAGCTGGTCGACAAGAAGCCATGATTTACGCCAATGCGGTTAAAGCCGCCGGGGTCAAACAAGTTGTCAATCTGAGCAGTGTCGGGGCCAATCTGGGGCCAGAAGTCGGGGCGCTACACATTTACAACATTATTGAAGGGGTTTTAACGGCAGAATTGCCTGGCGTGAATTTGACATTTATTCGGCCAACCGGGATGTATTATAATTTATTCGGTCAGCTGGCAACGATTCGTCAAGATCATGCTATTTACACGAATAGTTCTTTAACGAAGCCCAATTCATGGGTTGCGCCAGTAGATATTGCGCCCGTGGTGGTGCAGGCCTTAACTGCACCAGCAGCTGGCACGACGGTCCAATATGTGGCTAGTGATGAAAAAACTTATCCAGAGGTCGCGGCTATCTTAGCTACAGCACTTGGCATGCCAGATTTGAAAGTGATTCAGATTAGTGATGAACAACTGTTAAAACGACTAACAGCGGTGAATCCGCGGACAGAATTTTTCACGCAATATGTGAAGATGACGGCTTATGAACGTGATCACGATTTCTACGTGGATTACCGAGCTCATCAGCCCGTTTTAGGCCCAACTAAGTTGACCGACTTTGCAACGACGTTTGCCAAAGTCTATCACCAACAAGCGTCAGCAGAATAATCATTGATGTATCGTAGCCATCATATTATTAAAATAAGTTATTAATTGTCCGTCTCCGTGGACCAGCTCGTTTGCGGTGAGGCAGACCTGCAGCCAAATACCGGTCTGCAGGGCGCTTTCAAGCCGAAGCTCACGTCTTAAAAGTCGGCAAGACACTAACCTGGGAAAACCACCCAGCTAAGTGTCTTGACACGGCAAACGAGCTGGTCCACTCCGACGTTAAATAGCGATTATAATCAAAGCGATATTAGCAAAATTAGAGCCTGTTAATAACCAATTAGTATGAGAATCACTAGTCAGCGCAGGGCGGGCTGGATGATGCTCAGTGGTGAAATTTTCCTTTGCTGGTGGGTTTCCAGCTTAGGAAAAGCCCGGCTTGTGAGACCGCGCTTTGGCTCACAAACGTGGCCACCACGTTCCAGCATCAATCCAGACCAACCGGAGCGGCAAGTCAAACAGTTACTTATAAATACGATAGTTACACCATATTAGTAGTTGCTTTTACAATAAGCATATGTGTTGCCTGACTTGATTAATTTAGTTATATTTGAGATTAATCAAACGAAGGAGGACCACACGATGAAAAAAGTAATCCTTGGATTAAGTGTCGTTGGCGCGATGGCAGGCGGTTATTGGTTGTGGCAGCAGCGCGATCGGTTAGCTCGGCAGGCACGCCAGTCGAGTCGGATTGATCGACTTAAAGGTGCGGGTCTGAAAGCCAAAGGAAAACTCACTGGGGATTCTCGCGACCAGTTGCGTGGTAGCTTACTTGCTGATCGTGGTGAACTCAAAGATTGGCTCGTGGCAGTCAAATGTCAGCAGAAGTGATTCTTAAAGGCGTCAGCGACGGTGAAAATTGTCGTTGACGCCTTTTTAATTGTTTAGATAATTAAGTGAATTAATGAAGATAGACGGTAATAACCGTAATCAGTCCAAAGAAGATACCGGGAACATTTGAAATAATGACTGGCCAATCTTTGTGAGTTTTGAACCAACCATAGCCTGTCCAAAGTGTCGCATTGACCATCGCAATGAGTGGTTGAAGTGGCGGATCACCAGAAAATGATTAATTTCAACCATGCGGCCCCTGAACGCGCTTTCGGTTTGAACAGTTAATTGCCAACGATTAAATTGTTGTTGATATATTAGTGCCAGCTTTAACACTTGTAGCAGAATCTAATTAAGCTAGGTTAACTGAATGACTTTGGATTAGTTGTGGGAGGGTTGACATTCTGTCGTTAAATGTTGGTAGGATTTAATGATGTTAGCCGTTATAAGTGTTGAATAATAAATAAATAGCATCAAAAATATAATTTTTTATTTTTATATTTATAAGGGTTTAATTAATTAGTCTGTTCATTCCAGTGGACAATCGGTATAATGTAGTTGAGCTCAGGAGTAGTCGAGCTTAGTGCTTAAAACTCGTCACGTGAGGGGGGCGGTTATTAACCTAATTTTGGTTAGCAATCGAAAATATGATGCGAAAAATAATAATAAGTTTTTTAATTGGACTCGGCTTAGGCGGCTTGCTCTGGCAAACTGTTTACGCGGAGGATTTACCGTTTCCAGATTCTTCAGTCGGTAACTATGTTTTTGGCGTAGGTTCTTATTATAACGCTTTCGCGGCTGGCAAACTGACGATCAACAGTAGTCCGATTGACACCCTAGAAGGGCGTTACGCCGCTCGACAAATTGTCAGTGCTGTGGACACTTTTAATGATGGTAAGGTTTGGAATAAGTTGTCACAATTTTCGCCGGTGTACGTGGCTAATGAAGTCCCATATCAAAGTACGGATTCTTCATTAAAAACGACTGGGCAAAACTTGTTTAAAATTTTTAATACGCAAGATAAGTTGCCGGATGCTGATAAGATTGTCGTGAATAATTTACGTGATCAATTGCAACATGATTGGACCGCGACTGAGAAACAAAGTAATGCCGTTTTGATTAAGCATTTGGCTGATGAAAACGTGGGTGACGTCAATTACTTCAAAGATAACGTGGCTTCTTTGGAAGCGGCTTATCAGGTGGAAGAAGGCAAGTCATTAACTTTAGATCCAACCAAAGCAGACGCAACAGATTATTTTGACGCTGCGGCGGATCAAATCCGTCGCATCTCAGACTATTATGCCAGTTTCAATGATAAACAGGACACGTTAGCTAATGGTGGGGTCGATGGCGTCACTGTGCAGAATGACTTGTCCGGAACCAACCCGGAAGTGACAATCAAGTTAAGCGATGATTATGACAAGTCGTTCGATGATACGCCACCGATGATTTTCTTAAATCTGAAGGGGTCACCGCAAAACGTCACGATTAATATTGAAAATATGTCGACCAGTGTTGTCAATACCGCGGCGACTAGTGATTCGTCTTATGCGACCTATCAGTATGCTCCTTATATTTTTGTGAACTGGACTGGGGTCAAAACTTCGATGCCATTTAGTTGGGGCAGTGCTTATAAGTTTTCAGTCACTGACATTAGTGGGCAAAAAATCACGAATGCTAGTGGTGATGATGTCACTAACTCGGACGGTAGTAAAGCGACCTTGAACCAGTTACTCTCAAGTCATATTTTAAATAATTTTCCTAATGCGACTACGGCCGATGGGAGTTACTTAACCGCTGATACTGGGAGTAGCAGTGATCTGTTTGCTGGGAGCATTATGGCACCTGATGCAAGTATTAGGGTGTCAAACGTTGGTTCAACACAATTCTTTTATGGGAGTATTATTTCCGGGAAAGATATCTTGATTGAAAATAATATGCTACCAGCCCGAGTCATTGCTAGTAGCTTTGATGTTGAGCATATTTCGAGTGACAGTATCAGTGAGCTTGATCCAAGTAAACCGCAAGTGCCGGCCATTTCGAAAGTGACATTGAGTCAAGGGAGTACGGCAACCAATTCAAAAACCGTGGGTGACGGTGCGACGGCTGACTATTCTGCTCAGCATGCGGATGGCGCGGTTACGCTGACTGCTCGTGTGATACCACGAAAAACACCATATCAATTGTTTTATCAGTTGAATGGCAAAGCTTGGCGGCTTCTGACTAATTCAGCCATTGATGCGACGCAGTCCAGCAATGAACTGGATTTGGGAAAATTAACGGATTTAAACGATGCGAATGCGCAGACGTTAACGGCAACTGGTAAAACGACGACTCAAGCGGCAGACTATGATCCCACACAATCGGCTGATACGACGCAAACTATTTCGGCTGAACTCGCTCGAAAAAATCAGTTGAAGTTGGTCGTCATGCCACTCAAAGCCGACAGTGGGACCACGATTACAGCTGATAATGTGTCTGATTATTTATCGACTTACGCGCCAACAACGGTGAATATTGCCGAGACTGGAACTGCTGCAGCAACCTTGCCGACGGTGTTTGATTTTGAAATGCCCACGGGTGACACGGTGTTGACCGCAAGTCCAACGGTTCAAGTGACAAATGACTGGCAAGTTCCAGTGAGCTTGAGCTTAGCGGCTAGTACGGCGTTGACTACGCCGTTGAGTGATGGTGCTCAACCGTTGTCATCAATTGATTGGGTTCGGTATACGGCCACGGTGGATGCTGTCGCGACGGCGCATCATTTGAGTACTACGGCAACAACACTTTTGCCGGCTACGAGCCCACCAACGACGACTAAACAGTTGGCCTTTACAATGACGATTGATCCGGCCGACTATCCGGCAGATGTACAGGCTGGAAAACGTTACTTTGTGCCATTTACCTGGCAATTAAATTATGGCTTAACAGCCAAATAAACTTTGGAGGCAGTTATCATGAAAATAAAGACCTTAGCATTGAGTATTGCAGCATTAGCAGGGATGAGTTTGTTAGTTAACTTACCCGCACAAGCAGCGGATGATCAGTTGATGGGTAATTCAATTGGTGAATTTACAGTAGCTAAAGGTGAGTTGACCTTGGATGCGGTACCAACTTTCGCCTTTGAACCTACAGACGTTAAACAGTTGGTTACGAATGGTGCCAATTTGGCTTATACCAATGATACCATCACTGGTGGCAAAACTACTGGGACTGCGCTGACGGTTAGTGATTATCGTGGGAGTGACCAAGCTGGCTGGAATTTAAATGCCAAATTAGGTGATTTTTCCAACAAAACTTCAACGATTACTGGAACGGTAACTTATGTGACAGATAATGCTGCAGCTGGGACAATTGCCGCGGCTGATAGCACAGTTTGGAATAATACGGATGCCAAAACTGGTGGGGTTGGTACGGCAACTGCCGGCACAACCACTTCAACTAAGTTAGTGATTCCTAAGACGACTGGTATTTCTAGCGGGACCTATGATGCTGATTTAACTTGGGCATTGAGCTCGACAGCAAGTGATACGACCAGTGATTAAGTTAAGACGTTGGTGGTTGATTTTCGTAAGCGTACTGGGCGGACTCTATTTAGCAAATGCGCAACCGGTAATTGGTCAAGCAGCCAGTGGGAACGGTGCTGGTTTTACGATCCAAATGGTGGCTAACCCACATCAAACTAGCGGCGTAACGAACTATTTTGACTTGACCGTTCAGCCTGGACAAACTGGCAGCGTTCAAATGCGTGTGATCAACCTGACTAAACAGACCTTACATCTGCGGCTTGCCAGTAATACGGGCTACACGACTAGTAATGGGACTGAAGCTTATGATTTGTCAAAGCTTGGAACTAGAAGCACGGCGCAGTATCAGTTAAACCAATTGTTTCAGACGCCGGCTAAATTGACCTTAGCGCCTTCAGCAACCAAATTAATTACGGTACCGTACCAGATGCCGAAACAAGGCTTCAATGGCATTCTTGAAGGGGCGTTTTACTTTCTGAATCTTGCTAGTGGGTCGCGGCAGGTGACTAATCAAAAGGGGTTCTATCTGCATAATCGGTACGCTCTGGCCTTAGGCTTGGTATTACGACAAAATGCCAAGATAACGGTTAAACCAAAATTGACATTGAACAAGATCGCTACCGGGATTGAACAGCGTCAAAAATTCAGTCCAGCGATTAGTGTTAACTTGGCTAATGTGGCACCACAATTACTCAAAAAGTTGACCGTTGATGGCCGAATCTATGGCGACAATAACCGTCTGAAATATCGGACAAAGCGCAGTGGGTTAGGCATGGCGCCTGCGTCAAACTTTGATTATCTCATTAACACTAATAATCAACGCTTGGCAGCTGGCAAGTATCGTTTACACCTAGTTGCGACTTCTGGTTCACAGCGGTGGGTTTTCAACCGGCAGTTTACGGTTACAAAGGCGGCGGCGGATCACGCTAACGCTGAAACCCCACGTGACTGGCACTGGCTGTGGTGGTTATTGTTAATCATCATTATTTTGTTAGTGATTTGGTTGGCTTATCGTTTCGGTAAACATCAAGCAGCAAAGAAATCAGCGAAATAGGCTGTTCTCGATTGATGATTGAGATGACGTTAGTGGTTTAAACGTTATCTCAATTTTTTTGATGACTTTTTAGAATGGTTTGACTTATTGGGACAGCATCGCTCTCGATAGGCTGACATTAGAAACACAAAAAAACTCGCAAGTCAGAAATGACCTACGAGTTTTTGTTGAGCTTTATTTAGCTGCTTTTGGTTCTTCAGTGCCTAAGATGATTTTACCGTCTTCAACTTTGGCGACCATATTTTTAACTTCACTGTGATCCAAGTAGAAGTCCGCAATCCGGTCTTCAATCTGTTCTTGGATAACTCGCCGAAGTGGTCGAGCACCCATTTCAGGATTGTAGCCGAGATCGACTAACTTTTCTTCAACTGGTTCAGTGACGTGGACGTGTAAGTCTTGGTTGGCTAACATCGCGTTGACGTCATTGATCATCAAGCCAACGATCTTCATCAAGTTTGCCTTGGATAAAGCATTGAACTGGATAATGTCGTCAAAACGGTTCAGGAATTCCGGCTTGAAGTAGTTACCCAAGCGACTAGTAATATCGTGAGTTTTACCTTCAGCTGCCGCACCGAAACCAACGTTTGCTTCGGCATCGCCAGTCCCAGCGTTTGAAGTCATGATAATAATGGTATCTTTGAAGCTGACCGTGCGACCTTGTGAATCGGTCAAACGACCATCATCTAAGATTTGCAAGAACATATGCATGACATCAGGGTGGGCCTTTTCGATTTCATCCAATAAAATTAAGCTGTATGGATGACGCCGAACTTTTTCGGTCAATTGACCGGCTTCTTCATAGCCGACATAGCCAGGCGGTGACCCAATCAATTTAGCCACTGAATGTGGTTCCATGTACTCACTCATGTCAAAGCGAATCATGGCATCTTCTGAGCCAAAGAGTTCCTTAGCTAATTGCTTAGCCAACTCCGTCTTACCAACCCCAGTAGGGCCGACAAACATGAAGGACCCAATCGGACGACCAGTACCATTTAAGCCGATACGATTCCGACGAATAGCACGTGAGACAGCTTCGACCGCGGTGTTTTGACCAATAACGTGACCTTCAAGATCACTCGCCAAGGTCTTCATTTGAGCTTGTTCCTTGGCTTGCAATTCACCAACTGGAATATCGGTCTTTTCTTCAACAATCTGCTGCATGTCTTCAACCGTCACGGTCGCAGTGTCTTCAGCGGAATCAGCCGCGTTTTCATCTGGCTTGGCTTTTTCGAGTTTGGCAACTTGATCACGGTAATAGGCCGCTTTCTCGTAGTCTTCTTTCTTCAAAGCATCTTGCTTCTGCTTTTCGGCACCGTCGATCTTTTCTTGAATCGTCTTCGGATCAACGGTCTTCAAGGTCAAATTCTTCCGTGACCCAGCTTCATCAAGTAAGTCAATGGCTTTGTCAGGTAAGAATCGATCTTGAATGTAACGGTTTGATAACTTAACCGCTGCGACGATTGCATCCGCGTTGTATTTAACGTGATGATAATCTTCATATTCCTTTTGAATCCCTTGCAAAATCTTGATGGATTCTTCAACACTCGGTTCGTCAACCGTAACTGGTTGGAAACGCCGAGCGAGAGCCGCATCTTTTTCAATGTCGCGATATTCGTTGAGCGTAGTAGCCCCAACAAGTTGGAAGTCGCCACGAGCTAAGGCTGGCTTCAAAACGTTACCAGCATCCATACCGCCTTCAGCATTGCCGGCACCCATAATTTCATGGATTTCGTCAATGAAGAGGACAATATTTGGATTCGATTGAACTTCCTTCATGAGTTGTTGCATCCGTTGTTCAAATTGACCCCGAATCCCGGTGCCTTGAACAAGGGAAGCCACATCCAAACGAATGATTTCTTTATTTAATAGTTTTTGGGGAACTTGACCAGAAACAATCTTCTGGGCTAAGCCTTCAACGACCGCCGTCTTACCAACCCCAGCTTCACCAATCAGAACCGGGTTATTTTTCGTCCGCCGGTTCAAGATTTCGATGACGCGGTTGATTTCATTGTCACGACCGATGACTGGGTCAATTTTGCCTTGCTTAGCTTGTTCAGTTAAGTTGTAGCCATATTGCCCAAGTAGGCCGCCGCCGTTTGAGCCACGCCGGTTGCCCCCATTATTGGGACCAGCAGGTTGGGTCGGTGGGGTCTGTTGCTGTTGCCGATAGCCGTCGCCAGAATTGACGTCGCCGCCTTGCATAGCGCGGAAGATATCGTCAAGACCGCCAAAACCAAATGGATCTTGTGCCATATCAGTACCTCCAACTCCGTTATTTGGTTGCTGTTCCTGATTCTTGAGCAGTTGATAGCAATTTTGGCAAAGATTGATCTGCCGCCGCTGACCGTTGACGTTCGTATATAAATGAATCGTCGCTTCGTTCTTATGGCAATTGTCACAGAGCATATTGCTGTCACACACCTTTCTTAATCAGAAATATTCACTAAGTCGATGAATCGTCCTAGTGAAAGGTTCAAAAATCATCTGACCTTTGTTGACCTTTGACTATTAGTATAACGATTTTTATAGACCGTGCAAGTTTAAAGACTCAACATCAAAACTGGATAGCTTTGGACTTACAGGAGTGGTCTAAAACGTGAAGATTCAACAACTTAATTATTTCTGAAGTGTTCGGCCGGTTCGACTAAATCACTTGTCATTCGGTATTATCAGTTGTATATTTAACACCTAATCAGAACAAGTCAGTTCGTGAACCGTCTGACCATATTATAGTACAACTTAGTCATTTCGCACGTAAATGGTCTGACCTGTCCTGATGTTAGTTGATGAACGTTCCTAACTGAACGGATTAAGAAGGAGGGAAAACTGTGGCAACGGATTATCATCAGTTAATGGAAGCCTTGCGTACAGGTGAGCGGGAAAGCTTTAGTGTGGACCCCGCGGACTTTATGGCGTTCCATGAAGCCTACATGGGCTATGAATACCGAAAAAGAATCATTGGTATGGCTGACCTTGATGGGCACGTTGTTTACCATTTTGATAAGGATGGTAAGGCTACCAATTAATCGCAATTTGATGAATGAAAGGGCTTGTATTTCAATTGGATAATTGCTATCATCAATATTAAGGGCTCTAGAGCGCACGTGTTGGCGGCAACTCGGGTTGACTCGGAACCAATTTAAATTTACATCTTCGAAGGAGATCGAATAGTTATGGAAAAGAAAGATTTTCACGTAATCGCAGACACAGGTATCCACGCACGTCCCGCAACATTATTGGTACAATCAGCAAGTAAATTCAACTCAGAAATTACGTTGCAATACCAAGACAAGTCAGTTAACTTGAAGTCCATCATGGGTGTTATGTCACTCGGTGTTGGTAAAGATGCAGATGTAACGATTTCAGCAGAAGGTGCTGACGAAGCAGATGCTATCGCAGCTTTGGCTGAAACGATGAAGAAAGAAGGATTATCTGAATAATGGCTGAAAAGGTACTAAAGGGAATCGCTGCCAGTGATGGTATTGCGATTGCTAAGGCCTATATGCTAGTTGATCCAGATTTGTCATTCGAAAAGACGACGGTTTCAGATACTGATGCCGAAATCAAGAAGTTACATGACGCTTTTGACGCTTCCAAGGCTGAATTGCAAGTCATCAAAGACAAAGCAACGAAAAGCTTAGGCGCTGAAGAAGCGGAAGTTTTTGAAGCTCATATCACTATTTTATCTGACCCTGAAATGTTAGGACAAATTGAAGGTAAGATTAAGGATGATAAAGTCAATGCCGAAGAAGCTTTGAAGGAAGTTACAGATGCTTTCATCTCAATGTTCGAAGCAATGACGGATAATGCATATATGCAAGAACGAGCCGGCGATGTTCGCGATGTCACGAAGCGTGTAATGAGCCACTTGTTAGGGGTAACCTTACCAAGTCCCGCATTGATCGATTCTGAAGTGATTGTCGTTGCCCATGATTTGACACCTAGTGATACGGCCCAATTGGACCGCAAGTTCGTTAAAGGTTTCATCACCGATATCGGTGGTCGGACGAGTCACTCCGCAATCATGTCACGGACTCTTGAAATCCCTGCCGTTGTTGGTTCTGAAACCGCAACGACTACGATCAAGGAAGGCACCACTGTGATTCTTGACGGCATCAACGGTGAAGCTTTAGTTGCGCCAACTGATGCTGAAATCAGTGACTACCAACAAAAAGCCAAGGATTTTGCTGCTCAAAAGGCCGAATGGGAAAAGCTTAAGAACGAAGCAACCGTTTCTAAAGACGGCAAACACTTCGAACTAGCTTCAAACATTGGGACTCCTGATGACATGGACGGTGTCTTAGATGCTGGTTCCGAAGCCGTTGGGTTGTTCCGGTCAGAATTCTTGTACATGAACAGTGCTGAATTACCTGATGAAGATACCCAATTCGAAGCCTACAAAAAGGTTGTCGAAGGGATGAAGGGTAAGCCAGTGATTGTCCGGACCATGGATATCGGTGGTGACAAGCATTTACCATACTTGCCATTACCTGATGAAATGAACCCATTCTTGGGTTACCGGGCAATTCGGATCTCACTTGATCGTGATGATATTTTCCGGACCCAATTACGGGCGTTACTCCGGGCTTCTCACTATGGTCAATTGCGAATCATGTTCCCAATGATTGCAACCTTGGATGAATTCCGTCAAGCTAAGGCCATCTTCGAAGAAGAAAAGGCTAAGTTAGTTAAAGCGGGCACCCCAGTTGCGGATGATATCAAGTTAGGCATTATGATTGAAATCCCAGCTGCAGCGATCTTAGCTGATCAATTTGCTAAAGAAGTTGACTTCTTTAGTATTGGGACTAACGACTTGATTCAATACTCATTCGCTGCTGATCGTGGTAACGAACGGGTCTCATACTTGTATCAACCATACAACCCAGCGTTGTTACGTTTGATCAAGCATGTAATTGATGCTGCGCACGCTAATGGCCGCATTGCGGGCATGTGTGGTGAAGTTGCCGGTGACCAAGTTGCGGTACCATTATTGATGGGCTTAGGCTTGGATGAATTCTCAATGAGTTCTACTTCAGTTTTGAAGACACGCTCATTGATGAAGACCATCGACACGAAGAAAATGGCTAAGTTAGCAGACAAGGCCATCAACGAATGTGTCACTAATGAAGAAGTTAAAGAATTAGTTGAAAAGAACGTTTTCGATAAGTAAGTCGATAGCGAACGCACAATTAGTTGTGATAAAGCACGTTTAGAGTCTTTGGACTGTAGACGTGCTTTTTTATACATATAAAGTACCGAATAGACTCAAGTAGTTTTAAGCGGCTTAAATACGTGGGCAAAAAACTGGTTAACGAGATAAAAACGTCTTTGTGTTGACTATTATGGAGAATATAGGATAATAAAATAAGTTAGAAACGAAAATACGTTTTTAAAGGGAGACGCTGATGCTAATAGATTTTAAAGTAACTAATTTCAGATCTTTTAAAAATGAGCAAGATTTTTCGATGGAAACTGGAAAAAGGTTAAGAAAATTGCAAACATCCAATACCATAGTTTCACAGAGACAAAGACTGCTAAAATCGGTCTTGGTCTTTGGTGCGAATGCAAATGGCAAAACTAATCTGATCAAAGCTTTGTTAATGTTGAAACGGTTAGTGATTAATCCCACGACAGACGAATTACAACATTTAAATACCGATACTTTTGGCTATAATAAAGAAAATAGCAAATTTGAAATTTCTTTTATAGCGAATGAGCAACAATATGACTATCTTTTAGAATACAATTCAGATGAAGTTGTCCATGAAAAGTTAGTAACAGCGGGTCAAGTAATCTTTAATCGGCAAAAACAAAATTTTGTGACGATACCGACACAATTGCGTGCACTGACTGAAAACGTCCGAAAAAATCAACTGTTATTATACTTTGCACAACAAAATAATGAAAAATTTGCTAAAGCAGTTTACAAATGGTTTGTTGAAGATTTAATTATTGTTAGCACTGATCGAATTAAAAATGAACAATTCAAAATGCTGCAGGATGAAAGCTTCAAAACTAGATTTTTGCACTTTTTACAAGCAGCCGACTTTAACATTGTTGATGTTGAAGTTAAGGAAAGAGATGAAAAAATTCCCATACCAGCCTTTCTGCTCAAACAGTTAAATTCTGAAAGTGAAACCGATGAAGAAATTAAGTACATGCATTCAGTTTCATATGATGTCTACGCGACACATCAAGCTGAGAACGGCTCATTTTCGGTCTATTTTAATAATGAAAGTACTGGAACACAAGTCTTTATGTTTTTGGCACTTTATATGCTTAGTAATAGTGAAAAAACGCTGATGATTGACGAATTCGACAGATCATATCACTTGGAACTCGCGCAAGCACTATTGAGGTTGATCAATAATGCTCATCAAACGAATCAGTTTATTTTAACCACACATGAACTATCGCTTTTAGATGCGGGATTACGACAAGATCAGATTTGGTTTGCTGAAAAAAATAGATTCGGCGAGAGTGAACTCTTTAGTATTTTTGATTTCGACGATCCCGCACTTAAGCGAAGCGATTTTAATTATAAGAAGCGGTATTTAGAAGGGGTTTACGGTGCAACACAATTAGTAAATAATAAATTACTTTTGGAGGCACTGATAGGGAATGAGCAGAGAGAAGCGAAGTAGAAAACTTAAGCCTAGAATTTTTTTCTTTGTTGAAGGCAAGACAGAAAAAGTCTTTTTTGACGCTTTATCTCAGCATTATCGGCTTATTGCCGCAAAAACGGTTAAGATTATTGATGCGAGTGGTTCAGACTGGGTTGACAAGGTCGCTAATATGATGAAGAATAATCCTAAATTACGACCTGATGAAAAAACACAAGTCTATATTATCTTTGATAGAGACGATCTTTCCGTAGAAATTGTTAGTAAAATGCAACGTAAAGCCAAAAAAATGGCGATACGGATAGCTGATTGTCAGTTGGGATTCTCTAATCGTTCGTTTGAAGTTTGGCTATTAGCACACTATCGAAAAATGACGGTCAGAGTAGAGGATACACGGCATTTATGTGCAGAATTATCTCAATTTTGGGGGTATGTGTATGTTAAGGGCGATAGTCAACAAATGGAAAGTATTTTAAAGGATGACAAGGTGTTTCAAGCCATTGATAATACGCAAACATTGACAAGTCTGTCAATAGATAAACAGTCCACCAATATCGGGACGATCGTGAGTACCGTCATTAGTTAAAACAGAATTGGATTTAATTGAAAATTGAATTCTTGATAAAAGCCCGCGCTTAGTCTCTTTTGGACGATAAGTGCGGGTTTTAGTCAATCATGCTGATCACAGGGAACTCTTAATTTATCTTAAGATTATTTGCAACTCTGATACCGAACCAATATAATTGTTATAATTAATTATTGAGACTGAAAGGACGCGCTCAATCAGGTGGACTTAAGGACTGATTGAAGCAACGATGACTAATGGTGGTTTAGTTAGTGGTCGGAAATAAAGGGAGAATCTACGTGAATATCGGGATATTTACAGATACGTACTATCCACAAGTTAGTGGGGTAGCAACGTCGATCAAAGTGTTGCGTAATCAACTCGAGCGAGCTGGTCATCAAGTGTACATTTTTACGACCACCGATCCGCATGTTGATAAGAATATTTATGAGCGGAATATTTTCCGTTTCACAAGTATTCCTTTCGTGTCATTTACAGATCGCCGGATTGCCGTGCGCGGCTTATTTAAAGCCTATCAGGTTGCGAAGGATTTGGGCTTGGATATTGTGCATACCCAGACTGAATTTTCGATGGGCATGATTGGTAAATTTGTTGCCAAGCAGTTAAAAATCCCGTGCATTCATACCTATCACACGATGTATGAAGATTATTTGCATTATATTGCCAACGGTAAGCTCTTAAAGCCGTATCACGTGAAAGAAGCCACACGGGCCTATTGTTACCATCTGAATGGTATTGTGGCACCCAGTCATCGGGTTTCAAAAACGTTAAAGGGTTATGGCGTCAAAGCGCCGATCCGGATCATTCCGACTGGGATCGACATCAATCAATATGAGCAAACACCAGATGCCGATTATCGCCAAAAATTAGGTTATGCGGCGGATACACCAGTGTTATTGTCCTTGAGCCGATTAGCGTATGAAAAGAACATTCATGAGGTCATTGCCGCGTTACCCGCTGTGATTGACCAAGTGCCCAACGTGCAACTATGTATCGTCGGTGACGGCCCTGCTCGTGAGACCTTAGAGAATCAGGCGAAGGACGCCGGTTTGAGTGAACATGTGCAATTTACTGGTGAAATTGATAATGATGAAGTGTATAACTATTATCAGATGGCGGATCTGTTTGTGTCAGCCTCTAATTCGGAATCCCAAGGGTTGACGTATATTGAAGCGATGGCAGCCGGGCTGAAAACGGTCGTGGCAGCCAGTCCGTATACGGACCAACTATTAGATGATCCCTCGTTGGGGACAACTTTTAGTAGTGAAGCCAACTTAGTGCGTGATGTGGTTCGTTATTTACAACATCCACATGCGTTTGATGATCCCAAACCACGGCAGAAGAAGTTGTATCAAATTTCGGCCGAATATTTTGGAAAACAGGTCATTAATTACTATCAAGATGTGCAACTGGCCTATTCAGAGACGAATAAGTCGGCGAATGTGAGCGATTAAGGGGACGAATTATGCTAAACATCACCATGTTTTCGAAGGCTGACTCAGTTAAGGGTCAAGGGGTCGGTAGCGCGTATTTAGAATTAATGCGATTACTGCAGACGCATTGGCGCGATGAATTTAAGATCAAAATTAACCGCTACGGGCGTTCGGCAATTTCACATTATCATACGGTCAATCCGATGTTTTATCTCTCGACATTTATGCCGAATCGGGGTCGGAAAATTGGTTATGTGCATTTTTTGCCAGAAACTCTCGAAGGCAGTTTAAAATTGCCTAAACCTTTTCAAGCGATTTTTAATCGTTATTTGATTTCGTTTTATAAACGGATGGATCATATCGTGGTCGTGAATCCCACGTTTATCCCGAAGCTGGAAGCCTACAATATCAGCCGTGCGGATGTGACCTATATTCCCAATTTTGTCAGCAAACGTGAATTTTACGAGATGACAGCTGCAAAACAATTAAAGTTGCGGCAACAGTACGGCTATGACCAAAATAAATTTATGATTTTGGGAACCGGCCAGATTCAGGATCGCAAAGGGGTTCCGGACTTTATTGAACTCGCGCGACGTAATCCTGATATCCAATTCGTTTGGGCGGGTGGCTTCTCGTTTGGACGGATTACGGACGGTTATCAGGCACTGAAGAAAGTTGTCGACAATCCGCCGGCTAACTTGTCATTTCCTGGTATCGTTGATCGTGAGAAGCTCGTTGACTACTACAATATGGCGGACTTGTTTTTGTTGCCGTCATACAACGAACTGTTTCCAATGTCCGTACTGGAAGCTTTCAGTTGTGGGACACCAGTTTTGTTGCGTGACTTAGATTTATACCGGGCAATTATTGACGGCTATTATCAGGCGGCGACGGATGTGAATGACATGCAAAAACAAATCGATCATTTACGTG
The DNA here is from genome assembly GCF_031085375.1 of Lactiplantibacillus brownii. Lineage (NCBI taxonomy): Bacteria > Bacillati > Bacillota > Bacilli > Lactobacillales > Lactobacillaceae > Lactiplantibacillus > Lactiplantibacillus brownii. The sequence goes on from NZ_JAVCWF010000001.1 coordinate 1,157,889, forward strand.
ATAATCCGGCTGGCATGCAGTTTTTGCATGATAAGGCAGTTCTGGCCTCTCAGGATTATTCCGAAGACCGGTTGGCGCGGGTTTGGCATGACTTTTATTTACAACAAGCAAAAGAGGGCTAGCCATGACTAGAAAAAACATGTGGTCATTACTGGTCATGGTGTTACTTGGTGTGGGGATCTCATGGTATTCCTTACGTAACGTCAACCTTGGTAATATGATGACCGATATTGCTCAACTAAATTGGTGGTGGCTCCTCGTGGCGTTAGGCTGTGTTGGGCTATATTTTGGCCTTGAAGCGGTAGTCGTCCAAAAGTTCGTGCGCCATCGTTATAAGAACTATTCTTTTCGTAGCGCGCTCAGAGTGCCATTGGCTGAACAGTTATTTAATGGGATAACGCCATTTTCATCAGGCGGTCAACCGGCACAGATTTTTGTGATGGCACAGTCAGGTATTGATGCTGGCCGTGCCAGTTCCGTGGCGCTGATGAAGTTTGTCGTGTTTCAGGCCATGGTCGTCCTGAACTTCTTGTTTGCCATGTTAATTGGGTTTCATTACTTAGCCGAGAAGTTAAGTTACCTTTCACTGTACGTCTTTTTCGGTTTTTTGATTCATTTTGCCGTCATCGTGGGCTTATTACTCGTGATGTATTGGTATAATTTCACCAAGCGAGCGGTAAAAGTGGTCTTGATTCCGGTTGGCTGGTTTATGAAAGCCGAACGTTTTGCACAGTTTCAAGCAAATATCAGTGAAAAAATTGATTCCTTTTATGAGGAAAGCTTGCGAATGACCAAGGATTGGCGGATGTTGGTCGAAGTTTCAGTGATCACCTTCTTGCAACTATTGTTCTACTATCTGATTCCGTATTTCATTATGCGTGCGATGGGCTATACCGGGGTTAACGTGATCATGGTGACCAGCTTGAATGTGCTGATTTTCTTAGTGACGTCATTGTTCCCGATTCCCGGTGGCGCGGGTGGTGCCGAATTTGGGTTTACGGAATTATTTGCCAAATTCATTCCTAGTCATAGCAAACTGATTCTTGCCATGCTGATTTGGCGTATTTTAACGTACTATCTGGGACTGTTTTTGGGGATGATTGCGATGGCAATGAAACCTGAAAAAGCTGAAGAAATTAAACCTGACCAATTGTCAGAAAAATGATGGAGCGCTAGCAATCAGCCAGCGCTTTTTAGTCTTTAAAGGGGGGCTTATGTTGAAGTTTAGATTGTGGGGGACCGTGCTGTGGTTAGGGCTCGCCTTGATTGTTTGGGGACAATGGCCGCTGAGAGCAACGGCGGCTACTGATCCGGCGACTGAGGTTAAAGCTGCCTACGTGGTGGATGCCAACTCAGGCCAAGCCATTTATGCGGATCACGCGGATAAAAAGTTGCCCATTGCCTCACTGAGCAAGTTGATGACCTTGTATTTGGTCACGCAAGCGGTAAGAAAAGGTCAAGTGAAGTGGACGGACAATGTGCCAATTAGTGCTGACGTTCGTAAATTAGCCGCCAGTCCGACCTTATCGACGATGCCGATGGCTAAAGATGAAAAATTTACTGTAAAAGAATTGTTCGCCGCCACACTTGTGGGGTCTTCCAATAGTAGTGCCATTGCGCTAGGAGAACTGATTGGTGGCAGTAATGCGAAGTTTATTCAATTGATGAATCAGCAGGCAGCTCGTTGGCAACTCGCGGCCCATTTTGTGAGTGCGTCGGGATTAGATAATACCGACTTAATCCGCTATCACTATAATTTACCGGGAACGAGTAATCAAGCCCAAAATCTCGTTTCGGCTCGGGCGATTACGACCGTTGCGCGTCAGCTGATCAAGGACTATCCGGCCGTGATTGACATTGCGAACCACGGCTCGATTAAGATTCATCGTTATCGCGTGGCGACCTTGGTCCAAATTTTAAAGGGGCAGAAGCACTATGATGCTGCGGTGCCGGTAGATGGTTTAAAAACAGGCTATACGGCGCAAGCCGGCGCTTGTCTGGTCGCCACGTTTAAGCAAGGCGGTCGCCGATTAATTGCCACAACGCTAGGTGGAACTTGGAAATATACGGCCAATGCCAAATTACGGTTACAGACGCAACAACAAGAACGGTATCACAATGTTGCACCAGCAACGATGAAATATCGTTTGCCGGGAACGCAGACAACGTTAAAATTGGTCGCCAAGTCATCGGTGAAGCGTTGGGAAAATGTACAACAACCGTTCCGGCAAACCCAGACAGCGGCGGTACCCGTACAGCGTCAGCAAGTAAATTATTTGGCTGCCAACACCACGGTCATGCGGTTACGATTGACTGATCCGAATTCTGGGACGGTCACGACGGTGGCTTATGTTTCACCAAAAGCTCAAATGATTCCTGGTCCGATGCAACAAGTTGCCAAAGCAACAGCGACTAAGCACCAATTAAACTTACCGTTAGCCTTTGCAAATTAAAAAGGATTCGACTGACCATTTGGGGCCAATTGAATCCTTTTTTTGTGGTGATTAAACTTGTTTATTTTCAGGTGCTTGCATGTAGGCAGTTAACCGATCCATTGCTTTTTGTAGCTTTTCCATGCTGGCAGCATAGCTCAAGCGGACGTAGCCTTCACCCTCAGCGCCAAAACCAGTGCCTGGGATAATGGCGAGATGATTTTTGCGCGCTAAATCTTTACAGAAAGCCATTGAGTCTTGATTGAAACCGGCGGGAATTTTGGCGAAAATGTAGAACGCGCCGGTTGGGCGAGCAATCTTGAATCCTAAGCCGTTCATGACTTGATAAACAAAGTCACGGCGCTTTTGATATTCTGCGCGCATTGGCAACGCGTCATCAATCCCGTTGGTCAAGGCTTCGATACCAGCCTTTTGGGCAATCGTTGTAGCGGCCGTGACATAGTATTGATGCACTTTCTTCATTTGGGCGGTGAGTTCCTTGGAAGCGAATAGGAACCCGATCCGCCAGCCGGTCATGGCATGTGACTTTGACAGGCCATTGATTAAAATGGTTTCTTCTGGAATGTAGTTTGCGATGGAGACATGGTCACTGCCATAAGTCAGCTCACTGTAAATTTCATCAGAAACGACCCATAAGTTGTGTCGCTTGAAGCAGGCTGCTAAAGCTTTAACCTCATCTTCAACGTAGGTGACCCCCGTTGGATTGTTCGGATAGTTTAAAACGATGCCTTTGAAATGTTCGTCAGGATGGGCAGCAATGAAATCATCGACCATCTTAGGGGTAATGACGAAATCATTAACGCCAGTGTCCATGAATAATGGCGTGGCGCGAGCTTCCTGAATAATTGGAATGTAGGCCGGGAAGATCGGTGAGGGGATGATGATGGCATCACCGGGGTTACAAATCGTCGTCAAGGCAGTTGCAATGGCTTCGGTGGCACCAACTGTGACCAAAACTTGATCTTTGGCATCGTAGTGATTGCCGTACTTTTTAGCTTGGAAGTTGGCGGCAGCTTCGCGTAATTCTAATAAGCCGGCCATCCCAGTATAGTGTGAAAAGTTGTGGTCGATGGCGTCTTTAGCGGCGTCTTTGACGTGTTGAGGGGTGTTAAAATCAGGTTCCCCAAGGGTGAGCTTCACCATATCGGGGATCGCACTAACTTCTTCATCAAATTGACGGATTGTCGAAACTTGAATTTGTGCAATAGTATCGTTAAGATCATCTCTGAATAGTGTCATGATTAAGACTCCTTTATATTTTTATAACTTGTCTTAATTTTATCACAACTGAGTACCGACTAAGTGGGACATTGCGGTATAATTGTATTGTGAAATTTTACTTTGAAACGGGGCTTTCTGTTAAAAAGGCGTGTTATTAGTCCCATTTTTTGCTAGAATAAAAACAAAACTTAAGGAGCGAGATTATTATAATGGAAAAATCTGAATTATCTGCGATTCTCAAACGACTTGAAGCGATGCGAACGACTGAAGCAACTGAGGTACAATCCCGTCGTTTTGAAAAGGAAGGCGTTGAACGTGGGCAAGTCGCTTACGACCCAGCAACGTCAACTTATACTTTACAAGAATTCAACCCAGATCAAACTTTTGAATTCGATAACATCGACTTAGTTGCAATTGAACTATACGATTTGTTAACGGACAATTAACATTTCCGCCAATTAGATATTTTATAGACTGATCCATATTATGCGTTGAAACTTGAAGAATTGTTGAAGAATTCTTCAAGAGATTGCGATTTAGCACTCAACCGTTATAATATGGATTTGTTAATAGCAATGACGGAGGAATTATGATGCCCAAATTTATAAAAAACACGGTTGGCAAGGTCAACACCACGCTTGGCTTTTTTACCCTGACCGTGGTCTTATTTTGGCTAAAGACGTATATCGCATATCAGCATGAATTTACGTTGGGGGTCAAAGGGACGGTCCAACAATTTCTACTGATTTTAAATCCATTTCCAACAGCCATTGTGCTACTTGGGATTGCGTTATATTTCCGTGGTCGCTTACGGTATTGGTTGTTAATGATCATTGATACCTTACAGACGACCTGGCTTTTTGCCAACATTTTGTATTACCGAGAGTTTTCGGACTTCATGTCTGCTGGCGTGATTAAGAGTTCTGGGGCGGCAAGTAATAATTTAGGGACCAGTTTGGGCCAGATTATTCATGCGACCGACTTCTTAGTTTATGCGGATGTGGTGCTCCTAATTCTGTTGTTAGTTTTCAAGGTTATTCGTATTGATCCGCGGCCGTTTAAGATTCGGTATGCGGCGACGATGACCATGATTGGGGTGGCCTTGTTTGCCGTCGATCTAGGCATGTCGGAACACGATCGTTCTGACTTACTGACACGGACGTTTGATAATAATTATATTGTGAAGTATTTAGGCCTGAACACCTATGCGGGTTATAGTTTCTATCAGACTGAAAAGGAAAGCGCTACGCGTGCCCAAGCCAGCAGTAGTGATATGAAGAGTGTCCTCGCCTACTTGAAGAAAAATCAGGCAGGTGAAAACGTGAAGTACTTTGGCAAAGCCAAAGGAAAGAACGTTTTCGTGATCCATTTGGAAAGTTTCCAGCAATTTTTGATTGATTATAAGGTCGACGGTAAGGAAGTTACGCCGAACCTGAACAAATTCTATCATGATAAGAGCACCCTCAGTTTTGATAATTTCTATCACCAAGTTGCCCAGGGGAAAACCTCTGATGCCGAAATGATGATGGAAAACTCGTTGTTTGGGTTACCAACTGGTTCAGCGATGACTCAATATGGGACTTCGAATACGTTCCAAGCGGCACCAGCTATTTTAGCGCAAAAGGGTTATACGACCGCTGCGTTTCATGGTGACGTCGCCAGTTTCTGGAACCGTGATAACGCCTATAAGTCTTGGGGTTATGATTATTTCTTCTATTCATCTTATTATAAAGAGAAGGCTGATTATAAGATTGGCTATGGCTTGAAGGATAAGATCTTCTTCAAGGACTCTGTTAAATATCTTGAAAAGTTACCTCAGCCATTTTATGCCAAGCTGATCACGTTGACGAACCACTATCCTTATCCATTGGATAAACAAAACGTCAGCATCCAGAAGACGACGACGGGGGATTCCACGGTTGATGGCTATGTCCAAACGGCCCATTATCTGGATCAGGCATTCGCTGAATTTGTCAGTTATCTGAAGAAGGCTGGCCTGTATAAGAATAGTATGATTGTCTTGTATGGGGATCATTACGGGATTTCAAATAATCACCGTGCAGCCATTGCGCAACTATTAGGTAAGAAGTCGATCACTAACTTTGACCTAGCACAGTTCCAAAAAGTGCCATTTATGATCCATTCTGAAGGAATCAAGGGTGGGGTTAACCACACATATGGTGGTGAAATTGATGCTTTACCAACCATATTTGATTTATTAGGAATCAAGAATAAGGGCTATATTCAATTTGGGACTGACTTATTGTCGAGCAAGCATGATCAAACCGTTGCCTTTCGAAATGGGGACTTTGTCTCGCCGACCTATACGAAGTTGGGGAGCACCGTCTACAATTCTAAGACTGGTAAGAAGCTGACTGATATGACGGATACCCAAAAGAAGACAGTCAAGCAGATGCAAAATCATGTCACGACTGAACTCTCACTTTCTGATCGCGTTATTCAAGGAGACTTACTTCGCTTCTATACGCCTAAGGGCTTTAAGAAGGTCAATAAGTCTGACTATAACTATAAGGTCACTAAGACGCTGAAATCATTGAAAGAACTTCAAAAAGAGAAGAAGACGAGTGTCTTGTCGAAGAATAAAGGCAAGTCAACGGTGGATCTCTATCAAACGGATGCACCAGAACTATCTGATTCAAGTAGTTCTAGTAGCAGTTCAAGTAAATAAGCTTTCTGATGTGGGAACGATTACTTCGGTAGTCGTTCTTTTTTATGCCTTTAGGTTGAGTGGAGCGTGCTAAAGCGTACGAAAAAAATCCGGCGGCTATGTAGGTGGATAACAAAGTGGTTAAACCAAAGCGCCTCCAAGCGAATTAGCATGTAGGTGTCGAAGCCAACATTACTAAATCGAAAGGAGACGCTTGAAATGGCGAATAAGCTAAATAGTCTTGCACCGTACCAAATGGTTGTGCAAGTGCCATATCGTATTCACTCCAAAGTATAGAAGAAGACTGATTTATAATCAATATCGTCGTGACTGACAGAGGCATATTAAATTATTGTGCTTCATGAAGTGAGGAGGTTATTTTTACAGGCTATATTGGACAGATGGGTTGTGGTTAGAAGACAGAATGGTCACACTGAATTAAAACATAATTGTGACAAGTGGCTGGATCGTGTGACTGAGGAAGTTGCGGTACTAAGCTTATTCGGCGTTTACTGAAGTAAGATGGGGTGCGTCTTGTGGTAGAACTACCGCTTGAAATCATGATTGAAACGCCGTAAGATGTGTCACGTGACGATATTTGGTTAATTTTTGATCTTTTTCAAAATTAATTGGTTAAAATGCTTGACCCATGTCTCGATTATTGATATTATATTTCTTGTCGTTAAGAACGGCATGCAACATTACTCATGATTTTGAATATATCAGGACGTTTGAAACGTTATCTTGAATTTTTATTCAAAATGATTTATAAAAAGTTGTTGACATGTTCTTCTGATGATGATAAACTTTAATAGTTGTGTTGAGGAATTCAACCAACAAATTAGACCTTTGAAAACTGAACAAAGTTTCGACAAATCAAATGTGTAGGGTCTAGCAATCCTTGTGATTGTTAGCAAAACATTTGCGAAGTCAATTCGTGAAAACAATTAATAAATTTGAACCAACTTTTTAAATGAGCTTTTTTAGAACTCATCATTAATTTGAGAGTTTGATCCTGGCTCAGGACGAACGCTGGCGGCGTGCCTAATACATGCAAGTCGAACGAACTCTGGTAATGATTGGTACTTGTATCATGATTTACATTTGAGTGAGTGGCGAACTGGTGAGTAACACGTGGGAAACCTGCCCAGAAGTGGGGGATAACACCTGGAAACAGATGCTAATACCGCATAACAACTCGGACCGCATGGTCTGAGTTTGAAAGATGGCTTCGGCTATCACTTTTGGATGGTCCCGCGGCGTATTAGCTAGATGGTGGGGTAACGGCTCACCATGGCAATGATACGTAGCCGACCTGAGAGGGTAATCGGCCACATTGGGACTGAGACACGGCCCAAACTCCTACGGGAGGCAGCAGTAGGGAATCTTCCACAATGGACGAAAGTCTGATGGAGCAACGCCGCGTGAGTGAAGAAGGGTTTCGGCTCGTAAAACTCTGTTGTTAAAGAAGAACATATCTGAGAGTAACTGTTCAGGTATTGACGGTATTTAACCAGAAAGCCACGGCTAACTACGTGCCAGCAGCCGCGGTAATACGTAGGTGGCAAGCGTTGTCCGGATTTATTGGGCGTAAAGCGAGCGCAGGCGGTTTTTTAAGTCTGATGTGAAAGCCTTCGGCTTAACCGAAGAAGTGCATCGGAAACTGGGAAACTTGAGTGCAGAAGAGGACAGTGGAACTCCATGTGTAGCGGTGAAATGCGTAGATATATGGAAGAACACCAGTGGCGAAGGCGGCTGTCTGGTCTGTAACTGACGCTGAGGCTCGAAAGTATGGGTAGCAAACAGGATTAGATACCCTGGTAGTCCATACCGTAAACGATGAATGCTAAGTGTTGGAGGGTTTCCGCCCTTCAGTGCTGCAGCTAACGCATTAAGCATTCCGCCTGGGGAGTACGGCCGCAAGGCTGAAACTCAAAGGAATTGACGGGGGCCCGCACAAGCGGTGGAGCATGTGGTTTAATTCGAAGCTACGCGAAGAACCTTACCAGGTCTTGACATACTATGCAAATCTAAGAGATTAGACGTTCCCTTCGGGGACATGGATACAGGTGGTGCATGGTTGTCGTCAGCTCGTGTCGTGAGATGTTGGGTTAAGTCCCGCAACGAGCGCAACCCTTATTATCAGTTGCCAGCATTAAGTTGGGCACTCTGGTGAGACTGCCGGTGACAAACCGGAGGAAGGTGGGGATGACGTCAAATCATCATGCCCCTTATGACCTGGGCTACACACGTGCTACAATGGATGGTACAACGAGTTGCGAACTCGCGAGAGTAAGCTAATCTCTTAAAGCCATTCTCAGTTCGGATTGTAGGCTGCAACTCGCCTACATGAAGTCGGAATCGCTAGTAATCGCGGATCAGCATGCCGCGGTGAATACGTTCCCGGGCCTTGTACACACCGCCCGTCACACCATGAGAGTTTGTAACACCCAAAGTCGGTGGGGTAACCTTCGGGAGCCAACCGCCTAAGGTGGGACAGATGATTAGGGTGAAGTCGTAACAAGGTAGCCGTAGGAGAACCTGCGGCTGGATCACCTCCTTTCTAAGGAATATTACGGAAACCTTACACATGATTGTTGAAACTTTGTTTAGTTTTGAGAGGTCTAACTCTCAATTTAATAACGCTTTTGGGCCTATAGCTCAGTTGGTGAGAGCGCACGCCTGATAAGCGTGAGGTCGATGGTTCGAGTCCATTTAGGCCCATCGAGAACGCATAGTTCTTGTATCACTATGGGGAATTAGCTCAGCTGGGAGAGCACCTGCTTTGCAAGCAGGAGGTCAACGGTTCGATCCCGTTATTCTCCATTGACGACATTGGTCGTCAACGAAACTTGTTCTTTGAAAACTAGATAATATCAAATATATTTTTTCATAATGAAACCGAGAACACCGCGTTTTTTGAGTTTTTTAAAAGAAGTTTAATCGCTAAACTCAATTAATCGTATTTTCCTTTGGAAAATAAGGTTAAGTTAACAAGGGCGCATGGTGAATGCCTTGGCACTAGGAGCCGATGAAGGACGGGACTAACACCGATATGCTTCGGGGAGCTGTACGTAAGCTATGATCCGGAGATTTCCGAATGGGGCAACCCAGCAGTTTTAATCAACTGTTACCGCTAGATGAATTCATAATCTAGTCGGAGGTAAACGCTGTGAACTGAAACATCTCATTAGCAGCAGGAAAATAAAGAAATTTCGATTCCCTAAGTAGCGGCGAGCGAACGGGGAACAGCCCAAACCAGAGAGCTTGCTCTTTGGGGTTGTAGGACTGAACATTTGAGTTACCAAAAAGTTTGATAGTCGAAGGATTTGGGAAAATCCGCCATAGATGGTGATAGCCCAGTAGATTAAATCAAGCTTTCTCAGTTCAGTATCCTGAGTACGGCGGAACACGTGAAATTCCGTCGGAATCTGGGAGGACCATCTCCCAAGGCTAAATACTACCTAGTGACCGATAGTGAACCAGTACCGTGAGGGAAAGGTGAAAAGCACCCCGGAAGGGGAGTGAAATAGTTCCTGAAACCATGTGCCTACAATAAGTCAGAGCGCGTTAATGCGTGATGGCGTGCCTTTTGTAGAATGAACCGGCGAGTTACGATCCCGTGCAAGGTTAAGACTGAAAAGTCGGAGCCGTAGCGAAAGCGAGTCTGAAATGGGCGTTTTTAGTACGAGGTTGTAGACCCGAAACCAGGTGACCTATCCATGTCCAGGTTGAAGGTGCGGTAAAACGCACTGGAGGACCGAACCCGTGTAAGTTGAAAATTGCTGGGATGAGGTGTGGATAGCGGTGAAATTCCAAACGAACTTGGAGATAGCTGGTTCTCTCCGAAATAGCTTTAGGGCTAGCCTCGGATTAAGGATCATGGAGGTAGAGCACTATTTGGACTAGGGGCCCGTCTTGGGTTACTGAATTCAGATAAACTCCGAATGCCATTGATTCATATCCGGGAGTCAGACGATGAGTGATAAGATCCACCGTCGAAAGGGGAACAGCCCAGATCACCAGTTAAGGTCCCTAAATGTATACTAAGTGGAAAAGGATGTGGAGTTGCATAGACAACTAGGATGTTGGCTCAGAAGCAGCCACCATTTAAAGAGTGCGTAATAGCTCACTAGTCGAGTGATCCTGCGCCGAAAATGTACCGGGGCTAAGTATACTACCGAAACTGTGGATGTGACCATTAGGTCACGTGATAGGAGAGCGTTCTAAGGGCGGTGAAGCAAGACTGTAAGGACTTGTGGAGCGCTTAGAAGTGAGAATGCCGGTATGAGTAGCGAAAGATGGGTGAGAATCCCATCCACCGAATGACTAAGGTTTCCTGGGGAAGGCTCGTCCTCCCAGGGTTAGTCGGGACCTAAGTCGAGGCCGAGAGGCGTAGACGATGGATAACAGGTTGATATTCCTGTACTAGTTAAATGCGTTTGAACGATGGAGGGACGCAGTAGGCTAAGATGTGCATTCTGTTGGATTAGAATGTCCAAACAACAAGTCTTGTGAAGAGTCAAATGCTTTTCACTTTAAGGACAAGTTGCGATGGGGAGCGAAATTTAGTAGCGAAGCGTCTGATGTCACACTGCCGAGAAAAGCTTCTAGTGAGTATTTAACTACCCGTACCGCAAACCAACACAGGTAGTCGAGGAGAGAATCCTAAGGTGAGCGAGTGAACTCTCGTTAAGGAACTCGGCAAAATGACCCCGTAACTTCGGGAGAAGGGGTGCTGATCGAAAGATCAGCCGCAGTGAATAGGCCCAGGCGACTGTTTATCAAAAACACAGGTCTCTGCAAAATCGTAAGATGACGTATAGGGGCTGACGCCTGCCCGGTGCTGGAAGGTTAAAAGGATGGGTTAGCTTCGGCGAAGCTCAGAATTGAAGCCCCAGTAAACGGCGGCCGTAACTATAACGGTCCTAAGGTAGCGAAATTCCTTGTCGGGTAAGTTCCGACCCGCACGAAAGGCGTAACGATCTGGGCACTGTCTCAACGAGAGACTCGGTGAAATTATATTGTCCGTGAAGATGCGGACTACCCGCGACAGGACGGAAAGACCCCATGGAGCTTTACTGTAGCTTGATATTGAGTGTTTGTACAGCTTGTACAGGATAGGTAGGAGCCATAGAAACCGGAACGCTAGTTTCGGTGGAGGCGTTGGTGGGATACTACCCTCGCTGTATGACCACTCTAACCCGCGCCACTAATCGTGGCGGGAGACAGTGTCAGGTGGGCAGTTTGACTGGGGCGGTCGCCTCCTAAAAAGTAACGGAGGCGCCCAAAGGTTCCCTCAGAATGGTTGGAAATCATTCGCAGAGTGTAAAGGCACAAGGGAGCTTGACTGCGAGACAGACAGGTCGAGCAGGGACGAAAGTCGGGCTTAGTGATCCGGTGGTACCGTATGGAAGGGCCATCGCTCAACGGATAAAAGCTACCCTGGGGATAACAGGCTTATCTCCCCCAAGAGTCCACATCGACGGGGAGGTTTGGCACCTCGATGTCGGCTCATCGCATCCTGGGGCTGTAGTCGGTCCCAAGGGTTGGGCTGTTCGCCCATTAAAGCGGTACGCGAGCTGGGTTCAGAACGTCGTGAGACAGTTCGGTCCCTATCCGTCGCGGGCGTAGGAAATTTGAGAGGAGCTGTCCTTAGTACGAGAGGACCGGGATGGACATACCTCTGGTGTACCAGTTGTGCCGCCAGGCGCATCGCTGGGTAGCTACGTATGGATCTGATAAACGCTGAAAGCATCTAAGTGTGAAACAGACCTCGAGATGAGATTTCCCATTCCTATATGGAAGTAAGACCCCTGAAAGATGATCAGGTAGATAGGTTAGAAGTGGCAGCACGGTGACGTGTGAAGCGGACTAATACTAATCGGTCGAGGACTTAACCAAGCAATTGGTGTTCAGGTTCATAGGAGAAATTATTTGATATTAGCTAGTTTTGAGGGCACAAGTTCTCAATAGTGTGGCGACGATGGCAAGAAGGATACACCTGTTCCCATGTCGAACACAGAAGTTAAGCTTCTTAGCGCCGAGAGTAGTTGGGGGATCGCTCCCTGCGAGGGTAGGACGTTGCCATGCGAATATTCCGACATAGCTCAGTTGGTAGAGCGCTTGACTGTTAATCAAGATGTCGACGGTTCGAGCCCGCCTGTCGGAGTTATCTACGTAAGCCATGGAGAGTTGTCCGAGTGGCTGAAGGAGCAGCATTGGAAATGCTGTAAACGGGTTATACCTGTTTCAAGGGTTCGAATCCCTTACTCTCCGTTAAGTTAGATACTATATGACCCCTTGGTCAAGTGGTTTAAGACACTGCCCTTTCACGGCAGTAACATGGGTTCGAATCCCGTAGGGGTCATCATGGAGGATTAGCTCAGTTGGGAGAGCGTCTGCCTTACAAGCAGAGGGTCACAGGTTCGAGCCCTGTATCCTCCATATGATGAGATTTCATTCATCAGAAAAATTTAATAAACTTCATCATGAAAGATTTTGGCTCGGTAGCTCAGTCGGTAGAGCAATGGATTGAAGCTCCATGTGTCGGCGGTTCGATTCCGTCCCGCGCCATTTATGGAGGGGTAGCGAAGTCTGGCTAAACGCGGCGGACTGTAAATCCGCTCCTTCGGGTTCGGTGGTTCGAATCCACTCCCCTCCATTTTTCATAGGGATATAGTTCAATGGTAGAACAATGGTCTCCAAAACCATCGATGTGGGTTCAACTCCTACTATCCCTGCCATGATGGCGGTATTGGCGAAGTGGTTAACGCACCGGATTGTGGCTCCGGCACGCGTGGGTTCGATTCCCACATACCGCCCTTTGATTGGGTTATAGCCAAGTGGTAAGGCAATGGACTTTGACTCCATCATGCGCTGGTTCGAATCCAGCTAACCCAATTTGGGTTGGGCAAAATGATGGTGGTATAGCCAAGTGGTAAGGCAGAGGTCTGCAAAACCTTCATCACCGGTTCAAATCCGGTTACCACCTTTTCCTGATGGGAATAGTAACCTAATCAGCAATAAGTCCAATTCTTTATTATGCCGGCGTGGCGGAATTGGCAGACGCGCTGGACTCAAAATCCAGTTCCCGTTGAGGGAGTATCGGTTCGACCCCGATCGCCGGTATCATTGTAGTAGTAACGTATTTATTACGTTACTACTTTTTTTTTACAAAAAAACTATTTTAAAGGATCATCGATAATTATTTAATTTTTTGCTAGATGATTGGAGATCGTAAGAGGAGGTCGGTATCGATATGAGTAAAACAAAAGTTATCGTGATTAGTGGGGTCACAGCAGGCGGGAAGACGACATTGGTGACTGCTTTAAGCCAATGCATTGATAATGTCTGTGTCCTGTCGTTTGATGATTATAGTATTGATGCATTACCGTCTGCGCCAACCGTCAATCAAATGGTGGCGAATTTTCATGAAGCGGTCAATCAATATGATATTACAGCGTTAATGACAGACTTAGTATTAGCGATGGAGACTAATCAGTTTAGCGTTATTTTGATTGATTTTCCATTTGGCTATGTTCATGCTGTGTTAAGACCTTATATAGAGACGGTCATCTATTTACGAACGCCACTAGATATTGCATTTGCCAGACGATTAATCAGAGACTTTTCCGAAAGTAGTCAAAACGAGATTATGACTTGGACGAGAACGTATTTGAATGAGGTTCGACCACTGTTTTTAGCACATGACCAGCTTGTCTCAGCTACAGCTGATTATGTCTTGGATGGCACTGCTAGCACAGCGGAACAAATTACTCAGCTAAAAGGCTTTAATGTCATTTAGGAATCCATGCACTAGACAGGGGAAAGTAAGCTGAATAGCTGTCTGAAGTGTCTGTTAATTGTCATAGTTGGCGCATACAAATAAATCGAGTAGGCGACCGTGCTTTTAAGAAAATGTAACCGTTGTCCAATGTCTGAATTCGACAGTGTGCGCGAATCTTCATTCAGTCACTGGGCCTGGCTATACTTAAAATTGACTCTCAAGCTATAGAAACTTCAAAATGAATACAGAAATCCCTGCAATAGCGGCTGTTAGCCAGACTAGTGCAGGGACTTCGTGGTTACTTGATCAATTTTTCATAAACGTAACAAACGTCATCTAAATGGTAAACGCCGACCATTTCGCCAACACGTTTAAATTGCATTTTATCAATTAAATGTTGCATGGCATGGTTATCAGCGTGTGTATCAATCCGGACACTCTGAATTTCAGGGTGTTCCTTTGTGATGTGCGCAATAATTTTCTCAAATAGTTGGGTTGCGTAGCCGTGACCAGCATGATTAGAATGGATGGCGACCCGGTGAATGACAACATAGGGACCTGTCGTATTCAGCCAATCTGCCTTCGCAGTATCGTAAGTCGCGTCTGGCGAAGGCACAACGGCGACTGCGCCAACCGTTGCGTCATCGTCTGAGTTGAATAAATACGCAGCACCTTGCATAATATCTGCGGTGATTTGCTTGCGTGATGGGTAGTCACCTTGCCATTGGTTGACGCCAGCTTCTGCCAATTGGTTGCGACCATCACTTAAAATATCAATAATGGCGTCGATATCGTCTAAAGTTGCTTTCTTAAAATACATTGTTCTGTGGCTCCTCTCTTAAAACCAACCGTCATAAAAACGGCTGACTTTAACAGTATACAGAAATGAAGCCAGAATGAAACTATTTTCTCTCGTTTTCTCAGCTTTTTTTCATGAACCCAATTTCATTAAAATAGCTCGAGCTTGCGCAGCCAACTGATGCTTGATATTGTAAGCGGCAACCGCACTAGGGGTGTATTGGTAAGCATTCGTTCGTAAGGTAGCCGCATAGAAGTCCAAATAGGGCAAGTTGTTGGCAGTAGCAATCTGAATGGCCCGTTGCCAATCGAAATCGACGCGCCGATAATCAATGGCCTGTAAGCCTTGGTCATCAATCGTTAGAATTAAATACATCGCCCGAGGTTGTCTTAGCGCTGGGCGGACCGCTGTTGGTAAGCCAATCGTCCCGGCGTTTAAAATCAATTGACCACGAGTTGAATAACGCATGATGGGTTGGTGAGTATGAGCATAGATCACGATATCGGGTTCACCAGTCGTCGCTTGATCGAAGTTTGCTTGGGCTTCTGTGGGTGCTAGACTATGACCACTGACGAAATTCGGCAACACATGTTGTAAACGAATCGTAAGCGGGCCTACTTGCTTGGTTTGCGTCATTGGTAGTTGCAATAGTTGTTGAAAGTGGGTTGTACTTAATTGTTGGTGATCATAAGCCGTTAAAATTGTGGCCATGATTTGTTTCGGTTTGGTAAAGGTTGTTGGATCAGCGTGCAACACCTTTTGATAATTTTGCTCATGATTGCCGAGCACTGCGGCAGTGGGGTGGACTTGATCTAACAACTGCATACAGCGTTCAGATTCGGGACCGCGAACCGTATTATCACCAACGGTCCAGTAGTCTGTGACTTGTTGAGATTGAGCATCCGCAAGCACCGCTTCAAGTGCGGTGGCATTGCCATGAATGTCAGATAAAATAGCAATTTTTGGCATAAAAAGACTCCTTTGAACACAAATTCATGTCATAAGTAAGTAAACTTCACTATTGATAAGAAATGGTTAGCATGTTATGGCCGAGTAAATACAATCGCCATAAAATCTGTTATAATAGTTTTGAAACGAAGTAATATATTAGCACGTATATTCAAGCCAATTCGTTTCGAGGTCGTTGTTATCCTTGTGATAGCAACGGCTTTTATTTTAGCATACTGTTTGAAAAGAGTTGTGAAAGAATTAGATTAAAATGAAATTAGTATTGACATCTTAAAATGAGAATGTTTTAATATAAACAACAACTTAACGGAAAGGACAGATTATTATGACTCAGCTATTACCAACTAACGCGTATTATTTCGGCTTCTATTACTTTAGGTAACGTCCGGATCGGTTTCTTAGATGCGGACGTCCACACGTCCGTGTCTAAGGTTAGCGAAGTCAGATTTGTCTTGGCCAGCTAGACACGTTGAAAGTCTAGCTGGGATGATATTACCCGTTCAAATACTGAATGGCTTAGCGCCAGCTAGATTTTCATAATCTAGCTGGCGTTTTTTTACCCGTAATTTCAGTTGCAAATTGAGAAGGAGTGACATCATGAGTAAATCAACTCGGCGTCAATTATCAGCGAGCCTGTACTTAAACTACTTAGTACACGGCTTGGGCCTCATTATCTTAGCACAAAACATGCAGGCCTTGAGTCAGCATTGGCAAACCCCGATTGCGACAGTTTCATACGTAGTTTCAGGTGTGGGCATTGGTCGTTTGTTAGCATACTTTATTTTCGGTAGTCTATCCGATCGCTATGGTCGTAAAGTTTTTGTAAATATTGGCATGCTGAGCTACTTAATCTTTTTCGTAGGCATGGCGTTCGTGAAAAATATTCAGGTCGCCTACGCATTAGCGATGTTAGCCGGAATTGCGAATTCAGCGTTGGATTCAGGAACTTACACAACTTTCATCGAAATGGGCGGTAAACAAGGGTCGGCGAACATTTTATTGAAGGCCTTTATCTCAGTTGGCGAATTCGTTTTGCCGTTACTGGTCGTGAGCCTTGAAGCCAAGCAATTGTGGTATGGCTGGTCCTTCATGTTACCGGCAGCCATTTTAATCGTTAACTTCTGGTTTCTTAATCGCCAAGCCTTTCCCGCTAAAAATCAAGCCGATGCCCAAACTGCGGAAACGGCTGCGGGGTTGTCCAAGCTGCGCCGCTGGTTAGCAACGATTGGTCTGGCCGGTTACGGTTACACTTCAATGGCCCTCATGATTTTATACACGCAATGGATCAGCTTGTTTGTCACTACGGAAATGGGCTACCACCAAGTCGTGGCACATTTACTCTTATCGCTTTACAGCATCGGTTCAATCACCGGCGTCTTAGTTATTTTCTTACTATTACGGTTAGGGTTAGCGGAAAAGCACTTGCTAATTCCGATGAATGTGATTTCGTTAGTGGCGTTGCTCGTTGTCAGTGAGACGCATTGGGCCTGGCTATCAATGCTGGCCTCGTTTATATTCGGTTTCGCGGCGGCTGGTGGGGTGCTACAAGTTGGGGTGAACTTGTTACTCAAACTTTACCCACGGATCAAAGGGCGCATGACGGGGCTCTACTTCACTTGTGGGAGTGTTGCTTCGTTCACGATCCCACTGATCACCGGCTGGTTGTCCAAACAAAGTATTGGCGCTGCAATGCGTTTTGACTTAGTCATTGGTTTTGCTGGCTTGGCTTTGGTGCTCTTAACCGTGTGGGCACTGGGGCCTAGCCGATCATTAGCCCACGAGCGCCGGCAAATCAATCAGATTGATCAACAAATCGTGAAATTACTCAATCAACGGTTTGAAACGGTGACCGTGATTGGTGAGTTAAAACAAGCTTCACAATTACCAGTTTTAGATGCTAAACGTGAAACAATCGTTCTGGACCGCGTGGCATCACAGAGTCGAAAGGCAGCGCACACGCCATATCTACAAGCGATTTACCAAGCTATTATGGCCAATTCACGCGATTACCAAACACAGCGCAACACGCAGGCAGCGGCTCAGCCAACGCCGAAGTCAACTAAGGAGGAACTTTCAAATGATTGATTACATGACTGCCGGGGAATCACATGGCCCGGAACTTACTGGGATCTTAACCGGCATACCGGCCGGATTAAAATTAGATATCGATGCCATTAATGCTGGCTTAACCGCTCGGCAAGGCGGCTTTGGCCGCGGTAATCGCCAACAGATCGAACATGACATGGTGACGATTACGGGTGGTTTACGGCATGGCGTGACCTTGGGATCGCCGATTGCGTTGACGATTCAAAACCGGGATCATGCTCATTGGCAGCAGATTATGGACCCGGTCAGTCCCGCAACGCCTGAAAATACCTTGCGTCGGGTGACCCGACCACGACCAGGACACGCTGATTTGGTTGGTGGTATGAAATATGGTCATCGAGATCTGCGAAATGTGTTAGAGCGTTCCTCAGCACGTGAAACGGCGATGCGAGTGGCAATTGGTCAAATTTGCAAGCAACTTTTAGCGCAATTAGAGATCCAATTAGTCGGTTATGTGCAACAAATTGGGGCCATTAAAGTGGACCCAGCGGATGAGTTAGATGTGGCTACCCTGACGCATGCCGTGGCACAAAACGACTTGCGTTTGGCAAGTTCAGATCAGGTCGCCGCAATCCATGAGTTGATTATGGCGACGAAAAAAGCTGGGGATACGCTTGGTGGTGTTATTCGAGTCGTGGCTGAGAACGTACCCGCGGGACTAGGCAGTTACACTAATTGGCAAACGAAACTTGATGGTCAGCTTGCTGCAGCGGTGATGGGTGTGAACGCAATGAAGGGGGTAGAAATTGGCGATGGCTTTGACGCGGCAGCCCATTACGGCAGTCAGGTCATGGACGAAATTGATTGGGATGCTGAAAATGGCTGGTCGCGGTTATCGAATCATTTGGGCGGTTTTGAAGGCGGGATGACCAATGGGATGCCAATTATTTTGAAAGCGGCGATGAAGCCCATCCCAACCTTATACAAACCGTTACAAAGTGTGGATATTCAAACCAAAGAGGTTAAGAAAGCCAGTGTGGAACGTTCCGATACCACGGCAATCGTGCCCGCTTCAATCGTGGTTGAAAGTGTGGTTGCGATTGAATTAGCTCGCGCAATCACGGCCACGTTTGATGGCAGTAATCTGACTCGATTGCAAGCCATGTTGAAGACATACCGCACTGAATTGCGGGATTATTAACATGCGCTTGCATACCCTTGGACCCGCAGCTACGGATAGTTTTGCGGCCGCAATCACTTATCAGCAAGCACATCCGCAAAGCCACTTTGAACTCATTGGTCATCCGAGTTTTGAAACAATCTTAACGCATTTAGCGGCTTATGCGGGGGATTGGTTGCTTATTCCGGCGGCTTTTAAATCGACGACGTTGCAAGCCAGCTGGGGAGATGTGCATTACGCGTTACTGGCGCAATTAACGTTAAAGGATTGTTTCATCACGCAATTAGACCCGCTAGTCGTGGTGCAACGGTTAGATGCCGATAATCGGATCGGTTACACACATGCCGCGACCGCCCAGTTGCTACAACGGATCGTGCAACCAGTGACGATTCAGACGGCTAGTAGTAAGTACTTAGCGTATCAGGCTTATCAACAAAATCGCGCCGCTTATGTGTTGACTAATTTAAAAAATGTGACTTTAACGCCACAAGAACGGCTTATCAAACAACTGGCACCTGCGATGGTGTGGTGTGTTTATCAAATTAATGAGGAGACAATTAAATGAAAACATTAATCACGAGACCGGCAAGGGGTCTCCATGGCAGCTTGACTGTTCCGGGGGATAAGAGTATTTCCCATCGTAGTTTAATGATCGGCGCCATCAGTCATGGCATGACCACGATTCAGCATTTTTTGCCTGCGGCGGATTGTCTCTCGACCTTAACGGCGCTACAGCAGGTAGGTGTCCAAATCACGCGGCAAGCGACGACGGTTCAAGTCCAGGGGCGTGGCTTAACGGGACTCATTGCGCCAAAAAAAGCCTTACAAATGGGAAACGCAGGGACTGCGACCCGTTTGCTAATGGGGCTATTGGCCGGACAAGCCTTCGACAGTACGTTGATTGGTGATGCGTCGTTAAGTCAACGGCCGATGGCGCGAGTTAGCGAACCGTTACAAACGATGGGAGCTGAGCTGACGCTAACTGACGGCCATTTGCCAGTGACGATTCATGGCCGGCCTTTACAGGGAACACATTACGATATGACGGTTGCCAGTGCGCAAGTTAAAAGTGCTTTGATCTTGGCAGCATTACAAGCAAAGACACCTAGCACGATCGTTGAACAGTTACCGA
This sequence comes from Lactiplantibacillus brownii, assembly GCF_031085375.1. Taxonomy (NCBI): domain Bacteria; kingdom Bacillati; phylum Bacillota; class Bacilli; order Lactobacillales; family Lactobacillaceae; genus Lactiplantibacillus; species Lactiplantibacillus brownii. The sequence goes on from NZ_JAVCWF010000001.1 coordinate 1,178,146, forward strand.
CCAGAGACCATACGGAACGGTTACTCAACGCGTTTGGGGCCAAAATTACGACGGCCGTTGATCACCGCACGATTACCGTGCAACCGCAGCCGCAACTTCAGGGACAGACGGTGACGGTTCCAGGTGACCTGTCATAAGCAGCGTTTTTCATCACGGCCGCGAGTATCGTGCCGGGTTCGAAAATCACATTGAAACGGGTTGGACTTAATCCAACGCGCACAGGCTTACTCGATGTCTTAGCGCGAATGGGGGGCAAAATTGAGATTGAGCGTCTCCAAAATCCCGGCGAGCCATTGGGTAATCTAACCGTGACCGCGGCCAAATTACAGCCAATCGACCTTACGGCAGCCGATATTCCTGCCGTGATTGACGAATTACCTTTAGTGGCACTGCTAGCTGCCACGGCCGACGGAGTGAGCCATATTAGTGGTGCTGGCGAATTACGCGTTAAGGAAACGGATCGTATTAGCACTATTTGTACGGAATTGCGGAAGTTGGGTGTGGCGATTACGGCACAACCGGACGGCTTCATAATTGACGGTCGGCAACCTTGGCGGCTACAAACGACCCAGATGGACAGTCACGGTGACCATCGCATCGGGATGATGGTGGCGATTGCGGCGTTGAGATTAACGACTTCGTTACAATTAGCGCAAGCGACGGCGATTAATATCTCTTACCCAACGTTTTTTGAAGATCTTCGGCAATTACTGCCGGCAACGGAGGTCTTAGCATGACACAAGTGGTCATTCATGGCTTAGGGCTGATTGGTTGCTCGTTAGCGCGAGCGATTAAATTGGGACATCCAGACGTCACTATTGTGGGCAGTGACGTTCAGCCAGCCAGTTTAAGTTATGCGAAACAGCATCAATTCGTTGATGAAGTGACGACTGATTTCTCAAAGGCAGCGTTAGACGCAGAAGTGATCATTTTGGCAGGACCCGTTAGTGTGATTACGGCTGATTTGGCTACTTTAGCGCAACTGACTTTAAAACCGAACGTTATCGTGACGGATGTTGGGAGTACGAAACAAACAGTGATGGCGGCAGCACAACCGCTCCAGCAACAAGGCATCACGTTTATCGGCGGGCACCCGATGGCGGGATCGCATAAATCAGGTGTTGCAGCCGGCCGTGCAGATCTGTTTGAAAACGCCTTTTACTTTTTAGTTCCCGGAGTCGCGTCAAAAACTGCGGTAGCTCAATTGCAGGAATTGTTAGCGGCCACTAAAGTGAAATGGCTGACGGTGACGCCGAGACAGCATGATCGTTTGGTGGGGCAATTGAGCCATTTGCCACATGTGGTCGCCGCCGCGTTGGTGAATCAAACGCAATTAGCGTTAGCCGATTCACCCATGGGACTACGTTTAGCCGCGGGAGGTTTCAAAAGTGTTACCCGGATTGCGTCATCAGATCCGACGATGTGGACCGCCATTCTATTGAACAATCCAACGGTAGTGGTCAGTCAATTGCAGGCGTTCAGCGCTGAATTGGCGACGGTCACTACGGCGATTGAAGCCGGCGATGGGCAAGCGTTAACCGAATTTTTTACGGCCGCCAAAACGACACGGGATCATTTAGGACCCGAACATTTAGGCAGTTTACCAAACTTTTACGATTTATTTATCAATATTCCGGATCGAGCGGGGGCGATTGCGGCGGTGACGCAGCGTTTAGCTCAGGCAAATTTAAGTTTAGTCAATATTCATATTTTAGAGATTCGTGAAGAAGTGGATGGGGTGCTACAGCTGACTTTTGGCAACGCTGCGACCCATGATGCTGCGGTGGCGTTGTTAGCTGCCGCCGACTATCAGATTGTGAGGAAACGTTAATGGAAGCAATTTTAATTGGATTTATGGGTAGTGGCAAGACGACGGTGGGCCGCTTGTTAGCGCAACAGTTGCAAACGACGCACGCCGATTTAGATGAGTTGATTGTGGCACGTGCGGGGCAGCCGATTACGGCAATTTTTGAGCAGCAGGGTGAGGCTTACTTTCGGCAAGCGGAACATGTGACCCTCAAAGCGGCTTTAAAACAGCCCGGAATACTTTCCACGGGCGGTGGCACGGCCACAATTGCAGCGAATGTGGCGATTTTGATGGCGAGTTCGACCCCGGTGATTTGGTTGGATGCGACCGACGCAACGATTTTAGCGCGGGTCGCGGCGGATGCTGGTCGGCCATTAGTGAATTCGTTGGATTTGGCAGCGTTGCTACAATTGAAGCAGCAACGTGCAGCATGGTATGCTCAGGCCGCCGACTTAGTGATATCGACGGATGCGTTAACGCCGGCAGAAATTTGTCATGAGATTGTGACTTGGCTGGCACAGCCCACACAACTTGCTGCACAGGGATAGACCTAAAAAAGTTGCGACTGATTTAGTCAGACGCAACTTTTTTAGTAGGATAGAATTCCGGTAAAGCTTGTTCAATCATGCGACTGACAAACTGTACCGTGAATTCAACGCAAGCGGGATCATCAGCATTGAGTAAAGCTGGTTTTACGAGTAAACCAATCATACCGTTTAGCAAGAAATCAAGCTTGATATCATTGGTTTGGTTGGGAGTGAGCTTTCCAACCGCATAGATTGCCTGCTTAAAAGCGGCTAACAGGACTTGTGGGAAATCAGTTGCAAAACGGCTGTTCTCAGGCTTCAACAGCGCCAATTGATCGGCTGTTGGTGTTGGCGTGTCACCAAATAAAAATTCACGGACAAAGGTGCGACTATGCGTAAATAATAATGGATAAGCTGTGGAATTTGCGGCACTTTGCTGCGCGAATTCTGCCAACACTTCATCATAAAGAGCATAAATATCAGGGTAATGTAAGTAAAAGGTGCCTTTATTGATCAAGGCCAGCTGCGTGAGTTCAGTAATCGTAATTTTATTGACTGGCTTTTTAACGATTAACTGGTTGAAGGCGGTCTTGATGGCCCGCTTAGTTTTGATCACGCGTAAATCAGTTTTAGCCATGAGGAGTCCCTTCTGAGTTAATGAACAATTTTAACGAAGTGTTCATTAAACATCGTTTGGTTGATTATGTCGATTGTTCAGCGGCACTTAATTTTGTAAACTAAGGCTATCGTTAAAACACAAGGAGTGATAAAAATGTTAACAAAATATCAAATTGGTGATCTCGTCAACGCAAAAATCGGTAAGGCAACATTAGTCGGGGTGATTGTTTACAAAGATACCAAACATGAGCGATACTTAGTGCGCGTAAACGGCACCCAACAACTATATTACACTGAAACGGAATTAACGCCATATTTAAAGCATTAAACTAGGGGACCATAGATCCCCAAATTAGCTTGCCACTTCGGTTGGGCTGGACTGATGCTGGAACGTGGTGGCCACGTTTGTGAGCCAAAAGGCGGTCTCACAAGCCGGGCTTTCTCTAAGCTGGAAAACCACCAGCCAAGAGAAACTTCACCACTGAGCATCATCCAGCCCAACCTGCGCTAATCAGTGCTTCTTAATATCAATTGAATTTTGGAGATACTAAGATTACCAATACTTTGATTACAACCACTATCTAACGTCGGAGTGGACCAGTTCGTTTGCCGTGTCGAGATACTTAGCTGGGTGAGTTTACCCAGGTTAGTGTCTGGCCGACTTTTAAAACGTGATTTTCGGTTTGAAAGCGCCCTGCAGACCGGTTTTTGGCTGCAGGTCTGCCTCACAGCAAACGTACTGGTCCACGTAGACGGACAATTAATGTACTATTTTAATAAGATGCGCCCATTTGCCTACAAACTGATTATTAGGTAAATATTCAAAGCAGTGATAATCGTTGCTAGGAGATAGCCAAAATTAGTCGTTAACTTGGAATTGACGTGTTTACCCATCAATTTAGTTTGGCTAGTGAGGGCGACCATCGGAAACAAAGTGAATGGCAACGCAACACTTAACGCAACTTGCGCCGTAATAATTAAATTTTCAAAAGCCTGATCACTAAAACCGACCAACCCGCCAATAATCAAAATTGGAATCAATGTGACCAACCGAGTTAATAGCCGGCGTTGCCACAAAGGTAAGCGAATGTGAAGATAACCTTCCATCACAATTTGTCCGGCTAGGGTACTGGTAATTGAAGAAATCAGACCAGTAATGAGTAGGGCAAAGGCAAAGAGGCCGCTCATCAGCGAGCTGGCTAAATGACCTACCATGGCTGGATTCTTTAGCCCGTTGAACACAGCTTCAAGACTGGCAAGATGTGACGTCTGACCGAAAAACAAGGCGCCACCAAGAATCAATAATAAGGCATTGATTAAGAAGGCGGCAATCAGGTGCACCGTCGAATCCCAGTTGGCAAAGCGTAATGCTTCTTGAACTTGGGCTGGATTATGGGTATCGTAACGGCGACTCTGAGCTAGGGACGAGTGCAAGTACAAATTATGCGGCATGATGGTCGCCCCTAAGATGCCTAGGCTTAAAATCAAGGCTTGATGGTTTTTAAAAATGAGGGAACTTGGAAGTAATCCGGTGGCAACTGCGCCAGCTGCCACGTGTGCTCGGCTGACTTCGATCCCGAAAATAATGCCAACGGTCAGGATGGCTGCGAGTACAATAAATTCAATACGGCGAATGCCAAATCGTAAAAACACCAGGACAATCAGGACATCGCCAATGGTGAGTAGGATGCCGAATAACAGTGGTAAACCAATCAATAACTTTAGCGCAATGGCGGTCCCAATCACGCCAGTTAAATCGGTGGCCATCATGGCAATTTCATTTAAGATCCAGGCAGCGTAACGAATCGGTTTTGGCAAGTGGCTGGCGATTGCTTGCGCTAAATCTTGTCGGGCCACCACGCCTAATTTAATGGCAAGTGCCTGCATAAACATGGCGACGATGATGGCTAACGCCAGCACGGACAGCAGTCGATATTGAAATTGACCGCCACCGGCTAACGAGGTCAACCAGTTGCCTGGGTCCATATAACCCACGGCAACTAGCGCTCCCGGACCACTATAGGCAAGAAACTTTTGCCAAAAAGCGGTTTGATAAACGTCTGGTACGGCAACACTCTGATTAATTTCCGCAAGACTTTTTTCAGTTGGTTTCGACATGTTGCGATTGCGCCTCCCACCAACGCCGTGCTAAGTCGGCTAAAAATTGGCTGAATTTAGGATCAGCGTTCATTGGTGAAACGAGGTCAAAACGATCGCCGCCGGTAGCTTTAAAGGTCTGATAATTTTGAACATAGTCTTCCTCAATGGTTTCCAAACAGTCCACCACAAATGAAGGGGTCACAATGAGAACGTCACGTTTACCAAGTTCGACCAGTTGCATTAATTCATTTTTTAAATAAGGCTTTAGCCACGGCATTGGGCCAAATTTGGATTGATAAGCGGTGATCACTTTATCTGCTGGTAAGTCCGGTAAAAGGGCGCAAGTTTTGGCCGTGGTGGCGAGACATTCTTGTTGATACGGATCGCCATGGCGGACCATTGCGGTTGGGATACTATGGTAGCTAAAAATAACCGCATCATAATGATGTTGTTGATAAGCCTGCCACACTTTGTGAGCTAGCAACTGCAAATAAACGGGCTCTTCATAAAAATGTTTAATAATGGTGATGGGGACGCCGGCTGCTTCGGCTTGGCTAATGATACCTTGATGCGTACTTTGAGTGAATTGTGGGAAAAGCGGCAAGACAATCGTTTGTTGACAACCAGCGGCGGCCATTGATTTCAAGGTTGTGGCAATGTTGGGCTGACCATAAGTCATGGCAAGGCGTACATCAAAATCGGGCAGGTCGGCTTGGACTAGGTCACGAATCGCTTGCGTATGGACAATTAATGGCGAACCAGCGGGCAACCAACTGTCGCGATAAAAAGTCGCCGAACGCCAAGCCCGTAATGGTAAAATAATCCCTCGTAGCAGGGGTTGCCAAAGCGCGGCCGGCATTTCGATCACGCTGGGGTCACTCAAGAATACTTTCAAATATTGCTTCACATCCGCAGTTTCGGGTGTTGCCGGCGAACCAAGATTGACTAATAATAAACCCTTTTCCATTGCAATCCCTCCCAAAAATTTACTCGCTTTTATCATAGCATAATTATTTTTATTAAGTGGGTGAAAGGTGACGACTGGCAACGGTTATCAGGTGATAACTGCTAGCTTAGTTGGTTAGGATAACAAAAATTCAGTTTGTCGGACTAAAAAATGATCGAGTGGGCCAACTCAAGGCCGTCTCGATCATTTTTAAGGCTGGTGACGAAATTGCGAACTAAAGGCGAATCGTGGTATTACCCAGCTTTTTGATGAGTTTCAAATTTTCACGATAATCAACCGGAACCGTGATGATATGCACACCAGTCTTGGCAGCGACCGCCGTCGCCAACATCTGTTTAAAGTCGGCGGCGTGTTCAACACGATAACCCACTGCACCGAAACTTTCGGCGTATTTGACAAAGTCGGGATTATTAAAATCGACTTCATCGTGGTGCTGCAATTCCATATCCATCTTCCATTTGATGAGGCCGTACGAAGCATCCTCCCAAATGACGATGACCAAATGTAGCTTTTCACGGATGGCGGTTTCGATCTCTTGTGAATTCATCATGAAACTGCCGTCACCCATAACTGCGACCACGGTTCGGTCAGGATAAGCCAATTTGGCACCGAGTGCGCCAGGTAACGTCCAAGCCATTGTGGAGAGACCGTTATCAATCAAACAAGTATTTGGCAGGTAGGTCTGATAAAGTCGCGCCATCCACATCTTCACTGCTCCCGTATCAACCAAGACGATGTCATCGTCTGCTAAAACGGCACGCGTATCATTGACTATTTTTTGTGGCAGCATTGGAATCGCGTCACTCTTAGCACCGGTGGCCAATTCTTTTTGAATCATTTCACGAATCAGTGGTTTACGATGATCAAAATGAATATCTTGTTCCTGTAAGGCTTGAATTAAGGCAGCCAAGCTTGGGCGGATATTGGCGATGATATTCAACGTCACATCGTAGTGACTATCCGTGTCCTGACGAAACATATTGATATGAATGATTTTTTTATCGCCCCGCGGATTGATCTTTTTGGGATCAAACTGCTGGATGGAAAAACCAATTGCGATAATCAAATCGGATTCTTCGAAGGCAAAGTTCTCGTAATCTTTACGCATAAAACCGACGACGCCTAAGGCATTCTTATGGCGATCAGAGAGGACGCCCTTACTCATGAAAGTCGTGGCAACCGGAATATTTAATAGCTCGCTAAGTTGTTGGACATATTGTTCAGCGTGCTTCCAAGTGACGCCATCACCCGCCAAAATGATGGGGTGCTTGGCCGCCGCGATGAGTTTGACAGCCCGGTCGATATCACTAGCCGTTGGTTGGGTAACCGAAATTGGCGCAATCGGCAGCGGTCGACTAGTCGGATCAGCAGGTGCTACTTCGACATCTTGCGGGATCGATAGGTACGTGGCCCCAGGTTTGTCACGTTTTGAAATGGAGAAAGCTTTACGAACCATTTCTGGCACTGCACGAGTGGTGAGGACCATCCGTGCGTATTGGGTCACCGGCTTGAACATGGAAACGAGGTCAATGACTTGATGGGATTCCTTGTGGAGTCGATCCAACCCACCTTGAGCGCTGATGGCAACGAGCGGGGTGGAATTCGTTTCAGCATCGGCAACGCCTAATAACAAGTTAATGGCACCCGGACCCAGAGTAGCCACGCAGACACCAGGATTTCCCGTGAGTCGACCATAAACGCTAGCCATAAATGAGGCGCCTTGTTCATGGCGCGTGAGAATAAAAGTAATTTTTTCAGAGTGATTGATGGCATCGACGAGATGAATATTTTCTTCGCCAGGAATACCAAAAACGTACTTCACTCCTTCATTTTCTAAACAGTCAACCAATAACTCAGCAGTATTCTTACTAATAGTTTCCATAATTAGCCCTCTTTATGTGATTTGAGTTTTTGACTTACATAGTAACCAAGGTAACAAATTAACACGAATGGGACGGTATAATAGAGCGCAATACGTTGATTGGGATCAAACCAGATCAGTAGACAAGAGAGACCACTCAAAATGAAAGCGAGCCAAGGTACAACCGGATAACCGGGTGTTTTGTAAGTTAGGTCAGCGAGCTTTTTACCACTTTTAAGGTAAGCTTTGCGGAAATTGAGTTCTGACAGGGCAATCGCCATCCACACGATGACCACGGCTAACCCAGAAATAGAAACCAAGACCAAGTAGACCGAGCCGGCAGCGTAAACACTGGATAATAAGGCCAAAATACCGCCGAGCATACTGGTAATGAGGGCAACTAACGGAACTTCTCGTTTAGTGGTTCGTTTGAAAATCTTGGGAATCGTGCCTTCATTTGCCAGCGACCATAACATCCGTGTTGAAGCGTAGAGTCCAGAATTGGCGGCAGACATGATGGCGGTCAAGACGACAAAGTTCATGATGTCAGCGGCATAAGGAATGCCCATTTCTTTGAAAACAAGGACGAACGGACTTTGGGTCACCCCAGCTTGTTGATAGGGAATTAAGGCCGCCATCACAAACATACTCCCCACGAAGAAAATGATTAGTCGCCAAAGTGTCGTTCGAATCGCGGTGGGAATCGTATGCGCTGGATCTTTCGTTTCACCAGCCGTGATGCCGATTAGTTCAGTCCCAGAAAACGCGAAGTTAACCGTCAGCATGGTGGTAAAAACGCCACCAAAGCCATTCGGAAACCAACCATTTTTCGTGTAATTAGATAATAAAGGTGCGGTTGACTGCCCATGCAAAGGTAACCAGCCGACAATTGCTAAACTGCCAAGTACAATAAACGCGATAATTGCAACTACTTTGATGCTGGCAAACCAAAATTCCGCTTCAGCGAACCAGCGGACGGACATCGCATTGACGGTGAAAATAACGACCATGAAGAGGAGACTCCAGAGCCAAGTTGGACTGTGTGGAAACCAGGTTTGCATAATCAGGCCAGCTGCGGTGAACTCGGAACCTAGGGCAATTGTCCAGGTGAGCCAATATAAAATGGCGACCGTAAAGCCGGTCCCTGGACCAATATATTTTTTGGCATAAACGTGAAAAGCCCCTGTATAGGGCATGGCGACGGCGAGCTCACCAAGGCACAACATGACGAGGTAGACCAGAATAGCCCCAATCGTATAGGCCAATAAAGTCCCGACTGGACCAGCTTGGTGAATGGTATAGCCTGAACTTAGAAACAGCCCGGTCCCAATCACGCCACCAAGTGAAATCATCAAGACGTGTCGCGATTCCATTTGTCGGTTCAAATGTGTTTGTTTTGACATGAAAAGAACTCCTTGCAGACTTGGATTAATTAGAATAAGATGAGATAATCATAATCTAAGCATGGAAAGGAAACTGATTATGCAAGTTTCATCAATGAAAACGTTATTACAGCGCGGCCCGGTCGTCTCGGATGGTGCGATGGCAACGGAATTAGAAAAACGTGGGGTGGATACTGACAGTGCTTTATGGTCAGCTACAGCGATGATCGATCATGCGGCTGCCATTTATGCGGTCCATCAAAGTTATTTTGCAGCCGGGGCGCAATTGGCGACAACCAACACCTACCAAGCTAATGTACCAGCTTTTGTGACTGCCGGCCTTACCGCTGAATCGGCTCGTAAGTTAACCCAACAAGCCGTGCAAATTGCCAAACAGGCACGGGACGATTATGCGGCCCAACATGCCGACTTTACAGGCTTAGTGGCAGGGAGTATTGGACCATACGGCGCCTATTTGGCGGATGGCAGCGAATATACCGGTGCTTATCAACTGAGCAAAACAGCGTATCAAGCCTTTCACCGCGAACGTCTCCAATTAGTGACTGGGATGGGTGTCGATGTTTTGGCGTTAGAAACGATGCCTAATTTTGAGGAAGTTCAAGCGTTAGTTTCACTAGTGACGACTGAATTTCCAACTCAAGATTATTGGGTCAGTTTTAGTCTGAAAGATCCAGCAACTTTATGTGATGGGACCTCTTTAGCCGTTGCTGCCAAATGGGTTGCCGTCCAGCCACGGGTTGTGGCCGTGGGGGTCAACTGTACCAGTCTAGAAAATATTGAACCAGCATTAACCATTTTAAGGGCCGCGGTGACGATTCCCTTAATCGTTTATCCCAATTCAGGGGATGAGTATGATCCAGTGACTAAGACTTGGCAGGCCACGAATCTAAGTCATACTTTTGATAGCTTTGTTCCCAAGTGGTTAGCGGCCGGGGCACAAATTATCGGTGGGTGTTGTCGTACGACACCGAGTGATATTGCAACAGTCCATCGTTTACTTTCACGATAAAAAAACGTGGGCAAGCGGCAATGACGGCCGCTTGTTCCACGTTGCGATATAATTATCAGGACTAACAAAAGCGTCTGGGAGAAAAACCAGACGCTTTTTGGCTAATAAAGTAAGAACATTAAAATTAATTGAATGCCAGTATTGATCATCAAATGTAAGCGCAAGCGCCCAAAGGACTGTTGGCTAAACCAGACGGCGATCGTGATGATAATTGCAGTAATCGTTTGCCAAGTGATGGGCTGTAAAAAGATTGTTATGACCAAGATGGCGCCAGTAATGGCAGAAATCAGCTGGTTAATTTGTCGTTGCTTGCTAAAGGTTGGGACATACAGGAAAACATAACTGGCAACTAACGGCAATAACTTCCATAAAAAGGTCGTCGATAAGTACTCATTTTGTAAGTAAAAAACGGCAACTGGAATCGTATACGACATGACGAGACTAAAAACGACCAAGCCAAAATAATTTTGCATGCCGAAACGTGGGATTGCCATGACGAACAACCAGACGCTACAAGTCAATAACAAATATAAGAGTTCGGACTCGCTGGCGATGATATTTGTGAAGGCAAACGCGACCGAGACCCCAATGGCAATCAAACTCCACTGAGCGGGGATGCGGCGATCCAAGATAATAAAAATAGTTGCGGAAATGGCTAAGGTATAGCCGATCAACGGTAACTGGGCCGCAGAAAACTTAGCCGTTTGAAACGAGCGACCATAATCGAGTGCGGCCCACCAACTGATGATGCTCTGGATAATGGTAAACAGGGCCAGATGGACATAATCACGTTTTAATTTAATTTTTCCAATTCGAATCATACGGCAACATCTTTCTGATAAGGTTTATTTCAATCCTACCGATAGACGGTCAAGCAGTCAATAATTTGATAAGATTCTTTAAAAAAAATGATGATTGTGATAGGCTGGTATAGTTATGAGCAGTTCCCGAAAGGATAAGAGGCACGTTTCGACGAGGGTTGAAACGTGCAAAAAACGGCTGCGAGCTCCGTTTAGCTACGCTTAGTCACGGATGCTTAAAACCGCATCAGCAACTAAGCTAGGCTATACTCGCTAGCAACCCGCCGTTTTTTACACTCTTAGATGCCTTGTAACCGAAATTTTTCAAGGGGGAATTTTAAAGTGAGTGAAAGACACCTATTTACATCTGAATCCGTTTCTGAGGGCCATCCTGATAAAATCGCGGATCAAATCAGTGACGCTATTCTAGATGCTATGTTGGAACAAGACCCGCAAGCCCGGGTTGCCGTTGAAACTTCTGTGACAACGGGATTAGTGCTCGTCTTTGGTGAAGTATCGACCAAAGCCTACGTAGATATTCAAAAGGTCGTGCGTGACACGATCAAGTCAATTGGCTATGTTGATGGCCAATATGGCTTCGACGGTGACAACTGTGCCGTTTTGGTTTCATTGGACGAACAATCACCTGATATCGCGCAAGGGGTCGATGATTCCTTGGAAACCCGTGAAGGTGACGAGGATCCATTGGATAAGATTGGTGCTGGCGATCAAGGGATGATGTTTGGCTATGCCATTAACGAAACGCCCGAACTCATGCCACTACCCATTGCATTGAGCCATCGTTTGATGCGTAAGATTGCTGAGTTGCGTAAGAACGGGACCATCAAATGGTTACGGCCTGATGCTAAAGCCCAAGTGACGGTGGAATATGATGAACAAAACCAACCACAACGTGTGGATACGGTTGTGTTATCAACCCAGCATGATCCTGATGTTGATTTAGCGACCATCCGTCAAACGGTGATCGATCAAGTCATCAAAGCAGTTATCCCAGCCAGTTTGTTGGATGCGAAGACGAAATACTTGGTTAACCCAACCGGTCGTTTCGTCATCGGTGGGCCACAAGGGGATGCCGGTTTAACTGGTCGAAAAGTTATCGTGGATACCTATGGTGGTTTTGCCCATCATGGTGGCGGGGCATTTTCTGGTAAGGATGCGACCAAGGTCGACCGTTCAGCCAGTTATGCCGCACGTTACATTGCCAAAAACATTGTGGCTGCCAAGTTAGCTGATCGGGTTGAAGTCCAATTAGCTTACGCCATTGGTGTTGCGGAACCCGTATCAATCGCGGTTGATACGGCAGGGACTGGTAAGGTCAGTGAAGAAGCTTTAATTGCGGCTATCCGTAAAAACTTTGATCTGCGTCCAGCCGGCATTATTAAGATGTTGGACTTACAACGTCCAATTTACCGTCAAACGGCGGCGTATGGTCATTTTGGTCGAACAGACATTGACTTACCATGGGAACACACGGATAAAGTTGATGCCTTACAAGCTGAATTCAGTGAAGTTGAACTTAATAAATAAACGTGACGAGCTTACGGGCTATCACGGTCTGTAGGTACTCGACGCTAAAAGCGACCTTTTTATAAGGGCCGCTTTTTTTGCGGCCTAGAGTGTTTGGCGCAACGGGTTGCTCCTAAGCATTGCCTAAGCAAGGACAAAATGCGTTTTGTGCATTGTGTCCTTGGTGTAGCAAGCGGAGGGCGCAGTTGTGCCGAACACGTTTCGACTATTCAGTTTAGAACCGCTAAAGTTACAAAACGCTATCAAACTAATAGTGTTGTCTATTACAATAACTTGTCATTAAGCGATTCCGAGAACTTGAAAGCGGCGCTTAATCTAATTCTAAATAGTTGATTAATGGTCAGTCTCCGTTGACCAGAACTTGTCGTAAGCGATGCAGCCTAAAAAATTAGTCGGCGGGGTGTTTTAAGCTGATCAAGATACGGAATTGGTTCACGCCAACACTAAGGTCGCTGATTAGCGCGGGGCGGGCTGGATGATGCTCAGTGGTGAAATTTCTCTTGGCTGGTGAATTTGCCAGCGTAGAGAAAGCCCGGCTTGTGAGACCGCACTCTGGCTCACAAACGTGGCCACCACGTTCCAGCATCAGTCCAGACCAACCAGAGCGGCAAATTAAATGGATCAAAGTCGCCGTATCACAGCAACATGTATGTAACAAATGTAAACAGAGAGAGGAAGCAACTATGCAACAACGTAAAACGAACGTGGTGGCGGTAACCATTGCCATCTACGTTGCGACATTTATGAGCGCCATTGAAGGAACTATTGTGTCAACGGCGTTACCAACGATTGTCGGGGATCTCCATGGCGTGGCCTTGATGAATTGGGTCTTTTCAATTTATTTGTTGACCAATGCCATGATGACGCCAATTTATGGTAAGCTAACCGATTTGGTTGGTCGCAAGCCAGTGATGCAAGCGGGGCTAATAATTTTCATCGTAGGGTCAATGATGAGTGGCTTATCAGACTCGATGCCAGTATTGATCTTCTGGCGCGCCGTCCAAGGTATCGGTGCGGGCGCATTAATGCCAGTTTCAATGACGATCATTGCGGATATTTATTCCTTTGAACGCCGCGCAAAAGTGTTGGGTTTTAACAGTTCTGCTTGGGGTATTGCTTCGGTTTTAGCCCCATTGATTGGTGGGTTAATCGTTGATAAATTGAGTTGGCACTGGATCTTCTTTATTAACGTGCCAGTTGGTTTGATTACCTTATTTTTATTCCAATTTTATTTACGAGAACCTAAACGGCATAATAATGTCAAAGTGGATTACCTTGGGAGTTTTTGGTTAATGCTATTTTTGCTCTGCTTAATGCTGAGCTTCCAATTATTGGGTAATGCAACCATCAGTTGGGCCGCGGTTATCATTGCTTGGGTCGTGAGTGGTCTAAGCTTGTGGCTGTTCATTCGGCGCGAAAGTCATACGCCAGAACCCGTTATTTCGTTGCAATTGTTTAAGAATCACACCTTCGTGATTCAAAATGCCGTCGCCGCCTTGATTAGTGGTTTCTTGATGGCGGTAGAAGTTTATATTCCAACTTGGACACAGGGGATTCTTGGTGTCCCAGCTTCCTTAGCCGGTTTTGCCGTTACCCCAAGTTCTTTAATGTGGATTATTGGGTCATTTGTCACGGGTCGCTTATTAGCAAAATGGGCACCACGACGAATTCTCTATCTGAGCTTGGTTTTCATTCTGGTAACGGGTGTTTGTTTAGCCTTGATTCCAGTCTCAACGCCGTTTATTTGGTTCTTTGCCATCACAGCGGTCGGTGGGATCGGTTTTGGGATTACCATTACGGCGACAACTGTCACGTCACAACATCTTGTTTCACCCAAAAATGTTGGTGTGGCGACCTCGTTTAATACCCTAAGTCGGACGATTGGTCAGACTTTGATGATCTCAATCTTTGGGATCGCCTTAAATGTCGGAATGAATCGTGGTATCTCACAGCATCCCGGAACGAACATGGCGATGATGAATAAATTGATTAATCCACAAACTGCCACAGAATTGCCAGCCAAATTATTACCAACATTGCGCGGCATTTTATATACCGGTTTACACTGGGTTTATTTAATCGGGTTGGCCTTGATCATCTTCGCGTTTATCGTGAATAGTTTTGATCGTGGCAAACAGATGACTGCCGCACAACATGCGGAACGATTGAAGCGAGAATAGTCTATGAAAAAACGATTTAAGATTTTAGGCATCAGTCTTGCGGTGCTAGTGTTGGGATTGCTAGTAGCGATTGGCCTGGTGCAAACAAAAACGTATGCGCCGTCAGCAACGGCCGCTAAAATTGCCCGCCAAGCGACTAAGACGACGCACGATTACACTTACTTTAAAGGCGATCCGGCTAAAACAGCGATCGTCTTTTACCCTGGGGCGTTAGTTGATCCGGCCAGCTACAGTATTTGGGCGGCACAATTAGCGGAACAGGGGCATTCAGTCTATGTCATGCATTTTCCTTTGGATTTGGCTGTCCTAGCTGGAAACCGTGCTGAGATGGTCCCCAAAGCCGCGCGTCAGAATTACGTCATTGGTGGTCATTCACTTGGAGGTGTGATGGCGAGTCGTTATGCGGCAAAACATCAAACTACTGGGTTGAAAGGTGTTTATTATTTGGCGAGCTATCCGGATAAAAAGGGCAGTTTGCAATCAAGTTCATTGCGGGTCCTCTCAATCACGGCGTCGCGTGATGGTGTCTTAAATTGGCAACATTATCGTGAGAATCGGCGTTACTTACCGAAAAAGACACAGTATCTAACGATTAGAGGCGGCAATCATGGTGGTTTCGGGAGTTATGGGCATCAAAAAGGTGACCACCAAGCCACCATCACCCGTGCCAGTCAGCAACGACAAATTAGTACGGCTTTAATTAATTGGTTGAAATAAGGAAAGCATCTGGGATGAAAGGCTTTGCTTGGTTACATCAAAGTCTTTTGTGACTTGAATTTAAGTCGTCAGTCAAAAAAGTAGTTGGGTTACCCGGTTTGGTAACTCAGCTACTTTTTTAACGTTTTTGAATAGCAATCAATTCTGGTGGAAAGTGAATCTGGTTCATAAAGCCGTAATGTAAAACTTGAAATTGATGTTGATCTAACTGGCGGGCATAGTCAGTCACGGCCTGTGCCTCTTGTTTCCCACCAGGATGGCCTGCGTAAACGAGTAAGATAATGAGGCCGTTTGTCGTTAGGCGCTTCTGAATGCTTTGAATCGCGGTCAAGGTTGTCGCTGGTTTGGTGATAATATTTTTATCGCCACCAGGTAAATAGCCTAAATTAAAAATGGCACATTTGATGGGCTGTTTAGCTGCAATCAATTCGTCAATGGTTTCGTGACCGGCGTGGGTCAGGGTGACCTGGCGTTCCAGTTGTTCTGCTTTGAGTGCAGCCGTGGTGTTCTCAATCGCCATTTGTTGGATGTCAAAACCATAAACTAAGCCACGTGGTCCAACTAATTTGGCTAAATAGACGGTATCGTGACCGTTACCCACGGTGGCATCAATGACGGTATCGCCTGGATCAACGACTTGATTCATCAAAGCATGACTGAAAGTTAATGCTGAACTGAGTTGGATTTGAGGTCCCTCCCTTGACTGATTAAATTCATGATTGGTGGTGTGTTTTAAATTTGAAATTACCGCGACGATGGCCTTGGCTGACACGTAGACTGAGATAAGTTAAACAAGTGCCGAGCATTAAGCCGCCAACGGTGTCGCTTGGATAGTGGACGCCGACGACAATGCGGCTGATCATCATCAATAAAATTATAGCGACTCCGAGTCCAAATAACCAACGTTTGAGCTGGCGACTTTTGAGTAGGTCATAGGCAATGACTAATAGGCTACCAACCAGGACGGTGGTTGTAGTGGAATGTCCACTAGGATAGCTGTAGCCACCAATTTGGACTAACCGCCAAGCAGTAGGCCGGGGGCGCTGTATCAGCTGTTTAACGAAATAATTCCCATAACCGGCTAAGATCCAAGTATTGATCCAGAAGAAAACGGCCGCTTTACTCTCACGGCTAAGGATCAAGAGTACGCCAATCATCGTTGTGATCATGGTAATGTTGCGGGGGTCACCAAAGTGCGTATAACTGACCATCGCGGTTTGAAACCATTGTGGACTATGATGTAATGGTAAAGCGATAGCCTGATCAAACCAGGTGATAACCGCCGCTTGCTGCCACACCGCTATGCTCCAGCCCAACCAGGCCAAAGCTAAAATAAGCATGCCAATATCTCGTCGGCGCCAGGTTGTGAAAGTCATTGCGATTCCTCCGATAAAAAATTTTCTTCGATTATTATAGCATGTTTTATAAATAGATTAATCATTCATAACTAAAATGACCGGTTTGCAGGTCGTTACCCCTTGAAAAAGGGACGAGGGTTTGCTAGTATGAGTATCAATAACTTACGACTCTGACAAGGACTAGTAGGTCGCGATGTTTTACAGAAACCCCGTGGGTGTTGCAAACGAGGATTCATCGTGACCGAACTCACCTTCGAGTTTTCCGGCTGAAAGTTTACTTGTAGGCACGGACGTGGTTTCGCGTTAAGAATCTCAAGAGGCCACGCTAGACGTGGAATCATAGGTGGTACCGCGGAACCTTGTTTCGTCCTATAAGCGCTTTTTGCTTATGGGGCTTTTTTTGTAGAGTGTTCGCTAAGCCGGGTTGCTGGTGAGCATTGCCTAGCTAATGACCTAATGCGGTTTTAGCATTCGGTCATTAGTGTAGCAAGCGGAACTCGCAGGCTTAGCGAACACGTTTCGGCTATCAAGGTAGCAAGCTCAGGCTAAGCGAACATGTTCAGCGTCCCTCCAAAATCAACCAAACTCAAGCACAAAGGTCGTTCAAGTTAAAGTCGTATTTGCTAGGTTACATAGCAGAAGAAAGGGGCACCACTATGGCATATAACCATAAAGTCATTGAACACAAATGGCAACATTATTGGAAGGAAAACAAAACTTTCAAAGCTTTAGATCAAACGGACAAGAAAAAATATTACGCCTTAGATATGTTCCCATATCCATCTGGGCAAGGACTACACGTTGGTCATCCCGAGGGATATACCGCCACAGATATTATGTCACGGATGAAACGGATGCAAGGGTTTAACGTCCTCCATCCAATGGGTTGGGATGCGTTCGGTTTACCCGCAGAACAATATGCTTTAAAGACAGGGCATAACCCGAAAGATTTCACTGCTAAAAATATTAAAAACTTTAAGCGACAAATTCGGTCACTTGGTTTTTCATACGACTGGGATCGTGAAGTAAACACCACTGATCCAAGTTACTATAAATGGACGCAATGGATCTTTGAACAACTTTACAAAAAAGGCTTAGCTTACGAATCTGAAACGCTCGTTAATTGGGCACCAGATATGATGGGCGGCACCGTGGTCTCTAACGAAGAAGTTATTGATGGGAAGACGGAACGTGGGGGTTATGATGTTTACCGCGTGCCAATGAAGCAATGGAGTTTGAAAATCACTGCTTATGCGGACCGGTTAATTGATGACTTAGATGACATTGATTGGCCAGAAAATATCAAAGAACAACAACGTAATTGGATTGGCCGGTCAATTGGTGCCGCTATTCGGTTTAAGGTTGCTGGTCAAGAAGATAAGTCGATCGAAGTCTTTTCAACCCGTCCAGATACGCTGTATGGTGCCACTTATATGGTCTTAGCACCTGAGCATGACTTAGTGGACGCCTTAACGACACCAGAACAAGCCGCAGCGATTAAAGCCTATAAAGCTAAGATTGCCAGCAAGTCTGATCTCGAACGGACCGATTTGAATAAAGATAAGACCGGGGTCTTCACCGGGAGTTATGGGATTGACCCAGTTAATGGTGAAAAATTACCAATCTGGATTGCCGACTATGTCCTTGCCTCATATGGGACCGGGGCCATCATGGCTGTACCGGCACATGATGATCGTGATTATGAATTCGCAAAGAAGTTCGATTTACCAATCAAACCAGTGATTGCTGGTGAGAATGATTATGACGCGCAAGCCTATACCGGCGACGGCGAACACATTAATTCTGGTTTGGTAGACGGCTTACAAAAGCAACCAGCCATTGATAAAATGATCGACTGGTTAGTTGAACATGATTGTGGTGAAAAGAAAGTCAATTACCGGTTACGTGACTGGATCTTCTCACGGCAACGTTATTGGGGCGAACCAATTCCTGTGATCCATTGGGAAGATGGCGAAACGACCTTAGTGCCAGAAGACGAATTGCCATTACGCCTGCCTGCCACGAAGAATTTGGAACCTTCTGGGACCGGCGAAAGTCCGTTAGCCAATATTGATGATTGGGTGAATGTGGTTGATAAAAATGGTCGTAAAGGTAAACGCGAAACCAACACGATGCCACAATGGGCTGGGAGTTCATGGTACTTCTTGCGTTACGTTGATCCACATAATCCAGATGCACTTGCAGACTACAAGAAGTTGGAATACTGGTCACCAGTCGACTTATATGTCGGTGGTGCCGAACACGCAGTCTTGCATTTGTTGTATGCTCGTTTCTGGCACAAGTTCTTGTACGATATCGGTGCAGTGCCAACCAAAGAACCTTTCCAGAAGTTGGTTAATCAAGGGATGATCTTAGGCGACAATCACGAAAAGATGTCGAAGTCGCGTGGTAATGTGGTTAACCCAGATGATATTGTCGAACAATATGGGGCTGACACGCTCCGGTTGTACGAAATGTTCATGGGACCACTCGAAGCGTCCATTCCTTGGAGTACCGATGGCTTGCATGGTGCCAATAAGTGGATCGAACGGGTTTGGCGTTTGATTATTGATGAAAATAATCATGTTCGTGATCGGGTCACAACGATTAATGACGGTAAGTTGACGAAAATTTACAACGAAACAGTTAAAAAAGTCAGCGAAGATTACGAAGCAATGCGCTTTAACATCGCCATCTCACAAATGATGGTTTTCGTGAATGAAGCGTATAAAGTCGACGATCTACCGATTGTCTATATTGAAGGCTTGGTTAAATTGTTAGCACCAATCACACCACATTTATCCGAGGAACTCTGGTCATTATTAGGCCACGATAAGACCATCACGTATGCAACTTGGCCAACTTATGATGAATCAAAGCTGGTTGAAGATACGGTTCAAATCGTCTTACAAGTCAATGGTAAAGTGCGTTCACACGCTGAAGTTTCTAAGGACACTACTAAGGATGAACTTGAAAAGTTAGCGTTAGCTGACGAAAAAGTGCAAGAATTTACGGCTGGTAAAACGGTCCGGAAAGTTATTGCGATTCCTGGTAAATTAGTTAATATCGTTGCCAATTAAGCGCAATTGATTGGAACACCTTGTCATCACGTTATATTGTGATGATAGGGTGTTTTTTTGAGTGGGGAAGCGTTGGTTGCTTAAGGTTAGTTTAAACTCACCTAGAAGGTTGAAATTGAATTGCAACTTACCGCTATTTCCTCTAAAATGGTTAAGATTGAACTAAGAAAGTAGGTACGGGACAATGTCTGAGGAACCAAAGGCTAAGCAGCCACAGCAGACCCATGTTAATTCTGAAGCGGATGCCCATAAAAAAATGGTGCAAGGTTCCGCTTGGATGACGGCTGGGAGTCTATTTTCACGAATTCTGGGAGCTGTTTATATAATTCCCTGGGTCATTTGGCTGGGCAGCCATTCGCAACAGGGGAACGCGCTGTATGCGAAGGGCTACAATATCTACAGTTTCTTTCTATTAGTGGCGATTGGCGGGATTCCGTCGGCCATTTCGAAACAAATTTCTGAATATAATGCGATTAATGAATATGGGGTTGGTCAACGGCTCTTCAAACGGGGGTTATTGTTGACAACGGCTCTCGGTATTCTTAGTGGCTGTATTTTGTGGTTTGGCGCTAAGCCGATTGGGTTCATTTTCGGTGGCGGCGATCCTAATGTGATTCCCGTTTTACGGGCTTTAGCGATTGCGCTAGTGATTATTCCCTCAATGTCTTTAACCCGTGGCTTTTTCCAAGGCTATCAGCAGATGGCGCCATCCGCCATTTCACAGTTCGTGGAACAGGTCTTTCGGGTCGTTTATATGTTGGGCGCGACTTACTTTATTATGCGTGTCCAAAATGGGGACTGGGTCAACGCCATTACCCAATCGACATTTGCGGCCTTTGTAGGGGCTGCCGCGAGTTTTATGTTACTCGGACTATATTATTATCGGCAACGGCCAGAATTAAATCAGTTGGCTGCTCAAAGTGATGACAAATTAGTGATTCCAGTTTGGCAGTTGTTCCGTGACATCATTGTGCAGGCGATACCGTTTATCGTGATTGACACGGCGACGACGGTCTTTAACTTATTAGATCAAGCGACCTTCCAACCAATTATGCAGATGACGTTTCATACGAAGATTGCAGTGATCAATGATTTATACGCCTTGTTCGCGTTCAATGCCAACAAATTGGTCATGATCATTGTTTCGTTAGCTTCGGCGATTGCGGTGACGGTGGTGCCACTGTTATCAGAATCGTTGGCGGCACATAATCGGCGTAATATTCGAAAGCAACTAGAAGATGCGTTCACTTTATTCCTATTCATTATGATTCCGGGAGCACTCGGCATGGCTGCTGTGGCGCAACCGTTGAATACGTTATTTTATGGTTACAGCAAGGCCGGTACCATGATTCTTGAAATTTCGGCATTTACCGCCATTGTCTTGGGCTTGTTTACGGTTGCGTCGGCCTTGATGCAAGGCTTGTCCCGTAATCGAGACATTATTCGGTTTTATTTGATTGGTTTAGCAGTGAAGCTAGTGGTCCAATGGCCATGTATTTACTTCCTGTCAGCGGCGGGGCCATTGGTCGCAACGGCGATTGGGATGCTTGTGGCCAGCATTATGGCATTGTACGATCTGGAAGTGAACTTTGGCGTCCGTTACGTGCAACTATTGCCAAAAATAAACCGTATTCTGATTTTCTCAATTTTGACTTATATTTCGGCGGCTTTAGTGGTGCATGGTTTGAATCTCTTATTAAATGAACAAAGCAAAACTCAGGCGTTTGTGATCGTGATGTTAGCAGTTGCCGTGGGCGGCGCAGTCTATGCTTATTTTGCCCTCCGTTCACGCTTGGCTGATCTGATGATTGGTGAGCGAGCAGCTGGGTTACGGCGCAAACTTCGGATTAAGTAGGTGAATTATGCGAATTGATAAATTTTTACATGCGATGCGAGTCGGGACGCGGACCCAGGTCCGGCGTTTAATTAAAGACGGCCATATTACCACTAATGGTGAGCCGGTGCTATCCGGTAAGCAACAAGTGAATCCCGGCAGCGATACGGTCTTGTTAGATGATCAACAGGTGCGCTATCAACAATATTTTTATTATGTGTTGAACAAGCCAGTGGGGGTTATTACGGCGACGACCGATGCGCAAGCAAAAACGGTCTTGGATTTATTTAATACGACGGATTATCGTGACGACTTGTTCCCGGTCGGACGGTTGGATAAAGATACGGAAGGTGTGCTAGTGATTACGAATGATGGGGCGTTGTCACATGCCTTGTTAGCCCCAGCACATCACGTGACCAAAGTCTATGAAGCCGAAGTGACTGGTGAGATTACGCCAGCGCAAGTGGCTGGATTTAATGATGGCATCACGTTAAAGGATGGCACCCAATTACAACCGGCGCAAGCTGAAATTGTGGCTTTCCATGAAATCGAAAACTTTACGACGATCCAAATCAAGATTCATGAAGGCAAGTATCATCAAGTTAAGCGAATGATTGGCACCCTTGGCGAACGAGTTGTTCAATTACGTCGGATTTCGTTTGGGTCCTTAACCCTACCGGTAGGGCTTTTAGCCGGTAATTATCGCGCGTTAACCGATGATGAACTGACCGCACTCAAAGCAGATGCGGATCAAACAATAACTAACGATTAAATCAAAAAATCACTTGAAATTAAGCTGAAAAGCTCATTTCAGGTGATTTTTTTGATCTGGTTGTGCTAAGCAAGACTAGCGCGGTGCATGTACTTGGGGATTTCAGCGCTGATCTGATGGGGCAAGACGACGTAGCGCGATTGCGCAAGGTCGTCGGCAACTTCACTGTGCAAATAAACGGCACTCAAAATAGCGTTGGTGAAATCTGGAAATTGTGCCGCGAAGCCACCAACCATGCCGGCAAGCGTATCACCCATGCCACCGGTCGCCATTGCTGGCGTCCCGCCGGGGTTAAACCAAACACGGTCATTAGTGTAAACCGTTGTATGATGGGCCTTGACCACGGCAATGGCGTGCAAGTGTTGTTGGGCTTGGCGATTCGCGGTTGGCGTTTGATCAGCAATTTTTAGCCCACTCAGTCGTTGCCATTCCATTTGATGTGGGGTGACCACAATCTGAGCGTCCGGCAGTGACTGCTGACGAGCGGCTAGTAACGTTAGCGCAGAGCCGTCGATAACGAGTCGCTGATGAGCTTGAACGTGAGTCAGCACCGTCGTTAGCAAGTTTGCCGCTAACTGGTCCGTGCCCAAGCCTGGGCCAATGATGATGACATCCATCGTTTGTAATAATTGGGTGACATAAGCGGTCTGGCGATAGTCGACGACCATGGCTTCCGGTAATTGCGCGTGCAGGCTCGTAAAGTTACTCGCATCGGTCGCGACCGTCACGAGTCCGGCGCCGCTGTAGATTGCCGCAGTCGCCGCCATAATGATGGCACCACCGAAGTTTTGATTCCCGCCGATCAACATGAGCCGCCCGTAAGTGCCCTTATGCGATTCGGCTGGTCGGCGCGTAATCGTTTGATGAACTAATTCTGTCGTGATTGATTGCAAATGAAGACCAGCTTTCGATTGTTTTCTTCGAGTATACCATGATTGTTTGAGAGCGGTTGCTTCCAATTATTAACTTATGGAAACCTATGCTAAAATTAAGCTATAAACGATTGGGAGGAATCACACATGACAATTGATTGGCAAGCAGAAGCCGCAAAACACCAAGCGGACTATCTAGCTGATTTAACGACAATGTTACGAGTACCAAGTTTTCGCGATGACAGTCAGGCAACTGCGGATGCGCCACTAGGACCAGGACCCAAACAAGCCTTGACAACCTTTTTAGCGATTGCTGAACGGGACGGCTTTAAAACTAAAAACATCGACAATTTGGTTGGTTATGCGGAATACGGTGAAGGTGATGAAACGTTAGCCGTTTTGGCACACGTTGATGAAATGCCCGCAGGAAACGGTTGGGATACCGATCCGTTTGAACCAACTATGAAGGATGGCAAACTCTATGCGCGTGGGGCTTCAGATGACAAAGGCCCTGGTATGGCGGCTTATTACGGCTTGAAAATGGTTAAAGAACTCGGCTTGAAATTAAATAAGAAAGTTCGGTTCATCGTTGGGACGGATGAAGAAAGCAATTGGACGGGCATGAAGCGTTACTTTGAAGTAGAACCCGCCCCTACGTTAGGCTTTTCACCAGATGCGGAGTTCCCATTGATCAATGGTGAAAAAGGAAATGTCAGTCTACAAGTGAAATTTGGAAAGCAAGCGCAAGGCGACTATGTCTTGACTACATTTGATTCCGGCTTGCGGGAGAACATGGTGCCACGCGAGGCCACGGCCACATTGACGGTGCCAGATCCTGAAAAAGTTAGCGCTGATTTTACTGCTTTCTTGGCGGCTCAACCGGTGACTGGTACGGTCAGTGACCAAACTGCGACAGGTTTGACGTTGGCAGTTGTCGGTAAAGCGGCACATGGGATGGAACCGCGCAACGGGATTAATGCCGGAACTTATTTGGCTACTTTCTTGAATCAATACGCGTTTGCGGCGGATGCCAAGGCGTTCCTAACCTTTATTGCCACGAAGTTGCATGATGATTCTCGGGTTAAGCAACTTGGTTTAGCTTATAAGGACGATGTGATGGGCGATTTGACTATGAATGTCGGGCTATTACATTTTGACCAACAAGCTGGTGGGGCGTTGACCTTGAACTTCCGCTATCCTAAAGGCATCGAACCAGCTGATTTGACCAATGGGGTGACGACACAACTACCCGCTGGTGCAACGGTTAGTCAGGGCGACTTCATGGTGCCACACTACGTTGATCCTGATGATCCAATTGTGAAGGACTTAATGGCTGTTTATCGCCGTCAAACTGGTGATGAAGCCTCACAACCAGAAATTGTCGGCGGTGGGACGTATGGTCGGATGATGAAACGCGGCGTGGCGTTTGGCGCCTTGTTCCCACACACGGCAGATACCATGCACCAAGCCAATGAATTTCAACCAGTGGCTGATTTAATGGCGGCCATGGCGATTTATGGTGAATCCATTGCCGTTCTCGCTACGGAATAGACACGACTCGTAAGATCATTTAAAAGGGGGATGCTGATCATGACCGGCTATCAAAAGATACTCGTGGGTATTGATACGTCGCCGCAATCGCAACTGGCTTTAGCACGTGCCATCGCGCTTGCCAGTCAAATGAAGGCCACATTAGATATTGTGACGATCATTAATACGGAAAAGTTTATTGGGATTACGCAAGGGCCGATGGGATTTGGTGCGGCCACACCGCAAGTGCTAGATGAACTAACGGGCAAACTCAAAGCTAATTTAGTGCGAGCACGGCACACTGCAGTGGCTGCGGGAGTGCCAGATGTGCAAGTTCATTTGCATTCGGGCAACTCCAAAACCTTGTTAGCCACGACTTTGCCAACGCGTTATGGGACCGAGTTGATCGTCTTGGGCGCGACTGGTCTAAATGCGGTTTCACGGTTTCTGATTGGGTCAAATGCAGCCTATGTCACTCGTAATGCCCCTTGTGACGTTTTGGTTGTGCGGACAGATCAGCAACATCAACCTGTTAAACATGGGACACGGTTAACGCGCCGCCTTTAAAATGAAAATAAGATTGAAAGCCTGCTTGACAGTAAAATGTTGAGTAGGCTTTAATTTTTGGCTAAAAACGGTTTATGAACACAACTTTTTACGCAAGCCATACATAAACTTTACAGCAAGTCGACACGATTGAAACGTTCATCTGGCATGATTTAGGAAGTGAT